>NZ_JANKZF010000029.1 GCF_027568515.1 Arthrobacter sp. HY1533 | reverse complement strand
CTGGCCCTCATACACCGGTGGCGTCGCATACTCCGGTGCCTCCGGGGGCCGGGCAGGGATCTCCCACGGCTCCAGCCGTCGACCCCACCAACCCACACCACCAGTAACACCACCCCCGCCAGCAGTCTCGCCGGCAGCAACCGACGGCCCTGGAGGGTCCGGCTGCTCCGGGGCGTCCGGCGGCTCCGACTGCACCAGCGTCATGGGTGCATCCGGTATGTCCGCAGCATCCGGAGGTTTTGGATCATCCGGTGGCCCTGGCGGGTCCGCTGATTCCCCTGGGGCTGGTGGTGGGCCTGGCTGTGCCGTCGCCGTGGCGGTGGAGGGGAACAACCCGGCCAGGCCGCCCAGCTCGTCCAGGAGGCTGGTTTGCCCCGCGCAGCCATCAACCTCGCTGCCAGCCCCGCCGCCGTCCGCGATAGTTGGGCCTGTGTTGATGGTGTCGATGTTTTTGTGTTTGTTGGGGTTGGTGAACCCGTCCAGGGCGGCCATGAGTTCCTCATGCTGCACAAGTGTCACGGCCCCGTGGAAGCTGATCAGCCCGTTACGGGGCTGGTGGAAGAACAATCCTTGTTTCGCGAGCAGCTCGGCATGGCTGGGCTTGTGCCCGTCCGGGTCAATATGGCCCAGGATCTGGTTCCCGACCGTGCGCACAAAATCCGGGCCCTGCACCCGTGCGGTGTCCACCAAGGACTCTTCCACCTGTTCGAGGGTCTCGGCACTGATGCGCCCCTCGGCCGCCAAGCGGTCAGCGTCGGCCAGGTAGCGGGTGACCATGCTGGCCCGTTCCTGGGACACCGCCCCGGAAAAGAAGGCTTCTCCCAATACCGGGTGCGCCACCGGCGCCACGGCCCCGCTGATCCCATCGACCACCGGCAACACCACCTGGGCGAGTTTCAACCGCCGGCTGGCCTCGGAAGCGCTGAGCTGCAGCGCATCCACCAGCAACCCCACCGGCCCGCGCGATCCCGACTCGGCGAAACGGCCGGCCGCGACCCGGCGCCCGAGTTCCCCGGCCACTTGGACCGCCAGCGCCTGGCCCATGCGCAGCGACGCCTCCACATCCTGCGCCCAGCCCAAACACTGCGCATCCGTCAACGACGCCACATCCATCACCACCGACCCCGGCAACACCCCACCAACGCTGCCGTCCGTGCTGCCAGCATCGGAGTTGGTGGCGCCGTGTCCAGCCAGGGCGTGGGCGAGATTCAACAACTGGCGGACATGCCCACCAGCCCGTAAAACCCCTGAACCAGGAGCCGGTTCACCCGGCCTCCCCGCCGCTGTTTCCATGCCTTAATTCTAAATCCAGGCACTGACAAACAAGCCCAAACCAGCCCCGATGTGCACAACTACCGCCCCAGAGCCCCTGTGGAGGAACAGACACCACAAAACAGGCAAAACGACTTTGTCGTTGGGACGGTCAACACACATCCACGGCGCGAGCGCCGAAGAACCCTTGGTCAGATTGGTTGTGGATAACGTGCTGGCGTGTTTTCGAGTGCAGTTGTATTTTGGTACCAAGCCAGCCGCAACGGATTCAACGGGGAAGCCGCTGCTACTTCATGGACTTGGGGGCAGGCGATGAGGGACAGCTACACGAAAAACAAACAGCGCCTCACAAAATCCAGGGGATTCGTGCCGGCCGTGGCCCTAGTAGTGGTCGGCCTCTTGACGCTGACCGGCTGCAACTCACCGGGTGGAACCGTCGACCCAACCGGCACAGCCACCGCTCAAGCGACCTCCTCGGCGGCAGTCACCACTTCGCCACCACCGACCACTGCAGCTCCGATTTACAAGCCGGCGACTGACCGGGGCCCCGCTGAAAACGTCCCCGTCCCCGTGTTGCCAGCAAAGGCCAAGGAGTTCAGCAAAGAAGGGCTGATTGCATTTTCAGAGTACTGGTACGAGACTCTCGGGTACGTGTACGAAACCGGCGATTCGAACCCCATGATGGCGGTGACAGGCGCCGGTTGCAAGACGTGCTCATTTATCAACGAGCCCGTGAGCGGTTGGTACACGTCTGGTGGTTGGATCGTGGGTGGGCAGATGACGGTACTTGAGACAACGAGCTCATTTGTAGAAACGGCAGGCGGAGCGTACCAAGCCTTGCTGCTCGTAAGACAGGCGAAGGTCACCTACTACTCGGCCGACGGCAGCATCGCGCAGGAGCATCAGCAGACCATTGCAAAGACGAACCTAGTCGAAGCCAGTTACACCAATGGGGCCTGGACAGCTCGAACCGCAGAAATCTTGAAGCGGAGCTAAGTGTCATGGAGAGAGGGCCCTCATTCATAGTATGTGGCGCGGTCGTATTCCTAGTTGCCTTGTTTCAGCCGCTGACCGTCGCTACGGCGAAAGTCGACCTGCCCAATTGGGACGATTCCGAGATCACTGTTGATGCAAGAGAAGCCGTCGGAGACGGAACGTTTTCACCAGAAACACCATCGACTGGTCCAGGAGACCCTCGCAAGTATGAATTCCGCCTTGCCTGCACTCAGGGCGATATTGTAATTTTTGAGGCTTGCCGAGACGTGATGCCAGCTTGTGCTTCAGGTGCCAACAGCCCGGACGGCAAGCCAGGCACGGCAATCTATTGGTACTACTCCGACCCCGCATTCAGCCCACCGGTGTGGACATTCCTTTCAGGCCCCGAGTGTGTCTTCGGCGAGAAGCCGCGCGATGTCTTGGCCGAGATTGCCGGCCAGATTGCCCACGAGTTCCAGCGGACACCAATCGCCGCGGCGAAAATCGGCAGCCAGCCCGGGCCGCACACGCTGCGGGGAAAGGAAACCAACGTCTGGGCCGACGCAGCCACCCAGACGTTCAACCTGACCATGATTGGCCAAAAAGTCACCATCACCGCAACCCCGGTCGCCTACACCTGGGACTACGGGGACGGCACAAGTTGGGGTCCAACACCGATACACGGCGCGCCCTTGCATGAGGACCGCATCGGCGAACAAACGCAAACAAGCCACGTGTATGTGGCAACCGGCCGGCTGGCCATCAACCTGACCACCCATTTCAACGGCACCTACACCGTCAATGGCGGACCCGAACTTCCGATCTCGGGCCAGGGCAACATTCCCTCGCCTGCCTTGCCGCTGACCGTCTGGCGGGCCGAAACGCACCTCTACGCCGACAATTGCTTCCAAAATCCCCGCGGCGTCGGCTGTTGAAGAGCCACTTAAACGCAGGACGGCGGCACCCAAGCAGGGTGCCGCCGTCGCCAGCCCAGACCAGCTATCGCTTGGACGAAGCCTTGGCCCGCTGGATCAGGATCTTTTCGTCAATCGGCGCCTCGGAGCTCGCGCGCAGCCGGCGGTAGTAGTCTCGGGCCTCGTCCTGGCGCTCACGCTCAATGCCCGTGGCAATCGTGGCGCGCAGGTGCTCGGGGCCGTAACCGAATGCATCGACCAGGTCCAGGGCATGCGGGCGCAGCTTTCCCAGCACCCGGTTGATGTAGGGCGCCAGTGTCCGGGCGCGCTGCATGGAGATGCGGCCGTTCATGAGGTACCAGTCCAGGTGCTTTTCAATCAGCGTCAGGCCAAACAGGTCCCGAAGGCGCGTCATGACCCGCAGTGTGCCTTCGTCCTCGATGCGCCCCAGCGCCGAGGTAAATGCCTCCCACTGCAGCAGCTCGGCATGCGCCCGGGCGGCCTCAATCAGGTTGTTCTGGTTGTCGTTGAAGATCTCCGCGCCCTTGTCCTTGGGCAGCTTGGCAGCTTCCTTCAGTGCGGCGGCAACCTCGGAAACCATGGTCTGGACGCGGTCGGCCAGCATCTGGCGCTGCGTGTCCACATCCTTCAGGGCCTTGGCGGACTTTTGCGCGGAACCTGTGTCGGCCACGAACTGGGCGGCCTGGCGCAGGCCAGTCTTGTTGATGGTCAGGTCTGCCGCCTGCACGGCAACAAAGCGGGCCAGCACACCGAAGTCCAGGTTGCGGAACTCCTTGCCGTAGTCGGCCAGCAGGCGCTTGGCAACGAGCTGCAGCAGCACGGTGTTGTCGCCTTCAAAGGTCGCGTACACGTCGAGGTCGGCCCGCAGCGAGGTGAAGCGGTTCTCCACCATGAAGCCGGCGCCGCCGCAAGCTTCGCGGCATTCCTGCAGGGTGTCCAGGGCATGCCAGGTGCTGAGTGACTTCAGCGCGGCTGCAAGTGTCTCAAGGTCCTGCCTGTCCTCGTCCGTGTCATGTGCCCCGGAGAACACGTCGTCGAACTTCACCAGCAGTTCCTCGTGTGCAAACGCTGCCGCGTAGGTCGAGGCGAGCAGCGGCAGCAGCCGGCGCTGGTGGCGCTGGTAGTCCAGCAGCACCACTTCCTCAGTATCCGAGGCCGCGTTGAACTGGCGGCGCTCCGTGGCGTACTGGATGGCAATCTTCAGGGCCACTTTGGACGCCGCCACTGCCGCGCCGTTCAGGGAAACCCGGCCCTGAACCAGTGTTCCGAGCATCGTGAAGAAGCGGCGGCCGGGGCTGGAGATGGGCGAGGAGTACGTGCCGTCCGGAGCCACGTCGCCGTAGCGGTTCAGCAGGTTGGTGCGCGGGATCCGCACGTGGTCAAAGGCCAGCCGGCCGTTGTCGATCCCGTTCAGGCCGCCCTTGATGTTGTCGTCACGGCCCTGGATGCCGGGCAGGAACTCCTTGGTCTCGGGGTTCCGGATGTCCACGTAGAACGCGTGCACGCCGTGGTTCACGCCCTTGGTGACCAGCTGGGCAAACACGACGGCGGCCACACCATCCACCGCGGCGTTCCCCAGGAATTCCTTCCAGGCAGCCGCGAACGGGGTGTTGATGACGAATTCCTGTGCATCCACGTCGTAGCTGGCCGTGGTGGCGATCGATGCAACATCGGATCCGTGCCCGATCTCCGTCATGGCGAACGCGCCCGGAATGTCCAGGTTCATGATGCCCGGCAGCCACTTGTCCTGGTGTTCCTCGTTGCCCAGGTGCAGCACGGCCGAGCCGAACAGGCCCCACTGCACGCCGCCCTTGATCTGCAGGGACGGATCGGCAATGACCAGTTCCTCAAATCCGGCAACGTTGCCGCCGTGGTCGTCGCTGCCCCCAAGCCTCGTGGGGAAAGCGCGGTGGACACCGTCCTTCTGAACCAGGATGCCCAGCTGTTCAAACACGCGCTTGCGGTGTTCGGTGTGGGTCAGCCCCTCGATCTTGTGAAGCTCGGGCAGGCCGGCCAGGCGCCGGGCCTCGAGCCGGACATCTGCCCAGCGGCCCAGGAGCAATTCGCCGAGGGCTGCAACGTCAACGCCTGTGTTGTCGCTGGTGGCGGCGGCGGAAACGGGGGTCATTACATTCGTCATGATTTTCCTTCTGCTGCTGATGTTGAAAGGGAATGCGCGGCGGGGGAGACCAGGTGCCCCACGCCGTCGAACAGCCACGCTGCAATCTGTCCGGCCATTGCCTCAGAGCCCGGCTTGCCCGGGCCGTCCGGGGTCTGGAGCCACAGCTCACCGGCCGTGCGCACCAGGCCGATCGCCGCCGTCGGCCAGTAGCCAAGCAGCGGGGAGTCGGAATCGCCGAGCAGGTGCTTGAGCGGCTCCGTGATCATGCCGGTCACGGAATCGAAGAAGCCGCTCAGCTCGCCCTGCTGCCGTGTGTCCCCGTCCGTGGGGATCGTGGAGAAGAAGTAGACGTTCGGCGAAGTCTGGGCCATCTGCAGGTACGCCGCGACCATGGCTGTGACGCCCTCGCGCGGTTCCGTGGCTCCCTGGCGGGCGGCCGCAATCCGCTCCTGCATTTTGCGGATGACAACGGTGCCAACAGCCTGCCGCAGTCCCGACTTGTCGCCAAAGTAGCGGTAGAACACCGACTTTGACGTGCCCGCGGTGGCTGCAATGTCCTCCATGGAGGCGTCCGGGCCGAGCTTGTGAATGGCCCGGCGCGTGGCCTTGATCAACTCACGACGGCGTTCCTCGCGGTGCGCCTCCCACCTCACCGATCGCCCGTCCAGGGCGGGCACGGCAGGGGTTGTCGCAAAGCTGCCGGAAGCCGGCGCCTGGGGGGAGGAGGGCGGCTGAACCGCCCCGCGCTGTAACGTGTTCACGATACCCAGCGTATCAGGTACGCTGGGTATCAGTAACAGACGGTGTTCCCGAAGGAGAGAGTTCCATGTCAAACCCCACAACCGCCGCATCATCCGGCGCGGCCCAGCTTCCCACCCTGCGCAAGGCAGTGGTTGTGGGCGGAAACCGCATCCCGTTCGCCCGCACGGGCGGCGCCTATGCGCATTCCTCCAATCAGGACATGCTGACGGCCGCCCTCGACGGACTCGTGGCCCGCTTCGGCCTGGCCGGTGAGGAAATTGGTGAGGTGGCAGCAGGCGCCGTGCTCAAGCACTCCCGCGACTTCAACCTCACCCGCGAGGCCGTCCTCGGCTCGGCGCTTGCCGCCACCACCCCCGCCTACGACCTCCAGCAGGCCTGCGCCACGGGACTGGAAACTGTCCTGGGACTGTCCAACAAGATCAAGCTGGGGCAGATTGACTCCGCCATTGCTGGCGGCGTGGACTCCGCCTCCGATGCGCCGATCGCCGTCAGTGAGGGCCTGCGTGCCATCCTGCTGGACCTCAACCGCGCCAAGACCACTGGCCAGAAGCTGAAGATTCTCAGCCGCATCCGCCCCAAGGACCTGTCCCCGGACGCGCCGTCAACCGGCGAACCCCGCACGGGCCTGTCCATGGGCGAACACCAGGCACTCACCACCGCCCAGTGGAAGATCAGCCGCGAGGCCCAGGACGAACTGGCCCTGGCCAGCCACAAGAACCTGGCCGCCGCCTACGGCCGCAATTTCTTCGATGACCTGGTAACCCCCTTCCGCGGCCTGTCCAAGGACTCCAACCTGCGCGGCGACTCCACGCTGGAAAAGCTGGCCTCGCTCAAGCCCGTGTTCGGCAAGTCGCTGGGTGCCGCCGCCACCATGACGGCCGGCAACTCGACACCCCTGACCGACGGCGCCTCCACCGTGCTGCTGGCCTCCGAGGAATGGGCTGCCGCCCGCGACCTGCCCATCCTGGCCGATGTGGTGGACGGCGAAGCCGCCGCGGTTGACTTTGTCCACGGCAAGGACGGCCTGCTCATGGCTCCCGCCTTCGCCGTGCCGCGCCTGCTGGCCCGCAACGGCCTGACGCTGGCTGACATTGACTACTTTGAAATCCACGAGGCATTCGCCGGCACAGTGCTCAGCACCCTGGCCGCCTGGGAGGACGAGGAGTTCGGCAAGACCCGCCTTGGCCTTGACGGCGCCTTCGGCACGGTGGACCGAAGCAAGCTCAACGTCAACGGCTCCTCACTCGCCGCCGGCCACCCCTTCGCAGCCACCGGCGGGCGCCTCGTTGCCACCCTGGCCAAGATGCTGCACGAACGCGGCCAGGTGGACGGCCGCCCCGCACGCGGACTCATCTCGGTCTGCGCCGCCGGCGGCCAGGGCGTCGTCGCCATCCTGGAAGCACGGTAACCCGATGACCACGCACAGCAACGGCGCACGCGAGAAGGCCGACAAGTACACCGAATTCGTCAGCCGCGGCTTCGGCCGCGACCTGGCCAAACGCCTGGGCCTGCCGCAACCGGCCATCCTGCGCCGCTACAACCCCGGCGCTCCCCTCATCGAGGGCCCCGTCCTGGTGATGGGCCAGGGCGCCGGGTCCGACGACGTCGCCAAGGTGCTGCTCGACTGGCACCAAGACGTACGCCGGCATGCCACGCCCAAGGAAAAGCTGGGCGCCATTGTGGTGGTCCTGGACGAACTGGGCCACCCCGAACAGCTCTCGGCACCCATGCTGGCCGTAGGCGCGGCGCTGCGTGACCTCAACAAGAACGCGCGGATCGTCACCATCTCCCGGCCAGCCCTCCCAAGTGACGCACCCGCCATTGCCGCGGCCCGCAACGGAGTGGACGGCATTGTCCGCTCCGTGGCCAAGGAGCTGCGGGCGGGCGCCACGGCCAACGGCATCCTGCTGGCCAACGGCATCGCCGCAGACTCCCCGAGCGCCATGGCGTCCCTGCGCTTCTTCCTCTCGGGCCGTTCGGCGTTTGTTGACGGCCAGTTCCTCACGGCATCCGCCGTCGGCGAAGTGGCCGGCGACTGGGACAAGCCGCTCAACGGCTGCGTCGCCGTCGTCACCGGCGCTGCCCGCGGGATCGGTGCGGCCATTGCCCGCACCCTGGCCCGGGACGGCGCAACCGTCATTGCCGTTGACGTGCCGGCCGCGGGCGACCACCTGGCCGCCGTCGCCAATGACATCCACGGCACGGCGCTGCAGCTGGACATCACGGCGCCCGACGCCGGGGAGCGCATCCTGGACCACGCCATCTCCCGCCACGGCAGGCTCGACATCGTGGTGCACAACGCCGGCATCACCCGCGACAAGCTGCTGGCCAACATGGATGCGGCCAAGTGGGACTCGGTCATTGCCGTCAACATTGCCTCGCAGCTGCGCATGAACGAGGCGTTCCTCGCCAGCGGCGACTTCGGCGGGAACGCTAGGATCATCAGCGTCGCCTCCACGAGTGGCATCGCCGGCAACCGCGGCCAGAGCAACTACGCGGCCTCCAAGGCCGGCGTCATGGGCATGGTGCGTTCCACCGCGCCGCTGCTTGAGGCACGCGGCGGCACTGTCAACGCCGTGGCCCCCGGCTTCATTGAAACAGACATGACAGCCAAGATCCCCTTTGCGACCCGCGAGGTGGCCCGGCGCCTGAACAGCCTGCAACAGGGCGGCCGGCCCGGAGACGTGGCCGAGGCCATCGCGTTCTTCGCCCAGCCCGCGGCTGCCGGCGTCACGGCCAACGTGCTGCGGGTGTGCGGGCAGAACCTGGTGGGGCAATGAGCGAGGACACCCAGCTGAACGAAATGCCGTCGCTGTCGAAGCTGTATGTCAACGCCGCGGCCACGGCCGCCCGCAGCAGGCTCATGCGCTCGGAGCCCGTGGTGGCCCTGCCCGCACGGGCCGTGGAGGTGCGCGGCGTGCGCGCCGACCTGGCAAAGGTCACCGAGTTTGCCCACCTCATGGGGGAGCCGGCCCGCGACGTGCTGCCCTCGGGGTACCTGCATGCCTTTGCGTTCCCCGTGGCCATGTCGGTCATGGTCCAGGAGGACTTTCCGCTTCCCCTGCTGGGCATGATCCACCTGCGCAACCAGGTGGAGCACTTTGCCCCTGTCCTGTTCACCGACGAACTCTCGGTGCGGGCCTGGGCAAGGGACCTCACGGGCCACCGCAGCGGCACACAGGTGCAGCTCGTGGCCGAGATCCACAATGCCGACGGCACCGAACTGCTGTGGCGGGGCGTCTCCACCTACCTGGCCAAGGGTGTGTTCCTGCCCGGGCTCGACAAGCCCGGCGCCACCGCGGGGCGCACGGATTTTGTGCCGCCCGTCCCGACGGCGCAGTGGCGCCTGGGCGTGGACACCGGGCGCGCCTATGCCGCGGTGTCGGGGGACTTCAACCCCATCCACCTGAGCGTGCTGAGCGCAAAGGCCCTGGGCCTGCGCCGCTCGATTGCCCACGGCATGTATGCGGCCGCCCGCGTCCTGGCAACGGTTCCGCCGTCCAAGCCGGACGCGTTCAGCTGGGATATCTCCTTTGACTCGCCCATCTTCCTGCCGGCCACCGTCTCCCTTGAGGTGCTGGACCGCAGGGCGGACGACGGCGTGTGGCTGGGTTCGGAGTTCACGGCGTGGAATGCGCACACCGCCCGGCGCTATTTCAGCGGCTCGGTGGCAGCCGGCTGCCCCTGAGCGGCCGTCAGTTGTCCATGGAGTCTTCGTAGGGGTAGGCGGCGATGACCGCCTGGATGCGGTCCACAGCCGCCCGGTCCAGGCTGGAGGGGTGGACGCCGTGCCAGGCCCCCACGGCCACATCGCCAAAGTTGTGGCCGTGGGAGGCAGGCACGGCCTCGCCCATGAACATGTCAAACGCCACCTGCAGGTAGGTCACCAGCGGGATCCAGCGCATTGAGTCGCTGACGTCGGGCGCGCGTCCTCCGCCTGCCGCGCTGCCCTGCAGCCAGTCCGGCCTGTCCCAGATGAGCCGCGGCGTCAGCCAGGTGACGGCGTCGGTGCCGTGCTGCAGGTACGCGATGCGGCCGGGTTCCCAGGCCCCCTGGATCTTGGCGAAGTCGCCGTTGTTGGACAGCCAGCGCACATTGCGGCCGCCGTCGAACTGCGGCTGCCACACGGGTGAGCCCGTGTCGCGCTGCGCCTGCAGCGTCCCCCACGGCTGGGAGTTGTTGGGGGCGCCCGAGAACACCGCCCCGCTCACACTTTGGGTCAATTCCCCGACTCCGGAAAAGGCGGACTGCATGCCCGAGGCCCCGAGGCTCAGGCCGTAGACAAGCAGTGCGGGCCGCGTGGCGGCGGGCAGGGTGTCCCATTCGGCCTTGACCGCCTTGTACAGCGCCTGGGCGGAGTCGCGGGGGAGGTCCTGGTGGAACAGGAACGACACCCAGCTTGGCTGGTATGAATACTGCATGGACACGATGGCGGTGTCGCCGCCGTGCAGGTACTCCAGGGAATCGACGGCCTGCCGTTCCAGCCAGCCGGAGCCGGTGGGTGTTGCAACCATGAGTGTGCCGCGGCCAAATCCGCCGGTGCGCTTGAGTTCCGCCACGGCAACCCTGGCCCGGGCCTCCATGCTGTCCTCCTGCGCAGATCCCACGTAGACACGCACAGGCTCCTTGGCCGGATGGCCTGTCACCTGCCCAATTTGTGCAGCCGTGGGTCCGCCGCCCACAAACGCGCGGCCCTGCATGCCCAGGCTGTCCCAGCTGGCGGCCGAGTCTGGGCCGGCGGAACGGAATTCCCCTGAGGGTTCCGAGATGCCCTCAGGCGTGGTGCCGTTGCGCGCCGAGTAGACGGCGTCCGTGCCGATCAGCGCCGCCGACACAACTAGGGCCAGCACAAGAACCGCTGCAGCGGTCCCCGCCAGCAGGCCGCCTGCCGTGGCCACCCCGGGCCGTGATCCCGAGGCAGGCAGGGCACGCCGCGTCCAGCCGCGTCCCAGTGCGGCCATGCGCCGCAGGCCCCTTTGGGCGCCAAAAACCAGGGCCGCAACAATCAGGGCGACGGCCATAAACGCCACGACGTCGAGCCCGTCAACCGGCGGCATCTCCACCATGGCGCGGACCTCGTTTTGCCAGCGGATCACGAGCCTGCCCAGAAGCAGTACGTACAAGGCCACGGCGGCAAGTGCGGCGGGCCAGGCCCAGCGCGGCAGGGGAGCAGGAGCGGACCGGGTGGTCGCCGCGGAACCGGCGGACCGGCGTCGTGCCATCCCCGCAGCAGCAAGGCGCCACAGCCACGAGGCACCAAGCCAGGCGAGCCCAAAGGACAGCCCGGCCAGGAATCCCTGGAACGTGGCCGGGCGCGGCACCAGGGACGGTGTCAGCGCCAGGGCAACGGCTGCGCACCCTGCAATGGTGGCGGCGAGCGTGGAGGCCCGGGTGTGCGGCATGAAAAGTTTCCCTTGCTGGGTGGATTGAAAAGCCCAGACTATCCGCTTCAGGAGCCCAGGGACCGCCGCCTGGACGTGTCCACCTGGCTGTTGACGGTGGCCATGGTTCCGGCGAGGCTGCCCGCCGAGTGGGCTGCCCGGGAACCCATGGACATGGCCTGGCTGCGGGCCGTGCGCAATTGGGGGTAGAGCTCGGCCACCTTCGCATCGGCACGGTCGCGGCGGCTGGCCAGGACCAGTTCGTTGCCGGGACCTGCCGCGGCGACCTCGCTGCTGTAGGCGGCCTCGATCCGGCCGGCCACCGTGGAAAGGAACCCCAACTGGAACTGGCGCCGCTCCAGCGTCCGCTCATGCGTGGACAGGAAATCCTTGTAGGGGTAGTCCAGCCACCACGCGGCCATGGCCGATTCCAGCTGCAGCCGCAGGGAGGCAAAAAGGCGCAGGACCTGGGTCACATCGGACTCCGCACCAATGAGATACAGCAATTTCCGAGAGCTGGTGGTGGCCTGCAGGACCCGAACGTTGTTGAAGGCCAGCGCAATGTGGGTGAATCCGCGGGCCTGGCCCACGCGGTACTGCCCCGTGAACTCGACGCGTTCCTCCACCATTCGCTCCTGCGGGCGCCCGGAGCTGCGGGCCTCGGCGTCGATGGCAGCCTGTTCAATGCCGTAGCGGACCATGAGGCGCTCGGCGTGCTCCTGGAAGGCCAGGGCCTCGGCGGGGAAGGGCGTTGACTCGGCCTTGGCCAGCAACTTGGTGATGAGCTTGAGCGTCCTTGAGGACTTCCGGGCCGCATCCTGGTGCGTTTCCCGTTCAGTTTCCATGATTGGCTCCTTACTCTATGAGTTGCCTCACATTCCCGTGGACCATTCGTGCAGGGATGCAAAAAACTCCCTGGGAACCGGAGTTCCCAGGGAGTCATTCTGTGCGCGGAGGGGGACTTGAACCCCCACCCCGTTTCCAGGACTAGCACCTCAAGCTAGCGCGTCTGCCATTCCGCCACCCGCGCAGGTGATCGCAGCGAACCGGTTCTTCCTTTCGGTTGAATCGTTGTCCGCCGCAGCAGCGATGAAAACAATAGCACGACTTTTGCGCAAAACAACAATCGAGGGTTCCGGGTCCGTTTTTGACCCCCTGCGGGCACCAAAACAGGCCAAAAGGTAGGCTGGGATCCACGCCACAGCACTAAGGAGTTATTTCGTGAGCACCCTCAGGCCCGAAGATGAAGTGGCCGGCATCTGCGCCGACCTCATCCGTTTCGACACCAGCAACTTCGCCGACAACGAGGGCCCGGGGGAGCGGGCCATTGCCGAGCACACGGCCGCCCTGATTTCCGAGGCCGGACTCTCACCCGAGCTGTACGAGTCCTCCCCGGGGCGCGCCAACGTGGTCACCCGCATAGAGGGGTCTGATTCCTCCCTGCCGGCCCTGGTGGTCCACGGCCACCTGGACGTCGTGCCCGCCCAGGCCGCCGACTGGAGCGTTAACCCCTTCGGCGGCGAAATCCGCGACGGGTTGATCTGGGGTCGCGGCGCCGTGGACATGAAGGACATGGACGCCATGATCCTTTCCGTCATGCGTTCCATGGGCCGTGAGGGGCGCAAGCCCAAGCGGGACATTGTGTTTGCCTTCTTCGCCGACGAGGAAGCGGGCGGCACGTACGGCGCCCGCTGGTCCGTGGACAACCGTCCCGACCTTTTCGAGGGTGCCACCGAGGCCATCTCCGAGGTGGGCGGCTTCTCCACCGAGATCAACGGCAAGCGCGCCTACCTGCTGCAGACGGCCGAGAAGGGCCTGGCCTGGCTGCGCCTGACCGCACACGGCCGTGCCGGCCACGGCTCGCACATCAACACCGACAATGCAGTGACCCGCCTGGCCCGGGCCGTCACCCGCATCGGCGACCACGAATGGCCCATTGAATACACCGACACCACCCGGGCCTTCCTGGAGGGCGTCTCCGAACTGACCGGCATCGAATTTGACGAGGGAAACCCGGACACGCTGCTGAGCCAGCTGGGCACGGTGTCCCGCTTTGTGGGTGCCACGCTGCAGAACACGGCCAACCCCACGTTCCTCAAGAGTGGATACAAGGCAAATGTGATTCCCGGCACTGCCGAGGCCATGATTGACATCCGCACACTGCCCGGACAGCACGAACAAGTGCTGGAGCTGGTCCGTGAACTGGCCGGCGAGGGCATCGACATCTCCACGATCCACAACGACGTCTCCCTCGAGACACCCTTCGCGGGAAACCTGGTGGACGCCATGATTGACTCCCTGCACTCCGAGGATCCCGGCTCCACGGTGCTGCCCTACACGCTGTCCGGCGGCACTGACAACAAGTCACTGAGCCGCCTGGGCATCACCGGCTACGGCTTTGCCCCGCTGCAGCTGCCCCCGGAGCTTGACTTCACCGGCATGTTCCACGGCGTGGACGAGCGCGTGCCGGTGGACTCGCTGAAGTTCGGAGCCCGCGTCCTGGACCGCCTGCTGAGCAACTACTAGGGGCATGGGAATGGACCTGAACGAACTCCTGCCCGATGAGCTCCTGGAGCGCTTCCGCGACCGCGCGAAGGGCTACGACGAACGCAACGAGTTCTTCCACGAGGACCTGGCCGAGCTGAAGGCGCAGGGCTACCTGCGCATGTTTGCCGCAAAGGCCGACGGCGGACTCGGCTATGGCCTCGAGGCGGCGGCTGCCGCCCAGCGCAGGCTGGCAACGGCCGCCCCGGCCACGGCGCTTGCCATCAACATGCACCTGGTGTGGACCGGCGTCGCCCATCTTTTGCGCGGGCGCGGGGATGACTCCCTGGACTACGTGCTGGCGGAGGCCGTGGCGGGGGAGGTGTTTGCCTTTGGCAACTCGGAGGCCGGCAACGACTCAGTGCTCTTTGACTCCAACACGGTGGCGCAGCCCCTGGCCGACGGCAGCTACTCCTTCACCGGCACAAAGATCTTCACCTCGCTGTCGCCCGCATGGACGCGGCTGGGCATCTTCGGCAAGGACAGCACGGGGGAGGAGCCCGCGCTGGTGCACGCCTTCATCACCCGTGAAACACCCGGCTACACCATCAAGGATGACTGGAACACGCTGGGCATGCGCGCCAGCCAGTCAAACACCACAGTGCTCGACGGCGTTGTGGCGCCTGCGGAGCGCGTTTTCCGGAAACTTCCCGTGGGACCCAATGCCGACCCGCTCATCTTCGCCATCTTTGCGTGCTTTGAGACGCTCCTTGCCGCCGTGTACACGGGGCTGGGGGAGCGGGCCCTGCAGATCGGCGTGGCCAATGTGAAGCGGCGCATGTCAAAGAAGTCCGGCAAGAGCTATGCGCAGGACCCGGACATTCGCTGGCGCATCGCCGATGCGGCCCTGGCCATGGACGGGCTCTACCCGCAGCTGGAATCGCTGGCCCGGGACATTGACGGGCAGGTGGACCACGGGGCGCAGTGGTTCCCGAAGATGGTGGGGCTGAAGGTCCGTGCCACGGAAACGGCACGCACCGTGGTCGACTTGATCATCCGCGTCAGCGGCGGCGGCAGCTACTTCGCCGGCAATGAACTGGGCCGGCTGTACCGCGATGTGCTGGCCGGGATGTTCCACCCCTCCGACGACGAGTCGGCGCACTCAACCATCGCCAACGCGTGGCTGGGGCCGATCGAGCCGTAGGCGGGCCGGGGCGGGCCTAGTAAATATCCAGGGTCCGCTCCACCCGCAACACCCGCCGCCGCATGAGGTATTTCCGCTCGCCACCCATGTACAGGGTGCTGCGCTCAAGCTCCCACCTGCCGTACTCGGCATGTTCGCGCAGCCGCTGGTAGGCGCCCGGAACGGACTCGCCCACGGGCAGGGTGATGACAAGGTATTCGTACTGCCGCAGGGGCGCCCCGCGGCCGGTCAGTGCCGGTTTCAATGTTTCCTTCATGGACTGCCCTTTCCGCCGGATGCCTTGCTGGTTCCGTGCACTTCCAAAGCTACCCCGTACGGTGCCCGGGCGCGCCCCACAGACGCACGAGTTGCACGCGGCCAGCGGCGAAAATCCAGTGGCGGGAGGGGACTTTCAACTTGGCCTGCACACTGGTACCGTCAATCGCATGAGCATCGATCCCCGCGCAGCCCTGAGTGCCCTGACCACAGCCCTGGAAGAACACCTCGTGGCCGCCTCAGCGCGCCGGGGTGAGGAAGACCCCATTGTCGAGGCCACGTTCCTTGGCATCATCGACGCCTTTGAGGCGTACGAGGAAGCATTGTTTGACGCCTTTGACGAGGTCACCCCGCTGGTCATCTACGGGGAGGACGGGGAGGAGTCCGAGGACTTCCAGGACGATGAGTCCGAAGACGTTGACGAGGAAGAATCCAGCGCCGCCGGCAACTAGCAGGCGCGCGTGAACCGGGCCCGTCCCTTCATGGGGGCGGGCCCGCTCTATGCCACGGGCACTGCCGCGAGCTGTGAAACCTCGCGCAGCACGGTCTCAATTTGTTCCGGCAGGGGCGCCAGGGTGGCGGCAAGAATATCCTTCAGCTGCAGCTGCGTGCGCGGTCCCACCACGGCCGTGGACACGCCCGGGTGCTCCAGCAGCCAACTCAGGGCGACATCCAGCGGTGTGCGCTGCAGTCCCTTGGCAGCGGTGGCCAGCGCATCCGTGATGCGGGCCGGCCGCCCCTCCAAATACTTCTCCACATAGCCTGCCGTGGCGGTGTCGGCGGCCCGGGAATCCGACGGCACCTGGCCGCGGTACTTTCCTGTCAGGGCGCCGCGGCCCAACGGCGCCCAGCACATGAGCCCGGCACCGACATGTTCGGCGGCTGGCAGGATTTCAGCTTCTGCCCCTCGCGCCAGCAGCGAGTATTCCACCTGGTTGGCCACGAGCGGCACATCGCACAGTGTCGCCGCGCGGGCCAGCTGCCAGCCGTTGTAGTTGGACACGCCCGCGTAGCGCACGCGCCCGCTGTTGACGGCCGATTCGAGGGCGCCCAGTGTTTCCTCGAGGGGAACGTTTTCGTCCCACACATTCGCCAGCCACAGGTCAAGGTGGTCGGTGCCCAGGCGGGCCAGGGTGGCGTCGAGCGCGGCGAGCATGGCCCGCCGGGATGTGTCCACCATGCGCCGCCCGTTGCGGTGGCCCACGCCGGCCTTGGAAACCAGCACCAGGTCGCTGCGCGGGACCACATCGCCCAACAATTCGCCAATGATGGCCTCGCTGCGGCCCTCCTCGTAGCTGCCTGCCGTGTCCACTGTGGTGCCGCCGGCGTCCACAAAGTCGCGCAGCATTGCCCGGGCGGTTTCCGCATCCGTTCCATTGCCCCAGGTCATCGTGCCCAGCGCCAGTTCGGAGACGCGCAGCCCGCTCGTCCCCATGAATCGTTGTTCCATACCTGCAAGCTTACGGTTAACTTCCTGTGCACTTGGTGCAGCGCCGCGGCACGTAACGCGGGTTGCTGCGCATGCTTTAGGCTAAAACGCGTGAACTGGTTTGAAGCAGCCTTCCTGGGCCTCGTGCAGGGCCTGACAGAATTCCTCCCCATCTCCTCAAGCGCCCACCTTTTTGTGGTCGGAAAGTTCCTGCCCTCGGGCGAGGACCCGGGTGCCGCCTTCACGGCGGTCAGCCAGCTTGGCACGGAAACAGCGGTGCTGGTGTTCTTCTGGCGTGACATTGTCCGCATCATCAAGGCCTGGTGGGGCTCCCTGCGGGGGCGGCTGCCGCGCACCGACCCCGACGTCCGCATGGGCTGGCTCGTCATCATCGGCAGCGTCCCCATTGCACTGCTCGGCGTTGTCTTCCAGAGCCACATTGAATCAACGCTGCGCAACCTGTGGATCGTGGCCACGACGCTCATTGTATTTGGCCTCATCCTGGCCGTGGCGGATGCCATCGCCACGCAGCGCCGCGACCTGACGCAGCTCTCCTACAAGCACGGCATCATCTTCGGATTTGCCCAGGCCCTGGCGCTCATTCCGGGTGTCTCCCGCTCCGGCGGCACCATCACGGCCGGCCTGCTCATGGGTTACAACCGAGAAGCAGCCGCCCGCTACTCATTCCTGCTGGCCATCCCCGCGGTCTTCGGCAGCGGCTTCTATGAGCTGTACAAGATCTTCGCCAAGCATGACGTCGCCTCCGAGGCCCCCTTTGGCATCGGCGAAACCGCCCTGGCCACAGTGATCGCCTTCGTGGTGGGCTACCTCATCATTGGCTGGTTCCTGAAGTTCATCTCCACCAAGAGCTTCCGCCCCTTTGTCTGGTACCGGATCGGCCTGGGCGTGCTGCTGTACATCCTGCTCGGCACCGGCACCATCACCCCGTAGCGCGCGCGGGGTCCCTCGGAGGTTACGCTTGACCCTGTGAAAACTTGGAAGTCCCACGCCCTGCCCCAGCTGCCCGGCGTGATGCCAGAGATCAACCTGCACGAAACATCCACCGGCAAGGTGGTGCCGCTGCCCGGCGCCGGCCCGGCCAGCATGTACGTTTGCGGCATCACACCCTACGACGCAACCCACATGGGCCACGCCGCAACCTACGTCGCCTTCGACCTGCTCAACCGGGCCTGGCGCGACCAGGATCGCACCGTAACTTATGTGCAAAATGTCACAGACGTTGACGACCCCCTCCTGGAGCGCGCCAACCGTGACGGCGTTGACTGGCAGGAACTTGCCGCATCGCAGATCGCCCTGTTCCACGCCGACATGGAAGCACTGAACGTGCTGGCCCCCGAGGAATACATCGGTGCCGTGGAGTCCATTGAATGGATCGTGCCGGAAGTTGAGCAGCTCATCGCCGGCGGCCTGGCCTACCCCGTGGCCGGTACCGATGGCGAGCCCGACGGCGACATTTACTTCTCCGTGGAGGCCGCCTCGGCGGCAGCCCACGACGGTTCGCTGGACGCGCCGTGGTGGCTCGGGCAGATCTCCGGTCTCAGCCAGGAAGAAATGCTCCCCTTCTTTGCCGAACGCGGCGGGGACCCCCAGCGTGCCGGCAAGCGCCACCCGCTCGACGCCCTGCTGTGGCGCGTGGCCCGTGACGGTGAGCCGTCCTGGGACGGCGCCACCCTCGGCAAGGGACGCCCGGGCTGGCACATCGAGTGCACGGTGATTGCCCAGCGCTTCCTGCCCAAGCCCTTCACCGTCCAGGGCGGCGGCAGTGACCTGATCTTCCCGCACCATGAAATGGGTGCAGGCCACGCCTATGCCCTCGGCGGCGCACCCATGGCCCAGCACTACAGCCACACCGGCATGGTGGGGCTCGACGGGGAAAAGATGAGCAAGTCCCTGGGCAACCTGGTGCTTGTTTCCAAGCTGCGTGCCGAAGGCGTTGAGCCGTCCGCGATCCGCCTGGCCATCCTGGCCAACCACTACCGCAGCGACTGGTTCTGGACCCAGGGCCTGCTGGATGACGCCGTTGACCGACTTGCGCGCTGGCGCCGGGCATTGCCGCTGGCACCGGAGGGTTCCGCGAATGTGCTGCTGGCCGAGCTGCGTGCCGCGCTGTCCGCCGACCTCGACGCACCGCGCGCGCTGGCCGCCATGGACGCCTGGGCTGCCGCAGCCACCGGGGCCGAAGGCTCCGTGCGAGACTCCTACATCGTCTCCGACGCGGTGGAAGCACTCCTGGGCATCGAGCTGTAGCAAAGTGGGGGCGGGCTCCCGGGCCCGTCCCCACTGCAGTTACGGCTGTTCGGTGCCCCTGCGGCGCAGGTAGCGCTCGAACTCCTTGGCGATTGACTCGCCCGTGGCCTCGGGCAGCTCGGCTGTGTCCTTGGCCTCCTCCAGCTGGTGGACGTAGGAGGCAATTTCCGGGTCGCCCGCGGCGAGGTCGTTGACGCCGCGTTCCCACGCCTGGGCGTCGTCCACCAGGTCCGTGGTGTTCAACGGCACACCCAGGAAGTCCTCGATCCGGTTCAGCAGGGCCAACTCCGCCTTGGGGGAGGGGGACTGTGCAACGTAGTGCGGCACGGCAGCCCACAATGAAACGGTGGGCAACCCGGCCAGCAGGGCCAGCTCGTTGAGCACCCCCACGATGCCCACGGGGCCCTCGTACTGTGACTGTTCCAGGCCAAGGCGTTCGGCGAGCTCTTCGTCGTCGCACGTTGCCGTGACGGGGATTGGCCGTGAGTGCGGAACGTCGGCGAGCAGGGCGCCCACCAGCAGCACATAGTTGACGTTCAGCTCCGCGGCCTTGGCCAGCAGCTCCGCCGTGTAGGCGCGCCAGCGGTAGGAGGGCTCGATCCCGTGCACCAGGACCACGTCAATTTCGGTGCCGGGCACTGACGCCCTGGCAATCTTGGTGACAGGCCACTTGATCTTGCGGCCACCGGTGGACGTCAGGCGCACCTCGGGCCGGGTGAACTGGAAATCATAGAAGTCGTCTGGCTCAATCACCGCCACCCGCTTGGCGCCCCACAAGCTGTGGAGGTGCTTGAGGGCGTCGCTGGCCGCCTCGCCGGCGTCGTTCCAGCCCTCGAAGGCCGCCAGCATGACTGTCACACGCTTTTCTCCGGGAATTGCTTCCAGCAGCCGGGCGGGCCCACCGGATTCCCCATCGTTGAATCTGCTCACGCTCCCACACTACGGCGGTTCCGGCGCGGGGCACTAGCCACCACGCGCAGCCGAAAGCGGAAATCAGAACAGCCCCGCAAGACCCGTAGACTGGAAGCATGCTTTCAGCCACTGCCGCCGCCGCGCCCCTTGCTGCCCCGACGTCCACAGCTCTCAAAGCCGTCCTCTGGGACATGGACGGGACCCTCGTGGACACCGAACCCTACTGGATCGACGCCGAGATGGCCCTGGTGGCAGCCCATGGCGGGCACTGGGACCTGGAACAGGCGCACCAGCTGGTGGGCAACGCACTGGATGACAGTGCACGCATCCTCCAGGAAGCCGGCGTCAAGCTTTCCGAGCGCGAAATCATCGACCACCTCTCGGGCGTGGTCATTGCCCGGCTCCGCGGGGAACTGCCCTGGCGCCCCGGTGCCCGGGAACTGCTGGCGGAGCTGCATGGCCGCGGCGTCCGCTGCGCCCTCGTCACCATGAGCGAGCGTGCCATGGCCAGTGAGGTTGTCGGCGCACTGGATGAGGAGTACTTCGAGTTCCTCGTCACGGGCGATGAGGTGGAGCACGGCAAACCGCACCCCGAGCCCTACCTGAAGGCCATTGCACAGCTGCGCGAAAGCGATCCGAGCCTCACGGCAGCCAACTGCGCCGCCCTTGAGGACTCGATCCCGGGCCTGGCCTCGGCCGTGGCCTCGGGTGCCGCCGCCATCGCCATCCCGCACGCCGTTGCGCTGGAGGAGGGCCCTGACCACACCACCTGGTCCACCCTGGCTGGCATGACGCACGACGACGTCGCCAAAGTGGTTGCCTCCCATGCCGCCAACGCCGGGGCTGCTTTGTGAGCGGTTCCGCCGACGGCGCCAAGCCGCGCCGCGAGGGATTCGTCCTTGGCTCGGTGCGGGGCACCCCCGTCATCCTTGCCAACTCCTGGTTCTTGATAGCCGCCGTCACTGTGCTGCTCTTTGGGCCGCAGCTGCAGGCCATCCACCCGGCCCTGGGGCTACGCGCCTACGGTGTGGCCTTCGCCTATGCGCTGCTGCTGCTGGTTTCTGTGTTCATCCACGAACTGGCACACGCCGTGGCAGCGAAGATTTTCGGCTGGACCACCCACAAGATCGTGCTGAACCTGTGGGGCGGCCACACCGAGTTTGACTTCAGCAAGGCCACCCCCGGCAAGGCGCTCGTGGTGGCCTTCGCCGGACCCGTGGCCAACTTTGTCCTGGCCGGCCTCGGCGCACTGCTGAAACTTGTCCTGTTGGACGGCGGGACCGCGGGCCCTGAGTCCCTGGGCATGGACATGGCGATCCTGTTGACCAGAATCTTCATCGGGGCCAACCTGCTGATCGGCCTGTTCAACATCCTCCCCGGGTTGCCGCTGGACGGCGGCCGGCTCGTGGAGTCCATTGTCTGGAAGTCCACAGGCAGCCAGGAAAAGGGCACCATCGCCGCCGGCTGGGCCGGTCGCGTCATCGTGGTGCTGATTGTGGTTGTCGCGCTGGGCGGCCCCTATGTGCAGGGCACCACGCCGGACCTGACAACCACCTTCATTGTGGTGCTGCTGGCAGGCTTCCTGTGGATGGGTGCCTCCGCCTCCATCAAGGGCGCCGCCATCCGGCTGCGCCTGCCGGAGATCAACGCCGGAACCCTGGCGGTCCCGGCCGTCAGCGCCTCCAGCCAGTGCAGCGTGGCCCAGCTGTGGACACTGCGCGGGGAGTACCCGCAGCAGCCCATCGTGCTGTTCGGCGCGGACGGACGCCCGTCCGCCGTCGTGGATGAAAACGCGCTGGCGCACGTGCCACCGCAGGCCGCCGCACTGACCCCGGCCACCTCCGTGGCCCGCGCACTGTCCCAGGGAGCCTACGTTCCCAACGTTGCCGCCGGATCCGAGCTGGTCTCCTACCTGGCGCAACTGCCCGACACCGAATATGCGGTGATTGACCTCGACGGGAAAATCACCGGCCTGCTGAGCCAGGCGAAGGTTGTTGCCGCCATCACCGGCAAGCCAATCCACTGATTTTGCATGAAACCACACGACAGGAACCACCCATGAGCATCCCCGAGTCCACCGCAGAGAACACCAGCACGGCCGCGCCCCACGGTGCAGCCGCACGCCGCGGACCCTTCCGCCCCGGTGAAAGGGTCCAGCTGACCGACGAGCGCGGCCGCATGAACACCATCACGCTGACCCCGGGCACGGCGTACCACACGCACAAGGGCTTCCTTAACCACGATCTCCTCATTGGCGCCCCCGAGGGCTCCATGGTGGAAAGCAACGTGGGCCAGCAGTACCAGGCGCTGCGCCCCCTGCTGTCCGACTTTGTCCTGTCCATGCCCCGCGGCGCGGCAGTTGTGTACCCCAAGGATGCCGGCCAGATCATCACTATGGGCGACATCTACCCCGGCGCCCGTGTGGTCGAGGCCGGCGTGGGCTCCGGTGCCCTGTCCATCTCGCTGCTGCGCGCCGTGGGCGACAACGGCTACCTGCACTCCTTCGAGCGACGCCAGGAATTCGCCGACATTGCCCGCGGCAATGTCGAAACCATCTACGGCGGCCCGCACCCGGCCTGGAAGATCTCCCTGGGCGACTTCCAGGACCAGGTGGTTGCGCAGGAAGCGCCCGGCAGCATTGACCGAGTGGTCCTTGACATGCTTGCACCCTGGGAATGCCTTGACGCCGTGGCCACCGTGCTGGCCCCCGGCGGCGTGTGGATCAACTACGTTGCCACCGTCACCCAGCTCTCCCGCACCGCCGAGGCCATCCGCGCCGACGGCCGCTTCACCGAACCCGACGCCTGGGAATCCATGGTCCGCGGCTGGCACCTGGAGGGCCTGGCCGTGCGCCCGGACCACCGCATGGTGGCCCACACCGGCTTCCTGATGGTGACCCGCCGCCTCGCCGACGGCGTCACGGGCATGTCGCCCAAGCGCCGCGCCTCCAAGACCGACTTCGCCCAGGAGGACCTGGATGCGTGGACCCCCGCCGCCGTGGGGGAGCGCTCCGTGTCGGACAAGAAGCTGCGCCGCGCCGCCCGGGATGCCTCCTCCACAGTGCAGACCAAGCGGAACCAGGAACAGTCCGAGGAAACGGAAACCCGCCAGGACGGCTTCAACGGGCAGTAGCACTAAGATCAGCAGTACCGGCCGGCGACGGCCGCGGAAGGAGCGAACGACATGAGCGATGCAGGCAACCCTGTCCATGAAAATCCGGCACCGGAAGGCTCCGCGGCGGCCGCGCCCGGCTCGCTGGGCGCAAGCTACTCGGCCGGGCCCGGCCAGCAGGCAGTGCTCGAACGCCAGCTCAATGTGCTGCGGGACAAGGCCAGAAACCTTGACCGGCAGCTCGCTTCCGCCACCAGCAACAACGGCAAGCTCGTTGCCATGCTCGAAACGGCCAAGGCGGAGATCCTGAAGCTGCGCACAGCGCTGGAAAACGAGGGCGAACCGCCCTACAGCTTCGGCACCATCCTGGCCATCAACGCCCCGGCCCCCGGCAACGTGGCGGCCGTGGCACGGGAAAGCGTCGACATCCACGCCTCCGGGCGGAAGATGCGCGTGGGTGTGAGCCCGCTGCTGCGCCTTTCCGAGCTGTCGGTGGGCCAGGAAGTCCTGCTCAACGAGGCCTTCACGGTCATTGCCGGGCTCGGCTACGACACCGTGGGGGAGATCGTCTCTGTCAAGGAACTGCTGGGCACGGGCCGGGCCCTGGTGATTGGCCGTGCCGACGAGGAACGCGTGGTCCGCCTCGCAGGCGCCCTGCAGGGTGGCACGGTCAAGGTGGGTGACGCCCTGACAGTTGACGGGCGCACCGGCTACGCGCTGGAGAAGGTGCCCCGTTCCGAGGTGGAGAACCTGATCCTGGAGGAAGTCCCGGACATCTCCTACTCCGACATTGGCGGGCTCACCTCCCAGATCGAGCAGATCCGCGACGCCGTGGAGCTGCCCTTCCTGCACCCCGACCTGTACCGTGAACACGGGCTCAAGGCACCCAAGGGCATCCTGCTCTACGGCCCTCCCGGCTGCGGCAAGACGCTGATCGCCAAGGCCGTGGCCAACTCGCTGGCCAAGCGGGCCCGTGAACGCTCCGGCGTCATGGACCAGAAGAGCTACTTCCTGAACATCAAGGGCCCCGAGCTGCTGGACAAGTACGTGGGCGAGACCGAGCGCCAGATCCGGCTCATCTTCAGCCGGGCCCGTGAAAAGGCCTCCGACGGCAGCGCCGTCGTGGTGTTCTTCGACGAGATGGATTCACTGTTCCGCACCCGCGGCACTGGCGTTTCCTCCGACGTTGAAACCACCATCGTGCCCCAGCTCCTGAGCGAGATCGACGGCGTCGAACGCCTGGACAACGTCATTGTCATCGGCGCCTCCAACCGCGAGGACATGATCGACCCCGCCATCCTGAGGCCCGGCCGCCTGGACGTGAAGGTCAAGATCCAGCGCCCCGACGCCGAGGCCGCCGCGGACATCTTTGCCAAATACGTCACCACGGGCCTGCCGTTCCACGCCGACGACCTCGCCGCCAACCACGGCAGCCTGCAGGAAACCGTCGACGCAATGATCCAGCGCACCGTGGAGGCCATGTACGCCACGGGCAAGTCCAATGAGTACCTGGAGGTCACGTACGCCAACGGCGACACCGAGATGCTGTACTTCAAGGACTTCAACTCCGGCGCCGTCATCCAAAACGTGGTGGACCGGGCCAAGAAGTACGCCATCAAGGACCTGCTGACCCACGGCGAAAAGGGCATCCGGATCGAGCACATGCTGCGCGCGGTGGTGGATGAGTTCCGCGAGCACGAGGACATGCCCAACACGACCAACCCGGATGACTGGGCCCGGATTTCAGGCAAGAAGGGCGAGCGCATCACCTACATCCGCACCATCGTCCAGAGCAAGGAAGGCCAGGTTCCGGGCAAAACCCTGGAAACCCTGCCCAACACGGGGCAGTACCTGTGAGTGCCGTCCGGGTCATGGGTGCCGAAACCGAATACGGCATCCATGCACCCGGCGAAACCTCCTTCAACGCGACCTGGCTCTCCACCCAGGTGGTGCACGCCTACTCCCGCGAAACCAGCCACCGCGCCTCGGCCGGCGGGGAGACACGCTGGGACTACACCGACGAGGACCCGCTGGCGGATGCCCGCGGCTGGAGCTACCCCCGTTCCGCCGCGCACCCCAGCCAGCTGACGGACACAGAAGTGACGGCGGCCCAGATTGCCCTCGAGGGCGGCGAGACGGGCGATCCCACCGAGCCGCTCATGATGAACATGGTGCTGGGTAACGGGGCCAGGCTGTATGTGGACCACGCCCATCCGGAATACTCCTCGCCCGAGGTGACCAACCCGCTTGACGCCGTGCGCTGGGACGCAGCCGGCGACCTGGTTGCGCTGGCGGCGGTGCGGCGCATTGCTGCCACCGACGGCGTGCCCGCCATCAACTTGTACAAGAACAACACGGACAACAAGTCCGTTTCCTACGGCAGCCACGAAAACTACCTCATGCCGCGCGCCGTTCCGTTCAAGGACATTGTTTCCGGGCTGACCCCCTTCTTCGTCACCCGGGCCATCATGTGCGGTGCGGGGCGGGTGGGGATCGGCCAGGACGGCTCCGGAGCAGGCTTCCAGATCAGCCAGCGCGCCGACTTCTTCGAGGCCGAGGTGGGTTTGGAAACCACCATCCGCCGGCCCATCATCAACACCCGCGACGAACCCCACGCCGTCGCCGAGAAGTACCGCCGGCTGCACGTCATCATTGGCGACGCCAACCTGGCGCAGGTCTCCAACTACCTCAAGTTCGGCACCACGGCCCTGGTCCTGGACATGATTGAGCACGGCACGGCCCCGCAACTGGAGTTCGCCAACCCCGTGGCCACTTTGCGCAACATCAGTCACGACTGGGAACTGCGGGAACGGCACCTGCTGGCCGACGGCTCAACCGCTACGGCCCTGGAGGTCCAGCGCCAATACCTCAACGCCGCCATCGCCCACTGCGCCGCCAACGGCTCCAGCCACCCGGAGACCGGCGACGGCCACACGGCCGGTGTGCTGGCCAAGTGGGAACAAGTCCTGGACGGGCTGGAATCCGATCCCATGTCGCTGTCCGGACAGCTGGAATGGGTGGCCAAGCTGTCCCTCCTGCAGCAGTACCGGGCCCGGGACAAGATGGCCTGGACCGATCCGCGCCTGGGCCTGATCGACCTGCAGTGGTCGGACGTCCGGCCCGAAAAGGGCCTGTACTACAAGCTGCTGCAGCATGGCCGCATGGAACGGCTCGTCACGGACGAGTCCATTGCCGCCGCCGTGGCCAACCCGCCCACCGACACTCGGGCCTACTTCCGCGGCCGCTGCATCCAGGAGTTCGGGGCCAACGTGGTGGGCGCCAGCTGGGACTCGGTCATCTTTGAACTGCCGCAGCTGCGCCGCCTGCAGCGTATTTCCACCAAGGAACCCCTGCGCGGCACACGGGAGCTGACAGGCAAGCTGTTCGACGCCAACACCGAGGTGGCGGGCTTCCTGGCCCAGCTGCTCGCCGACACGCACTAGGGCACGTCGTAGGCCAGGCCGCTGGAGAGTTCCCTGTGGGCCGCGGCCTGGTCCCGGAGTTCCCGCGCACGGGCCTGGAAAACCTCCACGGCGTCGCGGCCGGCGGCAAAACGCAGTGGTGGCTGGTCCAGTGCGGCGTGCTTAACGACGGCGACGGCGAGCTTGGCCGGGTCCCCGCCTTGCCGGCCGTCCATACCCTTCCATGCAGTGACTGTCTGTTCGGCACGCTCGGCGTAGTCCCCGATGCTGGATTCGGCATAGCGGGTGGATTCCGGGCTGAGCAATTCGGTGCGGAAGAACCCCGGCTCCACGAGCATGGTGCGGATGCCCAACGGGGCCACTTCCGGGGCCAGGGATTCCGCCCAACCCTCCACCCCAAACTTTGATGCTGCGTAGGCGCTCAGGAACTCCCCGCCTTGAAGTCCCGCGGTGGAGGAAATGGTGACCACGAGGCCCGCACGCTGGGCCCGCATGGCCGGCAGGGCCGCCCGGGTGACGTTGATGGGTCCAAACAAGGTTGTTTCCAATTGGGCCCGGAAGTCCTCCGGGGAGATCTCCTCGAAGAACCCTGCATTGAAATTGCCTGCATTGTTGACCAGGACGTCGATCCGTCCGAACCGGTCAAGGGCGGCCGCGATGGCGGCCGTGGCGCTGTCGGGGTCTGTGACGTCCAACGCAACCACCAGCAGGGCATCGTTTTCGCCAAGTGCCTCGGTGACCCTGACCGGGTTGCGGCCCGTGGCAACCACCGCGTGGCCCGCGGCCAGGGCGGCCTTGGCGATGTCTGTCCCCAAGCCGCGCCCGGCTCCGGTGATGAGCCAGACCTTGCGGTCCGTTGTGGTGGTCTCCGTGGTGGTGCTGGCAGTGTCCAACAGTCACCCCCAAGCCGGCCCCGGCCCCCTTGCCTGCCCGGCCTTGGCACAAACCGGGGCATGGCGTGGCAGTATTGAAGCCAAGCACCGAAGCAGGTGCCCACAGGGACCTTTGAAAAGGACGCACCATGGCATCACAGGAACAAAAGAACGTCTCCTCCCGCACCGACGAGGAACACGTCGAGGACCTCCCGCTGCCGGCCCCCGGCGCGGATTCGGCAGCCGCCCAGGCTGCGACCTCAGGGGTCGATGACCTCCTGGACGAGATTGACGGCGTCCTGGAAGCCAACGCCGAGGAGTTTGTGCGCGGTTTCGTGCAAAAGGGCGGACAGTAGCAGCCATGGACGGCACAGGCCGCGGGTTCCCGGCGCTGGAAGGATCCGGCACGCCGTCGTTCCTTGACCACGTCACCGCGCACCATCCCGGGCTGCTGCCCTTTGGCCGGCCGCTTCCGGCAGGTGCGGCCCCCGAGGCCCCGCACGGCACCACGATTGTTGCGCTGACCTTTGCCGGCGGCGTGCTCATGGCGGGGGACCGGCGCGCCACGATGGGCACCATGATCGCCAGCCGGCGCATTGAAAAGGTGTTCCCGGCAGACCGCTTCTCCGTTCTCGGAATTGCCGGCACAGCCGGAATCGCCATCGACATGGTGCGCCTGTTCCAGGTGGAGTTGGAGCACTACGAAAAAATTGAGGGCACGCTGCTGAGCCTGGAGGGAAAGGCCAACCGGCTCGGCGCCATGGTGCGCGCCAACCTTCCGCTCGCACTCCAGGGCCTGTCCGTGGTGCCCCTGTTTGCCGGGGTCGAGGCGGGGCAGTCCACGGGGCGCCTGTTTTCCTACGACGTCACCGGCGGGCGGTACGAGGAACGCGAACACCACAGCGTCGGCTCCGGCTCGGTGTTCGCCCGGGGCGCGCTGAAGAAGCTGTGGCAGCCCGGGATGGACCGCGCCGCGGCGGTCTCGGTGGGGGTCGAGGCGCTCTTTGACGCGGCCGACGACGACTCCGCGACGGGCGGTCCGGACCTGGTCCGCCAGCTCTGGCCCGTTGTCTACGTGGTCACGGACGACGGCGCCGCCCGGGTTGGGCAGGCCGAGCTCGCCTCCGTGGTGGAGGCCATCGTGGCACGCCGCACCGCAGAGCACAGGGAGGCCTAGCATGGCGCAGCAGTTCTATGTATCGCCCGAACAAGTCATGAAGGACCGGGCAGACTTTGCGCGCAAGGGCATTGCCCGCGGCAAGTCGGTGGTGGTGCTCAGCTACGGCGGCGGCATGGCGCTCGTGGCCGAGAACCCCTCCCCGACCCTGCACAAGATCGGGGAAATCTACGACCGCATCGCCTTCGCCGCGGTGGGCAAGTACAACGAGTTTGAAAGCCTGCGCCAGGCAGGGGTGCGCTACGCCGATGTGCGCGGCTACTCCTACGACCGGGTGGACGTCACGGCCCGCGGCCTGGCCAGCGTCTACGCCCAGAGCCTGGGCGGCGTCTTCACGGCCGAACAAAAGCCCTTCGAGGTGGAACTGGCCGTTGCCGAGGTGGGCGACGGGCAGGACGGCGACCACATCTTCCGGCTCAACTTTGACGGCTCCATCTCCGACGAACGCGGCTACCTGGCCATGGGCGGGCGGGCCGAGCTGGTCCAGGCGTCGCTGGCGGGCTCCTGGGCCCCCGGTGCCGGCCTGGCCACGGCACTTCACTGGGCGGTCGGTGCACTGGAAGCGCCGCGGGCGGAGGCTGCTGCGTCCTCGCCGGGGACGGCCACGGCCCTCGACGCGGAGAACCTAGAGGTGGCCGTGCTGGACCGCAGCGCCTCCCGCATCCGCGGCTCACACCGCGCCTTCCGGCGCCTTGAGGACGCCGAGGTGGCGGGCCTTTTGGCCGCTGCCGCGGGCTAGCAACACAACAGGGCAGGACCAATCCAGCTTTCGCTGGGCAACACGCATTTTTCGAGCAAGGGGATACAACGGGTGGACCGGCGGATATTTGGCATTGAAACAGAGTTTGGCGTGACGTACTCGGCACCCGGCTCCCGGCCCCTCTCACCGGAGGAAGTTGCCCGCTACCTGTTCCGCAAGGTGGTCAGCTGGGGCCGTTCCTCCAATGTCTTCTTGCCCAACGGCTCACGGCTGTACCTGGACGTGGGCTCGCACCCCGAATATGCCACGGCCGAATGCGACGGCATCGCCCAGCTCATTGCCCACGACCGGGCGGGGGAGGCCATCCTGAACGACCTGGTGCACGAGGCCCAGGCCCGGCTGGAGCTGGAGGGCTACGCCGGGAAGATCTTCCTGTTCAAGAACAATGTGGACTCTGCCGGCAACTCCTACGGCAGCCACGAAAACTACCTCATCACGCGCAAGGGCGAGTTCAACCGGCTGGCCGACATCCTCATCCCCTTCCTTGTCACCCGCCAGCTCATCTCCGGCGCCGGCAAGGTCCTGCCGGCACAACAGGGCGGCAAGTACGCCTTCTCCCAGCGCGCCGACCACATCTGGGAGGGCGTCTCCTCCGCCACCACCCGCTCCCGGCCCATCATCAACACCCGGGATGAACCCCACGCCGACGCCGAGCTGTACCGGCGCCTGCATGTGATCGTGGGCGATTCCAACATGTCCGAGACCACCACCATGCTCAAGGTGGGCAGCGTGGACTTGATCCTGCGCATGGTCGAGGCCGGCACCATCATGGGGGACATGCGCCTGGAGAACCCCATCCGCAGCATCCGCGAAATTTCCCACGACATCACCGGCCGGCACCCGCTGAAAATGGCCGACGGGCGCACCATGACGGCCATCGAGATCCAGCGCCACTACCTGGCAAAGGTCACTGCCTTCGTCGCCGCCAACGGCGCGCACCACGAACTCGTGCCGCAAATCCTGGACCTGTGGGAACGCACGCTGGACGCCGTGGAATCGGGCGACCACTCCGGCATCGACGCCGAAATTGACTGGGCCATCAAGGCCAAGCTCATTGGCGCCTACGCCAACCGCCACGAGCTGTCCTGGGGTTCGCCCGAGGTGGCGCAGCTGGACCTGCGCTACCACGACATCTCCGTGGAAAGGGGCCTGTTCAACATGCTTGAGCGGCGCGGGGCCGCGGCCCGGGTGACAACCGCCGCGGAGGTGGCCGCCGCCGTCGACAATGCCCCGGCCACCACCCGGGCAGCCCTGCGCGGGCGCTTTGTCAGCGCGGCCCGGGATTCCGGGCGCGACTACACGGTGGACTGGGTGCACCTGAAACTCAACGACCGCTCGCACCAGACCATCCTGTGCAAGGACCCCTTCAGCAACTCCGACCCCCGGGTGGATGAACTCATCGAATCGCTGCGCGCCGGCTGGTAGCGCGCGCATCCGGCACGGTGAAACATTGCAGCGTTTGTCCAGCTTCAGACGCTAGGCTGTTCAAGGCCCGACGCCCCATGCGCATTCGCGCAGGTTGCCGCGCCCATGTTCAGTCCGAAAAACCCAGCCACCGAAAGTGTCCTTGTGCGCCGACTTCTTGCACTGCTTCTTCCACTGCTGCTCCTCGTGACAGCCTGTTCACAAGGGTCCTCCGACCCCGCCGCCCCGGACGCCACCCCCGGTGCATCCGTCTCGGTCCCGCCGTCGAACGCCGAGGCGCTGGCCTCGGTCAAGGTTGAGGACCAGGGCAAGGGCAAGGCCCCGAAGGTCACCTTTGACAAGCCGCTGGCCATCAAGGCCGAATCCATGGCCCTGGTGACCCCGGGCGACGGCGCACAGGTCAAGGAGGGCCAGGTCGTGGAGTTCCGCGAAATCGCCCTGAACACCGAAACCGGCGCAACCGTGGGCGAGAACTTCACCAAGGATGCCGGCGGCACCATTGTGCTCAATGACGCGTTCAAGCAGCAGTTCCCGCTGGTTTACACCACCTTCGCCAAGGCCAAGGTGGGTGCCTTCATCGCCTACGGCACCCCCGGCACCGCTGCCGTTGAGGGATCCACCGCCGCCCCCTCACAGGCTGCCACCCCGGCCAGCATGAGCGTCTTCCAGGTCATGACGGCCAAGGACGCCCCGCCTGCCCCCAAGCTCATGAGCGCCGATGACGTTGCCAAGCTGGCCAAGGAAGGCAAGCTGCCCACCGCCAAGTTCAACGACAAGGGCATCCCCAGCATCACCATCCCCAAGGTCGACGCCCCGGCTGACCTCGCCGTGCAGGTCTTGACCGAAGGCACCGGCGACGTCGTCGCCGCCACCGACAGCATCTCCGCCCTCTACACGGGCTGGACCTGGTCAGACAGCAAGCAGTTCGACTCCGCCTACGACCGCGGCGAGGCAGCAAGCTTCAGCCTGCAGCAGGTCATCCAGGGCTGGACCATGGGCCTGGCCGGCCAGAAGGTGGGCTCCACCGTCCTGCTGACCATCCCCGCGGACCTGGCCTACGGTGCGGACGCCGCCGCAAAGGGCAATCCCGCCGGAACGCTCGTGTTTGTTGTTAAGATTGAATCGAAGAAGTAACCGTAACTAAGGAGCACCATGTCTTTCGGAGCACGCAACTTTGACCGCACCAAGCCGGAAATTGAATTCCCGGACCACGGCGTCCCCACCGAACTCGTGATCGAGGACCTCATCGAGGGCACCGGCACCGAAGTGGTGCGCGGCAGCACCGTCTCAACCCACTACGTGGGCGTCGCCTTCTCCACCGGCGAGGAATTCGACTCCTCCTGGGGCCGCGGCACCCCGCTGGACTTCAAGGCCGGCATTGGCCAGGTCATCCAGGGCTGGGACCAGGGCCTGCTGGGCATGAAGGTCGGCGGCCGCCGCCGCCTGGAAATCCCCTCCGAGCTGGCCTACGGCTCGCGCGGCGCCGGTGGAGCCATCGGCCCCAACGAAGCGCTGATCTTCGTGGTTGACCTCGTGGCAGTGCGCTAACCACCTGTTCCACCCAAGCGACCCGCGGCAGGACTTGAGATCTCAAGCCCTGCAGCGGGTCGCTTGCGTACCGGGCCAAAACTTGCGCGGACGGCTAGTACGCTAGGCCTTGTGCCCACAAAAATCGATTCCACCGAACGACTGCTGAACCTGGTGATTGCCCTCCTGGGCACCCGCCGCGGCCACAGCAAGAGCTACATCCGCAGCAACATCAACGGATACATGGGCGAGGGCGCCACCGCCGCGGAGGAGGACAAGGCCGCACAGTCGTTCAACCGCATGTTTGAACGCGACAAGGAAACACTCCAGGAGCTGGGGATTCCCATCAGCATCCTGGCGAACCCGGCCGGCAGTGAAGAGGACCAGGCCCTCTACCGCATCAAGCCGGCCGACTACCGCGTCCCCGCCGTGCGCCTGGATGAATCCGCCATGTCCCTGGTGGCTGTTGCCGCCAACCTGTGGGCGGAGGCCGCCCTGGGCGAGGCCGCGCAGTCGGCCCTGCGCAAGATCGCCACCCGCTCCGGAACGGGCTGGTATGAGGACGACACCACCTCCCAGTCACGCATTCGCACCGCCGAACCCGCCTTCGAGCCGCTCTGGAACGCGCTGCGCAACCACCACACCGCATCGTTTGGCTACCGCGGTTCACAGTCACCGGAAGACACCCGCCGCACCGTCCAGCCCTGGGGGCTCGGGAACAAGTACGGCCAGTGGTACCTCGCCGGGTTGGATGTGGACAAGGGCCAGGAGCGCATCTTCCGGCTGTCCCGCATCACCTCGGATGTTGAGGTCAACGCACGCGTCAAATTTGTGCGCCCCGCGGATTTCCATATTTCCTCCGTCCTGGACCGGCTCGGCACGGGCGAGCCCCTCACCGCCGACATCGCCGTTCCCGCTGGTTCAGCCCACGAGCTGCGCGCCCGCACCGGCACGGTGCAACTGTCCGGGGAAGACCGCGAAGCCTCCAACTGGCCGCGCGGCGTGCAGTGCCCGGAGGGCTGGGATGTCCTGCGCGTTGCCTACCGCGAGGCTGAACTCATGGCCGACGACGCCGCCTCCCTGGGTGCGCAGGCCCAGATCCTGGCCCCTGCCGCACTCCGCGCCGCCGTGGCCGCACGCCTGCGCAGCGCCGCAGATGCCGCCGCAGCCGCCCCGTCCCCTGGTGGCGGCGCAGCGTGGGACAAGCCGCTGCCCGCCCGCCCGGCCCGGCGGAAGGACACGCGGGAGCGGCTCGTGCGGCTGCTGTCCATGGTGCCCTACCTCGTGGCCAATCCCGGGGTGGAGGAGGCCGAGGTCCTGGCGGAGTTCGGCATCACCGCCGCAGAGTGGGCACGGGACCGCGACACCCTCAACGTCACGGGCCTGCCCGGCTACTTCCACGGCGACCTCATGGACGTCACCACGGAGGCCGGCCAGGTGTTCATCAGGGACGCCGAAACCCTCGCCAGCCCGCTGCGCCTGAGCCGCGAGGAGGCCTGCACGGTGCTGGTGGGCCTGGCCGCCCTGGCCGGGGTTGCCGGCAGTGGCCAATCGGAGCCGCTCGCGCACGCGACGGCCCAGCTGTCCGCTGTGGCGGGCGGGGACGCCTGGCTCAGTGACGCCGTCGGCCTCCACCTGGTGTCCGGGCCGGAAATGAAAACCATCACGGCCCTGCAGGAAGCCATCCAGAACGGGCGCGCATGCCACATCTCCTACCTTGTCCTCTCGCGCGACGAGGTGGGGGAGCGGACCGTGGAGCCACGCCGGCTCTTCTCGGTGGATGCCGCCTGGTACCTGCGTGCCTGGTGCCGCCGGGCCGGGGGGCTGCGCAGTTTCCGGGTGGACAGGATCCAGTCCCTGTCCGACGCCGGGGCGCAGGACCAGCTGCCCGCCGCAGGGTCCGCCTGGGCACCTGCCGCCGGCGTGTACAACCCCGGCAGCGACGACACCGCCGTGCGAGTGCTGGCCGACCCCACCACGGCCCAGCGGCTTGCCCCCGCCTACAACGCCCAGCTGTTTGCCCCCTCCGGTGGTGCATCCGGTGCCGGCCAGCGGGCGGGGCTGCAGTTCCTGGTGGGGGACACCGCCACCCTGGCACCCCTCATGGCCAGGCTCGGCGGGCGCGCCTGCATCGCCGGACCGGAAGAGGTCCGCACGGCAGCCGTGGCATGGCTGGAGGCGGCCGCTGACAGCTATGGCGCCGCTCACGCTGTGGGCGAAACCGCGGGGCATGTTCCCAGCAACGGCCGATAGACTTCCGTACATGCCTTGGTGGTCGTGGATCTTGATCTGGATGGCGCTCATTGCGCTGTCCCTGCTCTTCATGGCCTTTTTGGCCTGGAAGGTGTGGCGCGGCGCCTCCGCGGTGCTGCGCACGGCCGGCGATGTCAGCGATGAACGCACGGCCTACTGGGACGCCGCCTTGGAGCGCGCCAAGGTGCAGCACGTCACAGAACCCCGAACAACAGTGCCCGGCAGCGCGGTTTTTGCAACACCTGAAAAAATGAAGGATGATTACCTAGCTGCCAAGGAGGAACGGCGTTTCGCCCGCCTCCAACGGCGCGTCGCCCGCAGGAAAGAACGCGGACAGCTCCAATCCTTGCGCGACATTCAAGCATTACAAGACGTAGGATGAACCAAAAGGAAAGGCGTTACCGTGGGAAGACTTTTTGAGAGCCCCTGGGCTATCACCATCATCATCATCGTTGTTCTCTTGCTCTTCGCAGCACCGAAGCTGCCCGGCATGGCCCGCAGCCTGGGCCAGTCCATGCGGATCATCAAGTCCGAGGTCAAGGAAATGAAGAACGACGGCAAGGACGAGAAGCCCTCCGCCGCCCCGTCCGCGTCACCGGCACCCGAGGCCCCGTTTGAGGGCAAGATCGTCAACAACCCGACTCAGGGCAATGCTTCGGGCGACGGTACCGGAACCGGTACCGGCGCACAGTCATAGAAACGGAAGCAGCACCGGTGGCCAACGCCAAGGGCCGCAAGGCCAACCCTGAAGGCCGCATGCCGCTGAAGGCACACCTGGTCGAGGCGCGAAACCGCCTGTTCAAGAGTGCCCTGGCCATGCTGCCCGGCGTCGTCCTTGGCTGGATCCTGTACGACCCGCTCATGTATGCCATCACGCAGCCACTGCGTGACATCAGCCATGACCGCAACATTGTTGCGTCCCTGAACTTTGAGGGTGTCACAACGTCCTTTGACCTGAAGATCCAGATCTCGCTGATCCTTGGCCTGATCATCGCCTCACCGGTGTGGATCTACCAGCTCTGGGCGTTCATCACCCCCGGGCTCACCAAAAAGGAACGCCGCTACACGCTGTCGTACATGTTTGCCTCGGTGCCGCTGTTTCTGGCTGGCATCTTCGCCGGCTGGACCATCTGGCCCAACATTGTGAAGGCACTGACGTCCTTCACGCCGGCGGACACCGAGAGCGCCAACCTCATGAAGGCCATCGACTACCTGCAGTTTGCCCTGCAGTTGATGCTGTTCATGGGTGTGGCCTTCCTGGTCCCCGTGCTGCTGATTGCTCTCAACAGCATCGGCCTTGTCCGGGGAAAGACGTACCTGAAGGCGTGGCGCTTCACCATTCTCGGTGTCACGATCGTCTCCGCCATGGCCGCCCCCGGCTCGGATGTCATGAGCATGTTCTTCCTGGCTGCCCCGCTGCTGGTGCTGTACTTCGGCGCCATTGGCATCTGCATCCTCAACGACAAGCGCCGCGACCGCAAGGAAGCAAAGAAGGTCCAGGAGTCCGAGGCCAACGCCGACGTCGCCACCCCGTCCAAGGACCTGGAGATACTCTGACCTGAAGTAGGCTGGAGGCATGCCAAGCTCTGAAATGCCAAGTCCCTCCGAACGCTACCTGGCAGCCAAGGAACGGGGCCGGGACCACGGAACCGATTTCGGGGAATTCAAGGCGGGCCTGGACTTTGAGCTGGACGATTTTCAAAACACCGCGTGCCGTGCCGTCCAGGCCGGCCGCGGTGTTTTGGTTGCGGCCCCCACCGGCGCCGGCAAGACCATCGTGGGCGAATTTGCCGTCCACCTGGCCCTGCACCGCGGCCACAAGGCCTTCTACACCACCCCCATCAAGGCCCTCAGCAACCAAAAGTTCCAGGAACTCGCCGCCAAGTATGGCGCCGCCAACGTCGGCCTGCTGACGGGCGACACGAGCATCAACTCCGAAGCCCCCGTGGTGGTCATGACCACGGAGGTGCTGCGCAACATGCTCTACGCCGATTCCCCCACCCTTGCCGGACTGGCCTATGTGGTCATGGACGAGGTCCACTACCTCGCCGACCGTTTCCGTGGCGCCGTCTGGGAGGAAGTCATCATCCACCTCCCCACGGAGGTCTCCGTCATCTCCCTGAGTGCCACTGTGTCCAACGCCGAGGAATTCGGCGCCTGGCTGGGCACCGTCCGCGGCGACACCGCCGTGGTGGTTTCCGAACACCGCCCCGTGCCGTTGTGGCAGCACGTCATGGTGCGCCGCGACCTGGTGGACCTGTTCGCCGGCAATGTTCCGTTCGATGAGGCATCCCCGGACGACGGCGGCCCGGCCGGCCAGGCGGGCAAGTCGCCAAAGATCAACCCCGAGCTGCTCAAGCTGGCCCGCACCGAATCCGTCAGCATTGGGCGCGGCGGAAACCGCGGGCGCGGCGGCGGAGGAGGCAGGGGCCGCGGCCCCCACAACAGCCCATACCAGGAGGGCGGCCGTGAACGCCGCGATTCCAGCAGCAGCCTGGCCGGGCCTGCGGGCTGGGCACGCGCCGCCTCCCGCCCCCAGGTCATCCGCGCACTGGAGGCACAGGAGCTGCTGCCCGCCATCACCTTCATCTTTTCCCGGGCCGCGTGCGACGCCGCCGTGCAGCAATGCGCGGCCGCGGGGCTCTCCCTGACCACGCCTGAGGAACGCGAGGAAATCGCCCGCCGCGTCGATGAGGCGTGCGCCGAGCTGCCCGACTCCGACCGCGACGTACTGGGCTTTTGGGGCTGGCGCGACGGCCTGCTGCGCGGCCTGGCCGCCCACCACGCCGGCATGCTGCCCAGCTTCAAGGAAGTTGTCGAGGACCTCTTTGCCGACGGCCTGGTCCGGGCAGTCTTTGCGACCGAGACCCTGGCCCTGGGCATCAACATGCCTGCCCGCACAGTGGTGCTGGAAAAGCTGGAAAAGTACAACGGCGAGGCCCACGTGGGCATCACGGCAGGGGAGTACACCCAGCTGACCGGCCGCGCCGGCCGGCGAGGCATCGACGTCGAGGGCCACGCCGTGGTCCTGTGGCAGCCGGGCACCGACCCCGCGGCCGTGGGCGGGCTCGCCTCCAAGCGCACCTACCCGCTGAACTCCAGCTTCCGCCCCACCTACAACATGAGCATGAACCTCGTTGCCCAGTTTGGCCGCACCCGGACCCGGGAAATCCTGGAATCCTCCTTTGCGCAGTTCCAGGCCGACCGTTCAGTGGTGGACTTGGCCCGCCAGGTCCGCTCCCGCGAGGAGTCACTGGCCGGCTACGAAAAAGCCATGACCTGTCACATGGGCGACTTCCGCGAATACGCGAAACTGCGCCGGGAACTCTCCGACCACGAATCCGGCGCGTCCCGCAGCAAGGCCAAGCAGCGCCGGGACGCCATTGCCGAATCCCTCTCCAGCCTGCGTGCCGGGGACGTGGTCATGGTGGGCGGCGGGCGCAACCAGGGGTACGCCGTCGTGCTTGAGGCGGACAGCAGCGCCCGCATCCCGCGACCCGGGGTGCTGGGCATGGACCGCGAATACCGCCGGCTCAGCATGCACGAGCTCACAGCGCCGCTGGAACCCGTGGCCCAGGTCAGGGTGCCCAAGGGCTTCAACCCCAAGGTGCCCAAGGACAAGCGCAACCTGCTGGCAGCCGTGCAGGACAAGCTGGCCGACACCTCCGGCCGGCTCCCCAACCGTTCGGCAGCCTTCGACCGGCACAGTTCAGCCGCGGCCGCCGACGAGGCGGTGGACGCGCTGCGCCGCACCCTGCGCGCACACCCCTGCCACGGCTGCAGCGAACGCGAGGACCACGCCCGCTGGTCCGAGCGCTGGTGGAAGCTGCGCAAGGAGACCGACGGGATCGTGCGGGCCATCCAGTCCCGGACCAACACCATTGCACGCACCTTTGACCGTGTCATCGACCTGCTCTCCGGCTACGGATTTGTTGTGGCCGACGCCAGCGGCAACCTGCGCCCCAGCGACGACGGCCAGCGCCTGCGCCGCGTCTACGGTGAAAAGGACCTGCTGACAGCGCTCGTGCTGCGCCACGGCTCCTTCGACGGGCTGGACGCGGCCGAACTGGCGGCCTTCACCACGGCCCTGGTGTACCAGTCCAAGCGCGACGCCGAGGGGATGCGCCCGCGCATGCCCAGCGTCAGCCTGGAACAGGCCGTGGAGGACGTGGTGGTGCTGTGGTCGGCCCTGCAGGACGCCGAGGAGTCGCACAAGCTGCCGCTGACCGGCGAGCCCGAGCTGGGCCTGGTGTGGCCCATGTACAAGTGGGCGCGCGGGCGGAGCCTGCAGGACTCCCTGAACGGCACGGAACTGGCCGCCGGTGACTTTGTCCGCTGGACCAAGCAGGTCATTGACCTGCTGGGGCAGCTTTCCCAGGTCCCGTCGCTCCCGCAGGGTTTCTCCGGCACCTGCCGGCAGGCCATTGAGCTGCTGCGCCGCGGCGTGGTGGCCTACGGCACCGTCGTGGATTAGCCGCCGCCGGGATTTTTTCCGGCCCGCCCGTGGTTGCAGCCCCCGGGCCCCAAGTTCCAACGCCTTGTTGATTTGTTTTTGTTGAGAGGACAGCTTTTCCATGTCATTGACCATGTACCGCAACGGTTCCGTGTACAGCGCCGCCGACCCCTTCGCCACCGCCATGCTGGTGGACGGCGACGTCGTGGCCTGGGTGGGTTCGGAGCACGCCGCCGCGTCGCTGCTGGATTCACGCATGCGTGAGGTCAACCTGGGTGGCGCACTGGTTGCGCCCGGCTTCGTCGACTCCCATGTGCACGTGACCGAAACCGGCCTGGCACTGGACTCCGTGGACCTCTCCGGTGCCCGCTCGGCCCGCGACGTGCTGGACCTCGTGGCGGCCGCCGTGGCCGGCACACCGGCCGGGGTGTTGCTGGGCCACGGCTGGGACAACGCCGGCTGGGCGGACGCCGCACTGCCCACGGCCGAGGAGCTGGACCGGGCCGCCGGCGGCCGCGAGGTGTACCTGGCCCGTGTTGATGTCCACTCGGGCATCGTCTCGGGCTCCCTGGCCGCCCGCTGCGGCCTGGCCGCCCTCCCCGGCTGGGACGGGGCGGGACTGCTCAGCGGCGCCGCCCACGCGGCCGCCAGGGACGCGGCCCGCAACCTGGACCCCACCCGGCGCATGGCCGCCCAGCAGCGCGCGCTGCGCCACGCCGCCGCGAACGGCTACGTGGGGCTCGCCGAGATGAGCGCCCCGCATGTCGGTTCCATCGAGGACCTGGCCGCCCTGGCAGCGCTCGGTGCCGTGGATGCGGCCGAGGCGCTGCCTGAAATCCTGCCCTACTGGGGGCAGCTGGTTTCCAGCGCCGGGGAAGCCCGGGCCGTGCTGGCCGGGCTGTCTGCCGCCGGAGTCGATGTCCTGGGCCTGGCCGGGGACATCAACATTGACGGCTCACTGGGCTCACGCTCGGCCCTGCTCCGCAGCCCCTACACCGACGCGCCGGGCACCTCCGGCACGGCCCACCTCGACGCCGGCCAGGTGGCCGCACACTTTGCCGCCACCTCCGAGCTGGGGCTCACGGGCGGTTTCCACGTGATCGGCGACGGCGCCATGGAAGTTGCGGTCCAAGGCCTGGAAATTGCCGCGCGCCAGGTGGGCATTGAGAAGATCCGTGCCGCAGGCCACCGCCTGGAGCACGCGGAGATGGTTGACGAGGCGGCCATGGCTGCCCTGGCCAAATATGCCGTGGGTGTCTCGGTCCAGCCGGCCTTTGACGCCCAGTGGGGCGGGGCAGACGGCATGTATGCCCAGCGCCTGGGAGCCGAACGCGCACTCACCCTGAACCCGCTGGCCCGCTTCTACGGGGCGGGCGTGCCGCTGTTCTTCGGCTCGGACGCGCCCGTGACCCCGCTGAACCCCTGGGCCAGCGTGCGTGCGGCACTGAACCACCACGAACCTTCCTCGCGCATCTCAGCCCGGGCCGCCTTCATTGGCCACACCCGCGCCGGATGGCGCGCGGCGAAGTCCGAGAACCCCTTCCACGGCCAGCTGGGGCCGGGTGCGCCGGCCAGCTTCGCCATCTGGGATGTGGAGCAGCTCATGGTGCAGGTGGCAGACGATCGCGTCACATCCTGGTCCACCGACCCACGCGCCCGCACACCCCTGCTCCCGGCACTGGACACCGGCAGCGACCCCCGCTGCCTGCAGACCGTGCACAGGGGGCGCGAGCTGTACGCCAGCGAGGATTTCAGCACGCCGGAAACAGCCGCCTGAGGCCAGTTTTTGGCAACGGCCCGCATCTTGGCCGGGGCAAATTGACCAGGCAAAAAGGGCCCCTGACCTGCAACGATGCACATCGTTGCAGGTCAGCCACGTGTTGACACCCCCCGCTGCGGCAATTAGTTTTAGGGGAGCGGATGACCTCCTTAGGCGAGGGTCCCAGCCGGTGCGGGAAACCGTATGCCGGCACTTGGGAGATAGGTCCACGCGCCACTAGAAAACAGTTGCCTGCCATGCTTGCGCATGTCCCGCGATTGGTCCGAAGGCGCGTGGACTTATCTTTTTTGCAGTGCCCTCCCATATACTGGTTCATTGGCGCCGCTGGCCGGCCGCCGCATACTTGAGAACACACTCCAGACCACGGAAAGGCACCAATTGCTGCGTGTCCTGACGATCATCCCGACCTACAACGAGATTGAGTCGCTGCCCAAGACGCTCGCCCGGCTCAGGGCCGCCGTCCCGCATTCGGATGTCTTGGTCGCCGATGACAACAGCCCCGACGGCACCGGCCGCTGGGCCGACGAGTTCGCCGCCAACGACCCGCAGGTGCATGTCCTGCACCGCGCCGGCAAGGAAGGCCTGGGCGCGGCATACCTGGCCGGTTTCGCCTGGGGCCTGGATGCCGGCTACGACGTTCTTGTGGAAATGGATGCCGACGGTTCCCACCAGCCCGAGCAGTTGCCGCTGCTGCTGGATGCCGTTGACCAGGGCGCGGACCTGGTTTTGGGTTCCCGCTGGGTTCCAGGCGGCAAGGTGGTCAACTGGCCGCTGCACCGCAAGCTCATCTCCACCTGCGGCAGCCTGTACTCGCGCGTGATCCTGGGCATTCCCATCCGCGACGTCACCGGCGGCTACCGTGCATTCCGCCGCACCACCCTTGAGGCCCTGGACCTCGCCGCCGTCGAATCGGTGGGCTACGGCTTCCAGGTGGACATGCTGTGGCGCGTCTGCCAGAAGGGCCTGAAGGTGGTGGAGGTTCCCATCACCTTCGTGGAGCGCGAGTTTGGTGCCTCCAAGATGAGCGGCAACATTGTCCAGGAAGCCATGGTCAACGTGACCAAGTGGGGCCTGACTGCCCGCTGGAACAAGCTGACCGGCCGCAACAAGTAGCCTGGCTGCCAACGAAAGACGCCCCCGAGGAATCCTCGGGGGCGTCTTTTGCGTTCTGGGAGCCGTGGAGGCTAGACCTTCTCGCCGCGCTTTTCGCGCAGGATGGTCAGGCGGTCCGCCAGGATGGTTTCCAGCTCCGGCAGGGTGCGGCGTTCCAGCAGCATGTCCCAGTGGGTGCGGACAGGCTTGTCGTTGGAGGTGTCCGGTGCCTCGCCGTTGACCAGCAGGGCTTCCTTGCCGGTCTTTGACGTCCAGGTGGCAGGGATCTCGGCCTCGGAGGAGAACATGACAAAAACCTGCTCGCCGTCGGCGCAGCGGTACTCCACGCGCTGCCGGGGAGCCGGCTCCACACCGGATTCGGTCTCCATGCTTTGTGCGCCCAGGCGCATGCCACGCAAGCTGCGATCGCTCATGACTTCTCCCTCAATTTGTTAATGTCCATTGATTCAACGCTCCACTTGGCGCAGTTGTTCCTGCGGGGGAGTGGGCATTGAAAAGCGGCCGGGCAACAATGCCACGCGGCCAAACACCCATTATACGTGCTTGGCCGCGTGCATCACTGCCTGCCTGCGCTGCTGTGGCGCAGCTTACTCCCCGGCAGCCTTGGCGGGCTCACCGGCGTCGTCTGTGTCCGGGGTGCTGGTGCCCAGCACATTGCCGATTCCCTTGAGGGCCTCGCCCACCTCGCTGGGGATGATCCACAGCTTGTTGGACGTTCCGGAAGCAATCTTGGGCAACGTCTGCAGGTACTGGTACGCCAGCAGCTTCTGCGTCGGGTTGCCCTTGTGGATGGCACCGAAGACCTTCTGGATGGCCTGGGATTCACCGTCGGCGCGCAGGATGGCCGCCTTGGCGTCACCCTCGGCCTTCAGGATGGAGGACTGGCGTTCACCCTCGGCCGTCAGGATGGCGGACTGCTTGGTGCCCTCCGCGGTCAGGATCGCGGCACGGCGGTCACGCTCGGCACGCATCTGCTTCTCCATGGAATCCTGGATCGATAGGGGCGGGTCAATGGCTTTGAGCTCCACTCGGCTCACGCGGATGCCCCAGCGGCCCGTGGCCTCATCGAGCACGCCGCGCAGCTGGCCGTTGATCTGGTCGCGGGAGGTCAGTGCCTCTTCCAGGTTCAGGCCACCCACCACATTGCGCAAGGTGGTGGTGGTCAGCTGCTCCACGGCCTGGATGTAGTTGGCGATCTCGTAGGTGGCGGCCCGCGGGTCGGTCACCTGGAAATACACCACGGTGTCGATCGAGACCACCAGGTTGTCCTCCGTGATGACCGGCTGCGGCGGGAACGAGACAACTTGTTCGCGCAGGTCAAGCAGCGGCAGCAGCCTGTCCACGAACGGAATCAGCACCGTCAGGCCCGGGTTGAGCGTGCGCTGGTACTTGCCCAGCCGCTCCACCACGCCCGCGCGGGCCTGCGGAATGATCCGCACCGACCGCACCAGGACAATGACAACAAATATCAACAGGACCAAGACAACAAAAAGCCAAACTATGGTGCCGGCGTCTCCCATGAAATCCCCTCTTTTCTGTGTAAAGAACTTGTTTGCACCTGGCCGCCGGCGCGCTGGCATGAAGCCGCGTCGCGCCGGCAGGTGCCTAGGCCGTTGTTGCGGCGGTGCCGCCGGACTTCTGTGCCGACGGGTGGCTGATGATCGCGGTTGCGCCGTCGATGGCGGAGACCTCCACATTGGTCCCGACGGGAATCTCGCTGCCGCCGGCGATCCGTGCGGTCCAGATGTCCCCGCCAATCTTGACGAGTCCGCCTCCGGTGCCCACCGTCTCCAGCACCACGGCCTTGTGGCCGATGAGCCGGTCAACATTGGAGAGCTGGTCGGCCGGGCCCTTGTGCAGGTGTGCCAGGGCCAGGGGCCTGATCAGGACTGTGGTGGCGAGGGCAACGACGCAGAAGATGACGATCTGCAGCCACAGCTCGGCATTGAACAGGAACGCCACCAGCGCAGCCAGCGCTCCGACCGACATGAGGATGAAGTACAGGTTCAGCGTCAGCATCTCCGCCACGGCCAGCAGCAGGAATACCGTCAACCAGATGATCCAGCCGAAGTCGTTAATCCATTCAAGCATTGAGTCCCCCTTAGAGACTTGTTCTCCGTATCCTTGAGCCTACTACGCGGGGCTGGGAAAATCCGGCTAAATGACGGCCTGAAGCGGCATTCTCAGCGGGTCGGATCCCACCCGTCCGGCGAGCCGGGCCAGGATGTCCACGGCGTCGCGCATTTGGCCCTCACCGTAGCTGAACGGCAGCCGCAGGTACCGCTCAAACGCACCGTCAATGCCGAACCGGGGGCCCGGCACCAGGCCCAGCCCCTCGGCCCGCGCGGCGAGCGCCAGTGCGGAACTGGACACTGTTTCGGTGTTGATCCACAGGTTCAGCCCGCCGTCGGGGGAGCGTACCTTCCACTGCGGGAGTGCCTCGCGCAGCAGCGACACCGCGTTGTCGCGTCCGCGGCGCAGGTCCAGGCTGCGGCTGGCCACCATGGAGGGGAGGTCGGCCAGCAGGTGCGTGGCCGCCAATTGCTCCACGAGCGGGGTGCCCAGGTCCACTGCCGGGCGGTTGCGCAGGATCTGCGCCAGCATGTCGCGCGGGCCCCTGATCCAGCCGATGCGCAGCCCGCCCCAGGCAACCTTGCCGAGGGAGCCGAGCGTGAGGATGTTCGGCGAGAAGCACGCCATGGGCGGCAGGGGTCCGCGGTCAATGTCCAACAGGGCTGTGGTCTCATCCACCACCAGCACGGTGCCTTCGCGTGCGGCAGCCGCGGCGAGGAACTCGCGCTCGTGCACCGACATGCTCATGCCCGTGGGGTTGTGGAAGTCCGGCATGAGGAATGCCAGGGTGGGCGCGGCACGGCGGATCTGCAGCAAGGCCTCGGGCAGGTCCCAGCCGCCGTCCTGCCGGACGGGGAACGCCAGGACGCGGGCGCCGATCGAGCTGAAGGTGTCCAGTGCATGCGGATAGGTGGGCTGCTCCACCAGGATGCGTTCGCCGGGGGAGTAGAGGGTGCGTGTCACCAGCTGAAGTGCATGCTGCGCGCCAATCGTGACCATGACCTGTTCGGCCGAGGTGGGCAGGCCGCGGTCCCGGTAGCTCTGGGCGATCGACTCGCGCAGGTCCGGCAGCCCCACGAGGTCAAAGCCGTCGTGGCCCAGGTGGGCCGGCAGCTCGGCGGCTGCCGCCGCGTAGGCGGCCTGCAGCCCCGGGTAGGCAGGTGCTGTGGCCTTGGTGAAGTCCAGCGGCAGGCCCGTGTGGAGCGCATGCTCGCCGCGCTCCCGGCCGGGCAGGCGAAGCGTGCTGCCGGAGCCGCGCACACTGTCCAGGAAGCCGTCGTCGCGCAGTTTCGAGTAGGCGGCAGCGACCGTGGTGCGGCTCAGGTCCAGTGCCTGGCTCAGTTCCCGCTCGGCCGGGAGCCGTGCCCCGCTGGCGAGCCGGCCGTCCATGAGCAGCACCCGGATGCGCTCGGCCAGGGACTTGTAGGCGGGGGCGTTGCTGCGCCACTCGCCAAGTTCGCGGGCCAGCCGGCGGCCCGTCACCAAAGTGTTCATTAGGCCACATTAGTTGAATTGGCCCTTTTGCGTAAGGCCAGTTCTTCTAGACTTGGGACATGCGCCAATTCCTAGCCAGCAAAAACCTGCCCGTCCGCGTGATCCGGCTCGTCCTGGGCCTCGCCCTGTACGGCATTGCCATTGCCCTCATGATCCGCGGAAACATTGGCGCCTCGCCCTGGGACGTCTTCGCCCAGGGGATGTCCCGTACCACCGGAATTTCCTTTGGCCTGTGCACCATCATCATCAGCGGCGCCGTGCTGCTGCTGTGGATCCCCTTGAAGCAGTGGCCCGGCTTTGGCACCATCGCCAACGCACTGCTGGTGGGCGTCTTTGCCGACATTGGACTGGCCCTGATCCCGCAGGCGGAGCAATTGGCCCTGCAGTGCGCCTCCTTTGCCGGAGGGCTGTTCCTGCTGGCCTTCGCCACGGCCCTGTACATTGGCGCAGGGCTCGGCCCGGGACCGCGCGACGGCCTCATGACAGGCCTGGTCCGCGTCACTGGCCGGCCCGTCTGGCTCATCCGCACCGGCATTGAGTTGAGCGTTGTGGTGATTGGCTTCCTGCTGGGCGGGGTGGTGGGTGCCGGAACGGCCGCATTTGCCCTCGGCGTGGGGCCGCTGACCCAGCTGACGCTGCGCTGGCTGCGGGTGGACCTGCACGCCAAGAAGCCAGGCGCCGCAATGGTGGATCTGCCTGCCCCCGCCGCGGTGCCGCAGGCCCAGCCCTAGGGAGGGGAACGCTACGGGCGCGGCAGTGGGCGGAACACCGAAATCCGGAAGGCCGCCGTCGCCCGGGTTGTTGCCGGGAGCGCGGCCAGGCGTTCGCCCAGCGCCACCTCGTCGAGGTGGTGGCCGGCCGGGCCCATGAGCGCCACATTTCCGACGTCGGCCGCGCCCAGCTCCAGCGGGACGTGAAGCTCCGCACTGCCTTCTGCTGTGAAGTCCCCGGCCAGCGAGGCGGCCAGCGCCTCCTCCTTGCCGTCCTGGATGCCCAGCATGCCGGCCTCCTGGGCAATTTCCGCCAGGTGCCCCGGCAGCGGGGTCACGATGACGAGCGAGCCGCCGGGCTTGAGGATCCGCGCAAACTCGGCCGCGTTGCGCGGGGCAAACACCACCAGCACCACGTCAGCCGTGCCGGCACCCAGCGGCAGTTCGCGCCACAGGTCCCAGACCACGTTCAGGGCCTGCGGGTTGCGCCGGGCGGCACGACGCAGGGCGAATTTGGAGATGTCCAGGCCAACAGCAGCCACAGTGCGCCCGCCGAGGGCCGCCAAAACCTGCTGGAGGTACCAGCCGGTGCCCGTGCCGGCGTCGACAATCAGCGCATTGCCCTCGGCCGCGGCCAGCAGCGAGCCGACCCGGTCCGCGAGCGCGTCCGCGAGGGGCTGGTAGTGGCCGGCCTCCAGGAAGGCATCCCGGGCGGCGACCATGGCCGCGGTGTCCGGCACGAACTTGGTGCCGTGGCCCGTGAGCAGGTTCAGGTAGCCCTGGCGGGCCACGTCAAAGGTGTGGGCGCCCGCGCAGGCCAGCGAGTGTGCGTCCGGCTGGGGCGCGGTGAATTCCAGGCCGCAGTGGGGGCACAGCAGGGCATTGAGTGCGGGGGTTTCCATGCATCAATCCTAGGCGGGCCGCGGGGTGCCGAAGCCCAGCCCGGACCTCGCGGCGGCGACGTCGGGGTTGGCCCAGTTGCGGCTGTACTCGGCGTTGGAGGCCAGCGAGCGTGTGTGGGCCTTGTCTATGTAGAGGGTTCCGCCGAGGTGGTCGGTTTCGTGCTGGACGATCCGTGCCTGCCACCCCGTGAAGCGGCGGGTGCGCGCGGTGCCGTATTCGTCGTCGTACGCCAGGTCAACTGCGGCGGCGCGGTCCACCACTGCCTGCCAGCCCGACATGGACAGGCAGCCCTCGTAGTGTGACGCGAGTTCCGTGCCCGAGGGCGTGTAGCGCGGGTTGATGATGGTGAACAGTTCCAGCGGTTCGCGAGCGCGGGCGGCGGCGTTTTCCTCACTGACCGGGTACTGGTCCTCAAGCACGGCCAGCTGTAGCGGGATGCCGATTTGGGGTGCGGCCAGCCCCACGCCGGGGGCCGCGCGCATGGTGTCCACCATGATCTCGATGAGCCGGGCCAGCTCGGTGTCCGTCAGCTGGCCCGTGAAGGGCAGTGCCTGTGCACGAAGCACGGGGTGGCCTGCTTGCACGATCACCGGCAACTCGCCGGCATCCAGCACGGATTCCACGGCGCTGCGCAGGTAGGCGGCGTCAAATGCAAACGTCATCACGGCTCCTTGTGGTGTGGTGTTGTGTGGCCTCCATTGTGCCAAGCAAATGACCTGCGGCCGCAAATCGTCAACCTGCTGTTGACGATTGATGCGTGTCAACCTAGGGTTGACGCATGACGAACATTTTTGACATTGCAAACCCCGCCCCGCTGGACTCACTCATCGCCGCGCTGGTGAAGAACCACAACGGCCCCCTCGAACAGCTTTCCGGTGCCATGCTGGTGGCCGAGCACCTCGGCGAGGTCTCGGACCACCTCATTGGGCACTTTGTTGACCAGGCGAGGCGGTCGGGGGCCTCATGGTCCGAGATTGGGCGCAGCATGGGCGTGACCAAGCAGGCCGCGCAGAAGAGGTTTGTGGACAAGGCCCAGGGGGAGGCCCCGGACCTCGATGCCAGCCAGGGCTTCAGCCGCTTCACCGAGGAAGCGCGGAACGTGGTGGTGGCCGCCCAGAACGAGGCGCATGCCGCGAAGAATGCCACCATCACCCCGGGGCACCTGGTGTTGGGCATGCTGGCGCTGCCGGACTCCCTCGCGGTGCGGGCGCTGGCCGCACAGGGCGTTTCGCCGGGGGGAGTGGGGGAGTCCGCCACTGCCCGGCTGGAGCCCGCCGCGGACCAGGTTCCGGACATGGTGCCGTTCGACGCCGATGCGCGCAAGTTGCTGCAGTTGACGTTCCGTGAGGCGCTCCGGCTGGGCCACAACCATGTGGGGGCCGAGCACATCCTGCTGGCCCTGCTGGAACAGGAGAACGGCTCCGGCGTGCTGTCCGGCGCCGGAGTGGGGCGCCAGGCGGCCGAGGACTTTGTTACGGCGGAGCTCGCCCGGGAATCCGCGGACCACGGGCGGGCCGCGGAGAACCGTGCATAATGAAGAAATGACTGCTGAAATCAAAACCGAACGCCTGGCCCTGCGCCCGTGGGAAGATTCCGACGTCGACTTTGCCTACGACCTATACTCCCGCTGGGTGGTGCAGCGCTTCATCGGCACCGAACCCGCCGTCATGGAAAGCCGCAGTGAAGCGGTGGAGCGTGTGCGCCGGTTCCAGGAACTGCAGCACCCCGTCCATGGCGTTTGGGCCGTGACCCGCAAGGAAGACGGCCTGCCCGTGGGGACGCTGCTGCTCAAGCCCATTCCCGCCTCGGGCGAGGAGCCACTGGCACCCTCCGACGACGTGGAGATCGGCTGGCACTTCCATCCGGACCACTGGGGCAGCGGCTACGCCTCGGAAGCTGCAACTGCCGTGCTTGAGCACGCCTTCGCGGCCGGCCTGCCCCACGTGGTTGCCGTGACCAACTCCGCCAATGAGGCCTCGCAAAGCGTGTGCCGCCGCATCGGCATGGAACACCAGGGCACGACCAAGAAGTACTACAACGCCCGGTGCGAACTGTTCGTGGTGAAGAACCCCGCCACGGAGTCTTAGCGCTCCAAGGGCGGGCGGCGACAGCTACGCCACGCCAGCGGCCCAGAGCCGCCCGGAATGCTTGCATCCGGGCGGCTTTGGCGTTCCTGCCGGAAGTCCGGGCAGGATTCAAGAAGTGTCCACCCCCGGCGCCCCCTAGACTGGATTCCGGCACCCGGGCCGCCACACATCCAGTCGGCACCCGCGGGGCCGGACCGCCCGCCAGCGCCCACCGCCCAGCGGCTGCGCCCAGACGAAACGAGAGCCATGACCACGGAAGCCAGCAGCGAAACGCGCGCCCCGGCGTCGCACATTGCCGACAGCCACGAGATGATCCGGGTGCAGGGCGCACGCGTGAACAACCTCAAGGACGTCAGCGTGGAGATCCCCAAGCGCCGGCTGACGGTCTTCACAGGCGTCTCCGGCTCGGGCAAGAGCTCCCTGGTCTTTGGCACGATTGCCGCCGAGTCCCAGCGCATGATCAACGAGACCTACAGCGCGTTCGTGCAGGGCTTCATGCCCACGCTGGCGCGCCCGGACGTGGACGTGCTGGAGGGCCTCACCACCGCCATCCTCGTTGACCAGGAGCGCATGGGCGCCAATCCGCGCTCCACGGTGGGCACGGTGACTGACGCCAACGCCATGCTGCGCATCGTTTACAGCCGCCTGGCCCAGCCGCACATCGGCTCGCCGCAGGCCTATTCCTTCAACGTGGCCTCCGTCAGCGGCGCCGGTGCCATCACCATTGAAAAGGCGGGGGAGAAGGTCAAGGAGCGCCGCAGCTTCTCCGTGACCGGCGGCATGTGCCCGCGCTGCGAGGGCATGGGCAAGGTCAACGACTTCAACCTCGAGGCCCTGTTCGACGCCGGGAAGTCACTTTCCGAGGGCGCCCTCACCGTGCCCGGCTACAGCATGGACGGCTGGTACGGGCGCATCTTCGGTGGCACAGGCTTCTTTGACATGGACAAGCCGCTGGGCAAGTTCACCAAGAAGGAACTGCACGACCTGCTGTACAGGGAGCCCACCAAGGTCAAGGTCGAAGGCATCAACCTCACGTATGAGGGCATCATCCCGAAGATGCAAAAGTCCATGCTGGCCAAGGACGTTGACGCCATGCAGCCGCACATTCGCGCCTTCGTGGAGCGCGCCGTCGTCTTCACCACCTGCCCCGACTGCAACGGCACACGCCTGGCCGAGCATGCCCGCAACTCCAAAATTGAGGGTGTCAGCATCGCCGACGCCTGCGCCATGCAGATCAGCGACCTCGCCGCCTGGGTCCGCTCGCTGAGCGAACCGTCCGTGGCGCCGCTGCTGGAGGCGCTGGGGGAGACCCTTGACTCCTTCGTGGACATTGGCCTGGGCTACCTCTCGCTGGACCGGCCCTCCGGCACGCTGTCCGGCGGCGAGTCACAGCGCACCAAGATGATCCGCCACCTGGGATCCTCGCTGACGGACATCACCTATGTGTTCGATGAGCCCACCATTGGCCTGCACCCGCACGACATCGACCGCATGAACAAGCTCCTGCTGCAGCTGCGCGACAAGGGCAACACAGTGCTGGTAGTGGAGCACAAGCCCGAGGCAATTGCCATCGCCGACCACGTCATTGACCTGGGCCCCCGGGCAGGATCCGCCGGCGGCCAGGTGGTCTACGAGGGCAGCATCGAGGGGCTGCGCGCCAGCGGCACCCTGACCGGCAAGCACCTGGACGACAGGGTGTCCCTGAAGGACTCATTCCGGAAGTCTTCCGGTGCCCTGGAGATTCGCGGGGCAACGGAGAACAACCTCAAGAACGTCGACGTCGACATCCCGCTGGGCCTGCTCACGGTGGTCACGGGCGTGGCCGGATCGGGCAAGAGCTCGCTCATCCACGGCTCGGTCTCGGGCCGCGAGGGCGTGGTGACTGTTGACCAGGGCGCCATCCGCGGATCGCGCCGCAGCAACCCCGCCACCTACACCGGCATGCTGGAACCCATCCGCAAGGCGTTCGCCAAGGCCAACGGCGTCAAGCCCGCCCTGTTCAGCGCCAACTCCGAGGGCGCCTGCCCCACCTGCAACGGCGCGGGCGTCATCTACACGGACCTGGGCATGATGGCCGGCGTCTCCACCGTCTGCGAGGAGTGCGAGGGCCGCCGCTTCCAGGCCGCCGTGCTCGAATACCACCTGGGCGGTAAGAACATCAGCGAGGTCCTTGGCATGTCCGTGGACCAGGCTGAGGAGTACTTCCGCGACGGCGATGCGAAGCTGCCTGCCGCGCACAAGATCGTCAGCCGCCTGGCCGACGTCGGACTTGGCTACCTGAAGTTGGGCCAGCCGCTGACCACGCTGTCCGGCGGTGAGCGCCAGCGCATCAAGCTGGCCACGCACCTGGGGGAGAAGGGCGGTATCTACGTCCTCGACGAGCCCACCACCGGCCTGCACCTGGCCGACGTCGAACGGCTCCTCGGGCTGCTGGACCGGCTCGTGGAATCCGGAAAGTCGGTCATTGTGATTGAGCACCACCAGGCCGTCATGGCGCACGCGGACTGGATCATCGACATCGGCCCCGGCGCCGGGCACGACGGCGGCACGGTGGTTTTCGAGGGCACGCCGGCAGAGCTTGTGGCATCCCGTGCGACGCTAACCGGGCAGCACCTGGCCGCCTACGTGGGCGCCTGACGCTGGATTGGAATACATCTTCTAATGTGAATCACCCTGGGGACATGGCGGCGGTGGGGGAGTTGGGCGTGGACATCCGCCGGTTCGCATTCCAACGGGATGGCGTGAGGTTGTCGTACCTGGAGGTCGGGCAGGGGCCGGTTGTGGTGATTTTGCACGGCCTGGCGGGGGAGTCGGGGGAGTTTGAGCCCACCCTGCGTGCCCTTGCCGGTGAATTCCGGGTGGTGGCGCTGGACCAGCGCGGACACGGGCGAAGCGCCATTGCGGGCGCGTGGGTTGACGCGCTGGAGTACTGGGACTGTGGCCTGTAGCCAAGGTTTGACGCTGACATCATGGAGGCCTGCATCCGCCACGTCATGGTGCCGCACAGGGAAGAGAGGGTCAGGGTCAAGGCAAGGACGCTTGTCCTGTACGCGGAAGGTGGAATGTTCGACGAAACGAAGAAGGTCAAGTTTGTTGTGGCCGGGACGTTGCGGATCGATATTGCAGATGCAGGCCATGACGCCCATTTGGAGATTTTTAGGCGTGGGTGGAAGCCCTGCGGGGTTTCTCTAAGGGCGGCTGGTCGGGGTACCTGACCTGCTGCAAGAAACGACAACTTGGCAGCGTGCGGCAACTTTGATGTCCTAAGCTGGGCAGATGGGGAAACCAGAGCTCGTCCGCAAACAGCATGTTGTATCAAAGTTCTACCTAAAGGGCTTTGCTGATTCATCGAATCGCCTTCGCCGAACGCTCCTGCCCGGGTACCGGAGCCACCTCATCTCCGTCGAAAGGGCCTCCGTTGTCAAAGACTTTTACACCATTGAGTTGGAAGATGGTCAACTCAGTGACTATTTCGAACGCGCGTTTTCTGACGTAGAAGGGCCAGCCGGCGCGGTACTCAAGTCCGTCGTGGGCAATGGCGGCTGGCCACTTAGTGCGGAAGAGAAGTGTGATCTGGCGCTTTGGATCGCCCTGCAACACCTTCGTTCCGAGGGTGTTCGGACGCAAGGAAACAACATCAATGCCCTCATGATTCAACTTGTCGTGGGAACCTCAGGAAAAGAGGCCTTGAGGCGACACATTGAAAATGCCGAAAGTGCACCCATAAGCAGTGAGCGTCTGGACTTTGAATGGGCCGAGCTCACTCGGGATGGAGGCCCGAGACTGCGAGCAGATGCCCGTAGTCATCTCAGAATGGTTGGTGAGCTTTTGGAGCCGACGGCCACCATGCTGGCAAGCATGCAATGGTCTGTGAACGTCTACAAGCGGAAACATCTTGTTACGGGCGACCATCCAGTATCGTTGCTCAAAACCCCTCAGCACCCGCCCTTCTTCGGTGTTGGGTTGGCCAATGCTGGCGGATTCGCACTGCCACTGTCCAGGACTCATGGGCTTGTGATAGGTGCTTCTCCGGACCTTCCTGATCTTAGGATGGAGGGGACTGCGCTGACCGCGAAAAGCATGAATCAGGCGACCGCCACCAACTCTAGAACTTGTCTCTATTCTCATCCTGATGATGAGAACGTAATTCGAGGGATGCACGTGCCAGAAGTTCGAGAGCGGGAGGTTAGCTCTCCTTCCGCGGCGCGATTCGTCAAGGAGGAAGGACTGTTCGGTCATCTCAGTGATAGTGATCGAAATAGCCTGCCTGCCTCGCTCGATGGGGGCGATAGTTTTAGCCTCGATGACTTGGAATGGCCAATTCCGAATCGTCTCGTCATATGGGATGACCGACTGAACGACGATTGATCGGCAGGAAGTAGCGACCCTCGAGCCACGTGCTGGCTTCATTCCAGGGCAAACAAAAGACGCTGGGCGCGAAGGATGGAGGGCCCTCAGTGTTCTTCGGTGAACGCTGTCAGCCAGATCGGGCGATACTTGATATTTGGTCGTGAAATCATATCTTCTGAAGACTCGTCCAAAGCGCCGATAATCTACATTATGTCAAGTAAAGTGAATCTGGGCCCGGAAGGGGCTGGATATCTGCAGTGACGCCCACTCCCTGTGTCCCTTGGTTTCGGGGTCCTGAGTGCATCCGCAGGTCCACCCGGAATTGATGGTTGAGCCTCCTCGAAGCCGACGTGTCGCAAAGGGCGTCAAGGCAGTCACTTTATTCTTTGCACTCATGCCGCGGATCGCTTCACTCACGTTCAGTGCTGGACAGGAATGCTCAAGCTACGACGCAGACCTAGCCGCCTTCCCGTAGAAATGTGAGGCGCCACTCCCCCACAGTTCCCGCGTCTCACGATCCACCGTCCAGAGGTAGAAGCGAAAGGTCGTATTCGCGCATGCGCTCCGGGCCGGCAAGTACGTCGATCGCGGCGATGCGACCGTTGACGATCGTGAAACCCGTGACGGACATCAACTGCCCGTCCGCAACCACGATCACCCCCGCCGCCCCATTGACCAAGACGTGACGGTATGGTGGCGAGTCCGGACCGAACATGCGTGCGTTCTTCGCCACGGTTTCGGCGCCTGCAATCACAAGAGGCCGTGTCGTGAGACCGTTGGCGCGGAAGACGACCTCGGGATGCAGCAGTTCGACGAGCGCGTCAAAGTCGCCGTCGCGGGCGGCAGCAAAAAATGCGTCAACGACCTCGCGTTGACGCACGATGTCCGGGTCCGGTGCTGGAGCCTGCCCGCGCACCCGCCGCCGGGCCCGGCTAGCCAGTTGCCGGGCGGTTTCTGGTGTTCGCTCGATCATGGGAGCGATTTCCACGAAGGGCACCGCGAAGAGGTCATGCAGGACGAAAGCGAGGCGTTCGGCCGGGGACAGCGTTTCCAGGACAACCAGCAATGCTGTCCCCACTGAGTCGGCCAGCAGCGCCTGTTCCTCCGGATCACGGACGTTATCTCCGGAGACGATCAGTTCGGGCACGAAGGCATCGAGTGGTTCTTCCTTCAACCGCGTGCGCGAACGCAGAGAGTTGAGGCAGACCCGCGCAACGATGGTGGTCAGCCAGGCCCCGAGGTTGTCGACATCCGTGGTGTGGGCGCGGCTGGCGCGAATCCAGGCGTCCTGCACGGCGTCGTCGGCCTCGCTGGCGGAACCGAGCATGCGGTAGGCAACCGCGCGTAGCCGGGGACGATGTTGCTCAAAATGTTCGGTGAACCACTCCTGCTCGCCCATTCGGTCACATTCCTCCGCTGTGTGGTGTCACTTAAGTAGACCCGCAAAGTGGGGTCTATGTGACACGACAAGGCACATTCCCTCGAAAAGAGTTTGGAGCAAATCATGGATCAGCCCATTTTGGTCACAGGCGGCACCGGCAACCTGGGCAGGGCGCTGGTGCCACTACTTGTGGACGCCGGACACACCGTGCGCGTCCTCAGTCGCAGCCCCCAGCGGCCCCGGGACGGCGTGGAATACCTTATTGGCGACCTGGAATCTGGCCAGGGCATTGACGCGGCCGTGTCCGGCGTGGAGACGGTCATCCACGGTGCCGGCAGCGCAAAGGGGGATTCGGTCAAGGCCGGTCACTTGGTGGACAGCCTCATCCGGGCAGGCGCGGTGCGGCACCTGGTGTACATCTCGGTGGTTGGAGCCGACACGACGCCGTTCGCCAGCCGGATTGACCGGGCCACACTCGGTTACTTCGAGGAGAAGCGGAAAAGCGAGCTGATCATCGCCAGCTCCGGCATCCCGTTCACGACCCTGCGTGCAACCCAGTTCCACGATTTCATCGCGGCCTTCGCCGAGCTGGGGATGAAGCTGCCGGTCATTCCGACCTTCGCGACTTTCTCCTACCAGCCCGTCGACGTTCGCGAAGTGGCCGAACGCCTCGTTGAGTTGTCGCTGGGCGAAGCCTCTGGTTTTGTGCCAGCCATCGGGGGGCCCCGCATTTATCCAATGGAAGACCTGGTCAGGAGCTACGTGCGGGCAACTGGCCACAGGCGCCTCATACTGCCCATGCACATTCCCGGAAAAGCGGCCAAGGCCCAGCGGGACGGCGCCAACCTGGCCCCTGATCGCACCGTGGGGCGGCGTACCTTTGAAGAGTTCCTGATAGAAAAACAGGAAGGCTGTCTTCAGTCCTGACTAGCTCCCCTACATGCTTGTCGTGGAGAAGGCGTGCCGTCGCAAGTGCGTTCGCGCGGACCACTCCCCCGCGTGCTCCCTGCTTGCCACTGGCCGCCACCACGCCCTACAGTCTTGACCAGCGGTTCCAAACCACCAACGGAAAGAGCCCCCATGCTGAAGCAAGTTGCGGCGGGTGTGCAGGTGCACGTGAGCGAGTTCTGCCAAAGCAACACTGTTGTGGTGCAGGGCAGCGATGGTGTGTTGCTCATTGATCCCGGAGTGCACGGCCACGAATTGGACTGTCTGGTAAATGATCTGGCCTCTGCGGGCCAGAGGGTGCTGGCGGGCTTCTCAACGCATCCGCACTGGGACCACCTCCTCTGGCACCCTGGATTCGGGGACGTGCCGCGCTTTGGTACGTCCCGCTGCGCGGCCACCGTTCGGGCGAGGCTGGCCGGCGGGATCGATGCCAAGAGATTCGGCATCCCTGAGGACGTGCCACTGGAGCTGCTGGGCCACGTTTCCGGCTTGCCAGACGGAACAACGCAGATTCCATGGGACGGCCCTCCTGTCCAGATCCTGGGACATGAAGGCCATGCCCCAGGGCATGCTGCGCTCTGGATTCAAGATCAGGGGGTGCTCATCGGAGGCGACACACTTTCTGACGTTTTGATTCCGATGCTGGACCTGGCGGGTGCGACAGACCCGATTGAGGACTACCTCGCTGCCCTGCTCATGTTGGAGGGTCTGGCGGACGACGTCGAGGTCCTCATTCCGGGCCACGGCACCATTGGGGGTGTAGGCGAGGCCAAGACGCGGATCCTCCAGGATAGAAAGTATCTGCAGGCACTGAGGGGCGCCCAGGATGTGAATGATTCGAGGATCGACGCTTCTGCCAAGCCCGGTTGGGAGTGGGTGGCAGACGTGCACGCGCGGCAGATCCAGGCGCTTGAATCTAGCGTGCAGTCCGAGCGGCCAAAATTGCCCTAGGTCAACACAATGGTGGCTCGGGGCCAACGTTGAACGTGTCGAAACCAGCTTGTGGTTGTATGTGTTGATGGCTTCGAACTACCACTTCTCCGCAGCGACGGAAGACATTGACCGGGCACTGGTCCACCTCTGGCTGAGCAATGAGAGCTATTGGGCGAGGGGCCGGCCTCGTGAGGTGCAGGACCGCGCGTTCGGCGGATCCCGCAATTTTGGCGTCTACGAGTCAGCATCTGGCCGGCAAGTGGCCTACGCCCGCGTGGTGACGGATGGGGCGACCTTTGCCTGGCTTTGCGATGTCTTCGTCTCCGCGGAGGATCGTGGAGAGGGTATCGGCTCTGTCCTGTTGCAGGGAATCCTGGACGAGTTCGAGCCCATGAACCTCAAGCGCATACTCCTAGCGACGGAGGACGCGCATACGCTCTATGAAAAGTTCGGGTTCGAACCCTTGGACGTTCCATCGCAGTGGATGGCGCGGACGACTAAGCCGGAATCGGCTTGATGCCGTTGCGCCTGCGGACCACTAAGACCAGCAGGGCCGCGAACGCAACCACACTCACCGCATAGAGGAGCATGCCCCAGGGGGCGTGGTCTCCTCCCGAAGTGGCAAAAGTGTCTGCGATGCCCATGCCCGCAGGGAACGACGCAAACCAATGTGATGGTGCACCCAGCGCGACAATCGCCAGGCCCAGCTTGGCCGCGGCTCCGGCAGGGAGCTGCATTGCCAAGGCCGCGACGAAGACGCCTGCGGCTAGCAGAATTCCAGTCACCGCCCAGGTGACGACGAGTGGCACAGCCAGCGTCTCATTGGCCCGCGCCATGGCTGCCGCTATCTCTTCCAGCGTCGCACCCGGCACGGCTGCCTTCGGATTCCACACCAGTACCTGCAATGACCCTGCAATGGAATAGGCCACCGTGAGAGCAAATGCGATGCCGGCTATGCCGACTGCCAGATTCGGCCGGTGCACTTTGTCAGGTCCCATTTCACGAGCCTAGCGGATGGACTCATCCCCCCTTTGGGTGGAAACCCCCGGGGTTCCATGGTGCAAGCGACTAGGCGGCGTTGGGGTGGCGGCGTAGATACTCTTCGATGGACATGCGGTCCAGGATTTCCACTTCTTCCTCGCTTTGGGCCGGTGGTTCGGGGAGGTTGTCGGGATCCCAGCCGGCGGCTACGGCCTCGTCGTAGTCAAAGTCGGGATCGTCTTCGTCTTCTTCGTCGGGGCGGTACTCCCAGGGCGGTGCGGTGAGGTCGTAGGCGCCCGTGCCGTCCTCGTCGTTCCCGGACTCTTGGCGTTGTTGGAGTGCTTTCAGGGTGGCATCGATGAGGGTTTTGAGGGTTTCGTTGTAGACCGGTGGTTGGGTGTCTTGTTGCTCGGGTGGGTGTTGGTGGCCGGTGGGGCTGGTCCATTCGATCCCGTCCGGGGTCTTGCGGGGGCTCCAGGCGCGGGGGTGGACGGATTGCCGTTCAAAGGACTGCTCGGTGCGGATGCGGCCGTTGCGGGTTTTGTCGTCTTTGTGGTGCTTGAGCCGGTGGTGGAGCCTGCATAGGGATTCGAGGTTGTCGTAGGTGGTGGGTCCGCCGGTGCTAAAGGCTTGGAGGTGGTCGGTTTCGCAGTTCACGGCCCGGGCGTTGCAGCCCGGGAACACGCAGTACTCATCGCGCATCAGTAGCCTGATCTCCATCGCCTTCGTCACCCGGTGAATGTCGGGTGCCGCATCCAGGGGTTGGTTGCTGATGGGGTCCACCAACACCCGGTAGAAGCTGGGTGCGTTGGCGGTGAGGTACTTCGCGACCTCGATGCTGATCGGGCCTGCTCCTGACATCCAGGCCGGCTCGTCCGTGAACCCGAGCAGTGACAACGCCGGCACCAACAGAATTGGGGTGACCTGTGGCAGTGGCGGCCACGTCCCAGCACCACATCCGGACACACTGCTCCCCTTCGGGCTGGGTCCGGGCCCGGCTGCGCCGTTGCCGCCGGGACCGCTGGTGTTGGCGGCGGTGTTGTTGCTGGTGGGTGTGAGGTGTGGTGGCTGTCCGGGTACTTGCCAGTCGGGCAGGTTCCGCGGGTCAGGCTCCCTGAAGGCCGGGTCCTGATAGTCGGGGTCGTCAAAGACGGGCAGTTGCCAGGAGTAGAAATGCGGGCCGAGGCGGTCGGGGTCAGGGAACGCTGCGCCCTGGCAGGGGTCCGGACCGGTCTCGGCCAGGGTGGTAAACCAGGCGCCCTGCTGGGCAGTATCGGCCGAGTCGGCTGAACTATCAGGGGTTGTTCCCTGTGTCTTCTCTGCCACCAGGGCGCAGTCACTGGCGGGGGCTGGTGCGGGTGCGTGGATCCCGTTCTGATCGAGGGTTTGGCAGAGGAGGAGGGCGGCGGCGATGTCGGCCCTTAGTTGGGTGAGGGTGCGGTCTTCGTGGGGGCCTTGGGCGCCCTGGGCTGTGGCGGTGCATTGGGCCCAGATCGCCTCGATGGTTGGGGAGGGGCCGTAGAGGTTGAGCCAGGCCATCCCGTCCCGGGACCGGCTGATCCCCAGTTGCCGGCGCTCATAGGCCTGCCGGGTCTTGGGGACCAGGGTCTCCGGATAGGCGCGTTCCCGCGCCCTGCGTGCCTTCTCCCGGAAATTGTGCAGCGTGGCATGCTCCGCCTTCCCCAACAACACTTGTTCGAACGCGTCAATCACGTCTTGGGGCAGGCGGGCTTGGCGCAGCAGGGTGGTTTCTTCGGCGATGATGACCGCATGCTCCCACCCCAACACCCCCGCCGAGAGCTGCTCCATGGTCGCGGGAAGGTGCCGGACCAGGATGGCCGCATCGACCATCAAGGCCCCGGCGTAGCCCTCGGAGATGGTGAACAGCGCGGCGATTTCGGCCCGCACCCCGGCCCGGGACGTTTCTCGCTGCCACGGATCCAACTCCAACACGGTGGCTTCGGCCTCCGCCGCGGAGAGCATTCGTTCCACCAACACCGCGGTGAAGGCGGCGCCCTGGTTCTTGTGCCGGTGCATCGCGGCCAAGGCTGTTGCGGTGCTGTCCTGCAAGGACCGGAGCCCGCCCAGGCGGGATTCCGGGAACTCCCTGGCCCTATCTGGGACGGTGGCGTCGGGAACAGCGGCCATGTCCAGCTCTGGATAATCGGGCAAACCCTCCAGGGCTGCCATGTCGGTGGTCAGGGGGATGATGGTGGGAAATGTGAAGGCATTCAGCAGTTCCGCCACAGCATCTGTGGTGGAGGAATCCTCCCGGTTAGCCGGGAAATTCACCGAACCGCCCATGCATCAATTATAGATCAAATTTGCTAGTAGCAACATGGTTGTTGAGAAGTTCACGGACATATTTTCGCATCACGGGCAAGGCCCGGGTCTCGACAACCTCGACCACCGGGGGCAGGCTCGACCACCGGGGTACGGCCGGGTCTCGACAGGCTCGACCGCCGGAGGCCGAACCGGGTCTCGACAGGCTCGACCACCGGGGTGCGCGGGGGTCTCGACAGGCTCGACCACCGAGGCGCCCGGGGTCTCGACAAGCTCGACCACCGCGCACGGGATCGACCACCGGGGCAGGCTCACAGCGTCGCCGAGGCCTCCATAACCCACCGTCTCTGGCGTCGGGTTTCCACCGCTCTCGGGTGGTAGTTCTCCCGGACCCAGGCCACAGCGCCGGAAGCCGGGATGCCCGCCATGACGGCCATGAGGGCCAGTGCGGTTCCGGTTCGCCCGACACCGCCGCCGCAGGCTATTTCCACCCGCTCCGATGCGGCCCTGGCAAATGCCTCTTGCAGCGCAGCCAAGGCGTCGGTGGTTGAGTGCGGGGGGCCAAAATCCCGCCATCGCACCCAACGGCAATCCCATAGACGGATGCCCGGGTCGCGGCCGAGCAGGTAGACGGCAAACTCCGGTGGCCCGACATCTCCGCGAGCCCGTCGAACGCCCGTTCCACGGACGGTCCGGCCATCCGGGAGCATCAACGTTCCGGGCTGTCCGTCCCATTCACCCATGCCTCCACGCTACTCCGGCGGTCCCACGCCCGTTGTGGCCGACATTCAATTGTGGCCGACGCTGACTTTTGCTTGCCTCGATGCGACAACCCAGTGCGCTGCCCGACCTTGGGCGGCGTGGCGACGCCGTCATTGATGGCTGAGCAAGGCTTATGCCCCGCCCTTCCTGGCGATGATGGTGTACGTGCACGGCACCAGGTCCCGCTCCTCCTCGGGCCAGGCAAAACCACCCGGCACCTCAACCATGCGAGTGCTGAAGCGCCACGGCAGGGTCTTGCCCTCATCCACGCGCAGCAGCTTCAGCCCGGCGCCGATCAAGGCGTTGAGAATATCGGACATTGGATGGACCCACTGGTAGGTGCGGGAGTGCGCCACAGTGCCGTCGCCGGCGTAAGTGGTCGACTCGTCCCAGAGCTGTGCAGCTCCGCCGCCGAAGTACGGGTACCGCAGCTGCAAACTCTCGGCATCCTCATCCAGGGCGTACAGCGAGGGGTGCCCATCCCGGATGTAGAAGAGTCCGCCGGCGCGCAGCAGCCCGGCGATCTGGGCGGCCCAGCGGTGCAGGTCATCCAGCCAAGTGATGGTGCCGATGCTCGTGTAAACCACGTCGAAGTCCCCGGCAACAGCTGCCCGCGCGTCCAGGACATCGCTCGCCACCCACGTGGCAGACAGGCCCAGCCGTTCCGCCAGCCCAGCCGCGGACTCCAGTGCCGCAGGTGAAAAGTCGACGCCGGTGACCCTGGCACCCGCCCTGGCCAACGACAACGTGTCGGTGCCGATGTGGCACTGCAGGTGGCACACATCCAAGGCAGCAACGGATCCGCCCGGCAGGAATGGCGCCATGGCCATTAGGTCTTCCCGGGCCACTTCACTGAGGTGGCCGGGATCCTCAAATGCCGCGACGCCGTAGGCCGCCTCGTGCAGCGGGACCCTGTCCTCCCAGTTGTCCAAGTTGGTGGCGCGCGCCAGTTCCCATGTGATGTCTGTTTGTTTGTCTCCCATGGGAGCCAAGGCTATGCAGCCGAGTGGCGGGCGTCAGCCAAGCACCACGAGCTGCGTCGTTGCGCGCGTCATGGCGACATAGCGGTCAACCGCACCCGTGATGCCAGCTCCGAACGACTCCGGTTCCAGCAGCACCACCAGGTCAAATTCCAGTCCCTTGGCCAATTCCGGCGCCAGCACCGAAACCCGTGGCATGGCTGTCACCGCAGAGGCCACCGGAATCGTAGCGATGACACACGCGGTTCCCGCCGGATTGGCACCCAGCCAAGCCTCCAGACGGGAGCCAAGTTCCGCCGTCGAACCGTACAGGACAGGCGGGCCGCTGCGGATGGATGCCGGCACATTGGCATCCGGAAGCGCCGCCCTGATGACGGGCCCGGCCGCGTCCATGACCTCCGCGGGCGTGCGGTAGTTGACCCCGAGCCGCGCCAGCGAGATGCTGCCCAGCCCCACCCGCGCCAGCCGTTCCTCCCAGGACTCTGCGAAGCCGTGCCGCGCCTGCGCCCTGTCCCCCACCACTGTGAAACTGCGCGACGGGCAGCGCGTCAGCAGCATCTGCCATTGGGCGTCCGTGAGTTCCTGCGCCTCATCCACCACAATGTGCTCGAACGGGCCCGCCAGTGCATCCGGTTCCGCGCCGGGCACCTGGTCCTGGCCGCCCAGCCTCTCCCGCATGTCGTCGCCGCGCAGCATGGTCATGACGAGCAGCTCGGAATCATCGGCGGCAATGAGGTCCCCCACCACCCTGTCCATGAGTTCCCTCCCGGAACGTTCGACGGCGGCCTGCCGCAGCTTGCGCCGGGATTCCTCCGGGTCGCCAAGGCGCAGCCTGGCCGCGCCGAGCAGGGGCAGGTCAGCCACGGTCCACGCCGAGGGGTCCTCGCGTTGCAGGAGCTCCACCTCCGCGCGGCTGAGCCACGGCGCGCACAGGCGCAAGTAGGCCGGGACCCGCCAGAGGTCACCCACAATGTCCGTGTACTGCAGCAGCGGCCAGGCTTGGCTGAAGGTGGCCGCCAATTCCCCATGCCGGGCAAGGGCCTGGCGAAGCGCGCCCTCGGGGAAGTCGCCGCCGTTGTGCCGCTCCTCGAGGATGTCCAGCAGCGCCTCCCACACCTCGGTGCGGGCCTCGTTGTGAGGGGTGCCGGGGCCCGGCGTGGCAAAGGCCTCGGCCCAGTCGCCGGTGCTGACCTGGAGATCAGCCCATGGCGTTTCGATGGACAGTGCCCCTGCGGGTGGCTGCTCGTAGAATCGCACCGCCGATTCGATGGCGGAGACCATGGCCGCCGTTGATTTCAGCCTGGCCACGTTCGGCTCGCGTTCCGGAAGGGTCTCGGTGCCCTCCGGGACCAGGTGCCGCAAGGTGGCCGTCCGAACGCCCTCCTCCCCCAGGCTTGGCAGGACGTCGGCAACGTAGTTCAGGAAGGGCTGGTGCGGTCCCACGAACAGCACGCTGCCCTGGTGCCGGCCGATGCGTGGGTCGGAGTAGATAAGGTACGCGGCGCGGTGGAGTGCCACGACCGTCTTGCCCGTGCCGGGGCCGCCGTCGACCACGAGCGTGCCGCGTGCTGGTGCCCGGATGACGGCGTCCTGGTCGGCAGCAATGGTGCCGAGCACATCCCGCATGGAGTCCGAGCGGGCGCTGCCCAGGCTGGCGATGAAGGCGGAGAGGTCTTCAAGTGCTGCGGTGGAATCCGGCGCGGTGCCGTCCAGGGCAAACGCCTCGTCCCAGTAGTCGGTGATGTTGCCGCGCGTCCAGCGGTACCTGCGGCGGCCCGCCAGGCCCATGGCATTGGCGTGGGTTGCGCCGAAGAACGGTTCGGCCGCCGGGGAACGCCAGTCGGTCAGCAGGCGGTTGCCCTCGGAGTCCGTCAGGCCGAGCCGCCCAATGTAGAGCGGCCCGGAACCGTCAGCCGGGTCAATCCGGCCCAGGCAGAGGTCCAGGCCAAAGCGCTCAAGCGTGCGCAGGCGTGTGGCCAGCCGGCGGACTTCGACATCGCGTTCCACGGCGGCTTGCCCCAGCCGGACGTGCTCCCGGCGCGCGGCCACGAGCTGTTCGCCAAGCTGGGAGGCTGTGGATGCAAGGGTCGAGGCGATGAGGTCAAAGTGCTGTTCGTCGGCGGCGATGAGCGCATGACGGGCCTTGGCGGCAAGGTTTTCGGGGAGATTGAACGGGCTGTTTGCCGGGGTCATGGGCGCGGTTCCTTCGGGTGGAGCTGGTGGGGCAGCTACCCATTGTGCGCCCTGTGGGGGGGCCTTGCGGCAAGGCCCCCCACAGGTTGTAAGCTGAAAATGCGGAAGGCTACTTGCCGTCCGGCAGCTCACCGGCCGGATACCAGACCACGTCGTCGCCTGCCTGGTTCTTGTAGGCAAACCTGGGGTTCTCCAGCTGTGGCGCCCCGAAGGTCAGGCTGCCCGTGGTGCATTGGCCGTCGGCGAGGACGGCGGCATGCAGACCCCCTGAACTGTCCACCAGCTGGGCATTGCCCGCTCCCTTGTTGAATCCGAGAAAGTCCGCAGGGGCGATGCTTCGGCGGGTTTCCGGTGGCAGGCCCTTGGCCTTCGTGTCGCCACCTGCACAGAAGCGAACATCGACGGCGGCGGTGCGCAGCAGGCCCTCCGCCCCAAGCTCCGGATTGCCCACGGTGATTGTCGTGCCGTTGCTCAGCTGCGCGGTTTCGCCGAAGGCAATGCGCTCGGTGGCGACGGGGTCGGAAGTGTTGTTCAGCGCACTGAGGCCGACCACCGCCCCAACCACGGCAGCCGCACCCACGATCGGCCACAGTTTTGCGCGTTGCTTTTGCCGGATGAAGCTCTTCAGCTTGGCGGGATCCACTGTGCTGGTGAAAGCAAGGCGTGGGACCCCTGCCAGCCTCGTGGACAGGACCTGGCGCAATTTGTCGGGGCGGTGGAACAGTTCCGGCTGCAGTGTCAGCGTCCGCAGCTGGTCATCGACAACCACCACTGTGCCGGCCGGGTCCTCCAAAACGGCAATTGCTGCCGTGGTGGCAACCCCGTCGGTGATGGGTGCCCGTTGGCCATGGCCGGCCTGCAGCCCGCCAAGGCGGATGTTGTCCCGGCCAACAATGAGCGAGGAAATCCACGCCGGAGGGGGTGTCGGGTCCCAGGAATCCACCCGTGCTTCGTGGACCACGCGGCCCACCCGGGTCTTGAATACCTGCTCGCTTCCCGGCTGGGGCAGGCCGGCGTCCGCCTGCTTGGCATCGCCGAAGCCGGAGCTGGCCAGGACGAAGTTCAATCTCAGGGTGTGACTGACGGCGTCGCTGATGGCCTTGCGCACCCCGAAAACCGTGGCGGCCGATTCCGCCGGGAGGCCCATGAGCCTGCGCTCGCGTTCCAGCCTTGGATCCGACGCACCGGCATCGGCCACGGCATCGTGGATCCAGGCGTCCGGAACGAGCGCCAGGGCCTTGCCGAGTTCCTTGAGCAGCTCGTTCCGGTCCGGTCCGGAAATTGGCTGCCCAGAGGTGACCACCAGCATCGACGCGGCCCCGGCACCTTGCAGTTCAAGGCCCAGGCCGTCCCGGTGGCCGATGGTGTCGGCGCCAATCGCGGCGGCCTTTCGGCGCAGGAGTTCGGCTGCCAGCTGGCCCCCTGTAGAGCGCGGAACCAGGGCCGACAGCAGCACCCGCCTGATGCCCGTTTGTGAGATGCCCAGGGAGCCGTCGAGGTGGGAGGAGTCCCCCTTGCTGACGGTGGACGGCTCCTGGCCGGCCCGGTCCGGATCGGTGCAGGCAGGGGTGCCGTCTGCCCACAGCGAGCGGGGCGCCGCAACGACGTCGTCCGGCCCGCTGAACAGGGGTGGAATGTCAGTGACGGGCTCGATGGGAAACGCCAGGCCAACGAGGAACTTGTCGTTGGTGAAAAACACCGCGGGGAATGCGCGGGACCGGGGATCCAGTCGGGGCAGGAGGGCCGCCGCCTGGCCGTGGGCGTCGGGGGCAGTGGTCTTCAACCAGCCCAGGGCAGCGGCATTGTGTCCGGTGCGGTGCACAACGTCAGCGGGCCAGGCAAGGGGCTCGGGCCGCAGCAGCGGGACGTCCGCGTGAACAGTGCCGGGGACGAACAGCCCGGGCAGGCGGCGCCAGGTGGCGGAGACCCCTTCACGGCTGCCCCGGATGGTGAGGGTGGCCGTGTCGGTGCACAGGGAAACTTCTACGTCCGGGACAAAGAAGGTCCCGTCGCCCACGTCGACGGGCTGCGACAGCTCCGCCCGGAGCGCGGACAGGGCAATCGACAGTGCCCCGGTGGAGCTGACGGCCTCATCCAGCAGGCCAATGCCGAAGGCTATGCCGATGACAGCCTGTGCGTCACCTGTCTCGATGAACTGCCAGTTGTGCCCTGTCCAGACCGCCATTCCACTCCCCATGTGCCGTGGCGCCGGCCCAAAAACGGGCAGCATCCAAAAGCTCCATGCTACCGTTTCCGGCGCCGGCGGAAGGTCCCGGGACCGGGTTAGGTGTACTTGGCCATGAGGTTGGTGACGCTCGGGTCTTGAAAAAAGGGGGAGCCTCCGGGCTTAGTGGAGTTGTCTAATCCTTCACGGTCCGGAGGTTCCCATGTCCCACGCTAATGCCAGACTCACCT
>NZ_JANKZF010000028.1 GCF_027568515.1 Arthrobacter sp. HY1533 | reverse complement strand
CACCAGCAACATCCAACGCACCCAAGCCCTTGACCCATGGCTCAACCACTACAACAATGAACGCATCCACACCAGCACCGGAACAACACCCATCAACCGAGTGTCACCAACGTGATGGCCAGGTACACCTAGAGCGTTTTTGCCAGCAGAGCTGAAAGCTCGTCCGTGAGGGCCTTGCGGATCTCGGCGGTGCCGATTTCCGCACCGTCAATCGTGTTGACGGGCGCCAGCAGGCGCAGGCTGGAGATGAGCCACACGGCGTCGGCGTCGAGCAGGTCAGCGGGCGTCACGGGGCCGTAGCCCAGTTCCCAGCCTGCCGCCTTGGCCGCGGCAAACAGTGCCCCCTGCGTGGTGCCTGGCAGGATGCCGGTGTCCAGGTGCGGGGTGATGAGCCGCTTGACCGGCACCCCGGAATCGTCGGAAATGTGCGCCAGCAGTACGGACGACGTCGGCCCCTCCAACACGAGTTCGTCGCCGCTGGTGAAAATCACGTCATCGGCGCCCAGGGTGTGGGCGTGCCGCAGGGCGGCCATGTTGACCGCGTAGGAGAGCGTCTTGGCGCCCATGAGCAGCCAAGGGGCGCGGGCGGCAATGTCGCTGTCGTAGCCGCGCTCCAGCAGGACCACCGCCAGCCCCTTTTGGCGCTGCACTGCCAGGGCCGGGGAGACGGCGCTGACGGCAACCCAGGCCGTTGTGGTGTTGGCGCCCTCGGGGCCGCGGGTGGCAATGAGCTTGACCACGCACTGGGTTTCCCCGGCCGCGGCGGCTGCCGCACCGGGCCCGGCGTCGTCCGCTGCAGCGGGAGTCTGGGAGTCGGTCCAGGCCGCGACCGCCGTCGAAATCGCCGCCTCCCAGGACTCTGCGGCCGGGATGGCCAGGTCCATGGTGCGGGCTGATGCCGCCAGCCGGTCAAGGTGCGCCTGGAGCTTGCGGGGCACGCCGTCCACCGCGAGCAGGGATTCAAAAATCCCGTCCCCCCGCGTGACGCCCTGGTCCGTGGCCAGGATGGCGGGGGACGCGGCGTCGGCCAGGCGGCCTGCGGGGTGGACGGGATCCAGGAAAACCAGTGTTGTCATGCATCGAGCTTAGCTGGCGGCAAAGAGCTTCCTGCCAAAGGTGAAGGCGCGGACAATGCCCACGACGCCCAGGACAATCAGCATGATCGCGGTCATGAGCAGCAGCCAGGCGGCGGTCCACACGGGCACAACCAGCACCACGATGCCGGCCAGCACGCTGAGGATGCCGAACACGATGGCCCAGGTGCGGGAGGGGCCCTTGCCGGCCTCAGCCATGGCGATGATGCCCTCGAAGATCCAGCCGATGCCGATCATGATGACGGTGAAGATGACAAGGATTTCGCCCGTGGCCGCCGAGTTGCGGATAGCGATGATGCCGGCCACCAGGACAAACAGGCCCAGCAGGATGTCAAGGATGCGCATGCCGGCGGAGATGCTGTGGCTGAAGATGCCCACGGCCACCTTGATGGCTCCTGTGATCAGGAAGTTAATGCCCAGGAACACGGCCACGACGGCCATGGTCTTGCTGGGCCACAGGAGCAGCACAATGCCCAGGATGAGGGCTACGGCGCCGCTGACGGCAAAGGCTATGCGCAGCCACTTGACGGCTTTCTCGGTGAGCTTGTGCGGATCAAGGGCAAAAATGTCGAATGTGGCTTGCGTGCTGGCGGAGCTGCTCATGGCGTGTTCCTTACATGGTGCGATCGTTTGGTTTCTTGTGGATCTCAAAGTCACGCCCAGCATAACGGCACCATGCCACGGGGGCCGGCAGGAATCGGCGGTTGCCATGTGCCGTTAGGCTATTGTCACCTGCGCGGACACTGGCGCGCATCTACGGGGAGGCACGGATGATCTCGACGGCGTTCAGTCTGCCGGATTCAATGAGTGTCTGGCTTTCTGCGCTCATCTTGCTGGTTGACCTGGCCATCCGCATCGTGGTGCTGGGTGTGATCCCGGGCAACCGGCGCCCCACCACAGCCATGGCCTGGCTGCTGTGCATCTTCTTTTTGCCCTACATTGGCCTGCTCCTGTTCCTCATGTTTGGCAACTTCCGGCTCTCACGACGTCGGCGGGAGACTCAGGCTGCCGTCAACGAGCGCATCCTGGCGGGAACGCAGGACATTGCCTCCCAGGTGCCCGAGTACGAGGGGCCGGCCTGGGTGAAGTCGGCCATGGAGCTGAACCAGAACCTGGGCTATTTCCCGGCCCTGGGCGGCAACACGGTCCAGCTCATTGAGGGCTACCAGGAGTCGCTGGATGCCATGGCCGAGGAGGTCAGCCGCGCCACCGACTACGTCAATGCCGAGTTCTACATCATGAGCTCCGATGCCAGCACCGACAGGCTGTTTGCGGAACTGGAGGCGGCCGCCGAACGCGGCGTTAGGGTGCGCGTGCTCTTTGACCACATTGGTTCGCTGCGGGTACCCGGCTACCGGCACATGATCCGCCGGCTGAAGAACAGCTCCATCCAATGGCGGCGCATGCTGCCGCTGCTGCCCGTCAAGGGCCAGTGGCGCCGCCCCGACCTGCGCAACCACCGCAAGATCCTTGTGGTCGACGGGCGGGTGGGGTTCACAGGTTCACAGAACGTCATTGAACCGTCCTACCGAAAGAAGAAGAACGCCCGGATCGGACGCGAGTGGGTTGAGCTGATGTCCCGGCTGGAGGGGCCCATCGTGGGCACGCTCAACGTCATGTTTGCCACGGACTGGTCCTCGGAAACCGAGGAGAACCTGGAATCACAACTCGCGGCGTACCACTGGAACTCCTTCTCCGGCGGCTCCCTGTGCCAGGTGGTCCCCAGCGGCCCGGGGTTCGTGACGGAAAACAACCTGCGCCTGTTCAACACGCTGCTGTACTCGGCGGAGGAATGCATCACCATCTCCAGCCCATACTTTGTGCCCGATGACTCCCTGCTCTACGCCATCACAACCGCCGCCCAGCGAGGGGTCACTGTGGAGCTGTTCGTCTCCGAGGCCGGCGACCAGTTCCTGGTCCACCACGCCCAGCGGTCCTACTACGAGGCGCTGCTGAAGGCCGGGGTGCGGATTTACCTCTACCCCAAGCCGCTGGTTTTGCACGCCAAGCACTTCACCGTGGACTCCGAGGTGGCCGTGATCGGCTCCTCGAACATGGACATGCGCAGCTTCTCCCTGAACCTCGAGGTGACGGTCATGATTGTCGACGGCAGCGTGGTGCAGCGCATGCATGAGGTTGAGGACCACTACCGGGCCGTTTCCCGTGAGCTGCTGCTGGACGAATGGGAGAACCGGCCCATCCTGGCCCGCTACGTGGACAACGTGGCCCGCCTAACCGCCACGATCCAGTAACCCGCCAGCGCATGACCGCACCTTTCACGCTTATCTGCGGTCAGCTGCCCGCGGATAAGCGTGAAAGGTGCGGCCAAGCGGGAAAAGTGCGGTCTTGCTCAGGCGGGGAAGGTGGCGCCCAGGGTCGACAGGACGCCGTAGGCCTTGGCCTGGATCTCCTGCCACTCCGCCTCGTCCTCGGAGTCCGCCGTGATGGCGCCGCCGACACCCAATGAAAGCTGCGTGCCGCCGTCGGGCGTGTCCGCGAGGACCAGCGTGCGGATCACCACCGACAGGTCTGTGGCCGCATTGAGTGAGAAATAGCCGATCGCGCCCGAGTAGATGCCGCGCGGACCGGCCTCCAAGCTGTCCAGGATGGCCATGGTGCTGATCTTGGGTGCGCCCGTCATGGACCCTGCCGGGAACGCGGCAGCCACGGCCTGCGCCCGCGAACTGCCCGGAGCCAGCTGCGCCTCGATGGTGCTGACCATCTGGTGCACCGTGGCGTAGCTTTCAATGGCACACAACCGCGGCACGGACAGCGAGGCAGGCACGGCAAAGTGGGAGAGGTCGTTCCGCAGCAGGTCCACGATCATGATGTTCTCCGCCCGGTCCTTCAGGGAAGTCGCCAGGTCCACCTTGAGCGCCTGGTCCACGGCCGGGTCGGGATCGCGGCGCCGGGTGCCCTTGATGGGCTCGGCGCGCATGAGCCCGGCCGCATCGATGCGCAGGAACCGTTCAGGGGACGTGCTGGCAACGCCCAGCCCGCCCAAGCGCAGGAACGCCGCAAAGGGGGCGGGATTCCGGGCCCGCAGCGCCTGGTAGGTGGTCCACGAGTCCACCCGGTGCTCCGTGCGTGCCTCGAGCGTGGTGGTCAGGCAGACCTCGTAGGAATTGCCGTCGTGGATCTGCCCCTGGGCTGCCGCGATCATCTCCTTGTAGCGGCGCTCGCCGTCCCGGGCCGTGAAGGCCGGAGGGTTCGCCGCTGCTGGGATGCCCGACGCCGGCTGGCCGGCAGCCTGCATCGCTGCGCGGACGGTCTCCAGGAACTCCGAGGCCTCGCCCTCCGAGCGCGGGTGGTGGGCGCCCGAGAGGGTCAGGGCATAGAGGCAGCCCTCCTGGTGGTCCAGGACCACGGCACGGCCGGCAAACAGGAGCGCGGCGTCGGGAACGGCGGAGGAGGGGGCCTGTGCCTCGTGTTGCACGCGGGCGCCACCGGTCTCCGCCTTGAGCTCATAGCCCAGCCAGCCCAGCCAGCCGAGGGTGAAGTCCCCCGGGTAGTGGTCAGGTGCGCGAACAGCCTTGCGGCCCCACACGGAATCGAGCCAGCGGAAGAACGGGCCGCGGATGCGGGTGGTGACCTGGCCAGCGGTCACCGTGGTCACCCCGCCGCTGTGGGAGGCGGTCTGGCCAAAGCAGCCAGAGTGGTCGGCCATGATGGAAAAGCGCGACCGGGCGGCGGCCGGCCCGGCACCGGCGATTGCTCCCGACGTGGCATTGCTGCCCTCTGAAGTGGAGCTGTCGAGCCACACTGCATGCTCCGCATCCCCGTACAGGGCGTGGAAGAGCCCGGCCGCGGAGGGCATCCCGTCCATCCGGACTGCCGAGAATTCCAGGCCGCGGCGGCGCGCCAGCTCCGGGGCGAGCACGTGTTCCAGGGCAGGGAGCTGTGTCAGGGCGTCCAGCACAAATTCGGGGGCGCCGGCCACGCCGTGGGTGCCGTCCACCAGGACGTCGGCGGCTTCGATCCCGGCGTCGTCGGCCTGGAGCCGCTCTTCCTGCCCGGCCCAGAGGTCCCAGAACGGGGCGTAGGTCTCGCCGTCGCGGGCCAGGGCTCGTTGCTTTCGGGTCTGGCTCGGCGCATCGACCCAGACCACGGCGTCAAGGAAACCGGCAGCGCGGCCGTGCGAGGAGCCCACACCCTCCACAATCACGACGGGCGCCACGGCTGTGGTCCGGGAGGCGCCGTCGTTCTGGGCCTCCCAGTCCCAGGCCGTCCACGTGGCGGCCAAGCCCTGGCTCAGGGGTGCCAGGACGGAGTCTATGTAGCGTTCCACACCGCCGGCCAGGCCGTCCCAGCCGGGGTAAATGTCCTCGAGGTGGAACAAGGACACGGGGCGGTGGCGGCGCAGCAGGGTGGCCAGTTCCACGGCCACGGTGGTCTTCCCGGCGCCGGAGCGGCCGTCGACGGCGATGAGCACCGGGCGCTGGGGTTGGGGATCAGCCACGGGCGTGCGCCAGGATGCCGGGGATCGCGGCCGAGATGAACTCCCAGCTGGCCTCAAAGTCGTTGGAGTCGCCGTACCAGGGGTCGTAGATGCCCTGTGCCGCGGGGCCGTCGGAGGCCACTTCGGGGTCGAAAGAGCGCAGCATGCGCACCTTGGCGGCCGCCTCGGGGCTGGGGGCCAGGGCGCGCAGGGCGTCGTAGTGGTCCGTGTCCAGGGCCAGGATGAGGTCGCGCTCGGCGAACCAGTCCGGGTTGAAGCTGCGGGCGGTGTGCTTTGCCGGGTTGATGCCGTGGCGGGCCAGGACGGCCTTGGCGCGCGGATCCATGGGCTTGCCCAACTCCCAGGCCGTGGTCCCCGCGGAGTCCACCACAATGTCCACGCCCGCCTGCGCGGCGGCGTCGGCCACCATGAATTCAGCCATGGGGGAGCGGCAGATGTTGCCTGTGCAAACAGTGGTGATCCGGTACGGGGACGTCATTGAGACAGTCTATCGGCGGGGCCACGTCCGGCCGCGGGGTGCAGGGCAACCCTGCCCCGTGCTCAAGGCGGCTATACGAGTGCCAGCAGGATACCCACGGCGATGAACAGGATGCCGAAGATCCGGTTGAGGACCAGCTGTCCGCGCTCGCTGGTGGTCAGGTGCTTGAGCTGCTTGGCACCGGCGGCAAAGATGAACCACATGACGATGATGTCGATGACCACCACTGTGGCCGTCAGGATCACGTATTGCGGCAGCAGCGGCTCGTCGGGGCGGATGAACTGGGGCATGAACGCCAGGAAAAACACAATGGCCTTGGGGTTCAGCAGGTTGACCCACAGCCCGCGGCGGAACATCGAGAACCCGGACTCGACCACGGCGGGCGAGTCCGGGCCGTCGACCTTCTCGGCCTTGGCCAGCAGCTTCCGGATGCCCAAGTAGACCAGGTACGCGGCGCCCACATAGCGGATCATCATGAACAGGAACGGCGAACTGGAGACCAGGATGCCCACACCTGCCGCGACGATGATCACGTGGATCACCAGCGCCAGCTGCTGGCCAAGGATCCCCCAGAAGGAGCGTCGGAATCCGGAGGTCAGTGCGTTGGACATCGTGTTGATGGCCCCCGCACCCGGGGTCAGGCTGATCATGGCGCCGGCGCCGGCAAGGGCCAGCCAAAGGGAAAACTGCATCCGCCCAGCTTATCGCCGGCCGGGCTGGCGCGTGGGATCACCGTCAGGCCCGGGCGATGATCTCCCCGTTCGGCATGACGAACCAGCCGTCGGGCGAGGCGCCCCAGGCCCGCCATCCGGCCGAAATCCGCTCAAGTGTTGCCTTGTCCGCAAAGCCGTAGGCCGTGGCCTGCTCGGCAAAAGCCGAACCCACCACGCGGTCCGCCCAGACCCCGGCGAGCCAGGCACGCTGCTCCGGGGTCGCGTAGAGCCAGCTGGCGGTCGACGGCGTGACATCGGTGAATCCCGCAGCCCTGGCCCAGTGCAGCAGCCGCCGCCCCGCGTCGGGTTCGGCCTGGTTGTGCCGGGCAACCTTCTGGTACAGCTCCATCCATTCATCGAGCTCCGGCAGCTGCGGGTACCAGGACATGCCGTGGAAGTCAGCGTCGCGCACGGCCACGATGCCGCCGGGCTTGGCCACCCGGCGCATCTCGCGCAGGGCCTCGACGGGGTCGGTCAGGTGTTGGAGGACCTGATGGGCGTGCACCACATCGAAGGAGTCGTCAGGGAGGTCCAAGTTGTAGATGTCGCCCGTGTCAAAGCTCAGGTTGGCCAGGTGCTGCTCGCGGGCCAGCGCGGTGGCGGCGGCAACCACCTCCGGGGCGCGGTCCAGTCCAAGCACGGGACCAGGTGCCACGAGGCGGGCAAAGTCGGAGGTGATGGTGCCGGGGCCGGACCCCACATCCAGCACGGACAAGCCGTGGCCCAGGTGCGGGATGAGATAGGCGGCGGAGTTTTGGGCCGTGCGGGAGGTGTGGGACCGCAGCACGCTCTCGTGGTGGCCGTGCGTGTAGACGTCGCCCTGGTTTCCTGTGTTTCCGGTGCTTTCGGTGCTGGGTTGCTCGCTCATGCGAGCAGACTATTCCTGTCCGGCTTTCCCCACTAGAAGTGTTCATAATGTGAGATTGACAGTCCAAATTGCGGACAGGCAGTGACGCGCGGAAGTGGCGCAGCGCACAAAAACCAGCCATCCGGCGTCGTTCTTGTTCGCCCACCGTGAAAGTTGAGTCAACTACGCTCAACTTGGCTTGACATGAAAACGAGTCTGAGTAAAGTTGAGTGCAGAACGCTCAATACCGCTGATTGAGCGAACCCGCAGCCACCCCGGTTGCGGAATTGTTTAGCCAGCGGCTCATGAAAGGAACCACTTATGTCACGTGCTGTAGGTATTGACCTCGGAACCACAAACTCTGTTGTATCCGTCCTGGAAGGCGGCGAGCCCACGGTTATCGCCAACGCCGAAGGCGGCCGCACCACCCCCTCAGTTGTTGCCTTCTCCAAGAGCGGCGAAGTCCTGGTTGGCGAAATCGCCAAGCGCCAGGCCGTCAACAACATTGACCGCACCATTGCCTCCGTCAAGCGCCACATGGGCACCGACTGGAACGTCGACATCGACGGCAAGAAGTACACGGCGCAGGAAATCTCCGCCCGCATCCTGATGAAGCTCAAGAACGACGCCGAGTCCTACCTGGGTGAAAAGGTCACCGACGCTGTCATCACCGTCCCGGCCTACTTCAACGACGCCGAGCGCCAGGCCACGAAGGAAGCCGGCGAAATTGCCGGCCTGAAGGTGCTGCGCATTGTCAACGAGCCCACGGCCGCTGCCTTGGCTTACGGCCTGGAAAAGGGCAAGGAAGACGAGCTCATCCTGGTATTCGACCTCGGTGGCGGAACGTTTGACGTCTCCCTGCTCGAAGTTGGCAAGGACGAAGACAACTTCTCCACCATCCAGGTCCGCGCAACTGCCGGTGACAACCGCCTCGGCGGCGACGACTGGGACCAGCGCGTAGTTGACTACCTGCTGAACCAGCTCAAGGTCAAGGGCATCGACCTGTCCAAGGACAAGATCGCCCTGCAGCGCCTGAAGGAAGCTGCCGAGCAGGCCAAGAAGGAACTGTCCTCGGCCTCCAGCACCAGCGTTTCGCTCCAGTACCTCTCCGTCACCCCCGACGGCCCGGTGCACCTGGACGAGCAGCTGACCCGCGCCAAGTTCCAGGAACTGACCGCGGACCTGCTGGACCGGACCAAGAAGCCGTTCAACGACGTCATCAAGGAAGCCGGCATCAAGGTTTCGGACATCGACCACATCGTGCTTGTTGGTGGTTCCACCCGCATGCCCGCCGTCTCCGAGCTGGTCAAGGAACTGGCCGGTGGCCAGGAGCCCAACAAGGGTGTCAACCCGGATGAGGTTGTGGCCGTTGGTGCCGCACTGCAGGCTGGCGTGCTGAAGGGCGAGCGCAAGGACGTTCTGCTGATCGACGTCACCCCGCTGTCCCTGGGCATTGAAACCAAGGGTGGTGTCATGACGCACCTGATCGAGCGCAACACGGCCATCCCGACCAAGCGCAGCGAGACCTTCACCACCGCTGATGACAACCAGCCGTCAGTGGCCATCCAGGTCTTCCAGGGCGAGCGCCAGTTCACCCGCGACAACAAGCCGCTGGGCACGTTCGAGCTGACCGGTATCGCTCCGGCTCCGCGCGGCGTCCCGCAGGTTGAGGTCACCTTCGACATCGATGCCAACGGCATTGTGCACGTCTCCGCCAAGGACAAGGGCACAGGTGTTGAGCAGTCCATGACCATCACCGGTGGTTCCTCGCTCTCCAAGGAAGACATCGAGCGCATGGTTCGCGACGCTGAAGAGCACGCTTCCGAGGACAAGGCACGCCGCGAGGCAGCCGATCTGCGCAACTCCGCGGAGCAGCTGGCCTACTCCGTGGACAAGGTCCTGGCCGACAACGACGACAAGCTCGCCGATGAGGTCAAGAACCCGGTCAAGGAAGATGTCACCGCGCTGAAGACCGCTCTTGCCGGCGATGACGAGGATGCCGTGAAGGCTGCCTTCGAGAAGCTGCAGGCTTCGCAGTCCTCACTGGGCGAGGCCATCTACGCCGCAGCCGCGGCTGAGGGTGCAACGGCCGACGCCGGTGCTTCCGAAGGTGCAGCTTCCTCCGATGCAGGCGCTGACGAAGACATCGTCGACGCCGAGATCATCGACGAAGACGCAGACGAGAAGAAGTAGCCATGACGCAGTCAGTAAACCCCGAAGAGGGCGAGCCGGTGGTCGAGCCTGTCGAGACCCCCGAGGGCGATGCACTCTCCCAGGCCGAAGACATCCTCAACGGTGTCGAGGTTCCGGCAGAGGAGTCAGTCGCCCCCGGGGCGGCTGCTGACGACGCTGCAGAATTGAAGAACGACCTTCTTCGCCTGCAGGCCGAGTACGTCAACTACCGCAAGCGCGTCGAGCGTGACCGGGCCGTTGCCGGACAGATGGCCGTCATTGGCGTGCTGAACTCACTGCTTCCGGTCCTGGATGACATTGACGCCGGGCGCACGCACGGCGACATCGTGGACGGGCCGTTCGCGGCCATCGCCGCGAAGCTGGAAACCGCCCTCGCAACGTACGGCCTGGAAAAGATCGACGCCACCGGCGTTCCGTTCGATCCGACTGTGCATGAGGCACTCATCCAGCAGCCTGCAGCAGACATCGAGGTTGACACTGTCAGCCAGGTGCTGCGCAACGGCTACAAGTCCGGCGAACGCATCCTGCGCGCCGCACAGGTAATCGTGGCAGTACCGGAGTAACAAACGACTGGTGGGGGGGGGGGGGGGGCCGGGGGGGGGGGGGCCCGGCGCGCCCCCCCCACAAACCAAAAAAAAACGGGTGGTCTAGCCTTTCCACACGGGGGGTTCTCTAACGGCTCGACCACCAAATTTCCCACAAACTTTTAGAAAGGAGGCGTCTTGGCAAGTCAGGACTGGGCAGAAAAGGACTTCTACAAAATTCTCGGTGTGGCCAAGGATGCATCGGATGCCGACATCAAGAAGGCATACCGGAAGCTCGCCCGCAAATACCACCCGGACACCAACTCCGGTGACCCTGTTGCGGAAAAGACTTTCAAGGACGTCTCCGAAGCGTATTCAGTGCTCTCCAGCAAGGAAGACCGCGAACAGTACGACGCCATCCGCGCCATGGGAGGCGGCGCCCGCTTCAGCGCAGGCGGTGCCGGCCAGGGCGCCGGCGGCGGCTTTGAAGACGTCTTCGGAGACCTCTTTGGCGGCGGCCGCGGTGGCCGCGCACCGCGCGGCGGCTCACAGGGCTTCAACGGCTCGGGCCTGCCGCCGGAATTCGCCGACCTGTTTGGCGGCGGCGGGGGAGGCGGCTTCGGCGGCTTCCAACCCCAGCCCACCAAGGGCGCGGACCGCACGGCGAGCACCAGCATTTCCTTCGCCGGATCCATCAACGGCACCAAGATTGGCCTGCGCGAGCCCAACGGCGAGGTCATTGATGTGCGCATCCCCGCCGGCATCAAGGACGGCCAGAAGGTCCGCGTCAAGGGCAAGGGCCAATCCGGTTCGGCCGGGCCGGGCGATTTGATGGTGACCGTCAATGTCAAGCCGCACGACTTCTTTGTCCGCGACGGCAACAACATCCGCATCCACGTCCCTGTCACGTTCCCCGAGGCGGCACTGGGCGCCGACATCAGCGTCCCCACGCTGACAGGGGACACCGTGCGTGTCCGTGTTCCGGCGGGCACTCCGTCAGGGCGCACGCTGCGCGTCAAGGGCGCCGGCGTCAAGACCTCAAAGGGCGACGGCGACCTGCTCGTCACGATCGACGTGGCAGTTCCGCAGAAGCTCAACAAGGAGGCTGAGGAGGCAGTGCGTGCCTTTGCCGCCGCAACCGCCGACGGCGACCCTCGCGCTGCGTTGAAAGACAAAGCCAAACTGTAGCGGCACCGGTGGTTGAGCCTGTTCCCGGTGGTCGATCCCCATCCCGGTGGTCGATCCCCAGACGCTCCCAGGCCTCGTGCCTCGGCCAGGGGCCCTCGCGTCGGGGGCCCCATGTCGAGACCGGATCCCCGCTCAACCACCGAAACGCCTAGAAAGGAAACACAATGATTGTTGACCCGTACGCACCCATCTTTGTGATTTCCGTGGCCGCCGAGCTGGCCGAAATGCACCCGCAGACGCTGCGCCAGTACGACCGGCTCGGCATTGTCAGCCCCGGGCGCGCCCCGGGCCGCGCCCGGCGTTACTCGCAGCACGACGTCGAGATGCTGCGCGAAGTCCAGCGGTTGTCGCAGGAGGGCGTCTCCTTGGAGGGCATCCGCCGCATCATGGACCTGCAAAACCAGGTGGACGCCCTGCGCGCCAAGGTCGTTGAGCTCAGCGATGAGCTGGAAGCAGTTTCCGCGCAAATGGCCTCGGGCCTGCCCCGCGCCAACAGCCGCGTGTTCGCCGCTGGCCTGGCCGGCGGGGACATCGTTGCCCTGGCCCGGGGCCAGCGCCCCCGCCCGCGCAGCCAGGCAGTTGTGGTCTGGCGCCCACAGCGCTGAAACCATGCGCCGGCCCGCCCGGCACCGCTTGTGCAGGCCCGCAGATTTCTGCGGGCCTGCTTTGTTTAAGGCAGGCACGATGGACTCGAATTAATTTGTTGAATCATTTAACTAAAACGATTGACTAGAACATTTGCTGACGATAGCTTTGGTTGAGATTTAGGCCCTGGCCCCTCTCCCAACCCACAGAACAGCAATGGAGCATCGTGGCAGACAACTTCACCCTCTACGTCATTCACACCACCCACACGGACATCGGCTACACCGACACCCAGGAGAAGGTGAAGGCGCACCACATCGCCTTCATCCGTGAGGCCCTCGACCTGGTGGAGCGTGAGCCGCGATTCCGCTGGAACTGCGAAGCCTATTGGGCCGTGCGTGAGTTCCTGAAGGTGGCCGACGACAGCGAGCGGGACCGTTTTGTCAAGGCTGTCGAGGATGGCCGCATCGGCCTGTCCGGAAGCCACTTCAACCTCACGGACCTCATTCCCGAATTTGTGCACACCCGGATCATGGATGAGGCCAAGTCGGAACGTGATGCCCTCGGAATCACGGCAGCCAGCGCCCTGACGGCAGACGTCAATGGCTACAGCTGGGGCTTCGCCGACGTCCTTGCCCGCCAGGGCGTCAAGCACCTCATGTCCAACATCCACATCCACCACGGCTACTACCCGCTGGGCCGCAAGCAGACGGCATTCTGGTGGGAGTCCCCGCTCGGCGAGAAGGTGCTGGCCTGGTCCGGCGACCACTACATCCTGGGCAATGAACTCGGCATCTCCGGTACCCCTGCCTACGAGTACGTCATCAGGGACGGGAAGTCCGGTTCCCAGTTGGACCCGCATGAGCTCTCGGTCAAGCGAATTGGCGCCTATGTGGAGAGCCTGAAGGAGGGCGGCTACGAACTGCCGTTCGCGCCAGTTAGCGTCTGCGCCTACATGACGGACAACGCATCCCCGTCATTGCGCGTCCTGGAATTCTGCGACCGCTTCAACGCTGAAGGGCATGGCGTTGAGTTGAAGATGGTCACCCTCGACGAGTTCTTTGAGGCAGTGCTGGCGTCCGGCGCCGACATCCCAACCCACCGGGGCGACTGGACCGACTGGTGGGCGGATGGAATTGGTTCGACGCCGGCCGAGGTGACGCAATACCGTGCCGCGGCCCGCAGCCTGCACATGGCGGGCAAGCTGGATTCCGACGAGCAGATCGGCGGTCCCGCAAACTACGACTCCGCTTACGCGAACCTCATGTTCTACGGCGAGCACACCTGGGGATACTCCTCTTCGATCTCGGAGCCGTACCACCCGCAGGTCAACAACCTGGACCAGTGGAAGCGTCTCTACGCCCTGAAGGCTGCCGAATCGGCCACGATTGTCCGCGAGGGCATCCAGGCCCACTATGGCGAGACGGCCCCCTCGGCCCAGCGTGAGGTCTCCTTCCGTGCCGTCAACCCGCACGACCGGCCGGTCACCGAAATGGTGGTCATCGAGGTGGAGCACTTTTATGGGCACAAGCACTTTGATGTGGTCAACGCGGAGACCGGCGAGAGTGTCGAGTTCCAGATCAGCTCCCATTCGCGCGGCCCGCAGATGTGCATCTGGGCGCACTTTGAGCCCAAGCAGGTGCTGAGCTGGGTCCTGAAGGAACTGCCTGCACCGCCGCTCGCCTCCGCCGGACTCGTGGCCTACGCCGGTTCCGACGGGGTTGCGGACCTCCGCTGGCACGTCGAGGAGAAGCGCGCCGCGGGCGGAGTGGCCACTGTCGAGGAGATCGACAACGCCTTCTTCACCATCCGCTACCGCGCCGGCGCGGGAATTGTCTCAATCCTCGACAAGACAAATGATCGCGAACTCATCGCAGAAGGGCGGGACCACGGGGCGTTCACGCCCATCCATGAGGTCACCCCGCGCCGCATGGGCGAGGACTACGGCTCGGTCCGGCAGAACCTGGGTCGCTCGCGCAAGGCCATCCGCACGCAGCGCAGCGTCGGGGAACTCTTCGATGTCCAGGTCCTCGAGGACGGGGCGCTTTTCTCACGCGTTGAACTGAGCTACCGGATCGAGGGTGCTGAGGAATGCTCGGTGATCCTGACCTCCTACAAGCACGCACCCAAGCTCGACATTGACCTGCGCCTGCACAAGAAGAGCGTGTGGGAGCCGGAAAACCTCTACCTGTCGCTCCCGTTCATCGCCGATCAGACCTACATCGACAAGGCCGGGGCCATCATGCGCCCGCGCATCGACCAGCTTCCCGGGTCGTGCATCGATTTTTATGCGATCCAGAATGCAGTGGTGTTCGCCTCGGAGGCGCCCGTGGTTCTCGCCTGCACCGACGTGCCGCTGGTGGCCATGGGCCCGCTTGAAACGCGCCCCACCCAGCTCATGGGTGAAGGCGTCCCGAATGTCGACGAGGTCTACTCCTGGGTCATGAACAACTACTGGGAGACCAACTTCAAGGCGAGTCTGGGCGGCTTCCACCAGTTCCACTACGAACTGGCCGTGCTCCAGGGTGCGGATGCGGCAGAATCCTTTGAGGTTGCCGAGACCATGAACGAGGGCATCCTGGCGTTCACCGTATTCGAGGGCGAACCCCAGGTGCCTGCACGCTAGATGCGCCGTCCGGGGCCGTCCGCGGCCCCGGATTTGGCTGCCAGCGGCATCGGATAATGTGGTGTCGGGTACTGCAGCGGTGCCCGGCACCAAATTAATCGTTTTAGCTCCAAGACAGGAGAAACACCACCCATGGAGCACGGGGTTGGATCTACCTCAGTGGGAGCGGGCCAAAGGCCGGCCAAGCCCAAGCGCGTGACCATCACGGACATCGCCCGGATGGCCGGGGTCTCCCCGGGAGCGGTTTCATTCGCCCTCAATGGCCGGCCCGGCGTGAGCGATCAGACGCGCAGCCGCATCCTCAGCATTGCCCAGGAGCACCAGTGGGTGCCGAGTTCGGCGGCCCGCGCGCTGGTCGGCTCCCGGGCCGGCGTCATTGGATTTGCCGTGAACCGCTCGGCCAGCACACTGGGCACCGAAGCGTTCTTCACCGACCTGATCGCCGGTGTCCAGTCGGCCCTGGCCGAGTTCCACATCGCGATGCAGATGGTTCTGGTCAGCTCGATCGAGGAGGAAGTGGCCACCTACCGCCACTGGCGCGGCGCCAACCAGGTGGACGGCGTGATTGTGATCGACCCCCGCGATGACGACCCCAGGCTCGCGGCCCTCACGGAGATGGACCTGCCCGCCGTCGTCATTGGCAGCCACAGCTCCGACGCCGGGCACCCGGCCACGATCTGGCTCGATGACAGCCAGGTGGCCCACACGCTGTTCGACTACCTGGCCGCCCTGGGGCACCGCTCCATCGCCTACGTCGCCGGCCCTGCCGAGTTCCAGCACACCCGCATGCGCATCGAGGTCCTTGCTGTCCTGGGCGGCCGGGGAGTCAGCGGCGAGGTGATTGCCACGGACTTCTCGCCGGCGGCGGCCACGGCCACCACGCGCCGCCTGCTCAGCCGGGCCGAACGGCCCAGTGCCATTGTGTTCGACAATGACATGATGGCCATCGCCGGCCTCCGCGTGGCCCAGGAAATGCGCCTGTCCGTCCCGGCGGAGCTCTCGATTGCCTCCTTTGACGACTCGGTGGTCGCGGGTCTGGTGCGCCCCTCGATCACGTGCATCACCCGCGACACGTTCGGCCTGGGGGCCGATGCCGCAAACTTCCTGCGTGAGCAGATTGAGGCCGAGGAAGTGTTGCCGGACAGGATTGGCGCCCTGCCCCAGCTCACCGTCCGTGAAAGCACGGCCGCACCGAACTAGCCTTAAATTGCAGGAGGGGCGCCGCGGGAATCCGCGGCGGCCCCCCCGTTTTTTGCGCGCGCCCGCAATGCCGGGGACCCCCGGGTGTG
>NZ_JANKZF010000027.1 GCF_027568515.1 Arthrobacter sp. HY1533 | reverse complement strand
TAGAGCTCGGGGGGGGCGGGGGCCGACCCCGGCCCCCCCCCTCCTTTTGTGCCAGGGCCCGAACTAGGCAGTGACCACCGTGTTCTGCGAGGAGTACGCCATCCCGCCGGTCACGGCGGGCCGGACCAGCTCGGTGATTCCGCGGGCGGCCAGGACCTCCGGCTTTTCCGCTTCAATCGAGGTGACAAACGCCGGGTCGACGCCGTTGGTGCAGGCATCCACCCATGCTTGGAAGATGGATCCGCCGGGGCTCATGTCGCCGCGGCTGATGGGGGTCTCGTCCGCATCGACCTCAACCACAATGCCCAGCGTGCGTGTCGGCAGCTCCTGGCGTTCCCGCAGTTCGGGAATCAGCTCGGCAAAGCGGCGGCCGATGGGCTTGATGTTCCGGTCCTGGTCCACGAGCCCCAGCGTGTACTCGAGTTCGGGGAAGTCCGCCATCTTTCGGCTGACGTCGTGGGAGCACCACCAGGTGACGCCCCACAAGTTCTCGGTGCGTGCGGAAGAACGCAGCGTGGCTTCCAGGAAGTCCGGGGTCTCCTCGGGGGTGAGGCAGTTCGACGGCGCCCCAACCTCCTGCAGCCAGATGGCCCGGTCCGGCTCGGTGGCGAATGCCCGGGCCAGTTCAATCATGTATTCGGCGTGGCGGTCGGAGGCAATGGAGCGGCCGCCATAGCGCTGTGCCGTGCCGTTGAAGATCCAGGAGTGCACTGTGGTCATGGCGCCCAGCCGGGAGGCGTGGACGGGCACAAAGCCGTGCCCGTCCATGTACCAGGCGGCGTCGTACTCGCTGTGCACGTGCTCCTGCTTGGGGGCCGCGGCCTCCGCAGCATCAAGCAGCGTGGTGATCCACTTCGCGGCCTCATCCGGGGTCACCGGCCACGGTGAGGGGTGGTTCGCCGCCGAGAACTGGTTGGTCTCGTTGCCCAGCGTGAAGCCGAGGAAGTTTTTCGCGTCGCCGATCCGCTCGCCGAGGCGGGTTACAAGGTCCACCTGGCCGCTGAGGGCCTCCGGGTGCGTAAACATGTTCTTGTTGTGCCACGTCTGCAGCCATGACGGGACAAAGTCAAAGCTCGAGAGGTGCCCCTGGATGACGTCGACGCTCGCGTCCATGCCAAACTCCGCGGCAACATCCACCACGGCGCGGACATCTGCGAGTGCCTTTTCCCTGATCAGCGTGCGGTTGGGCTGCAGCAGCGTCCACAACGGGAAGAGCCGCACGTGGTCCAGGCCGATCTCGGCGAGGCCCGCGAAGTCACGGCGGACCTCATCGAGGTCCAATTCCATCCACGCGTGCATCCAGTCGGTGGCCGGCGTGTAGTTGGCGCCGAAGCGCAGCGGGGTGGTGAGACGGGTCATTGTGTTCCTTCCTGAGGAAATGTTACCGAGCCTGTGGGCCTCGTCACTAGACGATTCGGACTTCGGTGTGGCAAGCTATGGTCACTATACCGTTTTAGTAATGAATTGTGATAGCCATCTCATCCCGAGACGCGGCATCTTGGAACACTTCGAAGGGGAACTGTCCATGAAAATTCTCAACACTTTCGCAACGGGACTTGCTGTTGCAACCGTGCTGGCCCTCACCGCCTGCACCGGCGGCGGCGCGGCTGCGCCGGGCGCCGATGCTGGCGGGGACGGCAAGATCGGCGGCGAGATTACTTTCCAGACCTGGTCACTAAAAAACGACAAGTTCACGCCCTACTTTGAAGGGGTCGTTGACGCCTTTGAAAAGGCCAACCCCGGCGCCACGGTCAAGTGGATTGACCAGCCGGCCGACGGCTACGAGGATAAGCTCCTGCAGCAGGCCGGCTCGGGAGAGCTCCCGGACGTTTTGAACCTGCCCCCGGAATACGGCTACGCACTGGCCTCGGCCGGCCAGCTGCAGGATCTCTCCAAGGCCTCGGACAAGCTCAAGGACTATGTGGAGGGTGGCGTTGGCGCCTACACCTACGACGGGATCGATGGCTCCTTCGGCTTCCCGTGGTACCTGGGCACCGAACTGAACTACTGGAACAAGTCGCTGCTGACCAAGGGCGGCGTGGAGAAGACGCCCACCTCCGTGGATGAGATGCTCAATGCGGCCGAGAAACTGGCTGGTGCCGGAATCCAGTCCATCTCCGACGTTCCCAGCCCCAAGTCCCTGCAGAGCCTGGTTTCTGATGGTGGTGGCAAGCAGGAGATCTTTGCCGACGGCAAGTTCGCCTTCAACACCCCGGGAGCCGTCAAGATCATCGAGCGTTACGCGGAGCTGTACAAGCTCGGCGCCGTTTCCCCGGAGGCGCTGCAGGGTGCCGGCACACTGAACTCCAACATCAACAACTTCAACAAGGGCACAGTCGCCTGGGCCACGGCCGGCCCCAACTACATCGACAAGGACATCGCCGTGAACGCGCCGAAGCTCCTGCCCTCTGTTGATGTCACCAACGGCTTCGGCACCCCGCCGCTGTTCGTGCAGGGCATCAGCGTCGCCGGCAAGTCGAAGAATCCGGCAACCGCCCTGGCGTTTGCCGAGTTCCTCACCAACACGGAAAACCAGATCGCGTTCGTGAAACTGGCGGCCGGATTCTTCCCCGGAACCATCGCCGCCAACGAGGACGTCTCCGTGTTTGCCGAGACTGCCAAGAATGACATGCAGAAGAAGGCGAACGAGCTGGCGGCGTCGCAGATGGGCGATGCGCGGATGCTCGGGGCTCCCCAGTTCACCGAAGCCATGAACAACTACGCGCAGCAGCAGATTGCACTGGCCGTCAAGGGCGAGATTTCCGCTGAGGAAGCACTCAAGAAGTCCGTGGCCTACGCAGAGCAGAACGTGGCCGGCTAACAGCCGGCCACGGACGAAGGGGGCATTGAAGCACCATGAGACGACAGAATTGGTACACGCCATACTTGCTCGTAGCACCGGCGGTGATCTGGGTATTTGTGTTCGCCCTGTGGCCGTTCCTGAATACGATCATCCTCGCATTCACGGATGCACGCCCCCTTCGTCCTGCGACGTTCGTGGGACTCGCAAACTTCCAAAAGCTGTTCGAGGATGAGCGATTCACCTACGCACTGACCACCTCGATGGTGTACGTGGTTGTCTGCGTTCCGCTGTTGACCTTCCTGCCGCTGCTGCTTGCGCTCCTGGTGCACAGCAAGGTTCCGGCCATTGGCTTCTTCCGCACCACGTTCTACTTCCCCGTGATTGCCTCCGCCGTGGTGGTTGCGATTGTTTGGGAGTTCCTTTTCTCGGGCAGTGGCACGGTCAATTCGGCGCTGAGTTTCCTTGGCATCATCGACCGGCCCATCGAGTTCCTGTCCGACAGGTGGCTGCTGATCGGGTGTGCCATCGGCCTGACGGTCTGGAAGGGCGTGGGCTACTACATGGTGGTCTACCTGGCAGCCCTGGGAAACGTGGGGCGCGAGCTGCACGAGGCTGCCGCCATGGACGGCGCCAGCCGCTGGCGCCGCTTCTGGGCCGTCACGGTCCCCGGCGTCCGCGGGCCCATGATGCTGGTGTCCGTCCTGGTCTGTGTCGGAGCCATGCGTGTATTCACCGAACTCTACGTGCTCTCCCACGGTTCGGGCGGGCCGGGCGGGCAGGCCATGAGCATGGTCATGCTAATTCAGTCGATGGGCAAGGGCCTCAACGGGCAGGTCGGTTACGCTTCGGCCATCTCCCTGGTCCTGTTCCTGCTGACCTTGCTGCCGCTGTCCATTGTCGGCATCGTCAACAACAGCGACACCATCAAGGAAGGCCTTGCCAGCCGGCGCGCAAACCGGGCCGCAAAACAGATGGCAAAGCTGGCCCCAACCGAGGCGGCCAAGGCTGAGCCCGAGGAACTGGTTGTTGCAGCCGAGCCACAGAAGGAGCCAGTGCGATGACCCTCAAGACCTTGAAACTTGCCCCAAAGCAACCGCGCGAGAAGGCGTACCGCACACGCGGCTCGGCGGACATCATGAAGCCGACCCTGGGCGGGCTGGTGGGCAAGTACGCGCTCCTTTTCGGCGTGCTGGCCATCATGGTGTTCCCGTTCCTGTGGCAGATGTCCACATCATTCAAGGGAGCCGGCGAGAACATTTACGACTTCCCGCCCACGCTGATCCCGGAACAGCCCACCCTGTCGAACTACGCGGAGGTGTTCCGCACCATCCCCGTGCTCGACTACGCCATGCACTCCCTGCTGGTGGGCGTCGGAACCGTGATCACCAACGTCCTGTTTGCAACGCTCGGCGGCTACGCAATGGGAACCATGAAATTCCGCTTCAAGTGGATCATCCTGGCCATCTTCTTCTCAACGCTGCTGCTGCCAGGCGAGGTGACGCTGACCAGCCAGTACCTGACCATCAAGTCGCTCGGACTCGCCAACACCTTGTGGGGCGTGTTCCTGCCCGGGGCCATTGGCGCCATCAATGTCCTGCTGATGATGGCGGCCTGCAGGATGATTCCGCCGGACACGCTGGATGCGGCAACCATTGACGGTGCCAACACCATGCAGCGCCTGCGCCACATTGTGTGGCCCAACATCCGTGGCATGGTCTCCGTTGTCGCCCTGTTCTCCTTCATCGGAGCCTGGGACGACTTCCTGTGGCCACTCGTGGTGCTCTCGGACCCGGCGAACTATACGCTTACGGTCGGAATGCAGTACCTGAATTCAAGCTTCGCCGCCAACCCGAGAGTGATCGCGGCGGGAACCATGATCGCCCTGGTGCCGATCATCCTGTTGTTCGCAGCACTGCAGAAGCAATTCTTCCGCGGTGTCGAAGAGGGTAGCGTCAAGGGCTGACCCGAATCGTGGGGGGGGGGGGGGGGGGGGCGCCCCCCCCCCCCCCCCCCCCCCGCCCCGTAGGAAACGCCTTGGTTGAACCTCTC
>NZ_JANKZF010000026.1 GCF_027568515.1 Arthrobacter sp. HY1533 | reverse complement strand
GGCATGGGCAACTGCCCATGCCGCCGTCCCCGTACCAAGTAGCTAGACCGTATTAGTAACGAAAAACCTGGAGATCCACGCATGCATGACGACACCGCACTCACGATCGGGCGCGTCAAGCGCGTGCTCGAGGAGCGCATCCGCCCCGCCATCCACTCGGCCTCCGTGCCCCTCTTCATCGAGGCACACGAACTGCCGGGCGAGCCCATCAGCCCGACGGACGGGCTGGCCCTGGAATTCGCCCCGGCACAGCTGGGGGCGCCCTGGGGTGCTGCCTGGGGAACCACCTGGTTCCGCCTCACCGGCCAGGTCCCGGCCGAGTGGGCAGGCCGCCGCGTCGAGGCGCTCATCGACCTCGGCTTCGATGTCAACATGACAGGCTTCCAGTGCGAGGCGCTTGCGTACCTGCCCGATGGCACTCCCGTGAAGAGCCTCAACCCGCGCAACCAGTGGGTGCCCATTGCAGACGCCGCCGAGGGCGAAGAGCTGGTGGAATTCTTCCTCGAGGCCGCATCCAACCCGGTGCTGCTGGACTACCACCCCTTCCTGCCCACGCAGGAGGGCGACATCCTCACCTCCTCCAAGGACAAGCTGTACCGTGCGCGCCGCATGGACCTGGCCGTCTTCGAGCCCGAAGTGTTCGAGCTGGCACTGGACCTCGAGGTGCTCTTTGAACTGCAGGCCGAGCTCCCCGCGACCTCGCCGCGCCGCATGCGCATCCTGCAGGCCCTGGACAACGCACTCGATGAGCTTGACCTGCAGCGCATCGTGGAGACCGCGTCGGACGCCCGCGCCCAACTGGTCGAGGTCCTCGACTCGCCGGCCGACGCCAGCGCGCACCGCATCTCCGCCATTGGCCACGCCCACATTGACTCGGCCTGGCTGTGGCCCCTGCGCGAGACGGTCCGCAAGGTGGCCCGCACCTCGTCCTCCATGACGGCGCTGCTGGAAGAGCAGCCCGACTTCAAGTACGGCATGTCCAGCGCACAGCAGTATGCGTGGCTGAAGGAACACCGCCCCGAGGTGTTTGAGCGCGTCAAGGCCGCCGTTGCCGAAGGCCGCTTCCTGCCGCTGGGCGGCATGTGGGTGGAATCCGACACCGTGATGCCCACCGGGGAGTCCCTGGTGCGGCAGTTCTCCCACGGCCAGCGGTTCTTTGAGCGCGAATTCGGGATCCGTTCCAAGGGCGTCTGGCTGCCCGACAGCTTTGGCTACTCTCCGGCACTGCCGCAACTCATGCGCCGTGCCGGCTTTGAATGGTTCTTCACGCAGAAAATCTCCTGGAACCAGCAGAACGTCTTCCCCCACCACACCTTCCTGTGGGAGGGCATCGACGGCTCCCAGATGTTCACGCACTTCCCGCCCATGGACACCTACAACTCGCAGCTTTCCGGCATGGAGGTGGCCAAGGCCTCCCGCCAGTTCAAGGAAAACCGCGTGGCCACCCGCTCCATCGCCCCTGTGGGCTGGGGCGACGGCGGCGGCGGCACCACACGCGAAATGGTGGGCCGGGCCGCGCGCATGAAGGATCTCGAAGGCAGCGCGAAGGTCGAATGGGAGCACCCCGACACCTTCTTCGACGCGGCCAAGGCGGAACTGCCTAACCCCGCGGTCTGGGTCGGGGAGCTCTATCTCGAGCTGCACCGCGGAACGCTGACAAGCCAGCACGGCACCAAGTCGCGCCACCGCTGGGCCGAGCATGCACTTGTCGAAGCCGAGCTGTGGGCCACCACGGACGCAGTTCGCAACGGTGCCGCGTACCCGCAGGAAGAACTGGACGCCCTGTGGCAGCAGGTCCTGCTGCACGAGTTCCACGACATCCTGCCCGGCACCTCCATCGCGTGGGTGCACCGTGAGGCGGTCAGCGTCCTGGAAGACGTCATTTCCCGTGCCCGGGCCATCTCGGCTGCCGCACGTGCCTCACTTGCCGGCGCTGGCGAGCGGGAACTCGTGTTCTCTCCCGTCTCCGTCGCGGGCCCGGCGCCGCTCGGGGCAACCGTGGCCGCGGCCGCCCCCGAGGCAGTCACGCTGGAGGACTCCGGCGACGGGATCGTCCTGGCCAATGGGCTTGTCACGCTGCGCATCTCGAACGAAGGACTGGTGGTCTCCGCCGTCGACCACGCCACAGGCCGCGAAGCCGTCGCCGAGGGCAAGGCCGCGAACCTGCTCCAGCTGCACCAGGACTTCCCGAACATGTGGGACGCCTGGGACATTGACCGCTACTACCGCAACAGGGTCACCGACCTGCGCGAAACCACAGGCATCAGCTCAAGGATTGTCGACGGCGCCGCCGAGGTGGTCATTGAACGCGCGTTCTCGCAGTCAACCATCACCCAGACCCTCACCCTGGCCCCGGGCAGCCGCACGCTGCACATCGTCAACGACATTGACTGGCACGAGACCGAGAAACTGCTCAAGCTGGCCTTCCCGCTTGATGTGCAGGCCGCGCACACCGAGGCCGAGACCCAGTTCGGCTACCAGTCCCGCGTGACGCACACCAACACAAGCTGGGAGGCGGCAAAGTTTGAGACCTCCATGCACCGTTGGGTCATGGTCCGGGAGGACGACTTCGGCGTGGCACTGGTCAACGATTCCATCTACGGCTACGACACCACCCGGGACGTCGACGGCGACTCCGTCACCACCACCGTGCGCCTCTCGCTCCTGCGGGCGCCGCGCTTCCCGGACCCGGACAGCGACCACGGCAGGCACGTGATCGCCACGGGCATGGTCATCGGTGCGGGCCCCGCGGAGGCCACCCGCGCCGGCATTGAGCTCAACGCTCCTGCCACAGTTGTCCGCGGCGGGCAGGACGTTGCCCCGCTGGTCACGGTCCAGGGCAAGGGAATCATCGTCTCCGGCGTCAAGATGGCGGACGACGGCTCGGGGGACGTGATCGTGCGCGTGTACGAGTCCCTCGGGCGCCGCACCACGGGCACCATCACGGCTGACTTCCAGCACAGCGAACTGCGCGAGGTCTCCCTCATTGAGGACCCGCTGGAGGACGCCCGCACTGGCGGGGAGCTGCGCCTGCGCCCCTTCGAGGTGCGCACGGTCCGCATCGTCCGCTAGGCAGGGGTGCGTCGGGGCTGCAACAGCGCGCCGGGACGCAAAAGGCCCCCGGCAACAGCGAAATTTCGCTGTTGCCGGGGGCCTTTTGCGGTCAAAGGTTAGTCGCTGAAAAGTCCCGCGAGATCGGTGCTGGTCAGCGCGCCACTGGCCAGCGAATCCCCGCTCATGACGTCGGAGAACAGCTGCGACTTCTTGGCCTTCAGGGCCATGACCTTTTCCTCGATGGTGTCCTTGGCGACCAGGCGGTACACCATCACATTCTTCTTCTGCCCGATGCGGTGCGTTCGGTCCACGGCCTGCGCCTCCGAGGCCGGGTTCCACCACGGGTCCAGGATGAACACGTAGTCGGCCTCGGTCAGGTTCAGGCCAAAGCCACCCGCCTTGAGGCTGATGAGGAACAGCGGTGAATCGCCGTTCTTGAATTCATCGACGACGGCGGCCCTGTTGCGGGTGCCTCCGTCGAGGTACTGGAAGTCGATGCCCTCGGCAATGAGCCGGTCGCGGACCTTGCCCAGGAAGCCCGTGAACTGGCTGAAGATCAGGGCGCGGTGGCCCTCCTTCACCACGTCCTCGAGCTGTTCGAACAGCACGTCCAGCTTGGAGGAGCGCACCCCTGCCTGGCCTTCGTCCACGAGTGACACGTCCAGGCTGAGCTGGCGCAGCAGGGTCAGTGACTGGAAGATGGTGAAGCGGTTCTTGTTCACGTCCTCCAGCAGGCCCAGGATCTTGGCGCGTTCGCGCTGCAGGTGGGTCTGGTAGATCTTCTGGTGGCGCGGGTTCAGCTCCACCTCAAGGATCTGCTCCTGCTTGGCCGGCAGGTCAGCGATGACCGCTTCCTTGGTGCGGCGCAGCATGAGCGGCTTGACCCGGGCACGCAGCTTGACCAGCAGCGCCGCATCGGTGCTCTTCTCGATGGGCCGCTGGTAGAACTCGGCAAAACGCTTGGGACTGGGGAACAGGCCCGGGGCCACGATGGACAGCAGGGCCCACAGCTCCATGAGGTTGTTCTCCATGGGCGTGCCGGTCACGGCCAGCTTGAACGGCGACTTCAGCTTCCGCGCACACTGGTATGCCTTGGACTGGTGGTTCTTCACGAACTGCGCCTCGTCCAGGATCAACCCGGCAAACTGATGCTGCCCGTATTCGGCAAAATCAATGCGGAACAGGGCATAGGAGGTGATGACAATGTCTGCCCCTGCCAGGAACTTATCCGCCACCAGTCCGCTCTTGGCAAATGTCTCCGACACCGTGACGACCTTCAGTCCCGGGGCAAACTTGACGCTCTCACTGGCCCAGTTGCCAACCACGGAGGTCGGTGCCACCACCAGGAAGGGGTGGCTGCCGGCCTCGGTTCCAGCGGTCTCGGCCTTGACCTGGCTCATGAGCGCCAGCGTCTGCACGGTCTTGCCCAGGCCCATGTCGTCGGCCAGCACACCGCCCAGCCCGTGGCTGTACAGGAAGTGGAGCCAGTTGAAGCCCTCCAGCTGGTATGGGCGCAGTGTTGCGTTCAGGCCGGCGGGGGTCGGCAGCGGGACGGGCGGGCCGCCGTCGAGCAGTCCGGAAACTGCCTGGCGCCAGGCCTGTGCCTGCTCGTCCACAATGCCCAGCTGGGCCAGTTCGTCCCACAGCCCGGCCTGGAAGCGGCTGATCTTCAGCTCGCCGTCCTTGATGTCGTTGAGGCTGCGGGCCTCCTCGATCAGGGCGCGGAGCTGGTGCAGCTCGGGGCGGTCCAGGGAGAAGTAGGCGCCGCTGGGCAGCAGCATGCGCGTGTTGCCGGCGGCCAGGGCCGAAAACACGGCGGCGAAGGAGACGTACTGGCCCTCGAGGGTGATGACGATGCCCAAATCGAACCAGTCACGCTCGTCGGTGGCCTTGGTTGAAATGGTCACGACGGGGGCCTCGGTGACCTCGCGGTAGCTGGCGATGTCGCCGCTGGTCTCGACCTCAACCCCGGGCAGTTCCTGCAGGCGCGGCAGCACGGTTTCGGTGAACGTGAGGGTGTCCAGGCCGGACAGCTGGGCCGAGGCGGCCAGCGACGGCTCGCCCCAGGCGTTGTTGGCGGCCACGCCCATGGCAGTGATGTCCTCCCAGGGGCGTCCCACGCTCTCCAGGATTCGGGCCTCGGCGCTGATGTCGCGTACTGCTGTCTCGCCCAGGTCCGCCCACAGCGGCAGTGAGGTGACGCGGCTGCCCACGGGGTAGTGCCATTCCCAGTGCAGGCGCACAGTGTGGTCGCTGCCGTAGGCGGCCAACAGCGACAGCGTGGGCTCCACATACGCCGGCAGTTCCACGGAGTGGTCGGCCGACACCACGGACGCGGCCTGCTTGAGCTGCGGGTAGAACTGGGTCAGGAACTTCTCCCGCGCCTCCACCGGCACGTGGACGGTTTCCCGGCGCAGGGCAAAGTCGAGCATTTGCGGGGAGGCGTTGGCCGGCAGCGGTGCCAGGATGATGTTCCCGCGCACGACGGCGGGCCGGCTCGCCGGGCCAACGGCCGAGCCGGGCAGGGGGTCGCCCTGGTCACAGAAAAACAGGCCGTTGACGGGGTTGCCGACCCGGCCAATGATCTCGGCCTCGACAGGGGCGCCGTCCAGCTCAATGAGCGGCCCCACGTCCAGGCCGCCGGATTCGCCCTGGGTGACGTCCAGCTGCATGGCCACCTCGTGGCTGGAAACCCGCACGGGATCGCCGCTGCCGGACTGGATGAGGGCAATGCCGTTCTTGTGCGCCCCGGCCAGCAGCTGCCACAGGTTGCGGCCGGCAAAATCGTTCAGGGACAGCCACGCGCCGGCATTGCCATGGTTGAACTGGCGGGGGCTGTGCGAAGACAGGAAGTCGCTGAGCCAGTCCAGCTGTGTGCGGTCGTGGGTTCCGCCGTAGGCGAGGTAGCCCAGGGTTGCCCAGCTGACGCCGGACTTGACCCATTTTCCGCGGCTGCCCATGACCACGGGCCGGACGTTCAGCACGGGTTCGGACGGCACGGTGCTGCCGCGGCCGCGGTAGGAGAAGCGCGGCGGCGGGACGTGGAGCTCAAACTGCAGGGCCAGGGCGGGGGTGTCCTGGCTGGGGGCGGGGGCCACGGGCGGCAGCAGGGCCGAGAGTGCGGCTTCCCAGGAATCTACGGGGGCCCCGTCGGCGCTGGCGGCCGGCGCGGCGGCGCCCTTCTTGCCGTCCTTGGCCTTGGCCAGCAGGGTCTCCAGGAACGTCGGTTCCCGCGGGGCTTCCTCGGGGACAAAGAAATCGGTGAAGGAGGGCTCGTCCTCGGCGGCGGCAATGAGTGCCACGACGTGCTTGCAATTCTGGCGCACGGGGCAGTTGCAGATGCCCACGCGGCAGGCCAGGACGCCGTCGTGCTCGCGGACCAGTTTCGCGGTGGACCGGTAGGGGGCGGTGCCCATGACCTTGCCGGACAGCAGCCCGGTGGCTGCCTCGAGCGTGATGTCGCTGACGCGGCCCTGGTCGGCGTAGGCCCGGCCCGCGGCAATGGAGTTCTCGGTGAACTCGGCGATTCTCGTCATCAAACGGGAACCCGCGGAGGATTGCGTCACGGAACTATGCCACCTGTCGGTTGGGGGTGGCCCAGGATTGCGAACCACATCTATCAATCTTACGCAGTAAAGCCGCACATGGTGACGTGCAGGCGCCCCCGCCGTGGCGTGGCTGTGCGCAACTGTTTCGGCGCCATCACCGCAGAACAATTCTCGCGGTCACAAAAGAACAATTTCGCGGCAACTTCACCGCCAATGCGGTCCCCGGCGAAACACCGGCCGTCGCGTTGCTAGTCTGAAGTGAGATAAATCTTGACCTTTCTTAATGGGGAACCACCAACCATGCCATCGACTGCCGCCCGCGCACCGCTTCTGACCGCCGTCCTGGTCATGGCCCTGACATCCTGCAGCATCGCGCCCCAACAAGCCGCGCCCAGCCCGCTGCCGCCACCGCCGCCGCCAAACTCGGTGGTGGGGGAGCCGGTGGCAGCCATGGACCCGGCAGGGATCCCGGGTGCATTGCCCACATCGCTGCGCACAGGAACCAGCGCACCTGTATCGGCCCGCTGGATCTACATCGATGGGGCCGAGAATTTCAACAACCGGCTCGACGGCGGCCTGTTGGGAATCCTTGACCAGAATTCCGGTGGACGCTACGACCCGTCCGTGGCAGACACTGCAGGAGCGGCGGCGTCGAACAAAGTCCTGACGCTGGATCACGAAATTATTGCCACCGGCGACGCCATGGTGGGAACAAGAACCACCCGGTCGAAAATGGTGCCCGGGTCAGGGCCGACAGTCTCAGTCACCACTGAATACACGGATTTGTCCACAGGAACGGTTGAGCCCGGGGCAGCGCTGGTTGCCAAGGACAGCATTGAACAGATCCGCAAGCTCCTGGGTGAGGCAATCGAAGAGAAGCCGCAACCTTCCACTCCTTCAGCCAGCCCGTCACCTGGCAGCACCGCCGTGGCCTCAAGCTCGCCGGCTGCTGTACCTCCACCGGCAGGGACGCTCCTTGGTGGCGCCGCCTTCAGCCCGGAGGGCGACCTTGTGGTGCCGCTGGCGGTAAGCCCCGTCACCGGCCGCCCGCTGGCCGCCCCGGTGACGGTCCACGTCACTGCCAAATCCAGCACCCGTTTGCTGTCGGATCTTGGCCGGCGGATGCAGCAACTCGCTTCCGCGCCACGTCCGCTTATGCCACTGAAACCGGCTCCGGCAGGCCAGAAACACGTCAACTGCGATCTTGTGCCGTGTGCGGCGTTGACTTACGACGACGGCCCGAACGAACAAACGGCACGGCTGTTGGACATCCTGGCCGCGCACAAGGTCCACGCAACCTTTTTTGAACAAGGGATCTACGTGGCCACCCACCCCGAGATTGCTGCCTCGGTGGCTGCCGGAGGTCATGTCCTGGCCAATCACACCATGCGCCATCCCGACCTGACCAAGCTCTCCACGGCTGCGGTCCAGGCGGAGATCCAAGGCACCTCGAACGTCATCAAGAGCGCGACCGGGGTGGATCCAGGTTTCCTGCGACCCCCTTACGGAGCCAGCAATGCACGGGTCAACAGCGTTGCGGGGATGCCCATCATCGACTGGTCGGTGGATTCCCTTGACTGGCAGTCCCGCGACAAGGCGGTGTTTCTGCCCAAGATCCTCAAACTCGTAAAGCCCGGGGCTGTCATCCTGCAGCATGACATTCACTCCACCACCGTTGATGGGCAGGATCAGTTGATCACCAGCCTGCAGGGCCTGGGCTACCACCTGGTCACCGTGCCGCAACTTTTCCAGGGAATTGAACTGCAAAACGGCCGCGCCTATTTCTGCCGTGGCACAACAAGTCCCTGCACGCCCGGCCGGTAGCTCCCCTGTGTTGCGTGTGCCGGCAGGGTGCCGCCGCTGCGACGCCTAGTTGCGGCGGAAGGCGAGGTCGAAGATGACCCGGCCGGCCTTGTGTGCCTTGTTCTCGAAGCTTGTCAGGATGCGGCCGTCAAAGCGGGGGGCCCAGCCGCCGGCCGTGTCCGGCTCGTCGCTCTGTTCGCAGTCGACGCCGCTCAGGCGAGCCTGGGTCAGGGGGCTGTCGGCGCCGGTGCGCTCGCCTGTGTGCAAGTTGCTGAACTCCGCCGAGGCCGTGCCCACCTCAAGCATCTGCTCGGCGTAGGTGGACCAGTCGGTGGCCAGGCGCCATGTGCCGCCGGGGGCCAGGACACGGGCCACGAGCGGGGCAAAAGTGTCCTTCACCATGCGGCGCTTGTTGTGCTTGGTCTTGTGCCACGGGTCCGGGAAGAACACCCACACCTGGCTGACGGAGCCGGCCGGAAGCATGGTGCTCAGGACCTCGGGGGCGTTGGCCTGAACCACGCGGACGTTCGTGAGCTCGTTGGCAACAATCTTCTGGATGGTCTGGGCCAGGCCGGGCGTGTACACCTCAACGGCCAGGAAGTCCTTGTCCGGGTTGGCCTTGGCTGCGTTGACCACGGCCTCGCCCAGGCCTGAGCCGATCTCAACCACCAGGGGTGCCGTGCGGCCGAACTCTTCTTCTGCGTTGAATTCGTATTCGGGGTGCACGGAGGTGTCGGCGATGTGGCGCGGCACGTCAACGGCCAAGGCGTCGGAGTGGTCCTCCCAGGCCTTCTGGCGCCGGCCCTGGAGGCGCGTTCCGCGCCGCACGAACGAGACCGGCTGGGCGCGGTAGGTGCCCTCGGCGGCCTGGCTGCCCGGTGTGATGGGGCGGGCGGAGCCGTCCTCGGTGCGGGGTGCGCGCTGTTCCGCCGCGGCCTGGGGCTCGGCGGGCACGGCCGTGTCGGCAGGTGTCGCGGGGGATTCGGGGGCGGAGGCTGGGTTTTCGCTCATCCCTTTAAGGGTACCGGGCTTCCCTGCCTGTCCCCACGGCTCGCAGCCTGACCCGCAGCCCGCGAGTCCGCAGCAGTGGCTGCTTTCAGCGTTGTAGGCAGCCACTGCTGCGGACTCGAGGGGCGCGAAGGTGAGTTGCGGCACTAACGTGACCGTCCGGCGTCGTGCCGCTGCTAGAATGAGGTTACTTAATGTGCATGATTGCGCATTCTGCGTCGATGAACGCATGCAACTTGTCCCGCACGGTTTTGCACAAGCAATTCGCGGTTGACACGCTCTGGCATTGAATCGGCGAACCCGCGGTCAAAACTGCCCGTGGGACGTTGAACCGCCTTACGAAAGATTCTCTCTTTACATGACAACTTTTGCTGCCCTTGGTGCGCCCAAGGAAATCGCTGACTCACTCGCCGCTCAGGGCATTGAGGAAGCGTTCCCCATCCAGGTCAAGACCCTGCCGGACACCCTGGCAGGTCGCGATGTTCTGGGTCGCGGCCGCACCGGCTCCGGCAAGACCATTGCCTTCGCCATCCCGCTCGTTGCCCGCCTGGCCGAGCGCGAAGCCCCTTACTTCCGCAAGCCCGGCCGCCCCATGGGCCTGGTCCTTGCACCGACGCGCGAGCTGGCGACCCAGCTGAACAACACCATTGAGCCGCTGGCCAAGGCCATGGGCCTGAACACCACCGTGATCTACGGCGGCGTCTCCCAGGCCCGCCAGGAAAAGGCGCTGCGCGCCGGCGTCGACATTGTCATCGCCTGCCCCGGCCGCCTCGAAGACCTGATGAAGCAGCGCATCGTCTCGCTGGAAAGCGTTGAGATCACTGTCCTGGACGAGGCCGACCACATGGCCGACCTCGGCTTCCTGCCCGTGGTCAAGCGCCTGCTGGACACCACCCCCACGCAGGGCCAGCGCATGCTGTTCTCGGCAACCTTGGACAACGGCGTGGACAAGCTGGTCCAGCGCTACCTGTCCAACCAGCTCACCCACTCGGTGGACGAGCCCAAGGCCGCCGTTTCCACCATGGAACACCACGTCCTGGTCCTGAACGACCAGACCGTCAAGAAGCAGGTCATCGTGGAGCTGGCCTCCGGCGCCGGCCGCCGCATCCTGTTCATGCGCACCAAGCACCACGCACGCAAGCTGGCAAAGACCCTGACCGACGCCGGCATCCCCGCCGTCGATCTTCACGGCAACCTGTCACAGAACGCCCGTGACCGGAACCTGGCCGAGTTCGCTTCCGGCGACGTGCGCGTCCTGGTTGCCACCGACGTTGCCGCCCGCGGCGTGCACGTTGACGACATCGAGCTGGTCATCCACGTTGACCCGCCCACAGAACACAAGGCATACCTGCACCGCTCAGGCCGTACGGCCCGTGCCGGTTCCGACGGCGTTGTTGTCACCCTGACGCTTCCGGAGCAGCAGAGCGACGTCAAGAAGCTCATGAAGGCAGCCGGCGTTGACGTGAACTTCGAGCGCGTCACCACCAGCTCCCCGGTCATCGCCACCCTCGTGGGCGATGTTGCCGACAAGATTGACCCGCGCACCCGCGCAGCCCTGCTTGCATCCAAGCAGCCCGCACAGGGCGGCGGCACCTCCACCGGTGCAAACGCCCAGCGCAAGCGCGCCCGTTCCGGTGCTGCCCCCACGGCCGGTGGCCGCGGCGGCCGCGGTGGTCGCGGACGCGTTTCGGCAGACGCCACCGAGCGTCCCGCACGTTCAGGTGAAGGCCGTCCGGCACGTTCCGCCGAGGGCCGTCCTGCCCGCGACGGCGACGTGGCACGCGGTCGCCGCACTGGCGGTGCCGCCCGCGGCAACGGCCACAGCAACGACGCCCCCCGCTCCGCTCCGCGCGGTGCCGGCCAGGGTGCTCCGGCACGGTCGGCCGGCGGCGGCTCCAGCGTTGCCTGGTCCTCCAACACGGGTGGCACCTCCGGTGGCAGCTTCAACGCCAACGGTGGCGGCCAGTCCCGCCCGGCACGCTCCGCCGGCGGTCCCCGCCGCGCCTCGGCCCCGGCCTCGAACCAGCGCCGCAGCCGCTAAGCTTCACCAAGCGGCGGCCACGCCTTCCGCTTAGCGCACGACGCCGGCACCCAACTTGGGTGCCGGCGTCGTGCGTTAAGTGCGTTGTGAGTCTGCCGATTCGCCGAGTCTGACGGAAAGCGTCCGCAGAGACGTAGCTCTTCGTCGGTCTCGGTACCTCATCGTCAGACTCGGCGCGGGAGCTCAATCGGAGACGGACACAGGCACCTCGGGCCACGGGATGACTCTGGCCTGAAAGATGATTCCGTTCATCTTTCAGGCGGGACTTGGTGCGAATCGTGCCCAATTGGCGGCCCGGCCATGCGGGCCGTGGCTAGTGTTGCAGGCATGGAAAACCTCTTGAAAGTCTTGCGAATTTGGGGCGCCCCGGCGGCGGCAGCGATCTTCATGGTGCTTTGGTGCGTGGCGGAAGCCGGCCGGATGGGGCCGTGGCCCGGATTCCCCACCTGGAACGGAACAATTCCGCTTGTTCTCGTTTCGGCAGCCATAGCCGTTTCGGTGTGGAAGCCGTACGTGTCCCTGGGGTTGGTGGCAGCCTTGCTGGGCGGACAGCTGATGTACGTCATTCCTGTCATGGAGCCGAACCATTGGGCCATCTACATCGGTTCCTTCATCGCCTTGGGCTTCATCCAGTGGACCGGAAACCGCCGTGCACGCCTCAGCTCGGGCGTAGCCAACGCGCTCTTCATCCCCGTGATGATGGTGCTCATGTTGTCACGGCGCTACGGCGCCGGCGTGGGCTGGTTCGACTACCCCTATCTGGGTGATTCCGTGATGTTTGAGACTCATGGTTGGCAATTTCTGGCACCGTTCCTGCTCATTGCCGCGAGCTGCGCAGCTGCCGGCCTGGTCCTCTCCCTCTACGAGGAAAAACGGGGGCTGTTCCAGGACCGCAACCAGGCCCGGGCCACCTTGCAGCAGACGGAGGTTGACTTGATCATCGAGCAGGAGCGGACGCGGATTTCCCGGGACCTGCACGATGTCCTGGCCCATTCACTGGCTGTGATTGCCGCCCAGGCGGACGGTGCCCGCTACCTCAGCGAACAACAGCCCAAGCCGGTTCTGACGGCACTGGAGAACATTTCGCGATCAGCCCGGAGTGCGCTGGTTGATGCCCAGCGGGTCATCGAGGGCGTGGACGACGGCGGCATGACGGCTCCCGCTCCCCGGCTCAGCGACGTGTTGCCCTTGTTGGAAAGAATGCAGCAGGGCAGCCTCAGGATCACCCACAGCGAGTCCGGGAATCCGCTGGACCTGACCACGGGCGCCCAGGTCGCCGTCTTCCGGATCGTGCAGGAGTGCCTGACAAATGCGCTCAAGCACGGCGGGGCGGGCACGGCTGTTCGGGTGCACTTCGATTGGAGCGGTCCGGGGTTGACGCTTCATATTTCCTCGGACGTCCAGACCGTGGTGGCCGGCGATCCGGCGGAAAAGGGGACTGCCCACCCGGGCAGGGGCATTGCAGGGATGCGTGAGCGGGCGCATTTGGCAGGCGGGTGGTTGACTGCCGGACCTGACGGGCAACAATTCAGGGTTACTGTTCTCATTCCCTACGAAGCCAACCTGAGTCAGCTCGGGGACATGGCGCAAATTGCTGAAATCGCAACGGCACATGCCGCCGTGGGTTCCGACCCTGCCGGAGACTCGATGCCTGCCCTTGCCGCTGGTGCACAGGCGGGCGATGTCCGTGGCTGATGCGGCGGGCCGCATCACGGTGGCCCTGGTCGATGACCAAGAGCTTTTCCGGGCAGGCATACGGATGCTCATTGAGAGCCAGCATGACATGGAGCTGGCGGGGGAGGCTGCTGACGGCGAACAAGCCGTGGCGTTGGCAGCCAATCTTCGTCCCGATGTCATGCTCATGGACTTGCGCATGCCCGTCATGGACGGGGTTGCGGCAACGCAACGCATCGTCGATGAATCCCGGGCAAGCGGAACAGACAAGCCACGCATCATCGCGTTGACAACTTTCAACCGCGACCAGGCCGTTGTTGAAGCAGTGCAGGCCGGGGCCAGCGGCTATCTGCTCAAGAGTGCGGAGCCGGAGTTCCTGTTGGCCGCCATTCGCACCGTCTATTCCGGGTATTCAGTCATCGCCCCGGGATCAATACATGACCTCTTTGCCCACGCCGCCCGCTCTTTCCCCGCTGCAGGACCGGATCTCGCAGCCATGGACGGACTCTCTGCCAGGGAACGGGATGTTTTTCTGCTGGCGGCCAAGGGTTTGGGCAATGCCGAGATAGCGGGCAGCCTGTTTGTTTCGGAAGCAACCGTCAAGACCCATCTGCGAAGCGTCCTGGACAAGTTGGAGCTCAAGACTCGCATTCAGCTGGTTGCCTTTGCCTACGAGCGCCGCCTGCTGCGGTGAACCGTCAGGGGTGAAATGGGAATGCGGCAGCGCCCAAAATCGCCGAGTCTGACGGAGAGTGCCGACAGAGACGTAGCTCTTCGTCGGTCTCGGCACCGCTCCGTCAGACTCGACGTGCGGGAGCGTGCGGGAGGACAGCGAGTTACGCGGGGTCGATGCTCAGAACCGCGAGGAAGCCGCGGCCGGAGATCTCGGGGGCGTCCTCCGAGCCAATCACGGTGTCGAACTTGCCCAGCGCCTCGGCGGCCGGAGCCACGGAAGAGGCGTCGTCCGTTGCGGCGGGGGAGACGGTGGCCGAACCCTGCAGAAGCACGGCGAATTGGTCTGCAAACACAGGGTGGGGGCGTTTCTTGGACAGCTCGATGATGGCCGCGTAGCCCTTGAAGGCGCCGCGCCGGGTCATCAGGTTCAGGTCCATGAGTGCACCTGTGGGCAGGCTCGCGGAGGTGTCCGAGTCGCCGGAAAAGCGGAACGGGCGGTACTTCTCAAGTGCCTGTTCGGCACCGTCGACGGTCAGCGCGATGAGCTCGCCCTCGATGACAGTGATGATCCGGTCGATGCCGGGCAGGGGCGAGAACGGGCCGGCCTTGGCCACCTCGGCGATGCTGATGCGCCAGTCCCAATCGGCGCCGGAGCCGGCCGGGCCTGCCGCGAGCTGCCGGGTCACCCCGCCGCCGTTGGCCCAGCGGGCAGGCTTGAGGGAGGCGTAGCGGATGATGTCCATCAGTCTTCGTCCGCGTTCTTCTCGCTGTACACGTGCAGCCGCTTGAGGTCCGTGGGACGACGGCGGAGCTTGCGCTTGTAGTACGACCAGCCGCCCGTGATGGCCAGTGACACGGCGAAGGCGAGGACGATCTTCAGCGGCAGGTTGATCCGGACAAAAGTCAGCACCAGGATCATGGCGGCGAAGCTGGCAAAGTTGACCAGAATGTCCAGCCAGTCGGTCTTGTTACGCATGGCACCAGCTTACGCGGCCCGCGGCACGGCTGTTCAACGTGCGGCTACCTGTAGTTGCTGGCGAAAGGGCGGTTGGTGGGGACGATTTCCTTGCCAAGCGGCATGAGCGAAACGGGGATCATCTTCAGGTTCGCAATGGCCAGCGGGATGCCGATGATGGTGATCGCCATGGTGATGGCGGTGCCGATGTGGCTCAGGACAATCCAGATGCCCGCCACGAGGATCCAAATGACATTCCCCAGTGTGCTGGCGATCCCCGTTCCGCCCGGCTTGTCCACCACTGTTCGCCCAAACGGCCACAGTGCGTACCCGGCGATGCGGAAGGACGCGATGCCCCACGGAATGGTGATGATGAGGACGCAGCACACAATGCCCGCCAGGAAGTAGCTCATGGCCAGCCAGAAACCGCCAAAAACGAGCCAAATGACATTCAGGATTGTCTTCATGACCCCATTGTGCCCTGTTGCCGTCCGCACAGGCGTCAGGGATTCCCCTGTATTTACCCTGAAAGCCAAACCGCGCCCCTGAAACGGCGCAGGCCCCGGTGCTAGGCTGATTTTCAACAGCTCCCACCCGCAACGGCTAAGGATCCCGCGATTCCATGGACATCGGCACTGTTTTTCTGATCATCGTGTTGGTCATCATTGCCATCGTTGTCGGCGTTGGCATCACCCTGGCAGTCTTGGTGTCCCGCGGCGTCCTGGGCCTGGCAAAAATGTCCAAGCCCAAGATTGAATCGGCCAAGCGCAGCGCCCTGAAGGTCCGGGCCGAGACCAGCGTGGGCCCCGTCGGGGCCATCCTGAAGCAGCGCGTGGCCCTGGCGGAATCCCTCGACGCGACCCGCCGCTCACTGGGCGTTGCCCGCAGCACGGGCCAGTACACGGGCAACCTCGAGTCAATTTTTGCCAGCCTTGAGCAGGCCGGAACCGTGGTGGAACACCAGCTTCTCGTGGCCCAGCAGGAGCCCGACGCCTCCATCCAGGCCGTCTACGCCAAAACCCTCGGGGTCCAGGTGGAGCAGATCACGAAGACCGCCACCGGCGTCCGCAACGCCCTCGCCAGCACCGGCGCACCGGCTGGCAGCGCTGACCTGAAGGACCTCACCCGCACGCTGGAAATCGAGGCGACCATGCTCAAGAACTGGTCCAAGACCTATACCGAACTCGGCGGCGAATAGGCCACGGCCATGGGATTAATTGCCCGGATCCAGGGCCTCTTCGGCGGCAAGGCCTCCCCTGGAAAGCACGACGCCGATGCCTCCGCTGGCGGCCAGCTCACCTTGGGCGAGGCCCGGCTCAAGCAGCAGGCCGCCGTGCAAAAGATGCGCCGGGGCGTGGCCGATGTTTCCGTGAGCCGGCAGCGGCTGGACCTGCAGGCCTCGGACCTTGAAAAGGCCATGGCTGCGTTGGAGGTGCAGGCGGAAAAGTCCCGGGTGGACGGGGACGAGTCGGCCGCACTGTCCGTGATGAACCGCCACCTCATCATGGGCGGGCAACTGGCAGACCTGCTGTCCCAACGTGACGCGCTGGCCGAGCAGGAGGCCATGCTGGTGGACGCCCTCACCCAATTGCAGGCCCGGGCGGCAGGCTTCAGCGTCACGGTCGAGACCCTCACGGCCACCCACAAGGCAGCCCACGCCAAACAGTCCATCGCCCGCGCCCTGGACGACTTCGACGGCAAGCAGCCCAAGCAGTAGCCGTCCGGCCCGGCAACAGCCTCAGTCCTCGCTGACGTCCCCTGTTGCCATGTCGAAGCCGAAACGGCGCCATGCGGTGCCTGTCCCGGCGTCCAGCCGGAAGGCCACGGCCAGCGAGCCGGCCGCCACATCCTCCGCGGAAACGGTGGCATTGGCCGTGAAGCCGCGGACGGCGCCCGGCTGCAGCGTTTCCTGTGCCAGGACGGCTGTTCCGCCCTCTAGATGCACCGCCACTTCAACCTCAGCGGTCCCACCGTTGGCAACCCGACCGGCAAACGCCAGCACGTCCCCGGTCTTGTAGCCCGGCACCACTGCGCCGTAGTTCAAGTCTTGCGACTCGCGGTTGGACAGCACCTGCGGGGCGTCCTCGGAGTAGCCCTGGCCCACTTCCTTCCAAGCAGCCGGGTCCCAGTCGCCGTCGGTCTGCGTGAGCACAAAGCTGTCCCCGACGCTCTCCCACACGGCGGGCCGGCCTGGCGTGATGGAACGCAGCACCACGTCCAGGGCGACGCCACCGGAGTAGGAGGTGCCGCCGTCGTGCCTCAAGGCTGCGGCGGGGGAGGCCATCAGTTCCTGCGGATCCACCGTGGCAAAAACGATTTCCTGGTAGCCCTGGCGCTCGTACAGCACCCCAATGCGCCCGTCCGGCAGGCGCGCGGCCGTGGAATACTGCGAGCTTCCGCCGCACAGTTCGACGGCGAATGGCCAGCTTGCGCCGTTGTCCTGCGAGAGTTTCAGGAGGGTGTTGCGGCGCAGGAGGGGATCGTGGTTGTGGGTGGCGATGAGCCAGTTATCCGTCTCCTTCCCGGCCAGGGTTGCCACATTGGGGAGGCCGTCGAAGCGGGCCACGGAGCCGTTGTCGCTGGGGTCCGGCAACTCCAGGTGCGGCTGGGCGGGGGTGTAGCGGTGGCCGCCGTCGGTGGAGACGGCCGTGAGCCGGTGCGGAGTGGCGCGGGAGTGCATCAGCAGGCTGCCGTCAGCGCGGCACACCACCTTGTTTTCATTCGCGCCGGCGATGAATTCACCCAGCGTCCAGCTCTCGCCGTGGTCGTCGCTGTAGGCGCTGGCCGCCTTGATTTCGCCCTCGTGCAGCAGCACAAACTGCTGGACGAGGCGGCCCTTGAACGGGCCGTTGTGGATTTGGATGCCGGCGCCGGCGGCCGCAAAAAGCCCTGTAACGCCTGCGCCCTTGAGCATGGGGGTGAGCCGGCGGTGCGCCCAGGTGGCGCCGTCGTCGTCGGAGTAGCTCAGGTCCGCGTGCTGGATGGCGTCCTGGTCTTCCAGCCCCGGGGCAGCCTCGAAGAATCCTGCGTGGGTCCCGGCGGCGTGGAACATGAAAATGCGGCCGGTCTCGGTGTCGATGAGCAGGCTGGGATCGCCGTAGCCGTCCAGTCCAGATCCCGTGCGGACAGTCTGCTGAGGCCCCCACGTGAGCCCGTTGTCGGTGCTGCGGCGCAGCAGCAGGTCGATCGGGTTGGGGAGGTCGTCCAGATTGGGGCGGCCGTCGTAGGCGGCGAGGATGGTGCCCTTGGTGGACACGGCCAGGGCTGGGATGCGGTACTGGCGGTGGCCGGCAACACCACGGCGGGCAAGAACAAATTCCGAAGAGGTAGGACGTGTCATCACATCAAGAGCTTAGCCCTGCCGGGCCGGGGTGTCCGGGTGTGACCACTGTGTGGACGGGGTGGCCCGCCGGGCGGACGGGGTGGCCCGTGCCTAGATCCAGCCCTGCTGCCATGCCTTCTCCGCGGCCTCATGCCGGGAAACGGCGTTGAGCTTCATCATGGCCGAGGACAGGTAGTTGCGCACCGTGCCCGGGGCCAGGTGCAGCTGCTGTGCAATTTGCGCCACGCTGGTGGTGGACCGGCTGACGCGCAGGGCCTCAAGTTCCCTGTCGGTCAGCGGCGAGCGTTCAGCCGTCAGTGCGGCAGCGGCAATCTCGGGGTCAATGTAGCGCTTGCCCGCCGCGACTGCCCGGATCACCACGGCCAGCTCCTGTGCTGGCGTGGACTTCGGGACGAACCCGGAGACCTTCGATGCCAGCGCCCGGCGCAGCACGCCGGGGCGGGCATGGCGGGTGACGATGATGACCCGGGTGTTGACGGTGGCCAGGATCCGCGCGGCGGCCTCCAGCCCGTCGGCGCCAGGCATTTCCAAATCGAGCAGGCAGATGTCCGGTGTTGTGGATTGTGCCAGCTCCACGGCTGTGAGCCCGTTGTCCGCACTGGCCACCAGTTCAATGTCCGGTTCCAGCCCCAACAGTGCCTCCAAGGCACCGCGGATGAGGTGTTCGTCGTCGGCCAGCAGCAGCCGGATGCGGCCCGTGCCTGGTGCAACGCTCATGAGAGGTTTCCTTTGCTGGGGACCCATGCAGCCAGCTCAAAGCGGTCGCCGTCCAGGGTCGTTTCAAGTGTGCCGCCCAGGGCTTCAAGCCGTTCGCGCAGGCCGAGCAGGCCGGTGCCCGTGCCGGCAGCTGCGGACGGGGCGCCGTTGTTGCCGATCGACAGGGACACCCCCGACGGCGTTGCGGCCACCGTGATGGAGGCTGCCGTGGCATCGCTGTGCCGCAGAATGTTGGTGGTTGCCTCCCGCACGGCCATGGCCAGTGCCTTGTGGGTGGCGGGATCAGCCGGGACGGGCGCCAGCTGCAGTTCGCAACTGGCGCCGGCTGCCGAGAGCACCTCGCGGGCGTTTTCCAACTCATTTTCAAGGGATGCCGACCGGTATCCGGACACCAGCGAGCGGGTTTCCTCAAGGGCCTGTTTGGCGATCAGTCGGGTCTCGTGAATGTTTTCACGTGCCGCCTCGGGGTTGCTGGTCAGGAGCCGTTCGGCGAGCTCGGACTTCAGGGCGATGACCTGCAGGTGGTGGCCCTGGATGTCGTGCAGGTCTGCCGCGAAGCGAAGCCGCTCCCGGGCCACGGCGAGTTCTCCGGCAGCAAGCCGGTGCCTGTCCAGTTCGACCACGACGCGCCACCACCACAGGCTCGTGATGACCATGAACGGCGTCAGGGCGGCGTACACCAGCAGCATGCGGGAGGCGTCGTCGTCCGGCAAGGCCCCCGCCACCTGGGCGGCACCCTGCTGGAGCGCGGCGGGCAGGAGCGCCAGGCCCAAGCCGGCGGCCAGGACCCACCACCGTAGCCGCGGCGGCACCAGGCAGGCAAGCAGGGAGAAGGCCAGCCACAGGGGAACGGCATGCGTAAGTGAGCTGCCGGCGCTGCCGAACCCCATGGCCCACACGGCGGCCGCGGGCAGCAGCAGGGCCACAGTCCAGCCCGCGCCGGGGAGGCCGCCGCCCAGGCCTGCGCGCAGGAACCAGCAGTAGCGCAGCTGGGTTGCCACGGACAGCAGGAGCGCCGCGAGCAGGAGCCAGGAGCCGGCGTCGTTCCCGGCCGTGAAGCCCTCGAGCACCAGGCTGACAAGCATGGCGTCCAGAACCGCCAGGACAAAGACTATTGAGCCCAAGGTGTACGTCCAGGTGGTGCGCACGCTCCGGCCCGGGCTGGCGGAAGGGTGCGGAATTTCTGGGGTGGCGGGTGCGGACATGGGCTTCAGTCTAGGGCAATGACATTTGTCATGGACGGGCATGCAAAAGCGCACGGGGAACTGGTGACAGGGGCGCACTGTGCCGGCGGGGGAGGGTGCGGAAGGATTGAAGCAACAACAAACCATCAGTAGAGAGAGCAGCCACCATGATCGAGTCACTGCAGGCCTTCACCACGTCCCTTCCCCCGATGTTTCAGTGGCTGGGGGTGCTGCTGGTCGCGGCCATCCCCTTCGTCGAGTCCTACTTTGGTGCCGTTTTGGGAGTGGTGTCCGGCGTGAACCCGGTGCTTGCCATTGCCGCGGCCGTGGTGGGAAATATTGTCTCGCTGCTGGTCTTTGTGCTGGCCGCCCATGGTGTGAGGGCCAAGGTTTCCGCGGGCAAGACGCCGAAGGAAATGACGCCGCGACGGGCCAAGTTGCGGGCAGCGTTCGACAAGTTCGGTGTGGCGGGAGTCAGCCTGGTGGGGCCCACCATCCTGCCCAGCCAGATCACCTCGGTGGCCATGATCTCCTTTGGTGCACCCAAGAATGCCGTGATCCTGTGGCAGGTCATCTCAATTATCCTGTGGGGCACCGCGTTTGGGGTGCTGGCCACCATGGGGGTCACGCTGGTCCGCTAGCTCCGCCGGCCCTACTTGTACACGGACTTCAGCCCGAACTCGTCGTACCGTGTGCCGGCGGTGCCACCAGCCGGCGCGGCTGCATCCAACGCGGCCAGCTCCGTCAGGGAGAGCTCGAGGTCCGCCGCCGCCACGTTTTCCTCAAGGTAGCTTCGGCGCTTGGTGCCGGGGATGGCGCACACACCCTTGGCCAGCACCCAGGCCAAGGCCAGCTGGCCTGCGGTGACGCCCTTGGCTCTGGCCAGTTCTTGGATCCGCCCCACCAGTTGCAGATTTGCCGAGAGGTTCTCGGGTGTGAAGCGGGGCAAGGTGCGGCGCCAGTCGCCCTCCGGCAGATCGTCCGGGGTGCTGATCTTGCCGGTCAAAAAGCCGCGGCCCAGCGGCGAATAGGCCACAAATCCGATGCCGAGTTCGCGGACGGTGTCGAGTACGCCGTTGCCCTCGGGCTCGCGCTCAAAAATGGAGTATTCGGTCTGCAGGGCACTGATGGGGTGGACTGCATGGGCCCGGCGGACGGTCTCCGGAGCGGCCTCGGACAGGCCCAAGTAACGCACCTTGCCCTCCTTGACGAACTCGGCCATGGCACCGACCGTTTCCTCGATGGGCGTGTGGGGGTCCACCCGGTGCAGGTAGTAGAGGTCCACCGTCTCGGTCTGCAGGTTGCGCAGGGAACGTTCCAGGGCCCTGCGCGCATAGGCCGGGCTTCCGTTCACGGGGCCGCGTTCGCCGGCGTCGCTGACTTCGCTGCCAAACTTGGTGGCGAGTGAATATTCGTCACGGCGGTGCCCGATCGCCTGGGCGATGAGCTGCTCATTGAGGAACGGCCCGTAGATTTCGGCGGTGTCGATCAACGTGACCCCAAGGTCAAGGGCGCGGTTCAGCGTGGCGGAGGATTCGACGTCGTCCCTTTGTCCGTAAAACGCGCTCATGCCCATGGCGCCGAGGCCCTCGGTGGAAACTTCCAGGCCCTGGCTGCCCAAGTTCATGGTCTTCATGGTGTTCCTGCCTTCCGTGTGGATGCCGGCTCGCCCCGCGGGGAGGGGTTCTGGCGGGTGGATTCATGAAGAATGCTCCTGCAATTGGGTGCGCAGGACAAGGGGTGCGCGGCTGGCAGTTCGCTGGCAGTGCTGGCGGACGCGCGGCTTAGGCGACGGTGATGCCCAGGTGCGCCGCGAGCATGGGGGCCAGAAGTCCCAGCTGGTAGTCGTCAACCACGACGCCGGCCATGGAACCAATGCCGTTGAGGGTGCGGAAGTCGGTGCTGCGCAGGTCAAGGTCCTTCAGCGTGGCCTGCTGCAGGTCGAGCGTGCCGATCCGGCAGTTTTTCAGTGCCATCCGGTTGATGTTGGCCCCGCCGAGGTCCAGCTCGCCAATGATGGCGTCGCTGATCTGCAGGTCGATGATCTTGGCGGCGCGCAGGTTCAGGAAGTCAATCTTCCCGCCGTCGATCCGCACCGACTGCCAGCTGCTGTCGTACAGTTCGGCCGAACCCCAGCGGGGGGACGTGATTTCCGTGTCCCGCCAGCTGGTCCGGGCGCCCGTCAGGACCGGGGCAAAGCTGTCGTTGAGCACGGTGCCGCGGAAGCGCACACCGCGCAGTTCCGCCTCGTTGAGGGTGGGGCCGTTGAGCTCGCATTCGAGGAAATCGGTGGAGGTCAGGTTGGCGTTGTCAAAGGATGGCCGGTCAAAACGCTGGCCGTCGTAGGTGTCGCCCGGGCCAAAGAAGGCGTCGTCGTTGTCCACCAGGTCATGCAGGTCCAGGGGAGTGAGCCGGGGTGCGCGGGGTGCATTCTTCGAAGCCATGCCCCCAGATTATCCGGCTGCGCCGGCAGGAGAATTCTGATAACTATTGCGGGTCGAAGTTCCCAGGTGAAGGGTGCGGTACTCGGCGACGGCCACGTGGGTGAAGTGGGCCCAGCAACCGCCGTACGGGCCGGCGCCTGCTGTGGCTATGGCAGGCGGGCAATGACCTTGAAGCGCTGCAGCACCAGCATGGTGGTGTCTTCCACGGTGAACCCCGGGTCACCCATGGCATCCCGCATCTCGGGCGAGTGCCAAAATTCCTCATGGCCCGCCCGCCACTGGGCCACGGACGTGTAGCCCTCGCCCTCGTCAACGGCATGCTGCAGGTCCACCTCCGCCAGACGTGAAGTGCGGACCTCAGTCAGCTCAATGACAGCCACGCCCCTGCCGGCGGAGTCCACCACCACTTCCCTGCTGCCCGCACGGGGAAGCTCCTCCTTCTCCACTTCGAACTCAATGAGCGTGGCCGTGGTGGAGGTTTTGGATCCGTCCAGAATTGCGGCCACAAGCTGGTCCCGCAATGGTCCCGGAAAGGCGAACTCGCCGAGGGGCAGGGCAGCGAATTCGGGCCAGCTGGTCAGGTCATTGGGGTCCATGCAGCCAGCCTAACGTCCCCTTTTTGGCCCGTCCGTGCCATAACGGCCGGGTCGGTCGAGGATTCTGGCCAGTTCACCACTGAGGTTTTCCTGCGCCTGGGCAGCCCACAGTTCCCGGCCCCTTTCCGTGTGGAACAGTGGATCCAGGTCCAGCAACTGGCGCAGAACTGCTGCCCTGCCCTTGGCAAAGTCGCCCTCCGAAACGTGGGCGTAGTCCTGCCGAACCCCCGCAATGTAGCGGGCATAGCCGTCTGCGGGGGAGCCCAGGATGGCAAGGTCGGCGTCGCACAGGAGATGACCGCCGCTGTCCGTGGATGCGGGGGAGTGGCTTGCTGTCAGCCTGACCAGGCGGGCAATTTCCGCGACTTCATCAGGCGGCAGTAGATCTTTTAGGCACTGTTGTGCCAAAACTGCGGAATCCTCTTCGTCGGTGGCCGTCCCGTTGTAGACGGCGTCATGGAACCATGCCGCCAAGGCCACGGTGCGGGGCACACTGCGTCCCGTCAGCGCATCCAGTGCCTCTAGGACCGCCAGAAGGTGGGTCGCCGAATGGTAGTGGCGGTGGGATTCGTTCCACCGGTCCAGCAGCTCAGCGCCCAGTTCCGGCTCGCCGGGCATCAAGGCGTTCCAGCGCAGTTCCAGCACCGACGCCACGGACTTCACCCGGTACTTTGCCTTGATGCGCAACCCGGAGGCCATCAGGGTGCGGGCAAGTTCCTTGCCCGAGAGCGGCACTGCGCCGCCCGCCACGAGCTCGGCATACAACCGTTCTGGAACGTCGTAGTGGTCCAGGTCGAAGGCCCGTTCCGTGACGCCGTGGGCCGCGGCAAAGGCGTGGAGTTCCGCCACGGAGGTGTCGGAGATCAAGTGTGAGAACACTGTCCCGTGCGCGGGCCAAAATGGCGGATCGATGAAGATCATGGCCCTTAGTTTACGCAGGCGCCCGCCCGTGCCGGCCTGTCAGCGGCAGGCCGTGCAGAGGGCGCCGACAAGCTGGGCAACTTGCACGTTTCCGGCAGCCTCGGCGACCTCCAGCGGTGTCTTGCCGTCCGAATTCTGCAGGCCGGGGTTTGCCCCGGCGCGGAGCGCGAGGGTGGCCGCATTGGCATCCCCCGACTTGGCGGCTGCGAGGAGGGCGGCGGCAGGGTCCGTCGGAACTGGTGCCTGGGTGAGGGCCGCCAATACGGCCGACTGCCCGGGGAAGCCCTTGCTGGCGGCCATTTGCGCGGGGGTGAGGCCCTCGTTCACCGAAGGAACGTTGAACTGGACGCCCCCGGCCACAAGCACCCGCACGGTCGCGTGATAGCTCGCATCGTCGCGGCCAAACCAGACGGCCTCGTGGATGGCCTGATATCCCACCCGGTTCACGTGGTCCAGCGGGACGCCTGCCTGGATCAATTCACCGATGACTTCCCAGTGGCCGCGCTCCGCGGCCCGGATCAGGCCGGTGCCGTTCCAGCTGTCCAGATCCTTGACATTGGCACCGTGGGCCAGCGTCAGGCGCAGGAATTCCACGGATCCCTCACTCGTGGCAATCAGGTAGGGGGACTGCATTGTGCCGTCCTTCGCGTTGACATTGGCGCCCCAGGCAATGAGCCGCCCGGCGGCCTCGACGTCGTTCGCCCATGCCGCCTCGCGAAGCTGGGCGTCAAGCTGTGCCTGGTCCAGGCCCGGATTGCCTGGCACGGTCGGGGTGGGTGTAGGCATGGCTGTTGCTTCCATTGTTGGTGTCGGCGCGGTGGAACCCTGGACCGGAACTGTTGTGGCCGGCGGTGCAGGCTGGTCCACACATCCCGCCAATGCCAGCGGCAGCGCGACGAGCGCAACCATCCTCCAGTGTGACTTGATCTGCATAGTGTTTGGCACCTTTCCTCCGCGTGTAGCCCCAAGCAGCGCAGCCCGTGACTGCGAGCTGCGCTGTTTCCATCCTCTTTGAGGCGGCCACCTCATGGCATCCACCGGGACGGTGCGAAAAATCATCCTTTTGGCGGAGGGCCAGGGAATCGTGGAATGTGCCGCAACGATGCCTACAGTTCCCTTTCCACGTAAGTGCCCAGGGCGTCCCGGACAAAGCTGGCACCCTCGGTGCCGCCGTAGTTGGCGCTGAAACGCGGATCTGCAACATACATTTCCGCCAATCCCAGAACGTAGCCGCGCACGTCGCCGCCTGCCGTGGCTGCCGGAGTGCCCGGAATCGAGGAAAGCCACTCAACGTGGCGCCTCGCCAGCTCCTGCGCATCGGGGGATTCCGGCGCAATGCCGCTGGAAAAGGCGGCAATCCAGTCACTGCCCAACTCCGCAACGCGTCCCTTCCAGGCTGCCTGCTCCGAGGCATCCATGCCGCGCCACCACGCATCGCTGCGTGCATATGCCTCCTTGCCCCAGCGCTGTTCCACCTCATCCTTGTGTGCGGTGTGGTCAAATCCGTCAAGCATGTCCTTGGCCATGATGCTTCCTCCTTGTGATTGTGCAGAAATGGTCTTCTCCACCGAGGCGATCAGCCGCCCCAGCCTTTCTTGCTCGCCCCGCAGCCACTCCACGTGCGTGCGCAGGGCATCCGTTGCGGAGGTTTCCGCCGTGAGCACCTCCGCAATGGCCGGAAGTCCCAGCCCGAGTTCGCGCAGCAGCAGGATCCGCTGCAGCCTCACCAGGGCCTGCTGGTCGTAGTGCCGGTAGCCGTTGCCGGCAATTCGGCTCGGTGCCAGCAGGCCGATCGTGTCGTAGTGCCGCAGGGTGCGGCTCGTGGTGCCCGCCAGCGCCGCAATGTGCTGGATTGACCAGTCCGCCGGGTTCTCTTCGGTGCTCATGCAAAGAACTCTAAAGGTTGACGTTGCGTCAATGTCAACAAGAAAAAATTGAGGGAATAACTTCCCCAATTCGTAAGTTGAGCGTAGTAGACTCAACTTTGCAGGCCATGAGTCGCCCACAACGTCAACGCCCAAAGAAAGGATCTCTCTTGGACGCCAAGTTCACCACGAAGAGCCAGGAGGCTCTTTCCGCCGCCGCCATGAACGCATCGACCGCCGGCAACCCCACGGTCGAGCCCGCCCACCTGCTCAAGGCCCTGATGGACCAGCGCCAGGGCGTTGCGGTGGCGCTGCTGAAGGCCGCCGGGGTCGACCCCGATGAGGTCAGTGTCGGTGCCAGTGCCGCCATCCGCAACCTCCCGTCGTCGTCCGGCACTTCCGTGGCCCAGGCCCAGCTCAGCCGCAACACCCTCATGGTGGTCCAGGCCGCCCAGCAGGTTGCCGAGCGCATGGGGGACAGCTACGTCTCCACCGAACACCTGCTCCTGGGCCTGGCGGACGACGCCGGAGCAACAGGAAGTGCCTTGCGCAAGGCCGGTGCCACCCGGGCCGCGCTCGATGCCGCGCTGCCCACCGTGCGCGGCGACGGCAAGGTCACCACGCCCGATCCCGAGAACACCTTCGAGGCGCTGGAAAAGTTCGGCGTGGACATGACAGCCATTGCCCGTTCCGGCAAGCTTGACCCCGTGATCGGCCGTGACAGCGAAATCCGTCGCGTGGTCCAGGTGCTGAGCCGCCGCACCAAGAACAACCCGGTGCTCATCGGCGAACCCGGCGTGGGCAAGACCGCCGTCGTGGAGGGCCTGGCCCAGCGCATGGTGGCCGGCGACGTGCCCGAGTCCCTGCGCGGCAAGACGCTCATCAGCCTTGACCTGGCCGCCATGGTGGCCGGTGCCAAGTACCGCGGCGAGTTCGAGGAGCGCCTGAAGGCCGTCCTGGAGGAAATCAAGGCCTCCGACGGGCAGATCGTCACCTTCATTGACGAGATCCACACAGTGGTTGGTGCGGGTGCCTCCGAGGGCGCCATGGACGCCGGCAACATGCTCAAGCCCATGCTGGCCCGCGGCGAGCTGCGCCTGATCGGCGCCACGACGCTGGATGAGTACCGCGAAAACATTGAAAAGGACCCGGCGCTGGAGCGCCGATTCCAGCAGGTTTTCGTGGGCGAGCCGAGCGTCGATGACACCATCGGCATTCTGCGCGGCCTGAAGGAACGCTACGAGGCCCACCACAAGGTGGCCATCGCGGACTCCGCCCTGGTTGCCGCCGCCACGCTGTCCAACCGCTACATCAGCGGCCGGCAGCTGCCGGACAAGGCCATCGACTTGATGGATGAGGCCGCGTCGAGGCTGCGCATGGAGATCGACTCCGCACCGGAGGAGATCGACCAGCTGCGCCGCGCCGTTGACCGGCTGACCATGGAGGAGCTGGCCCTGAGCGGGGAAAGCGATCCCGCCTCGATTGAACGCCTGGAAGCGCTGCGCGCCGACATGGCCGACAAGAAGGAGGAACTGGCCGGGCTCAACGCACGCTGGGAAGCGGAAAAGGCGGGGCTGAACCGGGTTGGTGACTTGAAGGCCAAGCTGGATGAGCTGCGCTCCGTGGCCGACAAGGCCCAGCGCGACGGCGACCTGGAGCAGGCCTCGAGGATCCTCTACGGCGAAATGCCGGCCCTGCAGCGCGAGCTGGAGGCGGCCGCCGCCGAGGAGGAGTCCATCGACAAGCCCGAGCTCATGGTGGCCGAGGAGGTCACGGCGGACGACATCGCAGAGGTCATTTCGGCCTGGACCGGCATCCCCGCCGGGCGCATGCTGCAAGGTGAAAGCCAGAAGCTGCTGCAGATGGAGCAGGTCCTGGGCTCGCGCCTGATCGGCCAGTCCTCCGCGGTGACGGCCGTGTCCGACGCCGTGCGCCGCGCCAGGGCGGGCATCAGCGACCCCGACCGTCCCACGGGATCCTTCCTGTTCCTTGGGCCCACGGGCGTTGGCAAGACGGAGCTGGCCAAGTCACTGGCCGACTTCCTCTTCGACGACGAACGCGCCATGATCCGCATCGACATGAGCGAGTACTCGGAGAAGCACTCGGTCTCGCGGCTGGTCGGCGCCCCTCCGGGATACGTGGGCTACGACGAGGGCGGGCAGCTCACCGAGGCCGTGCGCCGTCGTCCGTACTCCGTGGTGCTGCTCGATGAGGTGGAGAAGGCCCACCCCGAGGTCTTCGACATCCTGCTGCAGGTGTTCGACGACGGACGGCTCACCGACGGGCAGGGACGCACCGTGGACTTCCGCAACGTCATCATCGTGATGACCAGCAACCTCGGCTCGCAGTTCCTGGTGGACCCCTCACTGAACGAGGAGCAGAAGCACGCGGCCGTCATGTCCGTGGTGGAGTCCTCGTTCAAGCCGGAGTTCCTGAACCGGCTCGATGAGATCGTCATGTTTGATGCCCTGAGCGTGGAGCAGCTGTCGAAGATTGTTGACCTGCAGGTTCAGGCGCTGGCTTCCAGGCTGCACGAACGGCGCCTGACCCTGGACGTGAGCGATGCTGCGAAGGCGTGGCTGGCCCTCACCGGCTACGACCCCGCCTACGGGGCACGCCCGCTGCGCCGCCTGGTCCAGCGCCAGATCGGCGACCGCCTGGCCAGGGAAATCCTGGCCGGCAACATCACCGACGGCGACACCGTCCGGGTGGACACGGCCGCCGACTTCGACGAGCTGGACATGGACTCGGCGTCCAGCGCCGGCCTGACCGTGAGCCGGATGTAGCAGCTGGCAGCCGCCGGGATGGCGGCGCACTGCTGTCGGTGCCGGGACAAAAGTGGCCCCGGGGGGGGGGCCCGGGTTGATACCCGGTGCCAGGCCCGGGGGCCGGGGTT
>NZ_JANKZF010000025.1 GCF_027568515.1 Arthrobacter sp. HY1533 | reverse complement strand
GGGGGGCGGGCGCCCTCTTTGGGGCGCCGGGGGGGGGGGGGCGGGCCCCCCCGGGGCCCCCCCCCCCGGGCCACTTTTGTTGTGCCTGGGGTGCTACTTGGTCAGCGACGTCTCCAGGGGGTTGCCCTCCCGGGTGTCATGGACCAGGCAGTCCACGCGGCGGTCGTCATTGTCATTCCAGGTGCTTTCGGACGGGTAGGCGGTGGACTGCTTCAGCGTCTTCATGTCGGAGGCTGCTGAGGTGAGCTCCACGGCGTCGCAGACCTCGGCGGCCTTGGCCTTGAGTGCATCGGCGCCGGGGAACTCGTCGTCGTCGCCGTAGTAGTAGGTCCCCACCAGCTGGGCATTGTGGGGGCTGCTGCACAGCACCACATCGGCCGGGGTGGAGGCGTTCTTGAAGCTGCGCAGGCAGTCGTCCTGCAGCCACTTCAGGGGTGACAGGGCCGGGAGGATCACGCCGTCGTCGGCTCCGTCGGAGGAATCCGTGGCGGCAGGCTCATCGCTGGGCTGGCCCTCGGTGGAGCCCTCCTGGGATTGCAGCGTTTCCACCGGGCGGGGGTTGGCCGTGTCCTTGTTGATGTTGCCAAGAATAAAGCTGAGCAGGAGCCACACAAACAGGCCGACCAGTGCCAGCCCCGCCACGGCAATGCCCAGGATGATGAACAGCTTCTTCCGGCCGTTGCCGGGGGCGCCGGGCCCCTGGGGCCCGCCCGGGCCCTGGGGGTAGCCGGGTCCGCCGGGGCCTTGGGGTCCACCCGGGCCCTGCGGCGCGCCCGGGTAGCCCTGCCCCTGGGGGGAGCCGGGGTAGCCGGGAACGGGGGGAACACCCGGGCCGCCCGCATTCGGGCCGCCCGCATTCGGGCCACCGACATTCGGGACGGCGCCAAAGGGTGCGGCCCCGTGTTGGGTCGGCGCACCGTACGGGGGCTGTCCGGCGGGTTGTCCTGCTGGCTGGCCGGCAGCCTGTCCAGCCGTGGCGCCGGGCTGGCCGTAGGGCTGCTGGACGCCCGGCTGCTGGCTGGACTGTGCCACTGGCTGCTGGCCATACGGGGCCGGCGCGCCGGGGACGACGAACGGTGCGTGGCCGCCCTGGGGCTGCTGTCCGTAGGGGGCTGCGGGTGCATTGGGTGCGCCTACGGCGCCGGGGCCGGCGGCGGGCTGGGCCGGCGTGCTGCCGGATGCGGGGACTCCCTGGGGTGCTTCCTGGCCTTGGCTCGCAGCTTGGCCTGCAGCCTCGCGGGCGGCCGCGAGGGATGCCGCATCGGCTGCGCCGCGGGCAACTTGTGCCGGGGACTGCCAGCCGCCGGCCTTGGGCTGCCACGGGGTTTCCGGGCGGCGCCAACCGTGCCCGGCATCGACGCCTGGCCCAATGTGCGGGGCGGCGCCGGGGGCTGCCGGGATGCTGGCAGTGGCCGCAGCCGCAGCCGTGCCTGCGCCAGCCGCGGCAGCACCGGCGTCGTGCGGTTCCTGCGAGGCGTCACCGGCCGGAAGCTGGGAATCGGTCCCGGCAGTGGGGGGAGTGGCAGGAAGCTCGGGGGACTGGGGCTTCGCGTCGGGCGCCGCATCGGCCCCGGTTTCCGGTGAAGCGGGAACAGCGGTGGCTGCCGCATTGGCAGGTGCGGGCGCCGCATCGGCCACCGGCTGGGCCGCGTCCTGCGGGGCGGCATCTGCCGGGGCTTGCGTCCAGGGATTGGTGGCGACAGGCGGCTTCGAGAAGTCGGTGCGCATGACTGTCGGGGCGCTGTCCCAGTCGATGTCTTCGGCGGATTCCGCGGTGTCCCCGGCAGGAGCCGAATCTGCCGTGTCGCCGGCAGGTGCCTGAGCCGTGGCAGCTGCTGAACCTGCGGCCGCAGCCTTCGACGCGGCGGCCTCTGCGGGCGAAGAAACGCTTTGCGCAGCGAGTTCAGCCTCGTGCTCAACCAGGGCGGCCTCGGCCTCGGCGGCTTCCAGGTCGACGGTTTCGGCAACGTCGTCGCTGATTTCCGCGGCACCCAGCTGGGGTTCGGCGAACTCGTAGTCCGCGCCGGAAATGACGGGCTCGGCAGGTGCTGGCATTTCCGGCTCAGCCGGCTCGGGCGGAGGGCCTTGTGTGGAGCCCTGATCGTTGGCGTTGCTGCTCTCGTTCATGGGGTCTAACCTTCCGTGCTGCGCCGCGGTGCCTGCGCAAAGACTCGTGCTTGTGGTGGCGGCCCACGCCCCCGGGGCCCTTGTGTGACCGCCCGGGACGTGCCCTGCCCAGGGAACAAATGCCCCTCTTACACGTGACTCTACCGAACAATGCGCCGACAGCACCCCCAATTTGGCGTTTGGCTATGGGCAGAACAGCCCATGGTGGGACACGGTCGGGGCAGAACTCATGTAATCTAGGACTACGACAAATTGACCGAATATTCCGGAGCCTCGCTCTTAGCCCGAGCGACCACCTCCGGTCCAAGTGTAAAAGGGGGTCACGCCATGGGGCGCGGCCGTCAAAAGGCGAAGGCAACCAAGCAGGCTCGGGACATCAAGTACTACTCCCCGAGCACTGACTATTCAGCTCTGCAGAAGGAGCTCGGTGGAACCACTCGGCGAGCCCCGAGCCATCATGTTGAGGTACCGGCAGAGCCGGACTACTCGGCGTACGAAGACAAGTATGCGGATCAGTTTGAGGACGACGACGATGTGGACTCCCGCCGCATAGGCTAGGACCGCTCGTCGCAACATACTCAACAAACCCTGCACGACCCCCAGCGAATGAGCTGAGGCGACGTGTGGGGATTTTGTTGTTCCCGGATATGGTGCCGCCGCCTCAATGAAGACGCAAAAAGGACGGCGTTTGCGCAAAGGGCGGGTGGTGGACCACCCGCCCTTTGCGCAAACGCCGTCCGAAGTTGTTCCTATGAAGCGTAGTTGCCCACCAGGCGGACGGCGCCGCCGTTGACGCCCTTGGCGCCCTGCGTGTAGTCGGATCCGGTCTTGTCCGAGTCGGATGCCTCGGCCGTGACAGTGCCCATGGCCCATGATGGCAGGCCGCGGGAGTTCAGGCGCGCAATGGCGTCGTCGGCGGCGTCGGCGGAAACCACTGCCACCATGCCCACGCCGAGGTTCAGCGTGCGCTCAAGATCGGCCAGCGGAACGTTGCCCAGCTGGGAGACCAGGTTGAAGATGGCCGGCAGGCTCCAGGTGGAGCGGTCCACGGTGCCGATGAGGCCCTGCGGCAGAACGCGGGCCAGGTTGGCTGCGAGGCCGCCACCGGTGATGTGGCTGAAGCCGTGAACGGCCTTTTCCTGGGTGACCGGCAGGTAGCGGGTCAAGTCCAGGCAGTCGGCGGCGTACACGCGGGTGGGCTCCAGGAGCTCCTCGCCGAGCGTGCGGCCCAGCTCGGAAACCTGGCGGTCAAGGGCCCAGCCTGCGTGGTTGATGACGCGGCGGACCAGCGAGTAGCCGTTGGAGTGCAGGCCCGAGGAGGCCATGCCGATGATGACATCGCCTTCGCGCACACGTTCCGGACCCAGCAGCAAATCGGCCTCGACGACTCCGGTGCAAGCACCTGCGACGTCGTACTCATCCGGGGCCAGCAGGCCGGGGTGTTCGGCAGTCTCGCCGCCCACCAGGGCCGTTCCGGCAACCTTGCAGGCGCCGGCGATGCCGCGGACAATGTCGGCCACGCGCTGCGGGACGACCTTGCCGGTGGCGATGTAGTCGGTCATGAACAGCGGCTCGGCGCCAACCACAACGATGTCATCGACAACCATGCCCACGAGGTCGTAGCCAATGGTGTCGTGGATGTCCATGGCCTGGGCGATGGCAACCTTGGTGCCGACACCGTCGGTGGACGTGGCCAGGTACGGCTTCTTGTAGGTCAGCAGCTTGGAGACGTCGTAGAGGCCGGCGAACCCGCCGAAGCCGCCCACAACTGACGGTCCGTGGGTTGCCTTGACGGCTTCCTTCATCAGTTCGACGGCGAGGTCGCCTGCTTCGGTGTCAACACCGGCGCTGGCGTAGGTGATTGCCTGTGCGGCCGAATCATGGGAGGCGTTGGTCATGGCGTCTCTTTCTTACGATTTCTCTAGGAACCGTCGGATGCGGTGCGGTCTTGATCGGTCAGGAGGGCTTCCATTTCCGAGTCAGGTCCCGGGTCGCAGCCGGTGGAGGTGGTGGCGTCGCCCGGGGCGGTGCGCTCGAGCAGGTTCTTGCCCAGGCGGTCGCTGCTGGGAAGTTCAATGGGGTACGTGCCCGTGAAGCAGGCCGTGCAGAGGCGTTCACGCGGCTGCTCGGTGGCGTTGATCATGCCGTCCTCGGAAATGTACTCCAGGGAGTCGGCGCCAATGGACTTGGCAATCTCGTCAATGGCTGCACCGTTGGCGATCAGCTCTGCCCGGGAGGCGAAGTCGATGCCGTAGAAGCATGGCCAGCGCACCGGCGGCGAGGAGATCTTCACGTGGACCTCGGCGGCGCCTGCCTCGCGCAGCATGCGCACCACGGCGCGCTGCGTGTTGCCGCGGACGATCGAGTCATCCACTACAACAATGCGCTTGCCGCGGATCACCGAGTCCAGGGCGTTGAGCTTGAGCTTGATGCCGAGGCGGCGCAGGGTGTCGCTGGGCTGGATGAAGGTGCGGCCCACATAGGCGTTCTTCACAAAGCCGTGCGCGAAGGGGATGCCGGATTCCTCGGCGTAGCCAATCGCGGCGGGGGTGCCTGATTCGGGAACGGGGATGACAAGGTCGGCCTCGGCGTGGTTTTCGCGGGCCAGCTGTCGGCCCATTTCCACACGGGACTCGTACACGGAGCGCCCGGCAATGGTGGCATCCGGACGGGCCAGGTAGACGTACTCAAAGACACAGCCGGCCGGGGTGGCGGGGGCGAAGCGCTGTGAGCGGACGCCGTCCTCGTCGATGGCGATGAACTCGCCGGGTTCGATCTCGCGGATCAGCGTGGCGCCGATGGTGTTCAGTGCCGCACCTTCGGAGGCAACAACCCAGCCGTTGTCGAGGCGGCCAAGGACGAGCGGGCGCACGCCGTGCGGGTCGCGGGCTGCGTAAAGGGTGTGTTCATCCATGAACACGAAGCAGAAGGCGCCGTGGACCTTGGGCAGCAGCTCCATGGCAGTGGCTTCCAGCGTGCTGCCCTCGGAGCCCTGCAGCAAGGTGGTGACCAGGGCGGTGTCCGTGGTGTTGCCCTGGGCCATTTCACCGGAGGTGGGGACGCCGTAGCGGGCAATGACCATCTCATGCAGTTCGGCAGAGTTGGTCAGGTTGCCGTTGTGGGCCAGGGCCACGGTGCCGGTGCCCGTTGCGCCCAGGGTGGGCTGGGCGTTGGCCCAGTTGGCTGCACCTGTGGTGGAGTACCGGCAATGGCCCACGGCCATGTGCCCGGTCAGGGTGTTCAGCGTGGGTTCGTCAAAGACCTGGGATACGAGCCCCATGTCCTTGTACACACTGATTCGGTTGCCGTCGCTTGTCGCGATGCCAGCCGATTCCTGACCACGGTGCTGCAACGAGTACAGACCGTAATAAGTTAGTTTTGCAACCTCTTCACCGGGTGCCCAGATGCCCAGGACGCCACAAGCGTCCTGAGGTCCCTTTTCGCCGGGTAAAAGATCATGGGATAGTTTTCCGTCTCCGCGTGCCACGTAAAAATTGTCTCACGTAATGCCGTGTGGCCCGAACCGCATCTGGCTGCTGGACATGGAGCTGGGGCTACGCCCGCTCGGCCTCGGCGTTGCCCTCGTCGTCCGGGAGCGATTCCACCAGCAGTGTCTTGGCGTGGCGGCGTCCCTGGCGGTCCAGCAGCAGTGCCGCAATGGCGCCCAGGCCCATGCCCGGCAGCACCAGCAGCACGGCGAACAAACCAAAGACGCTTGAGGCGTCGAAGTCCTCTGATGAGGCGGCGGCGGAAGAGAAGCCGAAGGCAAAAACGGCGGCTGTTGCAATGCCGGCCAGGCCCCCTGCAACAAGGAACGGAACATACTTCGGGGCGCGGCGGACGCTGAGTTTGCGGGGCACGCTGGAAGTGTTGTCAGGCTGGGAAGTCATAAACCCTAGGGTACCTGCCCAAGCTTGGAGGCAGCCCGGAGCCGGTGCGGGCCGGCTAGAGGGGCAGCTCGGCGGCCAGGTCCGCGCGTAGCCCGGAGGCCGCCACGTGCCCGCGTTCCACGGCGTCCGCCCACGCCAAGGCGCCGGTCACCAGCGCGAGCCAGGTTTCGGCGTCGCACTCCACCACATTGGGCGGAGTGCCGCGCGTGTGCCGCGGGCCCGGGATGCACTGGGTGACCCCGAACGGCGGAACGCGCACCTCCACGGAGTTCCCCGGGGCCTTCGCGGCGAGTTCCTCGAGGGTGTACCGGACGGCCATGGCCGTCACGGGGCGGGAGGTGTCGCCGCCGCGCCAGGCGGCGAGGGCGGCACTCCCTTCGGCAATGTCGATGCGGCGTCGGGCGGCCATGGTTGGCTCCTGTGTTCTTGGGAGTTCGGGAAGGGACGACGGCGGCGGGCCGGGCTGGGTGCCAGGGCTCAGTTGAGCAGGGCGCTGACGGCCTGGCCCAGGCGCAGGCTGCCGGCCGGGCTGTTGCCGCCCATGACGGGCGGGACCACCTTGCCCAGGAGCTTGGCCACAGGGGGGATGTCCACGGCGCCCGAGGCGGCCAGCAGGGTCAGTGCCACCAGGGTGGCGGCGCGGCCGCTGCCGTCCAGGATCTTCACCGCAACGCTGGCACCGGTGGGGGTGGCCATGGACATGACACCTTCGGCGCCCATCTTGGCCAGGATGCCCAGATCCTCCATGACCTGGGTGTTGGGCAGGCCGTGGCCCTCCACGGCCCACGGGTAGTCCAGCATTGAGGTGGCAATCGTGGCGGCGCGGGCATTGGCGTTCTTGTCCGACGGCGCCAGGGCCAGGGTGCTGAACGCACGTGCCAGGCCCGTCAACGTCACTGCCATGACGGGGGCCCCGCAGCCGTCCACGCCGGTGTGCATGATGGGTTCGCCGGTGTATTCCTCCAGGACGGTGCGCACGGCCCGCTGCATGGGGTGGTTGGGCTCGAGGTAGCCGGGCAGGTCCCAGCCGTTCTCGGTGCACGCCCACAGGAAGGCCGCATGCTTGCCGGAACAGTTCATGGCCAGCTTTGAGCGGTCCCGTTCGGTGCGCACCATCCATGCCCGGGCCGTGGAATCCCGGGGCCAGGCGGCGGGGCAGCCCAGATGCGATTCGTTCAGGCCGGCCGCCTTGAGCATCCCGGACACAACGTCCATGTGTTCCAGGGAGCCGGAATGGCTGCCCGCCGCAATGGCCACCTGGGCGCCGCGCAGGGGAACCCCGGATTGCATGGCTGCCAGGGCCTGGAAGGGCTTGACTGCGGAACGCGGGTAAATGGGGGCGGTGATGTCTCCCAGGGCGGTGACGACGGAGCCGTCGGCCGCGACCACCACGGCCGAGCCAATGTGCACGGACTCAACGAATCCGCTGCGTTCCAGGACGGCGAGTTCAACGGCGTCGTGCGCCCTGAAAGTATGGATCATGCTGTCATCTTAGCCATTGCAGGGGCTGTCACAGTGGAGTGGCGAGGCCCGGGGAGTCCTTGAACGTCAGGGGGACGTCCCCCGTCGGCTTGTCCAATTCCGCAGCGGCCTTCACGGCGTCGGCCTGGCCGGGGGCCACGGACACCTCCACGCTGCCGGTCCGGCCGTTGGTGGTGACCTTGTGGATGGCGTTGCCCAGTTCCGCCGGCAGCGTCGCTCGCCAGGCCATGACGGCCTGCAGGGCAGCTTCCAGCGCGGCGGCGTCGAGCGTGACAAGCTGGGCAACCGCGCCTGCCTCGGTCACCACGGCAGCGGCCGATTCGCTGGTTACGGCCACGTGCAGCTGCGCGCCTTCAATCCAGGAATCTGCGTAGTCCGCTCCCAGTTTTTCGCGCAGGGAATCGTTGAGCTGCAGCAGCCTGTTGGTGTCGGCCGCGCTGGCGGACCGTGAGGCGGCGGGTGTTTCGGGGCCTTCGGCGGGCTTGCAGGCGCTCATGCCGAGGGCTCCTGCCATGGATGCTGCGAGGACGGCTGCCGTCACATGCTGGCGTTTCATTTTTCACTCCCTGCTCCATTGTCCCTCCGCATGCCAGTCCCCGGTGAAGTCAATGCGGCTGCGGGTCCCATTCTTCGTGAACGGGACCCGCAGCCATTGCCTTCAACCCCGGCGGGGCTTGCGGTTCCTAGTGCGAGGACCGGCGGCGGATCAGCAGGAACGCCACTCCGCCCAGCAGCAGGAGGCCGCCGGCTGCGCCCAGCAAGATGGTGGTGCCGGAGGCGCCGGTGTTGGCCAGGTTGCCGCCGCCGGGCGCGGGCGTGGTGGGTGCTGCGGTCGGCGCCGGGGTGGTGGGCGTGGGCTGCTGCGTGGTGGGCGCGGTGGTGGGTTCAGGCTTGGGCTCGGCCTGGACCACAAATGCCGAGGTGCTGGTCAGGGAAGCGAAGTCGCCCCACTGCTGCGTTGCGGTGATGGCATAGCTTCCGCTGCCCAGGGGCGCATCCAGCGTGACGCTCCAGGCGGTTCCGTCCACCAGGGCGTCGTAGCCCTTGCCATTGACTGTCACATGGACAGTTGCCTGTGCCACGTTGGTGCCGGAGATGACCGAGGGGCCCTTGTTGAAGATGAACTTTGTCCCGTTGGCCGGGGACATGATGGCCGGGCCATTCGGGGCAATGGTGAAGCCGCTGGTGGTTTCGGGGGAGTCCAACCAGTCGGTCAGCGTCTGCATGGCTGTCACGTCGTACCAGTTCGGCTCGACCAGGGAGCTCGGCAGGGTGACTGACCACTTGCCGTCCTTGGCCACAACTGCGGTTCCGGAGACATCGCCTGTCAGCTTCACCGTTGCTCCCGGCTTGCCGGTTCCGGCGATGGTGGTGACGGGGGCCGCGACGCTGCTGCCGTCCGCCGGGGACGTGATGGCGGGTGCGGGGAGGGTGTCCTTGATGACCTCGATGGAGGCCGTGGTGGTGGCCGAGGTGCTGTAGCCGTTCTTGGCCTGGGCCGTGACGGGGAAGGTGCCAAAGGTGTTGGGTGCCTTCGCGGTCCACGTGCCGTCGGCGCCCACGGTCACCTCCTGGGTGTCGGTGCCGATGGTGACGTCGACCTTGGTGCCAGCCGGTGCGTCGGGCGCCAAGGCGAGTGTGCCGGTGATGGTGCCCCCTCGGAAGAGGGGGGCTGCGTTGGTGACCTTGGGGGCTTCCAGGAAGATCTTCACGGTGTAGCCGTCGGTGTGCGCAAGCGCGTCCTGAAGGTCCACACCGTAGGTGATGGTGGACGTTCCGGCGCTGACCATGCCAACGGCCTGGTTGCCGGCAATGATGGCCCCGCCCGAGTCTCCCTGACGGGTGACCAGGTCCGTTGAGCCGAACCCGCGGACAGCGCGGATGTCATTGCATTGGGGGACAGTTGCCACGGGAACACAGGGCTTGGGGGCATCAGGATCCACAGGGTCCTTGGGGTAGCTGATGCCCTGAACCAGGAACACGCCGACTTCGCTCACAGTGCCGCAATCCCAGCCGGTGGTGCGGCCGGACTTGCAAATATCTGTGCCGACGATGGCCTTCGACACGCCTTTGACGAGTGCGCCGGAGTCCTTGGGGGACGCCGGCGTTGTCCAGTCGGTGACAAACGGCAACTGGGTCAGTCCCGGCGCATTGGGCCCATTGACGTCTATGACGGAGACGTCGGTGCCGATGTTGTTCAGCTTGTTGTAGTCCCCGTCCCAGCCTGGCGGCACCGTCGCGGGTGTGTTGCCGGGGCCGCCGAACTGTGATGCACCGAAGGTCCCAAGCGGTTCAAGCAGGGCCCCGGAATTCGGGTCGTTTGTGATTGCCGGGTCGACCAAGGGATTGGTCAAGATGGTGTCCACCAGTGCGCCGTCCATGGTGCAGTGGCCAGCGGAGATGACGGCTGGCGCTCCTTCCTTGTTGAAGCCGTTCCAGCCAAGGCTGCAGAGCCCTCCCTGGGCCCGGTTGGCGCTCAGTGCAAGGAAGCCCTGGCCGTTGGTGATGTCAGCCGCGAACGGCTCCGCCGGTCCGTCGGCTGCCTCGATGACCACGTTGCCGTAGCGGGAAGCGAATTCATCGACGCCGGGGGTGGCGGCGGCCCCGAACGATGGGGCGGTGGCGGACGGACCGCCAGCGGCAGGTACACCCGTGCGGATGACGAACTCGCCCTTGTCGTTCACCATGATGGACTGCAACTGCCCCAGCCCAAACTCGGCGGAGTAGTCGGCCAGGAGCGTATCTACGTTGGCGGCCTCGACCGTCGCGGAGGCAGCCGGCACTGCATCAGATGCCGGGGCCGCCATGGCAGCGCCTGCGCCGAAGGTGCCGCCAAGCAGGACGGCGGCTGCAGCGGCGGCCGAACCTCCGCGCTTGATGAAGGCGCGAGTGGATGCATGCATGTTCCGGGTCCCCCTGAAGTGACGGAAAGAAAAGTATCGTGCGAGTTCGCAAGTGGAAGTGCCAGCTGCCCGCTGCACCTGGCAGTGGGCGCCTCCACCGCAAAACTACCAAGTGGTCAAAGCGGCGGCAACGGAATTTGATGCCACAGGCCACAATTCCATTTGTGACTCCGGGAAATGCGCGGAACAGCGCCGCGGGGATGGCTGACCATTGACGGAAGCCATGATCTGTGCGTAATCATCCTCAGTGGCGGTGGAAGCGGAAGCAAGGCCGGCGTGCCGCGGGAGGACTTGTCATTATGCGGCCCTCGACCCGAAGCAAAGTACGCTTGAGGGGTGAAGGTTTTAGTCATTGGCCCCGGAGGCCGCGAACACGCCATTGTCCGCTCGTTGCTCAGCGACCCCAACGTCAGTGAAGTGCACGCTGCCCCCGGCAATGCCGGGATTGCAGCCATTGTGCCCACGCACCAGCTCAACGCCAGTGATCCCGCAGCCGTTGCCGCACTGGCCCTGAAACTCGAAAGCGACCTGGTGGTCGTGGGACCCGAGGCCCCCCTGGCCGCCGGCGTTGCCGACGCCGTGCGCGAGGCCGGGATCCCCGTGTTTGGCCCCAGCAAGGAAGCCGCAAAGCTTGAAGCCTCCAAGGCCTTCGCCAAGGCTGTCATGGCCGAGGCCCAGGTCCCCACGGCCATGGCCAAGGTTGCCGTCAACGCGGCCGAGGCCGCGGACGCGCTGGACACCTTTGGCGCCCCCTACGTTGTCAAGGACGACGGCCTGGCCGCCGGCAAGGGTGTGGTGGTCACGAACGACCGCGACGAGGCCCTGGCCCACGCCGAATCCTGCTTCGCCGTGGGCGGCACCGTGGTCATCGAGGAATTCCTTGACGGCCCCGAGGTCTCCCTCTTTGTCTTGGCAGACGGCCGCACGGTGGTCCCGCTGGCCCCCGCACAGGACTTCAAGCGCATCTTCGACGGCGACGAGGGCCCCAACACCGGCGGCATGGGCGCATACTCGCCGCTCGAGTGGGCACCGGCCGGCCTGGTCCAGGAAGTCATCGACCGCGTGGCCCAGCCGACCATCGACGCCATGGCCCACCGCGGCACCCCCTTCACAGGCGTCCTGTACTGCGGCCTGGCCCTGACCAGCCGCGGCACCCGCGTCATTGAATTCAACGCCCGATTTGGCGACCCCGAGACCCAGGCCGTGCTGGCCCGACTCAAGACTCCGCTGGGCGGCGTGCTCATGGCGGCAGCCAAGGGCCAGCTCGATGAGATCGAGGAACTGCGCTGGGCACCCGAGACGGCAGTCGCCGTCGTACTGGCCAGTGAAAACTACCCCGAGGCGCCGCGCACTGGCGACCGGATCCGTGGCCTGAAGAAGGCCAACCGGCTCGACGGCGTGCACGTGCTGCACGCAGGCACCGCCACGGACGACGACGGCAACACCGTCAGCGCCGGCGGTCGCGTCCTGGCCGTGGTGGGCCTGGGCGATGACCTGGAAGATGCCCGCGAGAAGGCCTACGCAGGCATCGAGGAAATTTCGCTCGAGGGCGGGCAATTCCGGACGGACATTGCGGCGAAGGCCGCACGCGGCGAAATCACCGTGGCAGACACCGCCGCACAGGCATAAGGAACTCCCCCATGAATGCAGCAATCCCCGCCGCCCCCGTCCTGACCGGCTGGACCCACGCCTACTCCGGCAAGGTCCGAGACCTTTACGTTCCCGATGCCGGTGAGGCCAGCGCCGAGGCGCCGTTCACGGGCCGGGGCGACGTCGTCTTGGTCGTGGCCAGTGACCGCATCAGCGCCTTCGACCACATCCTGGAAACCGAGATCCCGGACAAGGGCCGAATCCTGACCGGACTGAGCCTGTGGTGGTTTGAGCAGCTCAACGTGCCCAACCACCTGGTGGCCACCACCGTTGAGGACGGCGTGCCTGCAGAGGTTGCCGGCCGCGCCATGGTGTGCAAAAAGCTGGAGATGTTCCCCATCGAGTGCATCGCCCGCGGCTACCTGACCGGTTCGGGCCTGGCCGAGTACCGCGTCTCCCAGACCGTCTGCAGCCTGCCGCTGCCGGCCGGGCTGAGCGACGGATCCCGTCTCGAGGAGGCCATCTTCACCCCGTCGGCCAAGGCCGAGGTGGGCGAGCACGACGAGAACATCAGCTACACGCAAATGGTTGACACCGTGGGTGCGGACGCGGCTGACGCGCTGCGGAAGCTGACCCTGGAGATTTACTCGCGCGCCGAGGAAATTGCCCGCGAACGCGGCATCATCCTGGCCGACACCAAGGTGGAGTTCGGCACCGACCCGGCCACAGGCGTCATCACCCTGGGCGATGAGGTCCTCACCCCGGACTCCTCCCGCTTCTGGGACGCGCAGCTGTGGGCGCCCGGACAGGCACAGCCCAGCTTCGACAAGCAGTACGTGCGCGACTGGCTGGCCAGCCCCGAGTCCGGCTGGGACCGCGCCTCGGACACCCCGCCGCCGGCGCTGCCGGCCGATGTCGTGGAGCGCACCCGCGCCCGCTACGTCGAGGCGTTCGAGCGGCTCACCGGAGCCACCTTCGCCTAAGCGGCAACGACGGCAGCTGCCCTGAAGCTGAGACCCGTTAAGCATCAATGGTGCGCCACTGAAGAAGTGGCGCACCATTGGCGTTTAACGACGCGCAGCCCCAGGGGCCGGGGAGGGTTGTTACGCGCTGGTTGTGTGGATGCTTGCCATGTGGTCGGCGGCGACCTCTGCCCGGTCCGAGGCGCCGGCCTGCGTGTAACGGTCGAAGGCGTCGCGGTAGGCGGCCAGGGCGTCATCGAGGCGGTTGGCGGCCTGCAGTGCGTTGCCCAGCAGGAGTGCGGAGTCGCCGGCAATGTGGGGGGCCAGCTGGTCCCATTGCATCTCAATGCCGTTCAGCAGGTCCAGTGCCTGGGGAATCTCATTGTTCAAGAAATGCCAGCGCGCCCGCAGCAGCGAAACTTCCAGGGTCTCGGCGACGGTGGCACCAACAACCGAGTGTGCGAGTTCGCTGCGCTCAATGGCCTGCAGGGTGGCCGGCTCGACCACGCCGGCCATGAGCCGCACCCAGGCGGTGGCCTTGTTGAACTGGGCCCAGCGCGAGAGGTCTGCGGCGGGGGACAGGAGCCGGCTGGCCTTGGCATGGTGCTCCAGGCCGGTGCGGATGTCCTGGCGGATGAACGCCACGTTGCCGATGACCCAGTGGATCTCGCCGGCCATCTGCGGCGGTGTCTGGTCCGTGACGGCCTCGGCCAGGACCATGGTGTGCGTCCAGGCCTCGTCCAGCCGGCCGGCCTCGGTGAGTGCGCCGATCAGCGTCTGCAGGGCCAGCAAATAGGCGCCAAATTCCTCGGCGCTGTCGCCGGAGCCAATCTCCACCGCCAGCGTGGCGTGGTTGATGGCCTCGGGCAGTGATCCCTGTGCCAGCATGGCAGCGGCCATGACCTGGTGGGCCCGCAGGGACAGGGCGTCACTGTCCCTGGTGAGCTGGTGCTCCAGCAGGCTCTGCAGTGAGGCCGTGGCGTCGGCGTGGTCCCCGTTGCGCAACAGGGAATTGGCGGCCAGGAACGTCATGTTCCACCAGGTCACCGAATCCTTGGCGGAGCAGGCCAACTCGGCTGCTGCCTTGGCGCTGCTGGCGGCCCCGCTGTAGTCGCGCGTGTCCCAGCTTTGGCGGGCGATCAGGGACAGCCGCAGCCCTTCACTTTCGGCCGGCGTGGAGGACTGGGCCCACTGGGCCACTGACGAGGGTGCCAGTTCAAGCTGTTGGGCCAGCTGCTTGATGATTTCCGTGGTTGGTTCGCGGTGGGCGTTTTCCAGTAGGGAAATGTAGCTCGCGGAGTAGAGCGCTCCGCCAAGTTCGGCCTGAGTCAGGTTTCGTGACAATCGTTCCTGTTTTAGCCGTTCACCAAAACTGCTGCCCACTCTGCTGCTCCTTGCTTGATTGGACACCGACATGGCAGCCCAATATTGGCGCCGGAACCATGATCCATTGCATAAAACCTAACAGAAGTTGTCACAGCAAGCGCCGTTCTTGACGTTATTCGCCCTATTGAACGGGAACGCCGCCGCAGATCGCCAGCTTGTAGAGCCGGGCATGACCTTCGCTGGCCACGAGCGTGAAGGCGTCCGAGTCCGCCGCCAGTGTCACGCCGGGATATAAGGAGTACGGATTGTTGAACGCCGGGATGTAGTCAGTGCCGAACTCGAGCAGGTGCGTCACGCCCAGCCGCTTGGCCGCGGCGCACACCTCGATGTCGCTGCCCACCCGGTTGAGCCAGAACCTCAAAAGGGACTGGTCTGTTGAAAGGTCCCCCTGGGAGCTGTAGGGAAACAGCATGGTGCGCCCCGCAAGCGCCATGGCCAACGCCGATCCGTTGTACGGGTTGTTGGCAATGACGTCCTGTGGCGTGGTGTAGCGGTCCAGGCGGTGGATCAATGCCAGTTCCTGGGCATCCACCTGTGCCAGCCCGTCCGGCTCGGCGGGCACGTTGTACATGATTTCCACCTGGCCCTTCATCTGCCAGAGCCCCGGGTTGGACACGGCCAGCACGACGGCGAGGGCCGCCACGGCGGACAGTGCACCTGGGCGGCTGCGCAGGAAGGCGCGGCGCCCAACACCCGGGTACTTTCGCCGGAACCAGTCCACTGCCGCCACCAACCCCAGCGCCGAAAGCGGCACGGCCAGCAGCGGCATGAGCGCTGCAATGCGTTCCGGGTTGTCCCACCACGGGGCCATGGCAATGTTGGCCAGCGTGGCATCCGTGCCCGTCGCCAGCGGGTAGGTGAAGGCCAGCAAGACCAGTGCGGCCGGCACCCAGCGCAGCCCGGGGCGGAATGCCGCGCGGGTGCCCGCCAGGACCAAGGCGGTCAGGGCAACGGCAGGGAACCAAATGGGAGCCGGGGCGTGGGTGAAGTTGCGCAGCAGCGCCAGCGGGAAGAAGAGGAACGCAGGGCTCGTGTAGGCGAACAGGCCGCGAATCTGCGGCAACATGAGCAGGGCGGCAGCTGCGGCGCCAACCGCCAGCAGCAGGACCGCCACCCTGCGCCAGCCGTGGCGGCGGCCGCGGCCGAAGCCGGTGCGCAGCCAGGCGAAGAGCAAAAAGCCCAGGACCGGGGTCAGCACCAGCAGGATGCTGAACACCCCGTTGGGCTGGGCCGTCACAGCCCCGGGCAGGAAAAGGGCCACGACGGCCAGGGCCCGCGCCGGTTCCAGCCCGGTGTGCACCGAGGGGCGGATGATCAGCAGCACCAGCCCGATCCCCACCGGCACCATCGCGTTGGACAGTGAATTGGGGTAGGCGGAGCCGTACTGCAGCAGCAGCCATGGGAAGGCTGGGAACGCGGCAGCCAACACGCCGGCGGCGAGCAGCAACAGGGCCCGGCCGCCAAACAGCACGCGCGTGAGGAACACACAGCTCAAGGGCCACACCACCCCGGCCACGGCCAGCCACATGACGTTCGTGGCGGCAGGGATGCTGATGCCCGTGAACAGGACCAGCAGGCTCGTCAAACCATGCCAGGCGCCGGGGTAGAACGAGGACTTGACTGTGGGCAGGATGAAACTGGAAATGAAGAACGAGGACGCATTGGCGTTATCAACGGCATGGGCTGTGGCGTTGAGGTGGAAGACGGTGTCGTAGCCCTGCGTGAACTGCTCCGGATTGGCGGCAACCAAGGTGAGCAGCGCCGTCGTCAATGCCAGGGCAACGCCAACACCTGCCGCCGCCGGGCCCATTCCGGACCAGGCTCCGCGCCCGGGCACGGCGTCTGCGGCCTGCAGCGCCGGGATGAAGCGCCGGGCCGTCCAGGCCAGGGCCGCGGCAACAAATGTGCCCAGCGCCAGGGCTGGAAGTCCCCAAGGCAGGTGGAGCAGGGGCGCCACAATGGCGCTGACGGCCACAACCGAGACGGACACGGCCGGTGCCAGGCACGCGGCCAGCAGTCCGCGCATGCGCAGCGCCGCCAGCACCGCCGCCCCGGGCAGGCCCAGAATGAGCAGTGCCACGGCAAAGGCCGGCAGGGCTTCAAACCACGAATTCACCCAAACATCCCAGTCCAGGGCGCCGGCCCGGGTCAGGCCTTCTTGACGATGCTGGACTTGAGCTTCATGGGGCCGAAGCCGTCAACCTTGGCGTCGATGTCGTGCCCGTTGACGGGGGAGATGAGCCGGATGTTGCGCACCTTCGTGCCGATCTTCAGGTCCTGCGGGCTGCCCTTGACCTTCATGGTCTTGACGATGCTGACAGTGTCTCCGTCGGCCAGGACGTTGCCCACGGCATCCTTGACCACGTTTTCCGCGGCGGCCTCGGCCTCCTCTGCCGGGGACCACTCGTGTGCGCACTCGGGGCAGACCAGCAGTTCGCCCATCTCGTACGTGTATTCACAGGCGCAGGCCGGGCAGGGGGGAAGTGTCTCGCTCATGGGATCCATTCTATCGGCTTGCCCAAAATGGACGACGGCGGGAGGCCTCCGTGGCGCGGGCCGGTGCCGCGGGCAAAGAAAAAGGAAGCGGCATCCTTGCGGATGCCGCTTCCTTGATTTGGTCGGGGTGACAGGATTTGAACCTGCGGCCTCGTCGTCCCGAACGACGCGCGCTACCAAGCTGCGCCACACCCCGATCCGCTGTTTCCCGCAACCAGTGACGGTTTGGAAAAGCAACCTCTCAAGAATAGCGGACAGGGGCCGTGATCACGAAATCGACAGTTCCGGGCCTGCCTGGCCCGTGTCCCGGCGCGCCGCAATCAGGCTGCAGCGGCCTTGAACGTGACAGTGCCGTGCTCACCGCGCAGCACCAGCGAGTCCTTGTTGAGCGTGTAGTCCAGCGGGGTGGAGAAGAACGTGGCCACCCACTTTTCGTAGTCGCTTTGCGGGGCCTGGCAGCCCAACTGGGTCATGCCCATGTCGGGGCCAACCAGGAACTGCGTGTCCGTGACCTTGACGCTGCTCATGAGCGTGTTGCATGGCGTCTTGGAAGCAAAGCGCAGGGCGCCGTCCTGCTCCAACGTCACGATTGTGAAGGGATCGCTGCCCAGCCAGGCAAGCTCGCCCGTGGCATCGCTGCCGCTGGTGGACATGAGGTTGAGGCAGCTGAAGTCCTCCGCGGTGGCGGGGATGCCGCCGGCAACCGGGGTGCACGGAGCCTGTGGCGACTCTTGGGAAATGCTCTGCCCCGGCGCGGGGGATTCCACGGAGACGCCTCCGTCGGTGTCCGCGGATCCACCGGCGGAAGGGCCGCCACAGGCCGTGGCCAGCAGGAGGACCACGGAAGTGCCCAGGAGGGCCAGGTGCTTTTTCACGTTGGATGGTCCTTTGCTCGGAGCGGTGCTGGCTAGGGGTGGGTCCTGGCCGTCAAAGTCAAGACCACGGCCTCGGGTCGGCAGGCAAAGCGGAAGGGGGCCGTGCGGGCAGTGCCGATTCCTGCCGAGACGTTGACGGGTGCTGTGCGCCCCTTGGACTCCCAGTCGTTCAGGCCCCGGGCGCGCCACGTGGGCAGGTCGCAATTGCTGACCAGGGCGCCGTAGCCCGGCAGGCAGACCTGGCCGCCGTGGGTGTGGCCGGCCAGGATCAGGTCGGCGCCGTCGCCCGTGAAATGGTCAAGGACCCGCTGGTACGGGGCGTGCGCCACGGCGATCTTCACATGCGGGGCGGAGTCCTGCCCCACGGCGCCTCGCGGCCAGCCGGCGTAGCGTTCCCGGTTCAGGTGGGGATCGTCCACGCCGCTGAAGTCGAAGCGGATGCCCTTGAGTGGGATCGACTGTGCCCGGTTGGTCAGGTTGACCCAGCCGGCAATGCCGAAGCCGGCGTGCATCGCGTCCGTGTCCAGCACCACCGGGTGGTGCCGCCCGCCCGGGGTGGCCGGCTTGGACGGCCCGGCGAAGTAGGCGAAGGGGTTCTTGAAGCTGGGCGCAAAATAGTCGTTGGAGCCGGGCACGAACACACCGGGGAATTCCATGAGCGGGCCCAAGGCATCCAGGAGCGGGGCAATGGCGGCCGGATGGCTGAGGTTGTCGCCGGTGTTGACCACCAGGTCCGGCTGCAGGGACGCAAGGTCCCGCAGCCAGCGCGACTTCTTGGCCTGTCCCGGGGACATGTGGATGTCGGAAAGGTGCAGGACTGTGAAGGGCGCCGAACCCGGCGGCAGGATGGCCAGGGACTCTTCCCTGATGTCGAACCAGTGGCGCTCAATCAGGGCGCCGTAGGCCACGGCGGCCGTGCCGGCGGCAACGGCAAGCCCCGCCGCCGCCCCCAGGGTTGAGAGGCGGGACGGGGCTGTGCGCGTGCTTGGCATCCGGGCGCCTAGTCCTTCTTTTTGTTGTCGGCGGGCTTGTTGTCCTTCTGATCGGCGTTCGGGGTGGCGGGCACCTGCGGCCTGGGCTGGACAATGACCGGCGGGTTGACCATGCTCTCCGGCGGCGGGGCGAAACCGCTGACATCAAAGTTGCCGGCCACCTGGCTCATGTAACCCTGCCAGGTCTTGCCTGCGTAGGTGGCGCCGTCAACGTAGTCAAGCCGCTGGCCCGCAATCAGCTTGCCGTTGTTCGACTGCGACTTGATGATGTTGCCAACCCACGATGAAGTGGCCAGGCCCTTGGTGTAGCCGGTGGTCCACGTCTGCTCGGAGTCGTTGGTGGTGCCGGTCTTGGCTGCGGCCGGGTACTGCAGCGGAATTTGGAAGCCCGAGCCGAGGGGCCCCAATACTTCCTGCAGCACGCTGGTGACACCCGCAGCAACCTCCGGGGTCACCGTCTGCTTGCAGTTGGCGCCGGGGACGGGGAACTTGTCACCCTTGGCGTTCGTGATGGACAGCAGGGCGATGGGGTCGCAGTGGATTCCGCCGGAGGCAAAGGTGGCGAAGGCGGAGGCCATGATGACGGGGGCAACCTCGCCGGAACCCAGAAGTGAGCTGACGTTGTCCAGGTTGTAGGGCTTCTTGGGGTCCCCGCCCAGGTGGATGCCCGTTGCTGACATCATCTTTTGGACATTGCAGAGGTCAAGTTTTGAGGCCGTGTACATCGTGGCCGTGTTCAACGAGTTGTACAGGCCCTCGCGGGCCGTCAATCGCCTGTACCAACCCTCCTCGGCATTCTGCAGGTCGTCCGAGCCCGGGTAGTTGGAGTCGTAGATGCCTGTGCTGGTGCCACAGCTGTTCTGCCAGGGGAACCCGACCGGGTACTTCCGAACAGTGGCATCCACCGTTTCATTGATCTTGTGTCCGGAATTGAGCCATTCGGCAAAGGTGAATGGCTTGATGGTTGAGCCCACATCGAAGCCGCCAGCCCCGCCCAGGGAGTTGCCATTGGCATCGAGGCGGTCAACATTGAAGTTGTAGTCGGTGTTGAACTGGCCTTCCGGGGTCACGAACTTGGTGTTCTGCGCCATGGCCAGGATCTTGCCTGTACCGGGCTGAACCGTTGAAAGGGCCTGGCCAACCTTGTCCGGGTTGTTGGCAGCCGGGGTGAACTTCTCGAACTGGGCCTGGGCTGCATCCTGCAGGCCCGGGTTCAGCGTGGTGGTGATGGTCAAGCCGCCCTGCTTGAGCAGCTTCTCCCGGTCCTCAGTGGTCTTGCCGTAGGCGGGATCGTTGAGGATCAAGTTCGTTACGTAGTCACAGAAGTACTCACCGCGCACGGCGGCGGTGCAGCCATTGCGGTTCGGGTGGACGTTGAGCCCAATCTTCGCGGCCACGGCGTCTGCGTGCTGCTTGGCATCGATCATGCCCTGGGCCAGCATGTGGTCGAGCACCAGGTTCCGGCGGGCAACGGCGTTCTCCGGGTTGGCGATGGGGTCGTAGACCTGGGGGCTGTTGACCACACCCGCCAGCAGGGCAGACTGCTGCAGGTTCAAGTCCTTGGCGTGGATGCCGAAGTAGTTGTAGGCGGCCGACTCAATGCCAAAGTTTCCGTTGGCGTACAGGACCCAGTTCAAGTACCCCTGCAGGATCTCATCCTTGGAGTACTTCTTTTCCATGGCGATGGCCAGCTTGATCTCGCGGACCTTTTCACCGACACCCTTGTCGGCGCCCAGCTTGATCTTGTCGTCCTCGCCGTTGGCAGCATAGGTCTGGATGATCACGTTGTTGACGTACTGCTGGGTGATGGTGGAGGCACCCTGGCGGCTCCCGCCCTTGGCCATGGATGCCACGGCCCTGGCGAGGCCGCGCGTGTCAATGCCGCCGTGCTCGTAGTAGCGCGCATCCTCAACCGCGATGACAGCGTTCTTCATGAAGGGCGATATCTGGTCCAACGGCACCTCGGTGCGGTTCTGGTCGTAGAACGTAGCCAGCAGTGATCCGTCGGATGCAAGGATCCTCGAGGAAAGCGCCGGGGTTCCCACCGTCATTTCGTCCGGGAGCTCATCGAAAAATGAGATCGACGACGTCGCCGTGGCGCCGCTCAGTGCCACCGCGGGAACCATGAGGCCAGCCACGAGGACACCACAGATGGAACTGATGCCCAGGAAGGCCACCAATTTGCCCAAAGTTGTGGCCGTATCGAAAATGGGGTGTTTTTTTGCTGCCATTTTCCCAGTTTACCGGCAGGGGATACTCTTTGACGTATGACCAAATGGGAGTACTCTACGATTCCGCTAATTATCCACAACACGAAGGCGATCCTGGACAGCTGGGGCGACGACGGTTGGGAACTGGTCCAGGTGGTCCCCGGACCCGACGGACGCGGCCTCGTTGCATACCTTAAGCGTGAGAAGGCATAGCCATGGAAACAGCGTCAAATCAAGGAACTTCACGCATTGAAGCACGACTGGCCGAGCTTGGCCTGAGCCTGCCGCCGGTGGCCCCGCCCGTGGCTGCCTACGTGCCCGCAGTGATCTCCGGCAACCACGTTTACACCTCAGGACAGCTGCCTTTTGTTGACGGCAAACTCACAGCTTCCGGCAAAGTCGGCGCGTCGGTTTCCGCTGAGGACGCAAAAGACCTCGCCGCGACCTGTGCCATCAACGCCATTGCCGCCGTCAAGAGCGTCATTGGCGACCTTGACCGGGTCACCCGCATCGTGAAGGTTGTTGGCTTCGTTGCCTCGGACCCGTCCTTCACCGGCCAGCCCGGTGTCATCAATGGCGCCTCCGAGCTCCTGGGCCAGGTCTTCGGCGACGCAGGCATCCACGCCCGCTCCGCCGTCGGAGTTTCCGTGCTGCCCCTGGATTCGCCGGTTGAGGTTGAGTTGATTGCCGAATTCCAGTAGCACCCCCGCGGGCTTTCGGCCCGCAGGAAAACGGCTGTTCCCGCTCAATGCAGACCAGCGGGAGGCCGCGCAGGCCTGGGTGGACTTCGGGGAACGCACCCCGAGCAAGCCCAGGCAGGCGTCCTCAGTGGTCCTGTTGAAAGACAGCCCCAGCGGTCTGCAGACCTTTTTGACGTACCGCCCGGGCGGATCCCCGCTGGGCACCGTTGCCTTCCCCGGCGGCACCATCGAAGCCGCGGACGACGACGTCACCGACTGGGTGGGCCCCTCACCGGCCGTGTGGGCCAAGAGCCTGGGCACCGAGGACATTGGACTGGCCAAGCGCCACGTGGTTGCAGCCATCCGGGAAATGTTTGAGGAAACCGGCATCCTGCTCGCCGGCCCCGATGCCTCCTCCCTCGTGGAGGGCATTTCAGGCCCGGAGTGGATGCGCGCGCGGGAATCCATTGCCGCCCAGGAAACCACCTTCGCCTCGCTGCTGGAGCGGTACGGACTGGCCCTGCGCACCGACCTGCTCAAGCCGCTGAGCCACTGGACCAGCCCCGACTTTGCGCACCGCCGCTTTGACACCCGCTATTTCGCGGCAGCCCGGCCCGTCAACCAGGAGCCGTCACTGCTGGAAAGCAAGGGCGTGTGGGGCCGCTGGGCCAGCGCCGCCGACATCCTGGCGGACCGCAGCACCAGCGCGCTGGGCGACGAAATTGGCTTGCCCTCCACCCAGGGCCTGGCCCTGGGTGAGCTGGTGGTGCCAGGCGTGGAGATCATCCTGGAAAAGATTGCGGCCGCCCGCGGCTGCATCGCGTACCTGAACCACAAGCGGCCCATCAACGAGTACCAGCCCAAGCTCGTTGACCACGGCGACGGGGCATTCAGGCTGGAAGTGCTGACAGCGCCAGCGTCCGAAGGCGCAGCCTGCCGCGAGCGGTAGCCACCCCACCAGACGCTCCCTCATCATGAGCTTGGGGGTGCCGCTTAAACTTACGACGGCGGGCCGTCACCTGGCGGATTCTGGGGGTCGTTGCAACACGACTGGTGGTTAGGCTGTCAATAGTATGTCGCGTAGGCGCTCGGCTGGTGTATTCCAGCCGAGCGTTTTACGTGGTCGGCCGTTGAGTTGTTGGGCGACG
>NZ_JANKZF010000024.1 GCF_027568515.1 Arthrobacter sp. HY1533 | reverse complement strand
CCGGAAGCTAAGACCCACAGCGCCGATGGTACTGCATTCGAGAGGATGTGGGAGAGTAGGACACCGCCGGACAACACCAAAAACAGGTCGAGGCCCCACACCACACGGTGCGGGGCCTCCCTGCATTTAACAAACAAACAGCAGCACTGCCCGCTACCCCAGGAGCGCTTCGAGGGCAGCGGCAACCACCGCCTCACCTTCCCGGTCGACTCTGTGGATTACATATTCACTCATGGGTTCCAGCCCGTCGGCAAAGTCCACCAGCGACAAGCGTGGGTCGTGACTGAATTCGGCCTCGCCCAGCAACCCCGTGCCGAGGCCGGCCAGCACGGCGGCCTCCACCGCCTCACGGCTATGGGCTTCCGTCAATTGCGAGGGAGCCACCCGCCATCGTTCCAGCGCCGCCTGCGTGGCGCTGCGGGTGACCGATCCCTGTTCCCGGATGACGAGCGCCGTATCCTGGAGCTCCCGGATCCGGATGGACTTGCGCCTGGCCAGGCTGGATTCCTGCGGCACCACGGCCACCAGGTCTTGGCTGGTCAACTGGCGTACCGACAAGAAGGGGCCGGCGGCCGGATCCGCCACGATGCCGATGTCCATCGAGCCGTCTGCGACCGCATTGCGGATGGACGCCGAGTTCCCACTGTGCAGGGAGACCTGTATTCCGGGATGGGATTCGCGCAGGCGCCGCAGGGCGGGCACGGCATGGATCGGCGCATCGGCGCCAAAGCGCAAGATTCCCCGGGCGCGCCCGCTGCCGGGGGACAGCAGCCGCTCAGCATCGCGTTCGGCACCGAACAGGCGCAGCGTGGCCTCCAGGAGTGCCGTTCCCTGGCCCGTAAGCTCCATGCCACCGGCAGAGCGGTGCAGCAGCAACGTCCCGTGCTCCAGCTGCAGTTTCCGGACATGTTCGGAGAGAGTTGGTTGGCTGACACCGGCAGCCGCGGCTGCCGCCGTGTAGCTGCCGTGCAGGGCCACGAGGTGGAAGGCGCGCAGGTGGTTCAGGTTCATAGGTGAATTCTATGAGTCGTATAGCTTGGGTCAATAAAACGAAACGAATTCGGCCGATGCTCGGTACTTTTGTACGGTGAAGAACCCATCAAGCGTACTTTCGCCCCACGTCCTGGTTGTCGGCATGGACGGCATCCGCCACGACTCCCTGCTTGCCGCAAACACGCCTGTCATGGACCGCCTCAGCGAGGCTGGCGTCCTGCTCCCCGTCCGCGTCCACGAGAAGAATTTCACCATTTCCGGACCTGTCTGGGCCACCGTGGCCACTGGCGTCTACATGGACCAGCACGGGGTTGAAGGAAACGAGGAACAGCCGCCCGGGTTCGCGGCCTTTGAAGACTTCACCGCACTCTTGCGGGCGCAGCGTCCCGGCCTTGCGACCATGATCGCGGCCAGCTGGTTTCCGCTGGCGGCCAAGACCGAGTGCGGCCCCCTCTTTTCCTCCGGCGGCTGGGTTAACCCCGTGGACCCCGAGGCTGAGAACAGCAGCGAAAGCTGGATTGCGGCGGACGATGAAATCGCCGCCCATGCCGCCGCCCGCCTCGCGGCCGAGGACCTGGCTGCCAGCTTTGTCTACTTTGGTGAGGGTGACGTCCACGCCCACAACCACGGAACCGGCCCGGGATACACGGCATGCATTGAGCGTTGCGATGCCCGCCTGGGCCTGCTGCTGGACGCCATTGACTCCCGCCCCACCCGCGCGCAGGAGGAATGGACGGTCATCGTGGTGACAGACCACGGCCACCTGGACGAGGGCGGCCACGGCGGCGACTCGGACGAGGAGCGCACGGCGTGGATGCTGGCCTCGGGCCCGGGCCTGCCGGACGGCATCAAGGCGCTCGACCATGCCGACATTGCCGTGCAGGTCCTGGCCACCTTTGGTGCCGACCACCACGGCCTGGCCGGCGTTCCCTTCGGGCAGCGCTAAATGGCACCTGCCGTCACGGCGCTGGTCCTGCTGGCGGCCCTGCTGCACAGCAGCTGGAATGCCATGGCGAAATCCATCCCGGACAGGCTGGCCTCCGCCACACTGATCGCCCTGGTCTACCTGGTGTCGGGAATTGCGGGGGTCGCCATTTTTGGCCTGCCCGATCCCGCATCCTGGCCCTTCATTGCCGTCTCTGCTTGCCTGCAGACGGGCTACCTGCTGCTGCTCACGGCATCCTACAAGCACGGCGACTTCAGCCAGGTCTACCCGCTGGCCCGCGGCCTGGCTGTTCTCCTGGTGGCTGTTGTGTCCGTTGCGTTCCTGGGGGAGCACCTGGGTCCGCTGCAGGTCACGGGGGTGGCCGTCGTCGGCGGTTCACTGCTGGCGCTGGCCATGGCCGGAAAAGGGGGCAGCCGTGCCGGGGTTGCCTTCGCGGTGCTGACCGGCGTGTGCATCTCCGCCTACTCGGTGGTTGACGGGATGGGCGTGCGGGAGTCCGGCAGCCCCTTCGCGTACATTGCCTGGCTGTTCCTGCTCCAGGGCATGGTGCTGCCGGCCGTTTGCTGGCTCACCGCGCCCGACCGCACGGCGTTCGTGGCCGCGCTGGGCAGCAACTGGAAGGTCGGAACCGTGGGCGGCCTCTGTTCCATGCTGGCCTACGGGATCGTGGTGTGGGCCCAGAACCTTGCCCCGCTGGCCCTGGTCTCTGCCCTGCGCGAGTCATCGGTGCTGCTCGCGGGCGTCATTGGCTTTGTGGTCTTTGGCGAGAAGTTCTCCAAGGCCCGCATGGCATGGACGACGGCGGCACTCGCCGGCATTCTCGCCCTCCAGCTGGGCTGAACCCGCCAGGGCCCGCCGCGGCCTACCGAAGGATGATGTCGGTTGCCGTGGCGGGCGACTGGCCGGTGGAGACGAAGCCCGAGACGTTGGCCTGCGGGTGCTTGATGATGTCCGTGACCGAGCCCAGGTGGCGGGACAGATCCACCTTGTCCTCGGGTGCGGCCAGCAGCAGCTGGAAGCCGAATTCCTGCAGGGCGTTGATGCCGGCGCCGGCGTACTCCGAGTTGGCCTGGATGAAGGCCTCGTCGATCATGACGGTTCCGTAGGTGCTGTAGCCCTGGACATCGATGCCCAGCTGGTACGCGAGTGCCGCACCCATGATGAATGAGGTGAAGCGCTGGCCCTCGCCGCCGGACAGGGTGCCCGGCTCAAGCCCGAGCTCAATTTCACCGTTGGGCCGGTGCTCGTTGCAGCTGATGGTGACGTGCTGGCGCACGTCCAGGACGGTGTCGGCCCAGTGTGCAAGGGCGGGGTCGGCCAGCGCGTTGACCAGCCGCTCGAGCTGTTGGTAGCTCGCGGCCATGGTTTCCTCGGTGGCCTTGGCATAGGCGTTGCCCAGGGCCTCCTTGAGTTCCTGGCGGAAGGCGCGTGCCTCGTCCGGAATGGTGGTCCGCACCTCCAGGCGCAGCCGGCTGCCCTTTTCAAAGGGCACGTCGGCCAAGATCTGGTTCAGCGGCAGGATGCGCTCCTCAATGGACCGCCGCTCCTCCTCCAGCAGCTGCAGCAGGTCGGAGAAGCGTTCGTAGGAGCGGTTGTTGAAGTACTCCCGGAACTCCTCCTGGCGCTGGGGCAGGCCGTCGGAAATAATCCGCTGGAACAACTCCACATAGTGCTCGGCGGCGTCGGCCCCCGTGCCATGGCTGGCGCTCAGGACGGGGCCGAACTGCCGGGCAAAGGCCTTGAAGATGTCACTGAGCGCGCCCTCGGTGCGGAACTGGCGTTCCTTGATGGTGGCCAGGCGCTCGCCCAGGTCCACGGCCATGCGCCCCAGCAGCACTTCCAGCTCCTCGAGCGAGGCCGGGCCGCCGTCGGCCAGGTACGGGGCAAGGGCCTGCTGCGCCCACTCCTCCGCGCCACCGGCCGGCGTGGCGGCCGCGTCGCCACCACTTGCCGTAGCCAGAACGGCCTGCACGTCGGCAAGGTCCTTCTCCAGGCCAGCTGCGTCGTGGTGCAACACCGCAATGCGTCCCACGGCCGCCTCGAGCTCGGCATTGGCGGCGGCAAGGGCCTCGCGCAGGCTGGCCAATGCGTCGCTGCCGGCAATGGTCTGCTCCAGCGTGGCCAGCAGGGTTTCCAGCACGGAGGCCGGGCCGGAAGAGTCCAACTGTTCAAAGGGCCTCTCGTCGGCGGCAATGCGCTTCACTGCGGCCAGTCGGCGGGCCGACTGTTCCTTGGCCAGGCTGCTTTGAGTGGCAGTGGCCTCCGACTGTGCATGCTGGGCAGCAAGCGCCTGTGCCTGCTCCTGGAGCTCCGCAATCTTGGCCGCGTTGTTGAAGCCCAGCAGGTGGTCGCCGGGGTTGATGGTGCGCGTGTCCCGTTCAAAGACGGCGGCGCTGACCTTGACAGTTCCTGCCAGGGACAGGGCCTTGGGGTGGGCATGCAGCTGCGCGTCACTGTCCACGCAGGTGAACGCGAAGTCGCCCGTGATCTTCTCCCGCAGCCAGTTGCCGGCGTCGGAGTCGTGGAACTCCAGCTTCGTGGCGAGGTGGTTCCGCCCGGACTTGGCCGGCCGGGCGGGCACGCCGAGGTTGATCCAGCGCAGCTTGCCCAGCCCGTCCAGGGCGTCGATGGCCGCTGTGACGGCGGCAATGTCGGCGCCGCGGATGAGCAGCGTGGTGGCCAGGGAGCGGAGCACCTTTTCCGCGGCCGGGCGCCATTTGGCGTGCGCCCCGGCGATGTCCACCAGCTCGCCGGCAAACGGCATGTCCGCCGGTTCCAGGCCCGTGGCCGCGCAAATGGCGCGGCGGGCCGCTGCGCTGCGCGGATCGATGTTGGAGCCGCGGCGCTGGTAGGAATCAATTTCCGTGCGCAGGGCACGTTCCTGGGCCTTGAGGTTCACGCTGGCGGCCACGGCCTGGTGTTCCAGTGTGCGGGCGGATTCGGTGTCCGCGAGCTGCTGCTCGACGCCGGCCGCTGCCGAGGTGCGCGCCTGCGCCAACCCTGCGGGGGACCAGTCCGCCCCCAGGCCCGCTGCGGCGAGGTCGTCCCGCACGGCGGCCTCCGTGCGCTGGCGCTCGGCCAGGTCCCGCTTGGCCGCACGGATGTCCTTTTCGAGGGCCTCGATGGCCTGCCCGCCATGGCTGGCATGCTGGGCGGCCAGTGACGCGACACCCTCGGCAACACTGTCCTTGGCGGCCGCGGCGGCCTGGATCTCCTGGTGCTTGCCGTCCCGTGCCTCGGCCAGGGCCACTGCCCGGGCGGCGAGGAGCTCCGCCTGGAAGTGGCGGCGCAACTGGGGCAGCCGATTGTTTTTTAGCTCAACTGTGCGGTCATGGGATTGGCCCAGCTCCTGCAGCTTTTCGTGCAGTGCGGGCACCGGTTCCAGGGCGTCGCGCTGGCCGCGGGCGTCCTCCAGCTGGCGGTAGATGCCACTGAGGTGGTTGAAGTCCTCAACGGCCGCCGCGGCGGCGGCCAGGGTGGCCGGCTTGTCCAGGACCTCGTAGCGGAAGAAGCGGTTGACGCCCTTGTCCAGGCCCTTGCCGTTCTGCAGGGTGCGCAGCAGGCTGAAGGCCTTGTCGTTGTGGATCCCCAGCTTGCGGCGGAACCGCTCGGCGAAGGTCTTGTGCACGTCGAAGGCCTCGGCCCCGGGAAGTGCAGCATGCAGGGACGACGGCGAGAAGCGGCGGCTTCCGTGGTTTTCCAGTGCCTCGGTGTCCAGGGGCCGGTCGTGGATGACGTAGTGCTTGCCTACCTGGCCCTCGAGCCCGTTGGCCGGCAGGTCAAACAGTGCGGCAATGGTGACGTGCCGGCCCAGGCCGTCCTCGAACACGAGGGCTGTGGCCGACCAGGTGGCGCTGGGACGCTGGTACACCACGCCGTCGCCGGTTTTGATCTTGCGCCCGCGCATGTAGCTGAACGTGGTGCGGCGGTCCTTGCGGTTGGAGGCCTCATGCGCCGACTCGTTCAGGCGAGGTGCCGCGTAGAAGATGTGCTGGATGCCGTCGAACAGCGTGGACTTGCCCACGCCCGGATGGCCCGTGAGCAGCGTGCCGGCACGGTCCACGTACATGCTGTGGCGGCCGTGGAAGGTGCCCCAGTTGATGATCTGGATGCGGCTGAGGCGGAACTGGCCCGGGTTCAGTTCCCCGCCGATGGGCAGGGTGGTTGCAATGCTCATGGCAGGATCTCCTCGGCGGATTCTTCTTGGTCGTCGCCGGCAGGTTCAAGGTCAAGGGCGTCGCCCGTGTCCTTGTCCAGGGCCGCCAGGTAGGCCGGGATCTGGTCGATGGAATCGAAGGGCAGGGCCAGGGCAAGTGCATTGCTGACCCGGTATTCGCCGGCCAGCTCGGTGGGCACGATCAGCTTGAGGTTCAGCAGCCGGGCCAGCGCCGCGTCGGTCTGTTCGTCAAGCCGCTTGTCATCGACGCTGCCGGGCTGGCGGTGTTCGGCCAGGATCTCCCGGGCGCCGGCGCGGGAGATGCCCACGTCCGTGCCCGTCCCCGCATGGCGGTCCAGCAGGACGCGCAGGCGCAATGCCAGCAGCGTCTCCTCGCGGCGCAGCGGCTTGCGGGCCACGATGGGCTGGGTGTGGACGGCGTCAACGCCGGCGGGCGACAGCAGGGCGATCTTGCGATCCGGGTCAACGGTCAGCAGCAGGAAGATCTCACTCAGGTACTGCTGCAGCGACACTGTGTGGTTCAAGATGGTGGTCCACAGTGCGGGTTCCGCCGCACCGTCAATGTAGGGCCCGCGGAGCAGCCGCACCAGGGCCTGGCGCAGCTCCAGCGGGAACGAGCCGGTGTCGCCGTCGAACAGGGCGCGCTCCGGACTGCCGGGCCGGGCCGCGGCGGCCGCTTCAAAGGTGGTGCTCATGGGGCGGAATCCTTTGTGAAGGTAAAGAGGGGGACGCTGGCGGTGCGCGTGCTGCCGTCGATCTGGGTGAATTCCAGCAATTGCGTGGCTTCGGGGTCCACGCCGCCGCCGGAGCCGCGGGCGGCCAGAATGAGGCCGCGGATGGTGTTGATGTGGTGCAGTTCCGCCGGCAGTGATGCGTACACATCGGCGAGTGTCGCCTTGCCGCCGCGGACCGCCCGGGCCCGCCCGACGGCGTCGTGCAGGGCTGGCATGTCCGGCGCCGGCGTCACGGGGGTGCGGTGGATGTCCGCGTCGCTGAGCTCAGGGGGTGCGGCCAACTTGGGCGGCGGAACATGGTCCTCGGGGTTGAAGATGCCCAGCCCGGCCAGCGTTTCAAAGGCCGGGGCGTACAGCAGGGGCGCCACAACGCCTGTGCGTGCACCGAGCGGGGCCCTGGCCACGGCCTGCTCAGCCGCGTGGATTGCCTTGCGCAACAGCACCGATTCCCGGAACTCCGCCGACTGCACATAGGCGTGCAGGCTCTCGGACAGCCGCCCGTAGATGGCATGCACGTCAGCGGCCTGGCGCCGCATCTCGCGCAGCAGCGAGGCCAGGTTGGCCCGTTCCTCGGAGCTGAGCTGGTCCGTGAAATCGCGCTCCAGGACCTCATTGACGGATTGCCGGAAGCGGGCCTGCTGGACGGGGTCGTTGAGGAACTCCGTGAAGCCTTGGAAGGTCTCGCCCTCCACCGTGCCGCGCAGGGCCTTGTCACCGGCCAGCACCTGGCCCACGGCAACACCCTTGGTCACGGAGGATTCCATGATCTCGGTGCGGATCGAGTGGAGCATGGCCTCGACGCCGTCGCGCATGCGCTTGAAGTCCGCCGGCAGGCTCGCTGCCAAATCCAGCACGCTGCGGGTTGCAGCCACGGCTGAATCATCGGAAAGCACTGCGGGGCTGGCGCCGCCCCGCAGTGCCGCGATCTCGTTTTCACGTTCGGCAATTTCTGCCTCGAGGGCGGCAATCCTGGATTCCGGGTTGGGATCGCTCTGCAGTGAAAGCGTCTCGATGCTGTTCAGCAGGGTACTGAGCCGGGAACTGTTCAGGTTGGTGCGTGAACCAGTCAGCGTGTCCATGAACGCCAGCACCCGGGCCGTGTCCGCCGTGGGTTCGTAGTAGAACTTCCCGTCCACCATGGGCCGGGAAAGGAACTGGCTGCGCACCCAGGAATCCGCGTAGTGGGACGCCTGCCAGGCCTCATTGAGGCTCAAGTTTTCCCCGCGCAGTTCCTTCATGAAATCGGCCAGGTTGCCGTGGAACTCCTCGAGTGCCACACGCTGGCGGGTTGCCGTGAACTCGGCCCGCAGGAACGCAGCCGTCCACGGGGCGCCCTGCAGCAGCTTCCAGGCGGGGCTGTGACGCAGCTGCTTTTGCGCGTGCCAGTGCGCAACAGCACTATCTGATGGGCGCATGGCAGGGACTTTCGGCAGGGGTGCGGGGGATCGTTCCATTTTAAGGCATCGTTTCGGCGCAGGTGGCCGGGGAAGCGCAGACTCGCGGGGCGGGGGATCCGGATGTGGCGAGGCTTACCCACAGGGGCGGGTGTGCGGCGCGGTACTTACGGTAGGATAGATAAGTCTGTGCTGGCACCGGACCCACTTCACGGTGGGCGTGTGCCGGACAGGCACCGCAAATGAACCTCCTGTTACGGAAATGCCGTAACCGCCTAGACCAAAGGAGGTGGGTTCACATATGCGTCCTTACGAACTGATGGTAATCATCGACCCCGATGTTGATGAGCGTACCGTTGAGCCGTCGCTGCAGAAGTTCCTGAATGTCATCACCAACGATGGTGGAACCATCGAAAAGGTTGACATCTGGGGCCGTCGCCGCCTGGCTTATGACATCCAGAAGAAGTCCGAAGGTATCTACGCAGTGGTGAACTTCACCGCTACGCCTGCTACCGCCCAGGAACTTGACCGCGTGCTCGGCATCAACGAGACCATCCTGCGCACCAAGATCACCCGTCCGGAAGAGCAGAAGGTTGTTGCCGAGTAATTTCGGCCAACACTTTTTAGTTTTTTCTTTGTAGGAAAACACCAAGCAGGAAGCAGGAGCAGATGGCAGGCGAAACCACTATCACGGTCATTGGTAATCTCACCAGTGACCCCGAACTTCGGTTTACCCCGAGCGGTTCAGCAGTAGCGAACTTCACCATTGCGTCGACTCCGCGGACCTTTGACCGCCAGTCCAACGAGTGGAAGGACGGCGAAACGCTGTTCCTCCGCGCGTCGATCTGGCGCGAAGCGGCCGAAAACGTTGCCGAGTCCCTGACAAAGGGCACCCGCGTGATTGTTTCAGGCCGGCTGAAGTCGCGGACCTACGACACCAAAGAAGGCGAAAAGCGCACCGTCATGGAGCTTGAGGTCGACGAGATCGGCCCCTCGCTGCGTTACGCCAACGCCAAGGTCAACCGCACCCAGCGCTCCGGCGGTCAGGGTGGCGGCAACTTTGGCGCAGGCAACGGCGCCCAGGGCGGAAACTTCGGCGGCGGCAACGCCGGTGGAGGCGGCTTCGGCGGCGGCCAGCAGGGTGGCGGCAACGCTCCCTGGGGCGGCGGCCAGCAGCAGCAATCCGCACCGGCGGCAGATCCCTGGGCAACGCCCGGCGGATCAACCGGCGGCTGGGGCGCGGGCCCGGACAACTCCGAGCCCCCCTTCTAAACAAACACATATTTTAGTGCGGCAACCGCCGTACGCACTCCATCCCGCGGATTAATATCCACGGGCTCCACTAATACTAAGGAGCTCCACGATGGCTAAGGCTGAACTCCGTAAGCCCAAACCAAAGTCCAACCCCTTGAAGGCCGCTGACATCACTGTCATCGACTACAAGGACGTAGCATTGCTGCGCAAGTTCATCTCTGACCGCGGAAAGATCCGTGCGCGCCGCGTCACGGGCGTCAGCGTCCAGGAGCAGCGCAAGATCGCACAGGCAATCAAGAACGCCCGCGAAGTTGCACTGCTGCCCTACTCCGGCGCTGGCCGCGGTTAAGGGAGATAACTAAACATGGCAAAGCTCATTCTGACCCACGAAGTAAGCGGCCTCGGTGCCGCCGGCGACATCGTCGAGGTGAAGAACGGTTACGCACGTAACTTCCTTCTGCCCCGCGGCTTCGCACTGACCTGGACCAAGGGCGGTGAGAAGCAGGTTGAGACCATCAAGGCCGCACGTGCTGCTCACGCACACGCAACCATTGAGGCCGCTCAGGCCCAGGCTGCTGCTCTCCAGGCCCAGGTTGTTGTCCTGAAGGTCAAGGCAGGCGACTCCGGTCGTCTGTTCGGCACCGTCAAGGCCGACGACGTTGCAAAGGCTGTTGCCGCTGCAGGTCTGGGAACCATTGACAAGCGCAAGGTTGAACTGCCTGCTCACATCAAGAGCACCGGCAAGCACACCGCAACCCTTCGTCTCCACGACGATGTTTCGGCTGTCATCACCTTGAACGTTGTAGCAGGCTAACACCCGCTTCACGCTTCAAAAAGGCCCGGTCCCCGTTTGGGGGCCGGGCCTTTTTGGTGTTCTGCGGGTTGCGGAAGCTGCGGCCGGCTAGGGCCGCTGTGACTGCAGAGACTGGATGTCTGCCGTGGTGGAGTGGTGGTACGTCATGGCAATGAGCTCGCGCAGCACGTCCAGGTCCACGTCGTCGAGCTTGCTGATGTAGGCGCAGGCCACGCTGTGCTTGAACTTTCCCAGCCGCTCAAGCAGCGGCGCGGCGTCCGGGGCGTAGTTGAGCCCGTAAACCACAAGACTGGCCTTTCTGGGTGAAAATGCGACGGCGGGGGAGTCGCCTTCCCGCCCGGAGGCGTACTTGTAGTGATACTCGCCAAAGCCGATGATGCTGGGCCCCCACATCCGCGCTTCCTGGCCGGTGATCTCCTGCATCATCTCCAGCAGCACTGTGGCGTCCCGGCGTCGTGCCTCTGTGGTGTCCACCGTGGCAATGAATTCCCGCGGGTCCACTGGCGTGGGTGCTGTCTTGTTGGCCTGGTTGTTGCCCATGGTGTTCTCCTGACGTTGCCAGCAGTCTAGTGCCGTCCGGGAATGCCTGCACGGTTGTCACAGCCGTTCATCTATGGACGTTTAGACATCGGATGTATTAGTGTGATCCAGGTCATCGTGTTATCCATATCATCCGTGCGTCCGGGAGCCAATGTCCACCGGTCTGCCGGCTTCACAGCTGAGGGATCATGGTTCTGCCCAAATTACGTACTGCACTCGCGAAGCCAATGGCCGCAGTGTGCGCCCTGGCCATTGTTGCGGGGGCCGGATTCACCGCTGTTGGCGGTGCCAACGCCGCCGAATCCACAGCCGCATCCGCCACGGCCGCCGGCATCCTGGCCGGCTCACAAATTCCCGAGTCCGACCAGATGCTCTGGTACTCGGCACCGGCCGCCAACTGGGAAACCCAGTCACTGCCCATCGGCGGCGGTCACCAGGGCGCCAACGTCTTTGGTGGCCTTGCCAGCGAACGCCTGAGCCTGAACGTGGACTCACTGTGGTCCGGCGGGCCAGGCTCCAAGGAAGGCTGGACGGGCGGCAACTGGCCCAGCGACGGCTCCAAGAACGGCAAGCTCAAGGAAGTCCGCGACGAGATCACGGCCAATGGCTCCATGAACCCGGGGGCCGTGGCCAGCAAGCTCGGCATCCCCTCCTACAGCCTGCCGGGCGGGGTCATCCCTGGCTTTGGCTCCTACCTGAACTTTGGCCAGTTCTACTTTGACGTCCCCGACGCAAGTGGAACCAGCAACTACCGCCGCGACCTCAACCTGGGCAACGCCGTCGCCGGTGTCAGCTACACCAAGGGCAACGGCGCCAAGGTGCAGCGGTCCTTCTTCTCCTCCTACCCGGACAACGTCCTGGTCTCGCGCTTCGCCGCAGACCGTGCCGGGGAAATCAACTTCACCACCCGCTTCACCTCACCCAACGGTGCCGTGCAGACCGCCGCAGGAAACCGCATCACCGTCAAGGGCGTAGTTGCCGACAACGGCCTGAAGTATGAGATGCAGGCACATGTGGTCACCGACGGCGGCACTGTCACCGTGGAGGGCAACGACCTGAAGGTCACCGGCGCCACGAGCGCCACCATGTTCATGACCATGGGCACGGACTACAAGGACAACTACCCCACGTACCGCGGCGTTGACCCGCACGCGGCCGTGACGGCCGCCGTCGACGGTGCCGTTGCCAAGGGCCACGACGCCGTCAAGGCCGCGCACATCGCGGACTACAAGGGCCTGTACGACAACATGAGCCTGAACCTCAGCGGCCACCTGCCCGCCGGTGTACCCACCAACACGCTGCGCTCTGCGTACAAGGGCAACGGTTCGGAGGCCGACAAGGCGCTGGAGACTCTGTTCTTCAACTACGGCCGCTACATGATGATTGCCAGCTCCCGCCCGGGCTCACTGCCGGCGAACCTGCAGGGCCTGTGGAATGACAGGAACACCCCGCCGTGGCAGGCGGACTACCACACCAACATCAACCTCCAGATGAACTACTGGCTCTCCGAGGTCACCAACCTGTCCGAGACGGCCGAGCCGCTCAACGACTTCATGGAAGCCCTGGTTGAGCCCGGCAAGGTCACGTCCAAGTCCATCTTTGGTGCGGATTCGCCCGGCTGGATCGTCAACCAGAACACCAACATCTTCGGCTTCACCGGGGTGCATGACTGGGCCGAGTCCTTCTGGATGCCCGAGGCCGCAGCCTGGATGATGCAGCCGGTCTATGAGCACTACGCCTTCACGGGCGACAAGACCTACCTGGCGGACAAGGCCTACCCCATGATGAAGGGCGCCGCCGAATTCTGGATCCACAACCTGCAGCCGGACCCGCACGACAACAACCGCCTGGTGGTCACGCCGAGCTACTCCCCGGAGCAGGGACCCTTCACTGCCGGCGCCGCCATGTCCCAGCAAATTGTTGTCAACCTGCTCAAGGACATCCTTGAGGCAGCCCAGGAACTGAACACGGACACCGCCTTCCAGGCTTCACTGGCAAGCACCCTGAACAAGATGGACCCGGGCCTGGCCGTGGGCTCCTGGGGCCAGATCAAGGAGTGGAAGATCGAGAACACCTCGATCGACACCCCCACGAACCAGCACCGCCACGCCTCCAACTTGTTCGCCCTTTTCCCGGGCGATGAAATTGACGTGCGCAACGATCCCGTCCTGGCAGCTGCGGCCCGCAAGTCCCTGGATGCCCGCGGCGACGGCGCGACCGGCTGGTCCAAGGCGTGGAAGATCAGCTTCCTGGCCCGACTGCTCGACGGCGACGGCTCCCAGAAGATGCTCTCGGCGCTGCTGAAGAACAACGTCTACGACAACCTGTGGGATGCGCACCCGCCGTTCCAGATCGACGGCAACTTCGGGGCCACCTCCGGTGTTGCGGAAATGCTGCTGCAGTCCCAATCGAGCGCCATCGACCTGCTCCCGGCGCTTCCCGCCAACTGGGCCACGGGCGCCGTTTCCGGGCTCAAGGCCCGCGGCAATGTTGAGGTTGGCCTTTCCTGGGCCGGCGGCGCCGCCACAGGCGCGGTCCTGCAGCCTGCTTCCTCCGGCCCCCTGTCTGTCCGTTCCGGCATGTTCGACGGCAAGTTCAGCATCAAGAATGAAACCACTGGGGCTGCCGTTGCAACCCCGGCCGTGGTGGACGGGGTTGTCACCTTCAACGCCGTTGGGGGGCAGAAATACCTGATTGCCGCCACCGCAAACACCACGATCGAGGCACCTGCATCGATCGCCGGCGGCTCCGAATTCGACCTCAAGGTCAACGTCAACGCACCCGGTGCTGCCCTCGCGGCAGGTTCCTTGAAGCTGACGGTTCCGGCGGGCTGGACCGTTGCACCGGCGACGGCGGCCACCCCTGCGGTTGCGCAGGGCACCACGGCGCAGGCCACCTTCAAGGTCAAGCCGTCACTGGCCCCGCTGGGCTCAGCCAAGGTGGTGGCCACGCTGAGCAGCGGCGGCAGCACCCTGACGGCCGAGCACAGCATTGTTGTCACCGACCCCACGGTGGTGCCCTGCACGGCCATGGCCGTAACCAGCGTCAGCAGCGAAGAGACTGCCAGTGAAAATGGCCGCGGCACCAACATGACCGACTGTGATGCCAACACCCCGTGGCACACGGCCTGGAGCACAAACTCCACACCGCCGCCGCACTGGGCCATTGTTGACCTGGGCTCAACCATGAAGCTCACGGCGGCCGGCTGCACGCCCCGCCCGCAACTCAACGGCCGGATCACCAAGGCCAGCATGGCCACGAGCATCGACGGCACCACCTGGAGCGCGCCGACCGTTGCGACCTGGGCCAACAACACGGACGCGAAGTGGATCCAGCTCGGGGGCGTCGAAGCCCGCTACGTGAAGTTCACTGGCATCGAGACCCTGGGTGATGGTCCCAATGCCAACAAGTGGGTCACCTGCGGCGAATTCAATGCCCGCAAGGCGGTTGGGGACGGCACGACGCCGACCCCCACGCCGACGCCCACGCCCACTGCCACCGCGACAGCCACCCCCACAGGGCCGGCCGGGGGAACCATTGCCCCAGTGCTGTGCAGCGACATGACTGTGACCGGTTTCAGCAGCCAGGAAACTGCGGCGGAGCAGCGCCCGGCCAGCAACCTGGTGGACTGCAACAAGGAACCGGGCTGGAGCACCGCATGGAGCGCCAGTTCCACGCCGCCCCCGCACTGGGTCACCATCGACCTGGGGAAGAGCCGCAACCTGGTCTCCGCAGGGTGCCAGGGACGCGACTCGGCCAATGGCCGGATCAAGGACGTCACAATGGAGACCAGCCTGGACGGAACCACCTGGGCAGCCGCCGTGCCCGCCACCTGGGCGAACACCACAGCGGTCCAGAGTGTCGCGCTGAATGGCTCACCGGCCCGCTACGTGCGCATGACCGGCGTAACCTCGTACGAGCAAAAGTGGATTGCCTGTGGCGAGTTTGTGGCCAGCGAGCGAATTGCCGATCCCACACCCACTCCCACACCGAGCGCGTCGGCAACCCCGACGCTGGAGCCCACCGTTGAACCCACGGTGGATCCCACCGTGGAACCCAGCGTGGAACCCACTGTTGCACCGACCCTTGAGCCCACGGTTGATCCCACCCTGGAGCCCAGCGCCGGTCCGTCCACAAGTGCCTCCGCGTCGCCTCAGCCCAGCAACAGTGCGGGACCCTCCAACACGGCCACCGCATCCGCGACGAAAACCTCGGGCAGTGCCGCTGTGGTGGCCGCGGCGCGGGGTGGCAAGCTGGTGGTCACCGGCGCAGGCTTCACGCCGAACGAGCAAGTTGTGGCAGTCATCCGCTCGACGCCACTGGCGATGGGCAGCTACACGGCAGATGCCAAGGGCAAGGTCAGCGTCAGCTGGAAGGTCCCCGTGGACTTCGCCCTGGGTGAGCACACCGTCACCCTGACGGGCCAGGCCTCCAAGCATGCCGTGGTGGTTCCCGTTCTCATCACGGCGATGGAATCCGCCGTTGCGGTCCCCGGCGTTGACGGGGTGGACGAACTGCCCAGCACAGGCTCCACCGGAGTCGCCATGGCGGTGGCATTCGGACTGCTGATTCTTGCAGTTGGCGTGCTCCTCGTCGTGAGAAGCCGGAAGAGGTACATGCCCAAGCGCGCATAGGCGCGACCCGGGGCCGTCCCGCCGCCGCCGATATCCACAGTGAGGCATATCTCTGTGGATATCCGCGGCGGCGCGGCTGTTTGGGGGCCGCTCCACAGTATGGGCCGATGGGCCACATTGTGGGCAAAATTAACCTTTTCCACAACCAGTGGAAAGCATTTGTGCAGGTCAGAGGCGCTTTTGCCATCAAGTCAACAACTTGTCCACAGTCTTGTCCCCATCCTGTGCACAAGCTGGGGCAGTTAATGCACCGGTTATCCACAGATGGGGTGGACAACGGGGTTGGTGGATGCCCCCACAGCGTCTAACGTTGCAATTGAGCTCTCCGCGCCGGCAAGGTCAATTGCGTCCTAGCCGTCCGTCAGCTGGCATGAGCGGCAGCAGCACACATATCGCTCCGCCACCAGGCGGGGACAGCCCGCCAGCAGGGCAGAAAGAGGCACCAGAATGTCGGCACCAGCCGCAGAAACAGGCACATCCAGCCGCGAGCCGGACTTTGCCCGGACACCACCCCAGGACCTAGTGGCGGAACAGAGTGTCCTTGGCGGCATGATGCTCTCCAAGGACGCCATCGCGGACGTGGTTGAGGTGCTGCGCGGCAACGACTTCTACCGGCCCGCCCACGAAAGCATCTACGAGGCCATCTTGGACCTCTACGGCCGCGGCGAGCCCGCCGATGCCGTCACCATCGCCGACGAGCTGACCAAGCGCGGTGAGATCACCAAAATTGGCGGCGCCGCCTACCTGCACCAGCTCATCCAATCTGTTCCCACAGCGGCCAACGCCGGCTTCTACGCCGAGATCGTTGCCGAGCGGGCCGTGCTGCGCCGGCTTGTCACCGCCGGAACCAAGATCGTCCAGATGGGCTACGCCCAGGACGGTGAGGTCGAAGACACCGTCAACGCCGCGCAGGCCGAGATCTTTGCCGTGGCCGAACGCCGCACCACCGAGGATTACGTGCTCCTGAAGGACGTCATGGAATCCACCGTGGACGAGATTGAGGCTTCCGGCCACAAGGGCGAAGGCATGACAGGTGTTCCCACCGGGTTCTACGAATTTGATGACCTGACCAACGGGCTCCACCCGGGCCAGATGATTGTCATCGCGGCCCGCCCCGCCGTGGGCAAGTCCACGTTCGCGCTGGACTGGGCCCGTTCGGCCGCCATCGACCACAACATGGCCACAGTGGTGTTCTCGCTGGAAATGGGGCGCAATGAAATTGCCATGCGCCTGCTCTCCGCTGAGGCCACCATCAGCCTGCAGGACCTCCGCAAGGGAACCGTCAAGGACGACCAGTGGTCCAAGATTGCCACCACCATGGGCAAGATGAACGAGGCGCCCCTCTTCATTGACGATTCACCCAACATGTCACTCATGGAGATCCGGGCCAAGTGCCGACGCCTGAAGCAGCAGCACGACCTCAAGCTCGTCATCCTTGACTACCTGCAGCTCATGTCCTCCGGCAAGCGCGTGGAGTCCCGCCAGCAGGAAGTTTCCGAGTTCTCCCGCGCCCTGAAGCTGCTGGCCAAGGAACTGCAGGTTCCCGTGGTGGCACTGTCACAGCTGAACCGTGGTTCCGAGCAGCGAACCGACAAGAAGCCCATGGTGTCGGACCTTCGTGAATCAGGCTCCATTGAGCAGGATGCCGACATGGTCATCCTGCTGCACCGTGAGGACATCTATGACAAGGAATCCGCCCGTGCCGGCGAAGCCGATGTGATTGTGGCCAAGCACCGAAACGGCCCCACGAAGACCATCGTGGTCGGCTTCCAGGGCCACTACTCGCGCTTCGCCAACATGGCCAGCGACTCCGGCGGGGGCGGGTACTAGCTGCCGGTGCCGGCGCGCAGCTGTTGGGTGGTTCCGGCAGGTTCCGGATCCACAACAGCTCCCGCACGGAAGCGGGCCTCGACCTTTTGGCCTGCCCAGCAGCCCCCGATGATCAAGGCGCAGCCGACGGCGCCCGGCCAGCCCAAGTGTTCACCGGCCACCGCCACGCCGAGCAGCACGGCCCAGAGCGGCTCGGTGCCCATCAGGAGACTGGCGCGGGATGCCGAGGTGCGCCTGACGGCCCAGAGCTGGACGACAAAGGCGAATACGCTGCACGCCAAGCCCAGGTACAGGACGCCGGCCCAGTCGGCAGGGGAGAAGCCGGCAGCTGCCCTGAACATGCCCGCCGGGTCCAGCGCGATGCCAATCATGGCGCACACCGCGGACTGGATGAGCGTCACTGTGATGGAGCTGTAGGGCCGGCCCGCTGTCAGCGCGCCCAGCAGGCTCACATGGACTGCGCGGGCCACGGCTGCTGCCAGCATGAGCAAGTCACCCGCCTGGGGGCTGCGAAAGCCCCCGCCCGAGGTCAGCAGGGCAACCCCCACGATGGAAACCACTCCGGCCACAAAAAACTGCGGCGGCAGCCAGCGCCGCGCAGCCGCGGCATCCAGCAGGGGCGTGAAAATCACCGTGAGAGAAATGATCAATCCCGCGGTGCTGGCCTGCGTCCGGGCCACGCCGAACGTTTCCAGGAACAGCACGGCCGCCTGGGTCAGTCCCAGTACCGCCCCCGTGAGCAGCTCGGCGCGACCCGGCGCCCGCCGCACCCGCCACCACCAAAGGAAGCCCAGCGCGGCCGTGGCTGCCAGAAACCGCCAGCCCAGCAATGCCGGGACGCTGGCTGCCGCGCTGAGGCCCTTCGTCACCAGGTAACTGCTGCCCCACACGAGGGCAACAAGGAGCAATGACACGTCGACACGCAGTCGGTCCCAGGCACTTTTCACAATCCCCATGCTCAGCGGCCGAAAGCGCAGGAACAAGAGCTGTTTTAGCACCCAATGCATTAGTTTGAACTTATGGAACTGGGACAACTGCGGGCACTTCGTGAGGTCCAGGCCAGGGGAAGCATTGCCGCAGCAGCACTGGCACTGAACGTCACGGCGTCGAGCGTGTCACAGCAAATCAGTGCCCTGCAACGCGCGGCGGGCACCGCCCTGACCTACAGGCAGGGCAGGCGCACCGCCCTCACCCCGGCCGGCCTGGCCCTGAGCCGTGCAGCCGTGGACGTGGAAATAGCCCTGGCGAGGGCCGACGCTGCCGTGGGCGCCTTTCGGGAAAGCACCACCGAGACCGTTGCAGTTGCGGCCTTCAACAGCGCGGCACTGGCTTTTTTTGGGCCCCTGGATCAGGCGCTGCGCGCCAGCGGAGGACCCCCGGTGCAACTGGTTGACGCGGATGTTGCGCAACACGAATTTGCTGCACTGGCGGCCGACTTCGACGTGGTGATTGCCCACAGGCTGCCGAACAGCGCCCCATGGCCCGCCACGGTTCATGTCACGCCGCTGGCGCACGAGCCGCTTGACCTGGCCGTGGGAGCAGGCCACGGGCTGGCCACCCACAAGAGCGTGCATCCGCGGGAGCTGCGCGGGGAACGGTGGGTCTCCGTGCGCCACGGTTTTCCGCTGGAGGGTGCCATAGAAATGATTGGCACCCTGGCCGGGGAAGAGGTTCATGTTGTGCACCGCATCAACGAGTTCTTCGTGGCCGCCTCCCTCGTTGAACGGGGGAATTGCGTGGCCCTGATGCCCCGCTACACAGTCGACCGGAACGCCTATCCCAACCTGGTCCTGATCCCGCTGCAGGAACCGCAGCTGGGCCGGGAGATCGACATCCTGACCCGGCCGGAGGCATTGGAACGGGCAGGCGTTGTGCAGGTCATTGCCGCACTGAGGCTGCGCATGGCGGCTCTGCTGGCTGCCAACGCCGCTGTCCCGGCCGATAGTGTTGAGCCATGCCCAAGCCCGTGACACCCCCGGAGACTGCCGGCACAACCCGCCGCTCCACCGCCCAGGCCATCCGCGCGCTGGCCATCCCGGCCTTCGGCGCCCTCATTGCCGAGCCGCTGTTCCTGCTGGCCGATTCCGCGATTGTGGGGCACCTGGGCGTCCCCCAGTTGGCGGGGGTGGGCCTGGCTGCCACGGTGCTCCAGACAGTCGTTGGCCTCATGGTCTTCCTTGCCTACTCCACAACACCTGCCGTGGCCCGGCTGCTCGGTGCCGGACGGCAGGCGGACGCCCTTGCCGTGGGGCGCGACGGGCTCTGGCTGGCCGCCATTCTGGGCCTGGCGGTGGCCGTGGCCGGGGCGTTCGCCGGCGGGCCGGTGCTCAACTCCATGGGAGCCAGGGGCGAGGTGCTCAGCTACGCACACGACTACTTCATGGTCAGCCTGGCAGGGATCCCGGCCATGCTGCTGGTCATGGCCGCCATGGGTGTGCTGCGCGGGCTGCAGGACACCAAGACGCCCCTCGTGGTTGCCACCGCCGGCTTTGCCGTCAACATCGCCATGAACTTCCTGTTGGTCTACGGCCTTGACCTGTCCGTGGGCGGTGCCGCGCTGGGGACTGTGATCGCCCAGTGGGGCATGGCGGCTGTGTACCTGGCCATCGTGGTCCGGGCCGCCCGACGGCACGGGGTGGGGCTGCGGCCGGACTGGGCAGGCGTGCGCACAGTGTCCCGGGTGGGCAGCTGGCTCATGCTGCGGACTCTGTCACTGCGGGCCGCCATCCTTGCCACCATCCTGGTGGCAACCGCGCAGGGACCCACAAACCTGGCCGCGCACCAACTCGCCATGACCATCTTCACGTTCCTCGCCTTCGCCCTCGACGCGCTGGCCATCGCCGCCCAGGCGCTCATCGGCAAGGAGCTGGGAGCCGGCAACATCCCCGAAGTCCGCGCCCTGACCCGGACCATGACGAAATGGGGCCTGGGCTTTGGTGTGCTGACCGGCCTTGGCCTGGCCGCCGCCTCCGGTGGGGTTGGCTGGATCTTCACGGGCGACCCCGGGGTTCATGCCGCACTGGCCGCGGCCCTGCTGGTTGTGGCCGTGGGCCAGCCGGTGGCGGGCTATGTGTTTGTGCTGGACGGAGTCCTCATCGGAGCCGGCGACGCCCGCTACCTGGCACTGGCAGGCCTGGCCAACCTGGTCCTCTACCTGCCGCTGCTGCTGTGGGTTGGCAGGGCCAGCCTTGGCGACACCCACGCCGGCCTGTTCTGGCTGTGGGCCGCCTTCAGCGTGGGCTACATGGGGGCCCGCGCCCTCACCCTGGGTCTGCGGGCCCGCACCGGGCGGTGGATGCAGGTCGGAGCGACGGCGGGCCGCGGCTAGACTTGACGGGTGAGTGAAACAGCCCGCCCCCAGCCCCTCAATGCCGCAACCGCCGGCTCCGGAACCACGCCATTGTGGCAGCCGCTGCTGCTGCGTGCCGCCGCCACGCTGGCATTTGGCCTGGTCACTGTCTTCTGGGCCGCACCCGGCACGGTGGGCCTGTGCGTTGGCATCGCCGCCTATTTCCTGGCCCTGACGGCCACCCAGTACTGGACCGTCCGCGCACTGCGCCTGCCGCGCGGGGACGCCAGGCGGCTTGCCCTCATCGCAGCCGCCGGCCTGCTCGCCGTCAGCGGCGTTGTCGTGGCGATTTCCGCAAGCGCCATTGTTGCCGCCTGGCTCGGCGGCGCTGCGCTCGCGGTCATGGGGGCCGCCGAGCTGTTTGCCGCGCTCCGCACTCCCAAGGCGGCTGCGGAGGCCGGGCGCGGACCCCGGGGTGACTGGATGATCTCCGGCGTTCTTGGCCTGGGCACGGGCATACTGCTGCCGTTCTTCGCGGCGGCGGGCCCGCACGGCCTCATGGGCGTGGCGGGTGGCGGGGCCATGATGTCGGGGGCGTTGTGGGCGTTGTCGGCACTCACCTTGCGCCATGACGGCGGCGGGGCAAAAGGCCGGTAAACTGGACACCACATGTTCTACTTTGCGTAGAAACGAGTGGTGCGCGCAACACCGAACAAGGCAAAGGACCAATTGTGGGCAATTCAGAGCCGCAAAAACCAAAACAAAACCAGGGAGCTTCCATCAAGTTCCCGCTGAGCTTTTCCGCTGCCCTCGGCGCAGTGGCCGGCCTGGTCACCCTCGTGGTCTCCGCCGGTGGCACCGAACACGGCCTGCGCTGGGACCTGGCCGGCATTGCCTTCGGCATAGCGTTTATTGCAACGCTGCTCATTTCCTCATTGCTGGTCATGGGCCACAAGGAAAATGACGACTACCTGGGCGAAGGCTCCGGTGTGAACCGACGTTCCTCCGACCGCCTGGATGCGGCAAGGTCCGAGGCTGAAAAAGCCGGGGATGCCACGGGCAACACGGATGAAAAGCCCGCAGGAAACTAACGGGGCAGCCGTACGGCAGGCACCCTGACGCGAAACGCGAAGGCCGCCATGACCACTGGTCATGGCGGCCTTTCCTGCGCCTCAAGGGACTTGCGTGGCCGGCCTAGCCGTCCCGGAGGGCCGCCAGGCTTGCCTTGATGCGGCCAAAGACGGTGGCGTCCACTGCCTCGCCGCTGCGCTTGAGGACCATGACCGCTGCCCCCACCGTGCCGTCGTCCACGAGCACCGGGGCCACGGCGCCACCGGCCGCTGCGAGCCTGTCCGTTACGGCCGTGGCAACGGCCCTGCCCTTGGTGAGCACACTGCCGCCGAAAACGAGCGGACCGGCCGCCACCCCCGCCGCGCTCCCCGCGCCGCGACCGCCCTGATTGCCGGTGGCACCCGGGCCGCCTGACGCTGCGGCCAGCAAGGTGCCCGCCAAGGCCTCGGCCGCCCGGGCGACGATGTCCTGGGCGACTGCGTCCCCAGGTGCGGCAAACACCATGGGGGCAAAGCGGGAAAGCTCAATGGCGCTGCGCTCGTACACCTTCAGGATCAGCTGCTGCTGGGCGCGGAGCCGGCCCTGCGTGCGGTCCAGGGGATCAAGGACTATGCCCAGCTCTGCCAGAAGCAGCCCGGTCAGGGCCGTCGCGGGGCCGCGGCCGTCCAGTGCGGCGCCCACTGCCTGGGCAACCTCTCGGCCAATCCAAAAGCCCGAGCCGGAGTCGCCGAGCAGCCACCCGGTGCCGTCGGCGACCGAGGCCAGCTGGCCTGCTTCAATGCGGGCACCCACCGCCCCTGTGCCGGCTATCAGCGCATGACCATCGTCATGAAATGTTCCGGAATAAAACGCAGCCAATAGATCAGATTCAATCATGACGTTTCCGGTGAGTCCCAGCGTAACGAAGGCGTCACGGAACAATTGGGTGGGCAATTCAAGTGATGCACCGGCCATGGCGAGCAGTGCCTGGGAGATTGGCCTTCCGGTGTCCCCAAGTGCCTTGCCGGACGCCTCGGTGAGGGCCTCGAGTGCGGGTCCAAATCCGCGTGAAACCGGGTTTCCACCGCCTGCAGTGGCATAGCCCAGGCACTCCCCGGAAGCGTCTACAAGTACGGCCCGCGTTGAGGTTCCGCCGGCGTCAATTGCTAGGTAATTGGGCATCGTTATCATTCCGTGTCTCGGTGTGACTTGACTTACATTGACCGTGAGAATAGTTTTCATTGTGTCAGCACGCAAAAGAAACGGATTTTCACATGTCAGCCTCCACGTCACCTCCCGCAGCAGCGACAGCTGCCGGTGTGGTGAACCGCATTCAGGCCAAATTACCTGACATGCCGGCCGCCATGGCGAAAATCGGGTCCTTTCTCCTGCAGCACCCGCAGGCGCCGCTGGAGCTGTCCATCATGGAGTTGGCCGAACAGACCAAGACCTCTCCTGCCACGGTGACGCGCTTCTGCCGCCTGCTGGGCTACGCGGGCTATGTCCCCTTCCGTGTCAGCATTGCCTCGGACATGGGGCGCAGTGACGCACGGGAGTCATGGAAAGCTGACATTGGCCGGGCCTTTGGGCCCGATGACTCGCCCCGGGATGTGCTCAGCACCCTGGTGAACGCCCACACGCGTTCACTTGAGGAGACTGCCGCTGTCATGGACCTGGCACTCATGAAGAAGATTGCGCGCCGCATTGCCATGAGCTCACATGTGGACATCTACGGGATTGGCGGCAGTGCCGTCATGGCCAAGGAACTGCAGTCCCGCCTCTACCGGATCGGCATCAATGCCCATCACTGGTCAGAGGTTCATGACGGGCTGACGAGTGCTGCCATCCAGGACACGAATTCCGTGGCCATCGGCATTTCCAACACGGGGCGCACCGAAGAGACCCTGCAAATGCTCCGTGAGGCCGGCGAAGCTGGCGCATTGACCATTGCACTGAGCAACAATCCGGGCTCCCCCTTGGCGGAGAGTGCCGATGAATCCATCATCACCTCGGTCCATGAGCAGTTCCTGCAGCCGGATGACCTCTCGGCCAAGCACGTGCAGCTGCTGGTCCTGGACCTGATCTACCTACTCGTGGCCCAGGTGAACTTCGCCCAGACCACCTCCAAGCTTGCGGCTTCAGCCATGGCTGTTTCGCCGCACCGCCGTCCCACCCGGGCCGCGCGGCTTGAACTTGGCGCCCACCGGGGCCAACGGACAACAGGAAAGGGTGAGGGCAATTTCTGATTCCATCACCACCTTCAGCCTGGAGGTCACCTCCCGGCTTGAGGCCATCACCGCCTGGGCCCGCGAGGGCGGCCTGGCAGAGGCTGCCGAGGCACTCGTCGAGGCGCTTGGCAATGGCGGCGTCATCCAGGCCTTCGGCACCGGCCACTCCGAGGCTTTTGCCATGGAGATTGCCGGCCGCGCCGGCGGGTTGATCCCGACCAGCAAGATTGCCCTGCGCGACCTGGTGCTGCACGGTGATCGGGACGTCGCGGTGCTTGACTCCCTTGAGGGCTCCGTCCTGGAGCGCGAGACGGGTGTTGCGGAGGAGCTCTTCGAGCTGTCCCTGGTGGATCCCCGCGACATATTCATCATCGCCTCCAACTCCGGTGTCAACGGGTCCATTGTGGGCCTGGCCCTGGCCGCCAAGGAACGCGGCCACAAGGTCATTGCCGTCACAAGCCTCGAACACACCAATGCCGTCGAAACAAAACACCCTTGTGGGATGCGTCTCAGTGAGATTGCAGATATTGTTATCGATAACAAGGCGCCGTATGGCGATACAACCCTTGAAGTTTCCGGCGGGGGAGGTGTTGGTGCCGTCTCATCGATCACGGCTGCGTACATCGCGCAGCTGCTGACCATCGAGACGGTCCAGAGCCTGGTCCGTGCGGGGAAGCAGCCGCCCATCTATATTTCGGCAAATATTCCGGGCGGAGACGAACACAACACCGCACTCGTGGGCCAATATGTTGGCCGGCTCAGGCGTGAGGCGTGATTGTCGCGGCACGCGGTTGAAGTCAGCCGCAATGCCTGCAGTCAGCCGAATGAATTGCAGTGAAATGCAGTGACGCACCGCTCCGGTGCACAGCAGTACCGAATTAGCGCTCGAACCATCAATGGAAGGCAGTACAACAAATGAGTATTCAGAACAAGCCGCTGCAGCGTCGTGGATTCCTCCGCGGTGCCCTGGCCACCGCCGTGCTCTTGCCCCTGGGTGGAGCCCTGGCTTCCTGTGCAGGTGGTTCCGGCACTGAGACTTCAAAGGCTCCCGGCGGCGACGTTGATCCCACGAAGAACCCGTTCGGTGTTGCCGCAACCGGCAAGCTTGACGCCGTTATCTTCAAGGGCGGCTACGGCATCGACTACGTCGAGTTCGCCGGCGCCATCGTGAAGAAGAACTTCCCGGACCTGGAAGTTGCGATCAACCCCTCCACCGACATCGCCCAGGAACTGCAGCCCCGCTTTGTCGGTGGCAACCCGCCGGACCTCGTTGACAACTCCGGTGCAAAGTCCATCGGTTTCAGCACCATCCTGGACCAGCTCGAGGACCTGCAGAGCGTCATTGACGCCAACAACCTTGAAGGCACCAAGATCGGCGACACCCTGTTCGACGGCGTGCTGGCACCGGGCACCTTCGACGGCAAGCTTGCCGCCATCAACTACGTGCTCACGGTTTACGCAATGTGGCACTCCGCCAGCCTGTTCAAGGAAAACAACTGGACCGTTCCCACCACCTGGGACGAAGCCTACGACCTGGGCGTCAAGGCCAAGGAAAAGGGCAAGTTCCTGTTCGTCTGGGGCAAGGAAGCCGCAACGTACTACCTGACCATGGCCATCGAATCAGCCATCAAGGAAGGCGGCGACGAAATTCGCCTCTCCCTGGAAAACCTGAAGCCCGATTGCTGGTCCGCCCCCGCCATGCAGAGCGTCCTGGCCGCCATGGAGAAGATCGTCAAGGCCGGCATGTTCAAGCCCGGTGGCGCAGGCACCGTCTTCACGGCTGCCCAGGCTGCATGGTCCAACGGCCAGGAAGCACTGCTTTACCCGTCCGGTTCCTGGATCGAGAACGAGATGAAGGACCAGACCAAGGCCGGCTTCGAAATGACGGGTACCCCGGTTCCCGTTGTCTCCGCCAGCCCGAAGATCGCCCAGACGGGTGTCCGCTCCGCAGGCGGCGAGCCCTTCATCGTTCCCTCCAAGGGTGCAAACGTTGCTGCCGGCAAGGAACTGCTGCGCACCATGCTTTCCAAGGAAGCAGCAACCAACTTTGCCAAGGAGAAGCTGGCCCCCACCGTCGTCAAGGGCACCGTTCCCGCCGACGGCTTCGGCTCCACGGCACTGGTCTCCCAGACCGCCATGCTGGACAAGGCCGGCAAGGACATCTTCACCTGGAACTTCATCGACACCTACGGCATGAACGGCGACCTGCTCGTGCCCTGGAACTCCTTCCTGGACGGCAAGCTCGACACTGCCGGCCTGACCAAGGCGATGCAGGAAATCACCGACAAGGTAGCCAACGACTCGTCGGTCAAGAAGATTGAAGTGAAGTGACACAAGCAACAAATGAAGTGCAGTCGGGCAGTGGCGTTGTCGCCACTGCCCGGCGGCGCCGGAAAAAACTGACATTCGACAAGGTCAGCTTCATGGCAGTCTTCTTGGGGCTGCCCCTGGTGATCTACCTGGTCTTCGTAATTTCGCCGTTCCTTCAGGCGATCTACTACTCGATGACCAGCTGGAGCGGCTTCGACAACAACATGCCGTTCGTGGGCCTCGACAACTACGTCAAGCTCTTCAACGATGACATTTTCATGATCTCGATCCGCAACAGCATCACGCTTGCGATCTTCCTGCCGATCATCACTGTCATCCTGGCATTGGTCCTGGCCACGCTCGTCACCATCGGCGGAAGCAGCCGCGGCCAGATCAAGGGTCTGAAGGGTGCCGGTTTCTACCGCGTCATCTCCTTCTTCCCCTACGTGATCCCCGCCGTCGTCATCGGCATTATCTGGCAACAGATTCTCAACCCGGACAATGGCTTGCTCAACGGCATCCTGACAAGCATCGGCATCGACTCGGCAAAGAACTTTGCTTGGCTCGGTGACCCCCGCACGGCCATGGGCGCCTCCATCTTTGTCATTGTGTGGGGCTTTGTGGGCTTCTACATGATCCTGTTCATTGCCGCCATCAAGGGCATCCCGGCCGAAACGTTTGAGGCTGCCCGCATCGACGGTGCCGGGCGCCTGCGCACGGCCGTGAGCATCACGATCCCGCTGATCCGCGACAACATCCAGACGGCCTACGTCTACATGGGCATCCTGGCCCTGGACGCGTTTGTCTACATGTCCGTGCTGAACTCCACGGGCGGCCCCGCCAACTCGACCCTGGTCATGGCACAAAAGCTCTTCAGCACCGCCTTCACCAAGGGCCAGTTTGGCCTGGCCTGCGCCATGGGTGTGGTTCTGGCAGTAATTACGCTGCTCTTCTCGGCCTTGGTCTTCCTGGTCAACAAGCTCACCGGCGGCAGCAAGGATGTGTCTGAATAATGTCTGTTAACACTTCAAAGAGGGTGGACACCGGCGCCCACGTTGAGCGCAAGGCCCAAGACACCAAGAGTGACAAGGTAGTTGCGGGCGTATCGCACTCCATGCTGGCCATTTGGGCTCTGCTGGTGCTCATCCCGCTGGGCTGGACCCTGATGTCGTCCTTCAAGACGACCTCGGAAATCTTTTCCTCCCCCTTCTCGCTCCCCGCCGATTGGAAGTTCGAGAACTACGTCAATGCCTGGAACACCGCCGGCATTGGCAGCTACTTCTTCAACACAGTGATCGTGGTGGGCTTTGCCCTGGTCATCGTCATGGTGCTCGGCGCCATGTGTGCCTACGTTCTGGCCCGCTTCGTGTTCCCCGGGTACCGTGCCGTCTACTACCTGATGCTCGCCGGCCTGACGTTCCCGGTCTTCCTGGCAATCGTGCCCCTGTTCTTCATCCTGAAAAACATTGGCCTTTTGAACACGCTGCCCGGCCTGATCATTGTGTACGTGGCGTTCGCGCTACCCTTTACCGTGTTCTTCCTGTTCTCCTTCTTCAAGGCGCTCCCGCACGAGATTGCCGAAGCTGCACAGATTGACGGAGCCGGCGAATGGCGCACGTTCTTCCAGGTCATGCTGCCCATGGCCAAGCCGGGCCTCGCCTCGGTGGCCATCTTCAACTTCCTGGGCCTGTGGAACCAGTACCTGATTCCCGTGGCCATCAACACCAGGCGTGAGAACTACGTTCTTTCGCAGGGCATCGCGGCCTACGCAGGCCAGATGGGCTACGCAGTGGACTTCGGTGCACTGTTCGCCGCCGCCATCATCGTGGTGGTCCCCGTGTTGGTCATGTACATCGTGTTCCAGCGCCAGCTTCAGGGCTCGGTGTCGGCAGGAACCATGAAGTAACGTTCTTCACTGTGAACGGGCAGTGGTTGTTGATGTTTTTGAAAAACGTCAACAACCACTGCCCGTTCCTTTTTGCTTAAGCGGTTGATTTTCGAAGCCGGTAGGCGGCCACGTGGGCGCGGTTGCCGCAGTTTCCGGTGTCGCAATACCGGCGGGAGCGGTTCTTGGACAGGTCGATCACCACGGCGCAGCAGTCGGGGGCGGCACACACTTTCAGGCGCTGAAGTTCCTTGCCCCTGATCACGTCCACCAGGGCCATGGCTGCCTCGACGCCCATGCGCTCGGCCAGCGGTGCCGCCTGCGCCGTGGCGTGCAGGTGCCAGTCCCACTCGTCATGCTTGACCAGCTGGGGCAGGGCCTGCGCCCGGGCCAGCAGCCCGTTGACCAGGCCCACGGCGTCCTCTTCGTCCGCAGTGAAGGTGGTCCTCAGTTCCCCGCGCATGGCCCGCACCGCCTGAACCTCCGCGGCCGAATGCTCCCGGGAGCCGGAAAAGCGCTCGCGGCGCACAAAGTCATCCAGGCTTGCCACAGTTTCCAGGGCATCCGGCCCCGTCACCTGGCCGTCCTCGGCCACCGACGTGGGTGCGGTGTTGATCAGGTTGACGGCAGAAAGCAGCGCCATTTCCGTGTCATGACTAAAGACCATGTTGACTCCTGACAAAGGGCGGGCGTAATGTCACTAGTCTAACGCCTTTCACTCCTGACATACGGATCTGCCATGACGACTTCAACCACCCCGTTCCGCGCCCCTGCCGTGCGCCCGCGCGCCGCACTGGCCTCCCCGGCCCTGCTGCTGGCGCTGATTTCGGCGGCCGCCTTTGCCCTCTCCGGATCCTTCGCTAAGTCGCTGTTCGACGCCGGCTGGTCCCCGGGCGCTGCCGTCGCCGTCCGGATTGGCGGCGCCGCCGTCGTCCTCTTCATTCCGGTGGTCATCACCCTGGTGCGGCGCTGGTCAACGGTCAAGCGTTCCTTGGGCAGGATCGCGATCTATGGTGTGGTGCCCATTGCCCTGTGCCAACTGTTCTTCTTCAACGCCGTCCAGCATTTGTCGGTGGGCGTGGCGCTGCTGCTGGAGTACCTCTCACCCGTGCTGCTCGTGGCCTGGGCCTGGCTCATGACCCGCAAGCGCCCGCGGCTGCTGACCATCATCGGCGGCGCCGCGGCCATGGGCGGCCTGGTGCTGGTGCTTGACTTGGCTGGCAGCCAGAAGGTCAGCGTGGAAGGCGTGCTGTGGGGGCTGGCCGCGGCGGTGTGCTCAGCCGTGTACTTCGTCATGTCCGCCAAGACGGACGACGACGTCCCTCCCGTGCTCATGGCCGGCGGCGGAATGCTCGTGGGTGCCGCAATGATCGTGTTGCTGGGCCTGGCCGGTGTGCTGCCCATGGCGTTCACATTCAACAGCCCCGTGTTTGCCGGTGTCCAGGTGCACTGGCTCGTGCCGGTGCTGGGCCTGGTGCTGGTGACAACTGTCTTTGCCTACCTCATGGGCATTGTCGCCACGCGCGGGCTCGGCTCCAAGGTGGCCTCATTCGTGGCCCTCTTCGAGGTGCTCTTTGCCGTGATCTGGGCCTGGCTGCTGCTGGGCGAAATGCCCCGGGCCGTCCAGCTGGCAGGCGGCTTGTTCATCATGTTTGGCGTGGTCATGGTGCGCCTGGACGAACTGCGGGGACTGCCCCCGGTTGGGGCAGTCCCCGCAGAGGAGCTGGACGGACTAGCGGCCGAAGCGGCGCAGCCGTAGCGAGTTCGCCACCACCAGCACCGAGCTGGCGGCCATGGCTGCCCCGGCAATCATGGGGTTGAGCAGTCCCAGCGCGGCCACCGGGATGCCGATCGCGTTGTAGAAGAAGGCCCAGAACAAGTTCACCTTGATGGTGCCCAGGGTCCTGCGGGACAGGGCGATGGCCGTGGCCACCTGGCCCAGGTCGCTGCCCATGACCGTGAGGTCGGCCGCGGCAATGGCCACATCGGTGCCGGATCCCATGGCGATGCCGAGATCGGCCTGGGCCAGTGCAGCGGCGTCATTCACGCCGTCGCCTGCCATGGCCACCGTGGCCCCTGCCTCCTGCAGCTTCTTGACGGCCTCCACCTTGCCCTCGGGCAGGACATCGGCAAACACATCCTCCGGGGCAATGCCTACGGCGGCTGCCACCTGGGCGGCCACGGCGGCGTTGTCGCCGGTCAGCAGGATGGGGCGCAGGCCCAGTTCCTTGAGCTTGGCAATGGCCTCCCTGGACCCTGCCTTGATGGTGTCCTTGAGGGCAATCAGGCCGGCGGCCTCGCCGTCCACGGCAACCCAGATGGCTGTGGTGCCGCGCTGCTGCTGTTCCGCCAGTGACGCGCGGGCCTCCGCGGACAGTGCGACGCCGTTCTCCTCGAGCCAGCCTGCACGGCCGGCCAGCACGGTGCGGCCCTCGATGACGGCCCGCACCCCGCCGCCCGGGGCGGACATGAAGTCCGCCAGTTCGGGCAGGTCCCCTGCCGCACGGGCATGCGCCGTGATGGCGTGGGCAATGGGGTGCTCGCTGTGGGACTCCACCGCACCGGCCAGGCGCAGGAGCTCCGCTGCCGGCAGCTGGCCAAGGGTGACCGTGTCGACCACGGAGAGGCGGCCCTCGGTGACGGTGCCGGTCTTGTCCAGCAGGATGGTGTCCACCGTGCGGGTGTCCTCCAGGACCTGCGGGCCCTTGATCAGGATGCCCAGCTGTGCCGCCCGGCCCGTTCCTGTCAGCAGTCCCACGGGCGTGGCCAGGCCCAGGGCGCAGGGGCAGGCGATGATCAGCACGGCGACGGCGGCCGTGAAGGCGGCCTGGATGTCGCCGCTGAACAGGAGCCAGAGCGCGAAGGTGACGACCGCGATGACCAGCACGATCGGCACAAACACGGCGCTGATGCGGTCCGCGAGCCGGGCGATGGGCGCCTTGGCGGCCTGGGCGTTGCTGACGAGCTTGCCCATCTGTGCCAGCGTGGTTTCACTGCCCACGCGGGTGGCCCGCACCAGCAGGCGGCCCGAGGTGTTGATCGTGGCGCCCGTGACGGCGTCATCAACGCCGACGTCGACGGGCAGGGATTCGCCCGTGATGAGCGAGGTGTCCACGGCCGAGATGCCGTCCGTGACCACACCGTCGGTGGCAATCTTCTCGCCCGGGCGGACCACGAAGATTTCATCCACGGCCAGTTCTGCCGCCGGAATCTTGACCTCGACGCCGTCGCGCAGCACGGTGGCTTCCTTGGCGCCCAGGCTCAGCAGCGCCTTGAGGGCGTCGCCGGCCTTGGACTTGGCCCGGGCCTCCAGGTAGCGGCCCAGCAGCAGGAACGTCACCACCACGGCGGAGACTTCAAAGTACAGCGGGGCGTGCCCTGCCATGTGGGCTCCGTGGGCCGTCATCATGGGATCCAGGGCCAGTTGCACGGCCGAGAAAATGAAGGCTGCACTGACGCCGATGGACACAAGGGTGTCCATCGTGGAGGCCAGGTGCCGGGCGTTGATGGCCGCGGCCCGGTGGAACGGCCAGGCCGACCACGTGACCACGGGCAGTGCCAGGATGCCGGCAACCCAGCCCCAGTGCGGGAACTGCAGCGCCGGGAACATGGACACCAGGAACACGGGAACGGTGAGGATGGCGGCCACGATCAGGCGCGGGCGCAGCGAGGCGGCGGTGCCGCCATGGGCCATGTGGTCCTCGTGAGAGGCGTGGTCCATGTGGTCGCCGTGCTGGGCGTCTTCCGTGGCGTTTTCCTGTGCGGCACCCGGGTGGGAGCCGTGTCCAAGGTGGTGCCCGGCGTCGTGCTTGACGGCCGGGGGAGCGGGGGGATTCTTCAGGCGCGCCGTGTATCCGGTGGCCTTGACGGTGTCGAGGATTTGTTGATCTGACATGCCGGCGGGGACCGTGACCTGGGCTGATTCCAGCGGGAGGTTCACGGAAGCGCTGACGCCTTCGAGTTTGCCCAACTTGCGTTCAACCCGGCTGACGCATGAGGCACAGGTCATGCCTTCAATGTCGATCTCGACCATGCGGGGGCCGGGTGAGGCGGTTTGGGACAAAATATCTGAGGCGCTCATGGCGCTCCTTACATTGTGTGTGGGTTTAGGCGTTGTTCGCCACGACGAGGTATCCGGCCTCTGCGACGGCCTCGGAAATTTCCGCGGTGTCCAGGGTCAGGGACGAGGTGATGGTGACCTCGGAGATGCCGCCGGCGTTGAGGTCGATGGAGACGTTCTCGACGCCCTTCAGGCCGGTGAGCTCCTCGGTGACCGAGCTGACGCAGTGGCCGCAGGTCATGCCGGAAACGTTGACGATTGTGGTGTTCATGGTGGTTAGCTCCTGAGTAGGCGTGAAATGGCGGCTGTTGCCTCGGCAACCTTTTCCGAGACGATCTCGGGGTTGCCGGATTCCTGTGATTCGTGGGCGGCGTTGACCACGCAGTGCGCAATGTGGTCTTCGAGCAGGCCGATGCTGACGGCATGCAGGGCCTTGTTGACGGCGGCCATTTGGGTGAGGATGTCGATGCAGTACTTGTCTTCCTCGACCATCCGCGCAATGCCGCGGACCTGGCCCTCGGCGCGCTTGAGACGCCGCAGGTAGGCCTGTTTCTCTTCGCTGTAGCCGTGCTGGCCGGTGGCTTCTTCTGTTTCCATGTCTTCAATTTATACCCCCATGGGGTATGTGTCAAGTACCCCTAGGGGGTATCCTCGACGACCCGGGAGGGTCAAGTTACCAGCGAGTAACCCTTGTTGCCCTGCGGGCGCGGTGGTCGAATTTAACCCATGACGCAGACCCATGAACCCGTAGCCGCACCTCCGAATGCCGCACACCTTCTTGCGGTGGGAACCAAGAAAGGCCTCTGGCTGGGCACCAGCGATGACCGCGTGAACTACACGTTCACCGGGCCGCATTTCCTCATGCAGGAAATCCCCAGCGTGGGCATTGACACGCGGGACGGCCGGACCCGCATCCTCGTGGGGCTGCGCAGTGAGCACTGGGGCCCCACGGTGGCGCACTCGGACGACCTTGGCGCCACCTGGCACGAGCCCGACAACGGCGCCATCACCTTCCCGCCCGACACCGGGGCCGCGCTGGAGCGCGTGTGGCAGATCCAGCCCGACGCCGAGGGCCGCGAGGGTGTGGTCTGGGCCGGCTGCGAGCCCATCTCGGTGTGGAAATCAACCGACGGCGGCGAGCACTTCGAGCTGAACCGGGGCCTGTGGGACCACCCGCACCGGAGCGAATGGGGTGCCGGATTTGGCGGGGCGGCGGCGCACACCGTCCTGCCCAGCCCATCCGACCCCGGCACCATCCACGTCGCCATGAGCACAGGCGGCGTGTACCGCAGCACCGACGCCGGCGAATCCTGGCAGCCGCGGAACAAGGGCATCGGTGCCAGCTTCATGCCGGAGGAAACCCCGGAATTCGGCCAGTGCGTGCACAAGGTGGCCCGGGACCCCAACCGGCCCGAGGTGCTGTTCGCGCAGAACCACGGCGGCGTCTACCGCAGCGGCGACAACGGGGACACCTGGGACTACATTGCCGACGGCCTGCCGGCGGACTTTGGCTTCACCATCCTCACCCACCCGCGCCGCTCCGACACGGCCTGGGTCATCCCGCTCATTGCCGATGCCCAGCGGATCCCGCCGGAGGGGAAGCTGGCTGTGCACCGCACAGACGACGGCGGGCAGTCCTGGACGCGCCTGGCCGACGGGCTCGTGGAGCCCGAGTACAACGTGGTGCTCAGGGATGCGGCTGCCGTGGACACCGCGGAGCCGGCCGGGCTGTTCTTCGGGACCCGCGGCGGCACCGTGTACGCAAGCGCTGACGAAGGGGCGCACTTCACGCCCGTGCTTGCACAGCTGCCGGATGTCCTGTGTGTCCGGGCCGCCACGATCAGTGCGTGAGGCGGGGCCATGGCGGGCGAGGTGACATTGCTGGTGCCGCGGCTGCTCCAGCCGCTGGTGGGCGGGAGCGCTGAATTGCGCCTTGATGTGGGGGAGGGCGCGCCCCTGGGGGAATTGCTGGATGCCGTTGCCGCCGACTTCCCGGTCTTTGGCCGCCGCGTGCGCGATGAAACCGGGACCCTGCGCCGCTTTGTGAACATCTACGTGGACGGCGACGACGTCCGGCGCCTGCAGGGCCTTAAAACGCGGATAGCCGCCGGCCAGGAACTGATGATTATTCAGTCCGTGGCCGGCGGCTGACGCCGCGACAGTTCCTAGACGGCGTCCAGATCGGTCTCGATCATTGCGGCAAGCTGGTCGAGGGCGGCGTCTGCGCCCTCGCCTTCGGCGCGCAGGACAACCACTGCGCCGTGCTCGGCGCCCAGGGTCATCAGGGACAGCATGCTGCTGGCATCCATGGCATCTTCTGCCGGGGTTCCATCCAGCGCGATCGTGACCTCAACATCCAGTTCTCCCGCTGCTGCGGCAAAAAGTGAGGCGGGGCGGGCGTGCAAGCCGGAGCTGCTGGCGACAGTTGCTTTGCGTTCGGACATGGTTCCTCCTGTGGGAGCGGGTGTGTGGCGTGGTGCTGGGCGTGAATCAGAGGCCAAGCTCGGCAAGGACCGGCAGCTTGGTGCGTGCGAGCTCCCGGGCCTGCTCAGGGCTGGTGGCGCGTAGAGACAGTGTAGCGATTTCCTGAGCTTCTTTCAGTGTGACCGTGGAAAGGACCGCGGCGACCCCCGCCAGCGAACGGGCCGTCATGGACAGGGTTGACACCCCCAGGCCCACAAGCACGACGGCGAGGGCCGGGTCGGCGGCAGCCTCACCGCAAACACCCACGGGCTTCCCGTTGCCCTCGGCCACGGAGCCGGCCACCGTCAGGCGGACCAGCTGGAGAACGGCCGGCTGCCACGGATTGTTCAGTGCCGCGAGCGACCCCAGTTGGCGGTCGGCGGCCATGGCGTACTGCGTCAGGTCATTGGTGCCCAGGCTGGCAAACTCCACCTGGCCCAGGATGGATTCGGCAGTGACTGCGGCGGAGGGAACCTCCACCATGACACCGGGAACCTTCAGCCCGGCGGCCCTGCACATGGCGGCAAAGTCGGCCGCCTCTGCGGGGGTGGAAATCATGGGGGCCATGACCCAGACATCGGCCGTGGTGCCCGTGGCTGCGTCCGCGATGGCCGCGAGCTGGCGCTCGAGCACGCCGGGGGAGGTGGTGTCGGTGCGGTAGCCGCGAACACCAAGCGCCGGGTTTGGTTCGCTCGCATCGGTCAGGAACGGCAGGGGCTTGTCGGCGCCGGCGTCCAGTGTGCGGACTACCACCTTCTTGCCCGGGAACGCGTCGAAGACGCCCCGGTACGCTTCCACCTGCTCCTGGTGGCTTGGCTCGGTTTCGCGTTCCAGGAAGCAGAACTCGGTGCGCAGCAGGCCCACGCCCTGGGCGCCCGCGGCGGCGGCCTTCACGGCGTCGGCGGCCCCACCCACATTGGCCAGCAGCGGCACCAGGTGGCCGTCTGCGGTGGTGCCATTTCCGTCAAAGACTGAGATGAGTGAAGCATTCGCGGCCCAGGCGGCCGCTGCGGCGCGCTCGGTGTCGCCAGGCTCGGTGGCCAGGGTTCCGGCCGCACCATCGACATACACCTCCGTGCCATCGGCCAGGTGGTCCACGCCGGCAGCCGCCACCACTGCCGGCAGCCCGAGGGAGCGGGCAATGATGGCCGTGTGCGACTGCGGGCCACCGCCGGAGGTGACCAGGGCGACAACGACGGCAGGGTCAAGGGTGGCGGTGTCGGCCGGGGCAAGGTCTTCGGCAACCAGGATGAAGGGGGTGCTGGAGGAGGGTATGCCGGGGGCGGGCACGCCGCGCAGTGCGGCCACGATCCGGGCCCTGACATCCAGCACGTCGGTGGCGCGTTCGGCCATGTAGCCGCCCAAGTTCACCAGCATGGCAGCAACGGTCTCGGCAGCATCCCAGATGGCCCGTTCGGCCGAGGCGCCGCCATTGATCAGCTTGATCGCGGCCTTGATGAGCATGGGGTCCACGGCCATGACGGCCGTTGCTTCCAGAACGGCCTTGGCGTCGGCGCGCGCAGTGGCGGCGCGGGACGCCAGTTCCGACTGCACGGCCTTGGCGGCTTCCCGCAGTGCCGACGCGGCGGCGTCCGGGCTGGTTCCCGCCGCCAGGGTCTCTCCGGCGGGCGGTTCGGCAAGCGCGCCGGGCATCTGCCTGATGGTCCCCGTGATGCGCCCGGGGCTGACGCCAACTCCTAGGAAGTTCTGCATTGAAAGTCCTTAATTTCGTGTTCTCTTGCCAGTGCGCATGCTGCAGGGCCTGGGCCCGGCGGCAGCTGCTTGTGGGATGTGGGGCTGTTCATAACGCAAGTCATGTGATTTGCTTCATATAGCAATGTTATAGATGCTAGGGTAGCAGTCATGAATATCGACAGCCAGCTTCCACCCAAGGCAAGGCTGCTGAGGGCTGCGGCCGAATTGTTGGCAGATTCGGGTGGAAAAACCGTCTCAACCCGGCAAATCACAGAGCTTGCCGGCGTGACAGCACCTACGCTTTACCACCACTTTGGTGACAAAGATGGACTCTTCAACGCAGTAATCGATGCGGGCTTTGAGGACTATGTGGCAGGCGAGCACAATTTTGTGCCCACCGGCACGCCTCTGGGCGACGTTCGCCAAATCTGGGACAACCACCTGAAGTTTGGTTTGGACAACCCGCAGCTGTACTCGGTGATGTTTGGCAACAACCGCCCGGAAAGCCGCCCGGCGCGGGTCGCCGAAGCCGAGGGCTTCATGGAGGAAATGCTCGAGCAGGCTGCCATGGCCGGCCAGCTGCGCGTTTCACCCAAGGAAGCCGCCCGAAGCATCCTGGCCGCCAATGTGGGCGTGACCTTGATGCTCATTGCGGAGCGCGCAGCGGACCGCAATTTTGACTTGTCCGACATGACCCGGGAAGCAGTGATCTCTGCCGTTTCCTCGGACGGGGAACTGAGCACGGCGGCCACACCCGTGGGCGCCTCCTCAGTGGTTGTGGCGGCCATCGCCCTCAACGCCGCACTTGAGTCATCCAGTCCGGAACAGCTCTCAACCACCGAGTTGAAAATGTTCCTGGAATGGCTTGACCGCATCGCCAAAACTTCATGAAACACCACCGAGCACCACAACAAATCCTGCACCGGCGCGGGACCAACCGTTAGGAAACTCTCATGGCAACACCAACAGTGGCCGCCCCGAAGGGCGGTGTGCGAGTTGGGGTGCAGAAATTTGGCACCTTCCTCTCCGGCATGATCATGCCCAACATTGGCGCCTTCATCGCCTGGGGACTCATCACGGCCCTCTTCATCCCGGCAGGGTTCCTGCCCAATGAATCGCTGGCCGCCATGGTGGGCCCCATGATCACCTACCTGCTGCCCCTGCTGATCGGCTACACCGGCGGCAAGATGATCCACGGAGTCCGCGGCGGCGTCGTCGGCGCCGTGGCAACCATGGGTGTCATCGTCGGCACCGACATCCCCATGTTCATCGGTGCCATGATCATGGGCCCGTTGACGGCCTGGGTCATGAAGAAGCTGGACAAGGTATGGGAAGGCCGCATCAAGCCCGGCTTCGAAATGCTCATTGACAATTTCTCCGCAGGCATCCTGGCCGGCATCATGGCCATCGTGGGCCTGAAAGCAGTTGGCCCCGTGGTCATTGCCTTCAGCAACGGCGCCGGAGAGGTAGTGGAATTCCTGGTCAGGAACGGCCTGCTGCCGCTGACCAGCATCTTCATTGAACCGGCCAAGGTCCTGTTCCTGAACAATGCCATCAACCACGGCATCCTGACCCCGCTGGGCACTGAGCAGGCGCTGGCCAACGGCAAGTCCATCCTGTTCCTGCTCGAGGCCAACCCCGGCCCCGGCCTTGGACTGCTGCTGGCCTACTCAATCTTTGGACGCGGCCTGGCCAAGGCCTCGGCCCCCGGCGCTGCCGTGATCCAGTTCTTCGGCGGCATCCACGAGATCTTCTTCCCGTACATCCTGATGAAGCCCGCCATGATCCTGGCCACCATCGGTGGCGGCATGACAGGCATCTTCATGCTGGTCCTGACCAACGCCGGCCTGGTGGCCCCCGCGGCCCCAGGCAGCATCTTTGCCGTCTTTGCCATGGCGTCCAAGGACAGCTACTTTGGCCTTGCCCTTTCCGTCTTTGCCGCGGCTGCTGTCTCGTTCGTCATTGGTTCGTTCATTCTCAAGATCAGCCCGGTCGCCGCCGACAGCGATGGCCTCAGCGATGCCACGGCCAAGATGGAGGCGCTCAAGGGCAAGAAGAGCTCGGTTGCGTTTGCACTGGCAGACGCCGGAACCAGCGGACCGATCGGCACTGTTGTGTTCGCCTGCGACGCCGGCATGGGGTCAAGCGCCATGGGCGCCTCGGTGCTGCGCAACATGATCAAGAAGGCCGGTTTCCCGGATGTGAAGGTCACCAACTCGGCCATCTCCAACCTGAGCGACACTTACGACGTCGTGGTCACGCACCAGGACCTGGCCGCCCGGGCGAAGCCGGTGACGGCAAGTGCGCTCCACGTCTCCGTGGACAACTTCATGAACAGCCCCCGCTACGAGGAGATTGTGGAGCTGGTCCGTTCCAGGAATTCAGCGGACGGACAGGCCGGCCAAGCCGCTGCGGAAGAAGTTGAGGAAGTTGCCGCCGGCGGTGGCACCATCCTGGCCCGTGAAAGCGTGATCCTGAGCGGCACCGCGACCACCCGGGACGGTGCCATCGACGAGGCCGGTGCCCTGCTGTTGGCCCGCGGCGCCGTGGATGCCGTCTACGTCAAGGCAATGCACGAGCGCGAAGCCTCGGTTTCGACCTACATGGGCAACTTCCTTGCCATCCCGCACGGAACGAACGAGGCCAAGGGCAACATCACCAGCTCGGCAGTCTCGATCATCCACTACCCCAACGGCATCGACTGGAACGGCAAGCCCGTGAAGTTCGTCGTGGGCGTCGCCGGCGTGAACAACGAGCACCTGGCCATCCTGTCCTCCATCGCCCGGGTCTTCACCGACAAGGCACAGGTCGCCAGGCTGGAAGCCGCCACCACGGTGGAGGAGATCTTGGACATCTTTGGGAAGGTAAACGCGTAATGAAAGCAGTGCACTTTGGGGCCGGCAACATCGGCCGTGGATTCGTGGGGCTGCTGCTCCATGAAGCAGGCTACGAGATTGTCTTTGCCGACGTCGCCGAAGCCCTGATCAATGACCTGGCAGCGGCGGAGAGCTACGACGTCCACGAGGTGGGTGAGAACGCCACCGTGCGCACCGTCACCAACTTCAGGGCGTTGAACTCCGCCACCGCAACTGACGCAGTGGTCGCAGAAATTGCGACGGCGGACATGGTCACCACCGCTGTGGGGCCGAACATCCTCAAGTTCGTTGCACCGCTGATCGCCCGCGCCATCGCCGACCGCGACGCCGGCCTGGCACCCCTGCAGGTCATGGCCTGCGAGAACGCCATCAACGCCACTGACATTCTCGAAGCGGCAGTCCGCGGCGACGACGCAGTGGACGCTGCCAAGGTTGATGCGGCTGCCGTGTTCGCCAACACGGCAGTGGACAGGATCGTGCCGAACCAGGCCGCAGGCCAGGGCCTGGACGTCACGGTGGAGACGTTCTTTGAATGGGTCATCGACAGGACCCCCTTCAAGGGCGGCGAGCCCGCCATCGGCGGGGCCACGTTCGTCGATGACCTGGGCCCCTACATTGAGCGCAAGCTGTTCACCGTCAACACCGGCCACGCGGCAACGGCCTACTTTGGCTACGCCGCAGGCATTGAAAAAATCTCCGACGCCATGGCAGACCCCGCGGTCAAGGCCAAGGTCCGGGCGGTGCTGGAAGAAACCAAGGCCTTGCTGGTGAACAAGCATGAGTTTGCCGAGGCCGAGCAGGAAGCCTACGTCCAGAAGATCCTGGTGCGGTTCTCCAACGAATTCCTGCCCGACACCGTGACACGCGTGGGCCGCGCCCCGATGCGCAAGCTCAGCCGGCACGAGCGGTTCATCGGCCCGGCCGCCGAGCTGGCCGAGAACGGGACCGTTCCGCTGGCCCTGCTCGACGCCATCGGCGCAGCGCTGCGTTTTGACGACGCCGGCGACGCCGAAGCAGTGGAGCTGGCCGAGATCATCGCTGCCAACACCGCCGATGACGCAACGGCACGGATCACCGGACTGGCTCCCGAGCATCCGCTGTTCTCGAAGGTCAGCACCGTAATTGACGCCCGGAAGTCCGGGCAGTAGTTCAAGCAATACCCCGAAGGGCCGGACGGCTGACCGTCCGGCCCTTCGCCGGCCCGGGGAAGCCGCCGCCTGGTCACCGCAGCAGGCTGGGCAACTTTCCCCGGGGATAGACTTCACCCAGATCAACCCATCCGGCCCGGAATCCCTCCCCAGGCCCCGCCGCAAGGAGTCCCATGCTCATCGCATCCGCCGTATTCGCCGCACTTGCAGCGCTTGTCCACGTCTACATTTTTGTGCTGGAATCCCTGCGCTGGACGGCCCCGGCTACCCGCAGGACGTTCGGCACCTCGGAGGCCGACGCCAACGCCACCAAGGAAATGGCCTTCAACCAGGGCTTCTACAACTTGTTCCTGGCCGTCATGGCGGCCGTGGGCATCATTGCCGCCGCATCAGGCCACCACGGAGTGGGCGTTGCCCTGATCCTGGCCGGCTGCGGCTCCATGCTGGCCGCCGGGCTGGTGCTGCTCATTTCCTCGCCCAGCAAGGCAAAGTCCGCCCTGACTCAACTGGCCTTCCCGCTGGTGGCCGTGGTGCTGGCCATCGTGTGGCTGGCCGCTTAAAACACTGCAGCCCCAGCCATTGAACGGGGCGCAAAACGGGCATAGCGTTGAAGTGCATCCAAGGGGGTGGCCCACATGGAAATCCACCGATGGTGGCTTGAACTGGAACTGCCGGCCAAGCAGTGGTTCCGCGAAAACAACGGCGCCGCGGAGGTGCCCGGCCCCGTTGCCGAGGCCGTGGCTGCGGCCGGCGGAAACCTGAGCGATGGAACCCTGACCTTGCGGGAATGGGATTTCATCGTGACCCAGTCGGAGTTTGTCGACTGATTGCCGGCGCAAGGGGGGCTTGCGGCGGCGCCCCGGGAGGCGCCGTCGCGCCTTCCGCTGTGGCCCAGTGTGATCTTGGCGGCCAACAGGGGACAGAAACGGGGGACCTGGGGGACAATGGAAAGGATGACTTCCCCCAAAAACACTCCCAGCCCCGCCGTCGACGCTTCCGCCGAGACCGCTCCGAAGACGCGCCCGGTTCGCCGTGCCGCCCAGGTCATGCCCGCGACCGAGGGCTGGAAGCAGGCGAAGGACCCGGGTGGACGGCCGCTGCTGCAGTTCAAGTCCCCGCGCGTTTCACAGCCGCCGGTGCACTTGGCCGACATGACGCTGCCCGAGCGTGAGGCGAAGTTCAAGGAGATGGGCCTGCCGGCGTTCCGTGCCAAGCAGCTCTCCGTGCATTACTTCCAGCACTACACCACCGATCCCGAGCGCATGAGCGACCTCCCCAAGGACCGCCGCGCCGAGATTGTGGACACCATGTTCCCCAAGCTCCTGACCGAGGTCAAGCGCCTCACCACGGACAACGGCGACACCATCAAGTTCCTGTGGCGCCTCTTTGACGGCTCCCTCGTGGAGTCCGTGCTGATGCGCTACACCGGCCGCGTGACCTTGTGCGTGTCCAGCCAGTGCGGCTGTGGCATGAACTGCCCGTTCTGCGCCACCGGCCAGGCCGGCCTGACCCGCAACATGTCCACCGCCGAGATCCTTGACCAGATTGTCCAGGCCAACCGGGTCATCGCCGAGGGCGGGCTGGGCCACCTGCGCCGCGACGGCGGGCACGACGCCGACCGCGTCACCAACATTGTCTTCATGGGCATGGGCGAGCCGCTGGCCAACTACAAGCGCGTCATGAACGCCGTGCACCGCATGGTGGCCGAAGGCCCCGAGGGCCTGGGCATGTCCGCCCGCGGCATCACGGTTTCCACAGTGGGCCTGGCTCCGGCCATCAACAAGTTGGCGCAGGAAGGCCTGGGCATCACGTTCGCGCTGTCCCTGCACGCGCCCGATGACGAGCTGCGCGATGAGCTCATCCCCGTCAACGACAAGTGGAAGGTGGACGAGGTCCTGGACGCCGCGTACAACTACTACAAGGTCACGGGCCGCCGCGTCTCCATCGAGTACGCGCTGATCAAGGACATGAACGACCACCCGTGGCGTGCCGAACTCCTCGCCAAGAAGCTGAACCAGCGCGGCCGCGGCTGGGTCCACGTGAACCCGATCCCGTTGAACCCGACCCCCGGCTCCATCTGGACGTCCTCCGAGCCGCATGTCATGCAGGAGTTCATTGACACGCTGGTCGAGCATGGCGTGCCCACCACGCTGCGGGACACCCGCGGCAAGGAAATCGACGGCGCCTGCGGCCAGCTCGCCGCCGCCGAGTAACACTCAAACAAAAGAACGACGCCGGAACCCAGGTTCCGGCGTCGTTCTTTTGTTTAAGCGGTGGCCAAGTGGCCCGTTGCGTTTAGGGGATGTCGTTGAGGGTCTTCTCGACCGCGGCCAGGCGCTTGTCGAGGGTCTCCAGCTTTCCGAGCAGTTCGGTGCTGACGGCCGTGTTTGCCTTGACCACGTCACGCAGTTCCGAGGCGCCCCCGAGCTCCACCTGGCGGGTCTTGGCGTTGGCCCGGGCTACGACGATCTGGTAGGTGATGCCGCCGATGATGCCGATGATTGCAATCCAGGCCCACCACGGTACAAATTCGATCCCCATGTCATTTACCGCTTTCTTGGTTCGTTTCGATGTCGGGCGCGTCCAGCGGTCCGACGGCTGCCATGATGGCAGCCGGGTCAATGGTGAGCTTGAACGGCACGACCTCGAAGTACTTCAGGGCCTTGCCGTCAGCCGAGAGCTCCAGCCGGCCGGAAAGGTATCCGGCCTCCTCGAGTCTCTGCAGGTGCATGTAAAGCAGTGGACGCGACATTCCCAGCTGCCTGGCCAATTCGCTCACATGGAGCGCTTGCGCCGAGAGGGCTGCGATGATGCGGTACCGCGTGGGGTGGGCAATTGCCGTGACCCTTGCAATCTCTTGTTCCAATGACATTTCTGCACCTCCTTTCACCTGTCAGTAAATAATTACACATGACGGTGTGGGGATGCAAGAGCTTTCTTGCGCGAGTTTTTTTGGAGTTGGCGGAGGCCCTATTTCCCCTTCGAGGCCGCCACATAGGCGGTGGTGGAGCCGGGCTCGATCTCGGTGCGTCCGGCGTCCTGGATGACAGGGCCGGCCGACTTGCGTGCGCCCTTGCGGAACTCCTTTGCGGGCAACTGTGTCACGCCAAGCGGGAAGTCGTTGGCGGCCCACGCCTCCACCGCGGCGGGCTTGGACTCCAAAACCCACGCGAAAAGGGCGTGAGCGGCCTGGGCGGCAGCCTTGCCAGTGGACATTTCCAGGGAGGCGTTCAGGACAATCGTCAGTGGCGCCGGCGGAAGCGGCTCCCCTTCGGGAAGCTGGGTGCCGGACACCTGCAGCTTGGCCAGCAGCTTGGGCAAGGCGGCCGCCGGCATGGGAGGCAGGCCTGCGGCAGATGCCTCGCCAACCGTTGCCAGCACGTGGTCCGGGAAGGCCGCCAGGACCTTCGCGAACATCTTGGCGTCGGCCCGGCGGACCGACTTGGCAAAAGCCCCGTTGGCCCACTGCCGCCAGTCTGCATTTTCCGGGTCGCGCATGAACGCCTGCACGGAGGCCAGGGCAGCGGCCGCAATGCCATGCTGCTCCCCGGCAGGGTCCTCGCGGTCAACGAGCAGGATGATGGGCTGGACCAATTCCTGGTCGGCGCGTTCTTCGGCGTCGGTTTCAGTAAATTCATTCACCCTCCAAGCGTAGGGGCATCGGAGGGAGCCCCGGGCAGGAGGGCCCGTGTGGCAAGCTGGAGGCTGGTCCATCAGCCCCACCCGCCTTCTGGGTCCCGCCCCAGCACGCCAGGAGTTCCCATGCACAAGCCCCTCACAGTTGCCGGCCGCTCCCACGTTGAGCCCTTTGCCGTCATGGACATCCTGCAGCGCGTGTCTGACCTGCGTGCGGCCGGCCGCGACGTCATCTCGCTGTGTGCCGGTGAGCCCGGCGGCGGCGCCCCACGTGCGGTGTCCGCCAGGGCGGCCGAGCTCCACACCTCAGGGGCCGCGCTGGGCTACACACCGCCGTTGGGTACCACGGAGCTGCGCCAGGCCATCGCGGGACACTACAAGCGCTGGTATGGAATCGAGGTTCCGGCAGAAAATGTTGCGGTGACCACGGGTTCCTCCGGCGCCTTCATGCTTGTCTTCCTGGCCGCGTTCAACCCCGGCGACAGGGTGGCGCTGGCCCGGCCCGGCTACCCCGCGTACAAGAACATCCTCACGGCCCTGGGCATCGAGGTGGTGGAGGTCGACGCCGGTGCCGACACCCGCTTCCAGCCCACCCCCGCGCTGCTCGAGGAGGCAGTTGCCGAACATGGTCCACTGGCCGGGCTGGTCCTGGCCTCCCCGGCCAACCCCACAGGAACCATGGTGACCCGCGCGGAGCTCGCCGCACTGATCTCCTGGTGCGCGGAGAACGGAGTGCGGCTGGTCAGTGACGAGATTTACCACGGCATAACGTTCCCCGCACCGGGTGGCACCGATCCGCGGGGCGTGTGCGCCTGGGAACTGGAGCGCACCGGCGTCGTTGTCTCCAGCTTCTCCAAGTACTGGGGCATGACGGGCTGGCGGCTTGGCTGGGCCATTGTGCCCGAGGACCTGCTGCCGGGCGTTGCCGCACTGGCCGGCAACGTGGCCCTGTGCCCGCCGGCGCCGGCCCAGATGGCGGCACTGGAGGCGTTTACCGAGGAGTCCTATGCCGAGGCCGATGCGTCAGTGGCCGAGTTTGCCCGCACCCGGGCCCTGGTGCTGGAGAAGGTGCCGGCCCTGGGCTGGCTGGATGCCGCCCCGGCCGACGGCGCCTTCTACTTCTACGCCAAGCTGGGCCCCGCGCTCGCAGGCTATGCAGACTCCCGTGAGTATTGTGCTGCGCTGCTGGAACGTGAAGCGGTGGCGCTGGTGCCCGGGCCGGACTTTGACAGTGCCGGCGGACACGCCACTGTCCGCTTGAGCTTCGCCGCCGGTTACGACGCCGTCCGCGAGGCCCTGGTGCGGATCGAAAGGTTCCAGGCAGGGTAGCCGGGACGGCCGTTCCTCCACAGCCGGGGGAGCGGGGCAGTTGCTCCACATTGTTCGCATGGCCCCTTCTGCGGGTGCCCATGCGTTGCCATTGTTGTTCCATGGAAAGGAAATCCCATGGATGAATTTGGCGAACTCAACGATGACGGAACTGAAGGAGATGAGGCGGATCGACAGTTTTGGCAGCTGACGAACTCGCTTGTGAGCCCTCACTACAACGAATGCCTGGTGTGCTTTTTGGTGCGGGCCGTGCCCTTGCTGGATCCCGCGGGCTTCGCCATGACCTGCCTGTTCCGGGAGACCAATGCACCGCGTGCCACGAGTCTTGGGTCCCGGCTGCAGCAGTTGGGCATCTACGGTGACGCCCAACTGCTTCAAGAGGGTGTGGTTGCCAATTCATCGATTTGGGAGGTGCAACGCTGCCCCGATTGCGGCATTCCCCTGGGAGCGCCGGATTGTCTCGGCGTTAGAAAGGGATCCACCCAGCCGTGCGACTTGTGGGTTTGGCGCAGATCCGCCTATCTAAAGCGCTACGAGGACTGGCTGGAGCGCGGGTTCTAAGTGGGGTGATGCCGGGTCAAGAGTCGGCGCTACCCGCGCTGCGGCTGCAGGGAAGGTCGGTGCGCGCCGAATTGTTACTGAATTGGTGCTGTGTGCGTGGCGGGAATGCGGTCACGGTCGTAGGTGATGGTTGTGTGGCCGTGGGGTTCCGGCTTGCCGTCCGCCCCGAGGTTCACAAAGACCACCTGGTCAATCGTGAGGATCGATTCCCGGGTGAACATGTTGCGGACCTCGGCGCGCATGGTCAGCGAGGTGCGGCCAAAGCGCGTTGCAGTCAGCCCCATCTCGATGAGGTCGCCGAGGACGGCGGAGGAAACGAAGTTGATCTCGGACATGTACTTCGTCACGGCCCTGCGGTTGCCGAGCTGGACTATCGCGTAGATGGCCGCTTCCTCGTCGATCCACCGCAGCAGGCTGCCGCCAAACAGGGTGCCATTGGCGTTCAGGTCTTCGGGGCGGACCCACTTGCGGGTGTGAAAGGTAATGCCGCGGCTGTTCATGGTTGCCAATGTATCCGGGGCTGTGGGCATTTGTGACGGATTTGTTGGCAGAAACACAACAACCCACGGTTCGCGGCGCCCATGCCGTAGGCTCTGCTGACCAGGCACGGCCAGCGCGTCACAACGGTGTGGCGCACAGTCCCCGGCCAGGCAGGGGGCGGGCGTGGACATGGAAGTTGGCGGGCACGGGAGCATTGGGCGGGATCCGGGTGCGGACCTGCGCAGGCGGGTTGCCGGACAGTCCGTCATGGCCAAAATCCTTGATGAACAGGAAAAGCTGCCGCCGCAGGGGTTCCTGGCCCGGCTTTTTGGCTTCAGGCCCCTGGGCCAAGAGTCGGAATCTTGGTACAAGGGCGCCCTGGGCGAGATTGAGGTTGGCCGGATCTTGGCTGGGCTCGGGCCGGAATGGGAGGTGCTGCACGCCGTGCCCGTTGGCAAGGCAGAATCAGACATCGACCATGTGGTCATTGGGCCGGCAGGGGTGTTCACTCTCAACACGAAGAACCATTCGGGCCAAAAGGTATGGGTCCACGGCAGTGGGTTCGGCGTCAACGGAACGAAGACGGCACACATCCCCAAAGCCCTGTCAGAGGCGCAGCAGGCATCTCGGCTTTTGGGCAAGGCGGCGGGCCGCGAGGTGGCGGTCGCGCCCTTGCTTGTATTGATTCAGCCCCGCGAGCTGAAGATCAAGACGCGGCCCGATGGCGTGGAAATCGTAACGGCCGGCAAGCTGATGGGGTGGTTCTCGCGTCAGCCACAAGCCCTCCGGGCCGAAGAGGTGAAGCACCTTGCGGAGGCGGCTCGTGCCCCCGGCACCTGGCACGAGAATCCACAGCTGGGCGAGGAAGCTGCCACGGTGACGGCTGGGTTCACGTCGCTGCGCGGGCGAGTCCGGAAGGCGCGGTCGCGGCGCATGGCGTGGGGGCTGGCCATGATGGGCGGCATCGTGGCGGCCGTGGGGCTCGTGGCCATTCCGGTGCTGGGCAGCCTTTTTGCCCGCCTCACGGGTGGCTAGCGCGCACCCAAGCCGCCGCCGTCGAGCCTTAAAAGTCGAAGGGGAGTAGCTGTTGATGTGTCTCGAAACAATCAACAACTACTCCCCTTCGGCGGGAGCTACTTGTTCAGGTGGTCCACCAGCGACTCGGCGATGCCGATGTACTTGCCGGGGGTCAGGTCCAGCAGGCGCGCCTGTGCGCCGTCGGAAAGGCCCAGGCCGGAGACGAACTCCTGCATGCGCGCGCCGTCCACGCGGTGGCCGCGGGTCAGGTCCTTGAGGCGCTCGTAGGGATCTTCCATGCCCGCAACGCCGGCAATGGCCTCGGCGCGCATGACCATCTGGATGGCCTCGGCGAGGACCTCCCAGTTGTGGTCCAGGTCCTCGGCCAGCACGTCCTCGGCGGTGTCCAGGCGGCCCAGGCCGCCCAGGACGTTGTTGATGGCCAGCAGCGAGTGGCCGAAAGCCACGCCAATGTTGCGCTGGCTGGAGGAGTCGGTGAGGTCGCGCTGCCAGCGGCTCGTGACCAGGGTTGCGGCCAGGGTGTCCAGCAGGGCGTTGGAGATTTCCAGGTTCGCCTCGGCGTTTTCGAAGCGGATCGGGTTGACCTTGTGCGGCATGGTTGAGGAACCTGTGGCGCCCGGAACCGGGATCTGGGCGAAGTAGCCAATGGAGATGTAGCTCCACACATCGGTGCACAGGTTGTGCAGGATGCGGTTGAATCGGGCCATGTCGGCGTACAGCTCGGCCTGCCAGTCGTGGGATTCAATCTGGGTGGTCAGCGGGTTCCAGCTCAGGCCCAGCGACTCAACGAAGCCCTTGGCCACAACTTCCCAGTCCGCGGCCGGGACGGAGGCGTAGTGGGCTGCGTAGGTGCCGGTGGCGCCGTTGATCTTGCCCAGGAACTCGGTCTTGGCGATGCGGTCCAGCTGGCGGGTCAGGCGGAACGCCGTGACGGCCAGTTCCTTGCCCAGAGTGGTGGGGGTGGCGGGCTGGCCGTGGGTGCGCGAGAGCATGGGCACGGCGCGGTTGGCCTCGGCCATTTCGGCGATCTTGGCAACGAGCGAGCGCGCGGCGGGCAGCCACACGTCCTCGACGGCGCCCTTGACGCCCACGGCGTAGGAGAGGTTGTTGATGTCTTCGCTGGTGCAGCCGAAGTGGACCAGCGGCTTCAGGCGCTCCAGGCCCAGGGCGGCCAGGCGGTTGCCGATGAAGTATTCCACGGCCTTGACGTCGTGGACGGTGACCTTTTCAATGTCGGCCAGTTCCTGCACGGCGGCGGCATCAAATTCGGTGACGATGGCCCGCAGGCCCGCCTTCTGCTCCGCGGTCAGGGCCTCGGTGCCCGGCAGCACGCCGTTGTCGGTCAGGTGGATGAACCACTCAACTTCAACGCCCACGCGGTCGCGGTTCAGCGCGGCCTCGGACAGGTAGTCCACCAGGGGTGCCACTGCGCCGGAATAACGGCCGTCGAGGGGCCCCAGGGCAATGCGCTCGGAGGAAGCGGCCAGGGACAGGCGGCCGGAAGGGATGCGGGCTGTGGCGTTTGCGGAATCAGACATGGGCCAATTCTTTCATGAACCGCCAATTCCTCCACAGCGGGGGCCGCAGTCCGGAACGAACACATTCTTGCACCTGCCCTGCCGCAGCCCCGCCGGGCTTCCTAGGCTGGATGCATCGGGACACAGGGGAGGCGTCATGGGGCATCCGGCCGGGGACGGGGCATGGGCGGCATTTGGGTCGGATGGACGGTCGACGTCGGGTCCGCCACCTGACGCCGTGGCAGTGGTTGCCCAGCGGCTGCTGGCCATCGCCGGGGAGTTCTCCGGCCTGCGGCTGCCGTTGGACCAGGTGGCCACCGTCGAGTGGCGTTCACCCTCGGCCGGCGCCTTCCGCGCGGAGCTGGAGGAGGTTTGCCTGGCACTGGCTTCCGCCGTTCGCAGCGTGGAGGACGCTGCGGGGGCCGTGGCGCGCTACGCGGCGTTTTTGGCGTCAGGCGGTACGCCCGGAAGCTGGATGGGACCGGGCGGGGCCGGTGGATTCCCGTACGGGATGCCGGGTGCGCCGTGACGGTGGGGGAGGCAGGCAGCGGCAGCAGCAGCTCTTTCGGCGGCGGGACATCGTTCACGGTTGCGGGCGGCGTGGGCTCCGTCAGTTGGACCATGGCGGAGATTGTGGAATCTTCCGGAACACTGGCCCGCACCGCCCAGCTTATGCAGCCGCTGATTGACCGCCTGGCTTCTGAACGGCGGTGGCTTGGCGCCGCAGCGGCCGGGGACTTCAACTTTCCCGGGGACACCCTTGAAGCCATGGTGTTTGCCGAATGGCGCTGCGGAGCGGTGAGCTCCCGCATTGAGAACTTGGCACGAAAGGCCGGCCAGGCAGCCGCCAACTATGCAGCCGCGGAGGCCAACAATGCCAATGCTGCCATGGCGGCCACGCGCCTGGCCGCGCTGGGCCAGGGCCTGCTCGCGTGGAGGGCAGGACCGCTGGCCCCCGTGGCGGCGGGGATGGACCTGCTCAACTGGCTGGAAGCGGCCAAGCGGCAAGGGCTGCGTGATGCCACGGAGGCTGCCTTGAACAACGGCGGGGCGTATGCGGCCGGCACGCTGGGCCCTGGCGTGGTGGTCCTGTACCTGCTGGCCCAACTTCGTCGGCGGGACACGGGGCCAGCCGGTTCGGCTCCGGCGTTCATGCTGCGGAAGTCGTTTGACCGGGCCGGCATGGTCCGCCCCGGAAAGTTGTCTGTCCGGCCGGTTCCGGCCCAGGAGTGGGACCCCGACGCGGCCGGCCAATGGCCGGCCGGCCACGCGGTGTCCCTGGATGGCCAGCCATGGGCCATGGACGCCACTTTCGAAGCGACGCTGGGCGGCAGCAATGACGCCTACGGCTATCCGCCAGGTTCCATCGGCGTAATTCGGCTGCAGCGGCCCGACGGCAGCAACGCCTGGGTGGTGCACCTGCCGGGAACAGAGGACTGGGGCGCCCTGGACAGCACCAACCCCTTCGACATGGAAGGCAACCTCGAGGGCCTGACGACGGCCCAACGGGTGCAGTTTCAACAGCAGGAAGTCCTGGTCCAGGAACTCATCAAGGCGGCCCTTCAGTCCGCAGGCGCCATTGCGGGGGAGGACGTCCTGCTGACGGGGCACAGCGGCGGCGGCATCCACGCAGCCGCCGCAGCCGCGAGCCCTGCGTTCCTTGCGGACGTCAACGTCAAGATGGTCGTCATCGCCGGGTCACCCGCCCGGAACATGGCCGTGGGTGACGGCATCGCCGTGCTGGAGCTGGAAAACGAGGATGACCTAGTCACCGCCGCCGACTTCGGCCCGCCCGCCCCCAACAAGAACTGGGTGACAGTCACCTCCCACCGGCCGCCCGTGGCAGGCGGCGCCCTGGAAGTGGTGGGGCAGGCCCATTCACTCGAGAACTACATGGCGGATGCGGCGGAACTGGATGGCAGCGGCGATCCCGCCCTGCAGGCCTCGAAAGAGACGCTGCGGAACATCCTTGGGGTGCCTGCCGGCGGTGCAGCGGCCGGGGCGGCCATTGCCGGAACCAAGTGGGTGTTTCAGGGCCGCGACAACAACAAGGCCCGGGCCAAGCCCGGGCCGCCGCCGGTCAGGGGCAGGGATTTCTCGCCGGGCGCGCGCTGATCGGGCCGGGACAGGCAAAACCGGGTGGATGGGCACTAGGGCCCTGAGCCGCGGCCAATGCGGATCAGCGGCGGGCGTCGGAGCGGCCCACGCTGCCCACAATCATCGAGACCACGCTGATGATCAGCGCGGCGAGGATGGCGGTCCAAAAAAAGTCGTCGATGGTCATCGTGACCGGCGTGTAGCTGCTCAGCCAGGCCGTCAGCCACAACATGGCGGCATTGATGACAACTGTGAACAGCCCCAGCGTCAGGATGGTCACCGGCAGGGACAAAAGCTTCACAATCGGCTTGACCAGGGAGTTGACCACGCCAAAGACAACACCGATGAACAGGTACGCCAGCACCGTGTTGATGGTGCCCGCGCTGCCTTCCGCCCCGCCGATGTCGCTGCCCACCACGGAGGCGGACTCAATGTGCATCCCGGGCAGGATCCAGCCGGCGACCCACAGGGCAAGGGCATTGACCACTACTTGAATCACGAAACGTCGCATGGCTCCATCGTTCCACAGGAAACCCGGTGACAGGCTGGGAACGCCCCGCTGGATTAGGCTTGGAGCATGACCGAGACCAACAGCACAGCGCAAACCGGCGTGCACCCGCGCCCCGTGGTGGGGCGTCTGCCCAAGTACGCAGCAGGAAAGCCGCCGGCGGCGGTGCCGGGCCTGGAGAGCTTCAAGCTGTCCTCCAATGAAAACCCGCTGGGACCCGTCCCCGCCGTGCTGGAGGTGCTGCACCAGGCGGTGGGCGTCCACCGCTACCCCGACACAACCTGCACGCTGCTGCGCACCGCGCTGGGCCGCTTCCTCGATGTCCCGGCCGAGGATGTTGTCACCGGCGCCGGCAGCCTCGGTGCACTGAACCAGATCCTGGCAGCATTCGCCGGCCAAAACGACGACGGCGGGCAGGACGAGGTTGTCTACGCCTGGCGCTCCTTCGAGGCCTACCCCATCTGCGTCGGCCTGGCGGGTGCCAAGAGCGTTCAGGTCCCCGTCCTGGCCGACGGCCGCCACGATCTCGACGCCATGGCTGCCGCCGTGACGGACAAGACCCGCGTGGTGCTGCTGTGCACCCCCAACAACCCCACAGGCCCCGCCCTGGGCGCCCGGGAAACCGAGGACTTCATCAACCGTGTCCCCTCCGATGTGGTGGTGGTTGTTGACGAGGCCTACCAGGAATTCGTCCGCATGGACGGGGCCGTGGACGGCGTTCAGCTGTACCGCAGGCACCCCAACGTCATTGTCTTGCGCACATTCTCCAAGGCGCATGGACTGGCCGGACTGCGGGTGGGCTACTCGGTCTCGCAGCCCGGGATCACCGGCTACCTCCGGGCCGCCGCAACTCCGTTTGCCGTCTCCGGCATCGCCGAGCAGGCCGCCGTTGCATCGCTGGAAAACTACGGTGAGGTTGTAGAAAGAGTACAAAGCCTTGTGGACGAGCGTGACCGCGTCACGGCCGGGCTGAAGCAACTGGGCTGGGACATTCCGGAAGCCCAGGGCAACTTCGTCTGGCTGCCGCTGGGCCCGGACACCCAAGAGTTTGCGGCACTTGCCGAATCCCGGGGGCTGTCCCTGCGAGCCTTTGGGGATGAAGGCGTGCGCGTGAGCATCGGGGAGGTCGAGGCCAACACCCGTTTCCTTGAAATCTGTGCAGCCCATACAAAAGAGCCACGGCGTTCCTAGCGATTGTCAAAGGCAGTGTTTGACTGCCTGTACCGATACAGTTGTAAATCGAAAACGTAAATATATGCTCACGCCGGAATGTATTCCTGAACTGGCATATATCGGCACCAACGAGTCGGGACAGGGAGCCAAGGCACCTGGGTCCGGCAGACGAGGAGACAGCATGGGCGCCGCCCAGACAGCTGCCAACAGTTCAACCAGCCCCGACGTGCCCGGCAACGCCCCGCAGGCACGGCAGCGGCCCCTGCCCGGCACCTCCGCAGGAGTGCTGCAGGAGAATGCCGTGGGGCCCCAAGAAGCTGTCCAGCTCCTGGATGAGCACGGCAACGCGCACCATGACGACACCTTCAGCCCGTTCGTTGACGGCCTGGACGCGGAAACCCTCCGCGGCTTCTACCGCGACATGGCCGTGGTGCGCCGCTTCGATGCGGAGGCCACTGCCCTCCAGCGCCAGGGCGAGCTTGCCCTGTGGGTTCCCGTTGTGGGGCAGGAGGCTGCCCAGATCGGTTCCGGGCGGGCCATGAACCCAGCCGACTACGCATTCCCCACATACCGCGAGCACGGTGTTGCGCTGACGCGCGGGCTGGAACTGTCCAACTTGCTCAAGCTCTTCCGCGGCATCTCCAACGGCGGCTGGGACCCCCGCGAGTGCAACTTCCACCTGTACACGCTGGTCCTGGCAGCACAGACCCCGCACGCCGTGGGCTACGCCATGGGCATCCAGCGTGACCTGGCCGCCGATCCCGCAACGGAACCGGCCGCCGTCGTTGCCTACTTCGGTGACGGCTCCAGCAGCGAGGGCGACGTCCACGAGTCAATGGTCTTCGCCGCCTCCTACAACGCGCCCGTGGTGTTCTTCTGCCAGAACAACAACTGGGCCATCTCGGTCCCCTTCGAGGTGCAGTCCAAGATTCCGCTGGTCAACCGCGCTGCCGGCTACGGCATCCCCGGCATCCGCGTTGACGGCAACGACGTCCTGGCTGTCTACGCCGTGACCCAGTGGGCCCTGGAACACGCCCGCAACGGCCACGGTCCGGTCCTCATCGAGGCTTCCACCTACCGTGTGGGCGCCCACACGACGGCCGATGACCCCACCAAGTACCGCATGATGGCGGAAGAGGAAGCGTGGAAGGCCAAGGACCCGCTGCAGCGCCTGGAAACCCACCTGCGCGCCCAGAACCTGGCGGACGACGCATTCTTCGAGCAGGTCACGGCCGACGGCAACGAGCTGGCCGCCCGCGTGCGCAGCGAAACGCTGGCCATGGGCGGGGCGGACATCCGCCAGAAGTTCGCCACCGTCTACTCCGAGGCACACCCCCTGGTGGCCGAGGAACTGGCCTGGTTTGAACGCTACGAGGCGTCCTTTGCCGACGCAGAACCCCAGAACCCGGGAGGTGCAGCATGAGCACAATGACCATTGCCAAGGCCATCAACGAAGGCCTGCGCGCCACACTGGCCAAGGATCCCAAGAGCTTCCTGATGGGTGAGGACATCGGCTCCCTGGGTGGCGTCTACCGCGTCACGGAGGGCCTGAAGAAGGAATTCGGTGCCCACCGCGTCATGGACACCCCGCTGGCAGAGTCCGGCATTGTGGGAACGGCAATCGGCATGGCCCTGCGCGGCCACCGCCCCATCTGCGAGATCCAGTTCGACGGCTTCGTCTTCCCCGCCTTCAACCAGATCACCACCCAGCTGGCCAAGATCCACACCCGCTCCGACGGCCAGCTCAGCGCCCCCGTGGTGATCCGCATTCCCTACGGCGGCGGCATCGGCTCCATTGAGCACCACTCGGAATCACCGGAAGCCCTGTTCGCCCACACTCCGGGCCTGCGCATCATCACCCCGTCCAACGCCAACGACGCCTACTGGATGATCCAGCAGGCCGTCGAGTGCAAGGACCCTGTCATCTTCTTCGAACCCAAGCGCCGCTACTGGCTCAAGGGCGAGGTCGACACGGAAAACAGCCCCGGGGACCCGTTCAAGGCCCACGTACTGCGCGAAGGAAGCGATGCGACGCTGGTGGCCTACGGCCCCCTGGTGCCGGTGGCCCTTGCGGCAGCCAACGCCGCTGCTGAGGACGGACACAGCGTGGAGGTCATTGACCTGCGTTCCATCTCGCCCATCGACTTCGACACGGTGGAAGCCTCCGTGAACAAGACCGGCCGCCTGGTCGTGGCACACGAGGCCCCCACCTTTGGCGGCATCGGCGGCGAAATTGCCTCCCGCATCAGCGAACGCTGCTTCTACTCGCTGGAGGCCCCGGCCATCCGCGTGGGCGGATTCCACATGCCCTACCCCGTGGCCCGCGTCGAAGAGCACTACCTCCCGGACATTGACCGCATGCTGGAGGCGCTTGACCGCGCCTTCGCATACTAGGAAGGCCCCCATGTCTACCCTCAACCTGTTCAAGCTTCCCGACGTCGGCGAGGGCCTCCTGGAGGCCGAGATCGTCTCCTGGAAGGTCAAGCTGGGCGATATTGTGGCCGTCAACGACGTGATCGTGGAAATTGAAACGGCCAAGTCACTCGTGGAACTGCCCTCCCCGTACGCGGGAATGGTGGCCCAGCTGATGGTGGCCGAGGGTGAGACCGTGGAGGTGGGCACGCCCATCATCGCCATTGGCTCCGAGGCCGATGCGCCCGCCGCGGCACCGGCCGCTCCCACCCCCGTTGCGCCGGCCGCTCCGGAGGCCGAGGCCATGAAGCCGCTGGTGGGTTCAGGACCCAAGGCTGACGCTGTCAAGCGCCGCCCGCGCACCACCTCGCCTGCCGCTGTGCCCACCCAGGCCGCCCCGGCGCCCACTATTGCGGCAGCTGCCGTGGCCCAGGCGCCCGCCCAGGTGCCGGCGTCGAGCATTCCGGCCAAGGTCAAGGAAAGGATCAGCCGCGTGCTGGCCAAGCCCCCGGTGCGCAAGGCTGCCAAGGACCTGGGCATTGACCTGAATGAGGTGTCGGCAACCGGTCTGCGCGGCGAGGTCACCAAGAAGGACCTGCTCAGCTACCAGGACCAGCGCACGGCCGAGCAGGACCAGGCCGGCACGTTCTGGGCGCCCGCAACGGGAACCGGGCTGGCCGACGATCCGCGGATCGAGCGCATCAAGGTCAAGGGCGTGCGCAAGGCGACGGCCAAGGCCATGGTGGAAAGCGCGTTTTCGGCGCCGCACGTGAGCATTTTTGTGGACGTGGACGCCTCGCGCACCATGGAGTTCGTCAAGCGCCTAAAGGCATCGCGCGACTTTGAGGGCATCAAGGTTTCGCCGCTGCTGATCCTGGCGAAGGCCGTGATCTGGGCTGCCGCCCGCAACCCCTCGGTCAATGCCACGTGGACCGGCGATGAGATCATCATCAAGCACTTCATGAACCTGGGCATTGCCGCGGCAACCCCGCGCGGGCTCATGGTGCCGAACATCAAGGACGCCCAGAACCTGTCGCTGAAGGAACTGGCTATTGCACTGAACTCGCTGGCCACCACGGCGCGTGCGGGCAAGACGCAGCCGGCGGACATGCAGGGCGGCTCGCTGACGGTCACCAACATCGGCGCCCTGGGCATCGACACGGGCACGCCCATCATCAACCCGGGCGAAGTGGCCATCGTGGCCTTTGGCACCATCAAGCAGAAGCCGTGGGTGCTGGACGGGGAAGTCATTCCGCGCTGGATCACCACCCTGGGCGGCTCGTTCGACCACCGCGTGGTGGACGGCGACCTGTCCGCCCGCTTCATGGCCGACGTTGCCGCCATCATGGAGGAGCCTGCGCTCCTGCTGGACTAGCATTTCCAAAAAGCCGGCCCACCCCGATGCGGGATGGGCCGGCTTTTGCGTTCCCCGCTGTGCCCCGTTTGCTACTGTGCGGCGACGTCGATGAACACCGGGTTGGCATAGAACCAGGTGTCCGCCCAGGGGTCGCCCTCGCCGGCGCCGTGCGGGATGGGCCCCTGCGGATCCACCGCGGCACCCAGCGGGCCGACGCCGGAGCGCTTGCCGTCGCTGCCGCGCAGGCGCAGGTAGAAGGGCTCAATCACGTTGCTGAACGTGCGGGTGAAGACGAGCTCGCCGGTCCGCCCGTTCGTCTCAATGCGTTCGTGCACGCGCGTGTTGGGGGTGGTGAAGCCGTCCCGGTCCGCAACGGGGCCCGTTACGAGGCCCTTGATGATGTCCACGTGCGCCAGCTCGGGCACCGTGCCGTTCGGGTTGGCCTTGGATGCGGTCTTGACGGTGATGACAAGTTCCACGTCGCTGCCGGGGGCAACGCTGAGGGTGGAACCCATGGCCAGGCCAGGGCCCGTGTGGCCGGACTGGCGGACACGGACGTCCAGCCCGTCGATCAGGTGCCCGTGGTCAACCCACATGCGGCCGGCCCGCATGGCCGCCATGACGGCAAGGTAGTCCCTGCTGTCGGCCCCAATGTGGGTGCGGCTGAACTGGCCCGGCCAGAAGTCGCTGCCGTTTTGCGGCGTTCCGGCTTCCACGGGGTCCGGCCGGCGCCCGGCACGGTTGAAGTTCTTCAGCGAGGCGCCGTTGTCCCAGCCGTCCCCCGCCGGGTAGTCACCAATGCGCATGGTGTCCCTGGCCGTGAGGTGGTTGTCGCTGTTGGAGGTGATCCAGAACGGCTTGCCCTCGGCCAGCATGGAGTCCCACAGCCCGCCCACCACGGCCGTGACCCAGTCAAAGCCTCCGCGGGTTTTGTACGCCTCAGCGGGGAAGCCGGGGAAGGAGAATTCGCTTGGCGCATTCTCGTATTCGCCGCGCTGGCTTGAGCCGTTGGCGAAGGTGCTGACGGCCGAGGCCTGGGCGCCGGGCGCACCCTCCATGCCAATCACAATGTCCGGGGCGGCGTCGCGCCAGTTCCGCATTTCGTGCGGCGAGTCAATGCCCAGGCGGGACGGGTGGTTTGCCAGCACCACCACGTCGTCAATGAAGCCGGACTGCTTCTGCGCAGCCAGCCACGCGATGGCCTGGCCCGCCTTCGGCTCCCACTCTGCTGCCTGGTTGGAGCCGGCTGCCGGCTTCTCCCATCCGTTGAGCTTGCCGTCCCAAAGCAGCTCAAACTGGCGCAGGATGCGGGCCTCGTTGGGGCCCGGCGCCACCAGCACGGAGGCGTGCTCGGCTGCCGGGATGTACCACTCCAGGCCCTGAAAGATCAGCATGTCCGGGCGGGCGGCACGTGCCGCGGCAATTTCACGCTGGGAGTTCAGCGCCCCGCCCATGTTCGCGTGGCCCCAGTTGCTGTGCTCGGTGAAGGCGATGACGTCCACGCCGAATTCGGCAGCCTTCTCCAGCAGGTGCCCCTGCGTGTACTTGGCGTCGTGGCTGTAGACGGTGTGGACGTGGTGGTCGCCCACAAGCCAGGCCAGGTCCGCCCGGTCATCGACTTTGCCTGCAGCGTTGGCGCGGGTGGGCAGAGCGGCGGTTCCGGCCACCATGCCGGCCGCGGCCAGGGCTGCGGCAGCCATGAGCTGGCGGCGGGACACCGTCATGGGCGTGTTGGACGTGCACATATCTAAAAGCTCTCCTTGTTGTTTGGAACAACCAGAGCGTAGGCAGGCAAGGTGAACGCAGGGTGGAGACGGGGCAGCCGGCCGTTAACCCCGCGGCAAGATGCCGTCTATCTGGATGGGGGACGATGCATCAACCAAGCCGCCCAAACCGGGCGACCACCAGAAGGGTCCCTTGACGTGTCACTGATTTCCGCCGCCCGACGCTCCGCCGCCGTCGCAGCTTTCGCACTGCTCCTGGCCGCACCGGCCGCCGCCCAGGCAGCCGCCCCTCCCGCGCCGGAGAACAGTGTTGGCATCCTGGCGCTGCTGGATGCACAGGGTGGCGTTCTGTCCGAGGGAAGCACGACGGCGCAACCCGGTTTTGCGGCCGCCCTGGCCCCTGCGCCGTGCCCGGCGGGATTTGCCGACGCGGCCCGGGTGTCCGTGTTGCCCGCGGGCGGCGCGGCCGTGGTCATCTCGGCCACCGTGCCGCTGGCCGATGCGGCGAAGCCCGCCGAGGTGCCTGTTCAGGCTGTCCTGGCGGACTACGCGGTGGACAGCGGTGCCACGGTGTTGCTGGAATGCTTGGCCGTGCAGGGCGGCATTCCGATTCCGGCAGCCACTGTCTTCAGTGTGGGCCTGGACGTTTCAGGCAGTGCTTTCGCTGTGGTGCCCAAGCCGGTGCTGCCCAGCACGCCCCCAGCGAGCCCGGTTGCCACGGAAACCCCGACACCCACGCAGACGCCCACGCCCGCGCCGAGCAGTGCTGCGGCGCAGACGCCGTCGGACGCAGCAACAATGCCAGCCGCCGGTTCCGGGACCGGAGCAACCGGGAACGACCTTGCCTCAACGGGCTCCGCCGCGCTGCCGCTGCTGTTCGGTGCGGGCCTGCTGAGTGCGGCAGGCGCGGGCTTGCTGCTGTGGCGCCGCGGCAGGGCATCGCACTCCTGAGCCTGCGATCGTGCGGGCCAGGCCGAAAGCAGTCGCTACTTGCCGGCGATGGCCTCGGCCAAAACCGGGGCCAGCCGCTTGACGCCCTCGCGCAGGGTTTCCGGCGGCACCGCACTGTAGGCCAGGCGCAGCTTGTTGCTCGGGGTGTGGGTTGCCGTGAAGGCGGCGCCCGGGACAAACACCACGCCGGCCTCGATGCCCTTGTGCAGCAGCGGGTATGTGTCGATTCCTTCGGGGAGGGACAGCCAGACGAAGAAGCCGCCCTCGGGGCGCGTCCAGCTCACACCCGCGGGCATGAACTCATCCAGTGCTGCAAGCAGCGCCGCGCAACGTTCCTGGTACAACGCCCGGTAGGTGCGCACCTGGCCCTGCCAGTCATAGTTGGCCAGGTAGTCGCTGACCAGCAGCTGGTTGAAGGTGGGTGGGCACAGGGTCACGGCCTCGCTGGCAAGGTAGTAGCGCTGCTTGAGGTGTGCCGGGACCAGTGCCCAGCCGATCCGCAGCCCGGGGGCGAAGATCTTGGAGAACGAGCCCAGGTACAGCACGTCGTCGGGGTTGGCGGCGCGCAGGGGCGCCGGCAGCACGCCGTCGAACTTCAGGAGCCCGTAGGGGTTGTCCTCGAGCACCAGAATATTCGCTTCGCGGCATATGTCCACGATCTCCTGGCGGCGCTCCGGGGCCAGCATCACGCCGGAGGGGTTGTTGAAGTTGGGGATGGTGTAGAGCAGCTTGATGCGCTTGCCGGCAGCCTGGAGTTCGGCGATGCGCTCCCGCAGCAGGGAGGGGATGGTGCCGTGCTCGTCGCCGGCCACCGGCTGGACGTCCACCTCGTACGCCTCAAAGGTGTTCAGCGCGCCAACGTAGGTGGGGTCCTCGAGCAGGATTACGTCACCCGGGTCGCAAAACACCTTCGCGGCAACGTCCTGGGCGGACTGGGAACCGGCCGTGATGACCACGTTCTCGGGATCGGCGTCCAGAATGCCCTCGGCGGCCATGACCTGGCAAATCTGCGTGCGCAGTTCCAGGGTTCCCTGGCCCCCGCCGTACTGCAGGGCCTCGAGGCCATGTTCGGCGATGACGGCCGCGGCAGTGTCGGCCAGCCGTTCAAGCGGCAGCGACTGCAGGTATGGATTGCCGCCGGCCAACGAGACAAGGCCGGGCTGCATGGAAATTTCAAAAACGTCCCGGACGGCCGACTGCTTGATGTTCGCCGCCCTCCGCGAGAGCAGTGCATCGTGCCGGTGGGCGCCCGGCGTGGCGCCCATCCCCGCCGGGGAAGCTTGCGCGGCACCGCCCTCTGCCCGGGAAAGGGCGTCGACGGCTTCTTCGGACAGGAATTCGGCGGCACCCGCGGCGCCGGAGGCAGAAGTGTTCACTCGCTCAGGATATAACCAATGTTGCGCAATAGGCATCAAAAGTTTTTCAAAGGTGTGTGCTACCTCAGGCTCAGCGCTTCACTCAACGTTTTGCCGTTGATTGTGATGGCCACCACGCTGCCCGCTGCCGTGTTTGCCGTGAGCTGCAGTTGCGCCTCAACGCGCGGAATGTCGCACTCCCCGCCCATGGACAGCGTGCCTGTGAGATGGGCGGTGATGGTGGTTCCGCTCCGCTCAATCGAGTCCACTGCAAGTTGCGACTGCCACAGCGTATTGTCCAGGCCGGACTGGCCAATCTGCTGCTCGTGGTTGGCCAGCAGCGTCCGCAGCGCCCCCTCCACGGGGTCCGTGTAGCTGATGGTGGGGCTTGTCACCGGGATGGCGCTGTCGCCGCAGCCGACATCCGGCCCGCCCGCCCCGCCGTCGCCCTGGGCAATGTAAAACACCGTCACCGAGGCGTTGGTGGGCAGCACGGTTGGCTGGGTTTTGGGCGGCTGGGTTTCCATGTCCGACGTCGGCACCTGGCTGGGGCCCGGCCCGCCGGCCGGCGCCGTGGTTGCGGGTGCGGAAGGGGTGACGGTGGAAGGTCCCGCCCCGGGAGATGGCACGGCACAGCCGGCCAGTACCAGGACCGCGCCCGCGGCGAAGATCAGTGCTGAATATCGTCCCCTGCCATGCATGGCTGCCTCCCCGTGTGGCCCAGGGATTCCTGCCCCGCAGGCACCGCGGCGCCCGCTCAGGCGCCATCCCTGCCTTCAAGGTAGGCGCGGACGGCGTGCGGGGACAGGTCCCGGGGGCAAAGGGGACAGAACTGCAACTTCATCGCGGGAGAGTCACGGCATCCGTCAGGGTGTCCGGGAACGTAACAAAGACGGAATTCGCGGCAAACCATTGTGATCCATAACACCGGCGGTTAGTCTCGGCATTGGATATGGGATGTCCCATGCTCAAATTTTTTTCTGCTCCGCCCTTGCCAACCACCGCCGGTGCCACGCTCCCGCGGTCCCACCCTGGAGAGTGCCTTGAGTTCCTGGTATCGAAAAACACTTGTAGCCGCCGTCGCGGCCTGCATGCTGGGCGCCATGGTGGCGCCCGCCCAGGCGGTGCAACTGGGAGCAGAAGCCCTGCCCGCGGTTTCACCGGCAGTGGCCGCCGGACCGACCACCAGCCCCGCCCCGCTGGCCGAGCTGGCCAACGTCACCAAGGTTGACCTGGCCAGCCACCAGGACGGGCTGTACCGCCAATACCGGATTCCGGGCATGATCGTCACCAATGACGGCACCATCGTCACCGCTTACGACGGCCGCCACACAGTTGCCGACCTTCCCTCATTCATTGACACAGTGGTGCGCACCAGCAAGGACGGCGGAGCCACCTGGAGCGAGCAGAAGATCGCCCATGGCGGCGCCTATCCTGAGGGCTACGGCGACCCCTCGCTGGGCTACAACCCCGAGACCAACAGGGTCTTCCTGTTCTACTCGGGCTCGAGGAAGACCGGCTTCGTGGCCGGTGCCGCGGGCGTGGGCGACGTGCCCGAGGTGGTGCAGCACTGGGTCAGCTACTCCGATGACAACGGGGCCACCTGGGAACACCACAACATCACCCCGCAGGTCAAGGACCCAGCCTGGGCCGGTGGCTTTGCCGCCTCGGGCATGGCCACCTTTATTGCCACCGGCCCCTACAAGGGCCGCCTGGTGCAGCAGTACCTCATGCGCACCCCCGGCTCCAGTGCCGTTAGCGCCTGGACCGATGACAACGGCGCCACCTGGCACCACGGCGAACCCCTGGCCGGCGCCGATGAAAACAAGTCGGCCGCCATGTCCAACGGCAACCTGATCTGGAACAACCGGGCCGGGGACAACCGCCAACGCGCCTATTCCACCGACGGCGGCGCCACCTGGGGCCCCAAGACCGACGACCCCGCGCTCATCGATGCAACCAGCAACGGTTCCATCACGCGGGTGTTCCCCACGCTTCCCGCAAGCGACCCCAAGTCCAAGTGGATGATCTCCACCAACAACTTTGACCGCGACATCCGCATGAACACCACCGTCCGCCTGTCCTGCGACGACGGCACCACCTGGCCCGTGGGCAAGGTCCTGGAGACGGGATCTTCCGGCTACTCCACGGCCGCCATGGTGAATGGCAGCACCGTGGGCGTGCTGTATGAGCGCAACGGCTACGCTGACATCACCTTTGCCTCCTTCCCGCTGGCCGAGCTTGAGGGCGCATGCGCCCCGCTGTCCATCCCCGCCGCCACCGCCCTGGCCATCGGCAACACCACCACTGTCCCCGTCACTGTCACCAACCAGACCCCGGCGGCACTGCCCGCCGGCACAGTCACGGTCGACGGCGGCCGCTACGTCAGCGGAACGGCCGCCACCCCTGCCATCGCGGCCGGCGCCCAGGCCGTGGTCAACGTCCCCGTGGCCACCAGCAAGGACAGTGCCGTCCAAAGCCAGGATGTTCAGGCAACCTTCACGGCCGGGGGCAAGAGCTCCCAGGTGCTGGTCCGCCTGGCCACCGTGGCCGGCACGGGAGCAGCCTCGGAAACAGTTGTTTTTGAGGACACAACCACCAGAAGCTATGACGGCACAACCCTGACAAACATCACCACCGAAAGCCTCGAGAAGATAAAGAACCTGGCAAAAGGCAGCATCTCTGTCACGTTCAACTCATCTGCGTCGGTCAACGCGAAACCGCAGACCTTGTTTGGTGCAACGCAAAAAAGCGTGGATGACCATGACCTGCTGCTGACAGTGAACAACGGCGGCAAGGCCTACTTTGAGATACGCCCGTCCCGGGCCGTGGGCTACCTGGCCAACTACTCCTCGACCCCGAACAGCGCCAACGGGGTGGACCACACCGTCAAGCTGACAGCAGGAAACGGCACCACCAAGTACTTCCTGGACGGCGTTGAACTGTACTCCAAGGCCGGCGAATTCTTCTTCAAGTCGCTTCCCAACCTTGACACCGTGACGATCGGCGGCGTGAACTTCAAGACCAGCGCCGACGCGGGGCCCTTGGACCAGTGGAAATTCAACGGAACCATCAAGAACGTCAAGATCACCACACCGGGAACAACTCCCGTTGCGGACCTGACGGCCGCCCCTTCGGCCAAGATTGAAACCGTCCTGGATGTCTTCAACTACGCATCGCCTCCCGGGCTGGGCATCAATGACAAGGGTTCCTACATGGTGCGCGTCACCAACGACGGCAACGTGCCGCTGGAAAACCTTGCCGCCACCTCCAACATCGACATTGCCGGCTGCTTCAGCGGCACACTGGCTCCCGGCGCCCAGCAGTTCTGCCGCGCCAAGAAGCACACCTTCAACGCCGCCGATGTTGCCGCAGGCAACTACACGCCATCCATGACCGTCACGGCAACGGCTGCGGGCCAGCCGTTCACGTCCTCGGCAACCGGAGACACCATTGAGCTCCAGGCGCCGTTTGAACTGCCCGCGGCCCCGGCCGCACTGACGGCAGTTCCCGCAGGCTGCGATCCCACGGCCATCAAGCCGGTTTCCGCCAAGGCCAGCTCGGAGGAGTCCCTGGCCAGCTACGGTTCCGAGGACACCCCGGCATCAAGCGCCATTGATGGAAACAATGCAACTTTTTGGTCAACCGGCTGGTCCAAGGGCACCATGGAATTCCCCAACTCCCTCACGGTAGACCTCGGTGCCAGCAAGACCCTGTGCGGGGTGAACTACACAGCCCGCCAGAACAACACCAACGGTGCCATCGGCGACTACCGCGTATACGTCTCCGATGACGGAAGCAGCTGGGGATCACCGGTTGCCGGCGGCAAGTTCACCACCGGAAACGCCAAGCAGGCGGCCTACTTCGCAGCGCCCGCCACGGGACGCTACGTCAAGCTGGTCTCCTACAACGACATCGGCGCCGCGAAAACGGAAACCACCACCGTGGCCGAATTCTCCGTGAGCGCCAACAACCCGGACTACGTTGCGCCCACGGGCCTGCCGGCCCTTATTCCGAAGCCGAACTCAGTGGTTTCCGGAACCGGACCGCGCTTTGGCCTGACCAAGAACACCCCCATCGTCACCGACGCGGACACGGCCACGCTGGGCAGTTACCTTGCGGATCTGCTCAAGCCCGCCACGGGCTTCGCGCCCAAGGTGGGCCGGACGGCGTCGAGCCTCTACCCGGCCATCACCCTGGCCGCGAACGGGCCGGCAACGCTGGGCGAGCAGGGCTACACGCTCAGCGTCAAGGGCACCGGCGTGCTGGTCACCGGCCACACGGCCGAGGGCGTCTTCAACGGCATCCAGACCCTGCGCCAGCTGCTGCCCGTGCAGATCAGCGCCCCCACGGTGCAGGCCGGCGCCTGGACGGTGGCTCCGGTGGAGATCTCCGACAAGCCGCGCTGGGACTACCGCGGCGCCATGCTCGATGTGGGTCGCCGCTACTACCCGGTGGCTGACGTGAAGGCCTACCTGGACTACATGGCCGAATACAAGCTCAACGCCTTCCACTTCCACCTCACGGAGGATCAAGGCTGGCGCATAGCCATTGACGCCTACCCCGCCCTGACAGGTGTGGGTGCGTCCGTGCAGAGCGGCATCCCGGCCGGCACTGTGGACAACGGCGTGTCCGGTCCCTGGTTCTACACCAAGGCCGACTACAAGGAAATTGTTGACTACGCCGCTGCACGCTTCATTGAGGTCATCCCGGAAATTGACGGACCCGGCCACGCCGGCGCCGCCATGTCCGCGGTGGCCAACTTGAACTGCAACAACGTGGCCATTGCGCCGTGGACCAACTTCGACCGCGGGCCGAACTTCTGCCTCAAGGACGCCGAACACCTCGACAACGTCAAGACCTTCCTGACAGCCGTCATGGCCGAGGTTGCTGCGCAGAACACCACCACCGACTACATTCACGTGGGCGGCGACGAGTCCGCAGGGCTCACGCACCAGCAGTTCACCGACTACACCAAGATCGTGAACAAGATTGTCACCGACAACGGCAAGAAAGTCATTGGCTGGAACTCCTGGGCCGACGGCGAAGGCCTCCCGGCTGGCGGCGTGCTGCAAAACTACGCCCAAACCTCCGGTGACGCCACGGAACTGCTCAACAACGTGGCCCACGCAGTGGACGCAGGGAACAAGTTGATCATGTCCCCTGCCGACAGGACCTATGTGGACATGAAGTACGACGCCACCACCAAGTACGGCCTGAAATGGGTCAACGGCGGCTACGTCAACCTGGCCCGTTCCTACCAGTGGGAGCCAACCACGGCCGTGCCGAGGGTTGGCGGCGGAACACTGGCGCTGGCCGACAGCCAGATCCTGGGTGTGGAGGTTGCCCTTTGGTCAGATGCCACCAACCAAAACGGCAGCCACGCCTTCTGGACGCCCGAGAAGCCCTTTGACTCGGTACGCACCTACATGAACCACATGATGTTCCCGCGCTTCCCGGCCGTTGCCGAGCTTGCCTGGAGTGCCAAGGCAGACCGCCAGAATGATCCGGCCCAGTTCGAGGACTTCACGGCCCGCCTGCTCAACCGGGCACAGGGCTGGGATGCTGCAGGAATCGGCTACTACCGGGCGCCTGACGTGGCCTGGAAGGCTGTGGGGGCCCCGGCCCTCCCTGCCGCTGCCACGCTGACCGTGACCGACTTGTCGGCCGTGGTGTCCTTCGATGACGCCGGCAAGCCTGTCTTCACGGCCTCCGGCACCTTGGCGGGGGTCACCGGAACCGTGAATGTTGTGGTCAACGGTTCCGCCAAGGCCATCACCGCCGACGGCGCCTTCACCTTCAGCGTTCCCGCAGCAGCGGGTGAAAACACGCTGGCCCTGACCGGCCTGGATGCCAACGGCACCCTCCCGGTGCTGGCGCAAACTGCTGTGGCCAGGGTTGGCACGCTGTCTGCAACGGCCACTGACGGCGGCTGGAAGGTCTCCGGCTCCGGGTTCACGCCCGGACAGCAGTTGGCCCTGACCCTGCACTCGGACCCGCTGCCGCTGGGCACAGTCACGGCCGACGGCGAGGGCAACTTCGCTGCCGACGTCACCATCCCGGCCGGTGCGGTTGCCGGGAACCACCAGATCCGTGCGGTTGGTGCCAGCAGCGCCGGTGCCGCGGCAGTGACGGTGGCCGAGGCGGTCGAACCGACGCCGAGCCCGACGCCGAGTGCCTCCCCGAGCGCTTCGGTCACGCCAAGCCCGTCGGCAACGCCGAGCGCAACCCCGTCGCCGACGGGCAGCCCCTCGGTGAGTCCCTCGGCCTCTGGTGCCACATCGCCAACCGGTGCCGCAACTGCGGGCCAGCCGACGCCGTCGACCACGTCAATCCCGGCCGGCACCACGGCTCCGGCCGCGGCGGACGACCTGGCGAACACGGGCACCAACGTCTCACTGCTGTCGGGACTGGCCTTGGTCTCGCTGTTGATCGGCGTGGGCATGGCAGTGGGCCGGAAGCGACGCAGCCGGCACGCCTAGGAGCCAAAAACGCCTGCGGCGGTCCCCAACATGGGGGCCGCCGCAGGCGCTTAAGTGGCGGTCGGTTCTAGACCAGCTGGCGCCAGTCATCGGCCAGGGGCAGGTCGTGGGCGCTGGACACCGAGTGGTGGGCAACCTGGCCGCCGGCCACATTCAGGCCCGCAGCCAGGGCCGGGTCTGCCTCGAGGGCTGCAACGACGCCCAGGTTGGCCAAGGCCACCGCATAGCGCAGGGTCACATTGGTCAGCGCGTAGGTTGAGGTGTTCGGCACGGCGCCGGGCATGTTGGCCACGCAGTAGAACACCGAGTTGTGGACCTTGAAGGTGGGGTCGGCGTGCGTGGTGGGGTGCGTGTCCTCAAAGCAGCCGCCCTGGTCCACGGCGATGTCCACCAGCACCGAACCGGGCTTCATGCGGGACACCATCTCATTGGTCACCAGCTTGGGGGCCTTGGCGCCGGGGATCAGGACCGAGCCAATGACCAGGTCTGCGGCCATGAGGGAACGCTCAATTTCCAAGGTGTTGGACGCCACGGTCTTCAGACGGCCCTGGTAGTGGTCGTCCAGCTGGTGCAGACGGTCAATGTTGATGTCCAGGATGGTGACATCGGCGCCGGCGCCAATGGCCATGGCGGCGGCGTTGGTGCCGGACACGCCGGCCCCCAAAATGACCACGTTGGCCGGGCGGACCCCGGGGACTCCGCCCAGCAGGATGCCCTTGCCGCCGGCGGGAGCCGTCAGGCACTGGGCGCCAACCTGCACGGACAGGCGCCCGGCAACCTCGGACATGGGTGCCAGCAACGGCAGGGTGCGGCCAATCTGCACTGTTTCGTAGGCAATGGCCGTCACGCCGGACTCCATGAGTGCCTTTGTCAGCTCGGCCTCGGCAGCCAGGTGCAGGTAGGTGAACAGGATCAGGCCCTTGCGGAAGTACGGGTACTCAACGCTGATGGGCTCCTTGACCTTGACCACCATGTCGGCACGGCCCCACACCTCGGCCGCGTCAGCCACCAATTCGGCGCCGGAGGATGCGTACTCTTCGTCGGAAATGCTTGAGCCAACGCCCGCACCGCGTTCAATCAAAACCGTGTGCCCGTGGCGCGTGAGTTCGTGGACGCCCGACGCCGTCATGGCCACGCGGAACTCGTTGTTCTTGATCTCTTTGGGAACGCCGATAATCATGATTTTGTCCTTCATTTCGGTGCGGTGGGCCTGCGCCCGGACGCTGTTGGTGTACTGAATACACTAGGGCCGTCTTGTGAAGTAGTTCATAGCCTTCCGGCGCCTTTGGCTCAGCCCAGCCCCGTGATCTAGGTAAATTGCCAACAATCAACTCGACATTTGTCGAGTCCGACCGGTTCAAGTGTCGCCTGCTGTCGTGCGGGCACATAAGGTTTGATTCATGCGCAATCCGGAGATCGAGAACCTCGTGGAACAACTGGCCAGCCAACTCGAGCGGGGATTGTCCCTAGAGGACCTTGACGGCCTCCTGCTGGCCTACAGCGCCAACCAGTCGCATGCCGACAGGGTGCGGGTGAACTTCCTGTTGAGCAAGCGCGTGCCGGCCGACGTCAGTGCCTGGCAACTCTCGCACGGCATTGCCAGCGCAGTTCGGCCCGTGGTGATTCCGGCCAATGAGGGTCTGGGCATGCTGGGGCGTGTCTGCGTGCCCCTGCTGGTGCGCGGATTCCGGGTGGGCTACCTGTGGGTCCAGCAGGAGGAACAGGAGCCAAGTGCGACGGCGATCCTTGCCCAGTTGCCGCAGGTCAGGGATGAGCTGGACCTGCTGGCCACGCTGCTGCTGGATTCCAACACGGCGGAATCCGGTGCCCGCCAGTTGCGGGAGCAGCAATTTTTGGCGGCCGTGGCCGGAGACAAGCGCGCCATCGACGTGCTGGGCGAGTGGCCCGAGGTCAGCCACAAAGGGCCGTGGCAGATGGCCACGCTGTACGCGGCTCCCGGACGCTCTCCGGTGCCCCGGGCCGCGGACCCGCTGGCGGCGGCCCTGATCCACCGCAGTGCCGGTTTGCAGGGCACCGTTGGCGTGGACGAAGCCCTGTTCAGTGCGGGCCTGCCAACCCATTCGGCCCTGCTCTTTCGGCACACGCCGGGGCGGACGAGCCATGCCACGGTGCTATCGCGGTACACGGCGGAACTGGGCAAGCGGACGGGTGTTCCGCCGCAGCGTGTGGTGATGGGCATCAGCGAACCGTTTGCATCACTGCGGGCCTTGCCGGCGGCCGGCGTTGAGTCGCAAGTTGCCGCCCAGGCAGCAATGGTGGACCCGGCGCTGGGGGACATCCTGGATGTCCGCGGCGCAGGAGTCTATGAGGTTCTGGCCGGAGGTGCGGCTGACCCCGAGGACAGCGTGTATTACCGGCTGCTGCGGGACCGCGACGGCGCGGGGGAGTTGTTTCCGGTCCTCGAGTTGTTGTACGACAGCGACGGGGCCGTGGCCGGGGTGGCGGAGCAACTGCACCTGCACCGGTCAAGCGTCTACAACAGGCTGGCGAGGGTGCGGGGCATCATCGGGGCCGATCCGCTGTCCGGGCGGGTGCGCCTGGAATTGCACGTGGCGCTGAAGGCGGCCCGCTGGTCCGGCCGGCCCCGGCTCTAGCCGGGGTGAGGAACTAAGCCTGGGGCGCTGCGTTCTTTTGCCCTTCCAGCCACGCCATGATGTCCTGGCTCCGGATGCGCCGGTGGGTGCCGCGGTACTGCACGGGTATGTCTCCCCTGTCCGTCATGTTTCGCAGGAAGGTGTGGGAAATGCCGGCCAGCTCGGCTGCCTGGGAGGTGGTCAGCAGTTCCGAAATGCTGGCCACGCTGACGGCGTCCCCGCGTGAGAGCCGCCCCAGCAGGTCAAGGACTGATTCCCTTGCGCCGGCATCGAGGCGGTGGGCCGTCCCATCGACGAACAGTGTCACGTCGTCGCTGCCGTCGAGTGCGCGGGCCAGTGCCGCCTGTTCGGTGGCCGGCAGGGGGGAGCTGAGTTTGGGTGCATCCAGGGTCATGAAACACATCGTAGCGGGCGGCGGGGTCCGTGGAGGCGGGCGGTAGGTTTGTGGCATGCCCCAAACCATCCGCACCGCGCTACTGGGCTACGGCCTGGCCGGCAGCGTTTTCCATGCCCCTGTACTCTCCCACCTCGAGGCATTCAGCCTGGAGGTGATCGTGGCCTCCGACCCCCAGCGGCAGGCCGCAGCCAGGGCCGCCCACCCCGCGGCCAGGGTGCTCACCCGCCAGGAATGGGAAGCCCCCGGAAGCCACGACGGCATTGACCTTGTTGTGGTTGGAACCCCGCCGGCCACCCACGCGCCCCTGGCCCGCAAAGCACTTGATGCAGGCTGCGCCGTGGTGGTGGACAAGCCCTTCGTGCTGACAAGTGCCGAGGGTGATGAGCTCGTGGCGCTCGCGGCCGAGCGCGGGCTGTTGCTGACCACCTACCAGAACAGGCGCTGGGACGGCGAGTACCTGACACTGGCAAAGCTGCTCGCCGACGGTGCCTTGGGTGAGGTTTACCGCTTCGAGTCCCGGCTGGAGCGGTGGCAGCCGGCCATCACCAAGGCCTGGAAGGCGGAGGCGACGGCGGCCGACGGCGGCGGGATCCTGTTTGACCTCGGCACGCACCTGATCGACCAGGCGCTGCAGCTGTTTGGCCCCGTGGAGCGGGTCTACGGAGAGCTGGCAGCCCACCGCCCGGCAGAACGCGCCGATGACGACGTCTTCGTGGCATTGCAGCACAGCAGCGGCGTCATCTCGCACCTGTGGGCCAACCTCAGCACAGCCCAAAAGGGGCCCAGGCTGCGCGTCCTTGGTTCCGAGGCAGGCTACGTAAAGGTGTCCGCGGACGTCCAGGAGACCCAGATCCAGGCCGGCATCCTGCCCGGAGACCCGGACTATGGGGTGGACCCGGAAGCCTCCTGGGGAATGGTGGGGCGCGACGGGAATATGGTGCCCGTGCCCACCGAGCGGGGCAACTTCCCCCAGTTCTACGAGAAGCTGGCCGAGGCAATTCGGCACGGCGGTCCCGTCCCCGTGGATCCTGCCGACTCCATTGCCGCGCTGCGCATTGTTGAAGAAGTCCGGCGCAACCATTCACAGGACCGTGCCGGTGCGTAAGCTGGGGTGACACACAGGCGCGGCGACGCATTGGGCGGGGAGGCGGCAGCAACCGTGAAGCAGGATCAAAGCGAAGGATTTGCGGGGCGCGCACCGGCAGGATTGGCCCTGGCCGAGCCCACCGAAACCGTCCGCCACCGGTGGACCATCTCGATTGTGCTGGTCAACATTGGCATCAATGCCGCCTTCTTCGGCCCCATCCAGGTGCTCCTGGGCCAGCAGGCCGCCCACTTCAGTGCCGACGACAAGGAAGGCATCCTGGCGCTCGTCACCGGTGCCGGCGCCGCCGTCTCACTCGTGGCAAACCCGCTTTTTGGCACCTTCAGCGACCGGACCACCTCCCGGTTCGGGCGCAGGGTTCCCTGGGTTTTCATCGGCGCGCTGCTGGGTACCATCGGGCTGCTGGGGCTGGCCGGAGCACCCACTATTGCCGCCATGACGGCCCTGTGGTGCCTTGTACAGCTGGGCTGCAACGGCGCCCTCGCGGCGACCACGGCGGCCATCCCTGACCAAGTGCCCATCAGGCAGCGCGGCTCCATTGGCGGCCTGGCCTCCATGGGAACCGTGGCAGGCATCCTGGTGGGCGCGGCAATTGCCGCCGTGGTGGCCGGCAACTACTCACTTGGCTTCATCATCTGCGCCGGGGCGCTCGCAGCCGGCATGGTCCCGTACTTGTTCTTTGCCAACGACCCCGTGCTGGCGCCGGATGAAAAATCCCCATTCACGTGGGGCAACTTCGCCAAAGGGTTCTGGATCTCCCCAAAGCGCTACCCCGACTTCGCCTGGGCCTGGATCACCCGCTTCCTGGTCAACGTGGGCAACCACCTCGTCACCCTGTACCTGCTGTTCTTCCTCGCCGATGCCGTTGGCTACGACAAGCCGGAGCTTGGTGTGCTGATCCTGACCGGCATCTACGCCGTGCTGACGCTCATCACCGCCGTCATCGGGGGGAAGTGGACCGACAGGGTGGGCCGGCGCAAGCCGTTTGTCATTGCCTCCTCGGCCATCATTGCGCTGGCCGCCCTCATTCTTGCCTTCTTCCCCACCTGGCCGGGGGCCATCACGGGTGCGGCCGTCCTGGGCATTGGCTACGGCGTCTATTTGGCCGTGGACTTTGCCCTGCTCACGCAGGTTCTGCCCTCGGCGGCCAGCCGGGGCAAGGACATGGGTGTCATCAATGTGGCGAACTCGCTGCCGCAGGTCATTGCCCCCATCATTGCCTTCCCGCTCGTGGCCTTCCTGGGTGGCTACGTCACGCTTTACATTGTGGCGGCCGTCATCGGCCTGTTGGGCGCGGTGTTCGTGGTGAAGATCAAGGGAGTGGACTAGGGTCGCCGAGGGACCAGCTGGTGACACTGTGTCATTAAGATCTTGACAGAGTGTCACCATCTTTGATTAGCTAAGGTTACCTTTGCCTAATTATGGAGTCCCGCATGTCTGCACCCGCCGTTGAATCCGTCCTGACCGAGACCCCTGCCGCACTGTCCCAGGAGCTCAAGTCCCACACCGCCGCAGCACACATGGCGGCCGAGGACTCCACTTTTGTTGCGGATTTGATGGGCGGGACGCTGGACGCCGCTGCGCTCGTGAGCCTCCTGGACCAGAGCCTGGTCATCTACCGTGCCCTCGAAACGGCGCTGGCCGCGCACACCGGACACCCCCAGCTGGGACCCTTTATCGATTCGAAGCTTGCTCGGGTGGCGGCCCTGGAGGCCGACATGGCCCACCACCACGGCGCCGACTGGGAGGCGCAGCTGGCCGACGGCCGCATCGTAATCGTCCCCGCCACCCTGGCATACGCCGAGGCGCTGGCGGCCATGGGCCGCGAATCCATCGAGTTCCTGCTGGCCCACCACTACGTGCGCTACATGGGCGACCTCTCCGGCGGCCTCATCATTGCACGCATGGTCCAGCGCCACTACGGCATTGCGGACGAGGGCCTGAACTTCTACGCGTTCCCCGAGATTGAAAAGCCCAAGCCCTACAAGGATGGCTACCGGGAACTGCTGGACACGACCAAATTCAGCCGCGCCCAGAAGGACGCCATCCTGGACTTCGCCGCCGAATCGTTCGAACTCAACCGCGCGGTGTTTGTGGACCTCGACGCCGCACGCAAGGCCGCGGCCTAGAAACCTTCCGGCCGCTAGTCCCGCTTGGCGACCTGGTAGCGCCCATCCTCGTAGACGGTGGTGTAGCTGGTCCCCGGGAAGCGCTGCTCCGCCTGCTGCTCCGCAGTGGTGGGCGTGGCGGCCGCATTGCCGGAAACATCGATCAGGAAGTACTCCGGGGCAGGGTTCCCCTGGTTGCCAAGCCAGTACACTTCGGTGCGGTCCACAAGGTAGCTCATGAGGGAGATGTCCGTCTCCACAGTGACGCCGTCGGGCACGGCGGCGAGGGCGGCCTGCGCGGATGCGACTGTGGTGAGGGGGAAGTTCTTGGTGGTGTCGTTCAGTTTTCCGAAGGCGTACTGGCTGGTCAGCACCACGGCAATCAGCAGCATGGCGGTGCCCATGAGCAGCCGCAGCCGCTCCGAGTTGAGCACCTTGCGGCGCGTCAGGGCGTCGATGGCGGCGCAAAAGACCACAGGCATGAGGACGGCGCTGTATTGCCATTCCTGGCCCCAGTAGACGGGCAACTCGGACAGGAAGCGCCACGCCAGGGTGGGCAGCACAATCAGGGCCATGGGGGAGGCCAGGCACAGCCCGGCCGTGATGGCCACCAGCAGGAAGACCGTGGTCAGCTTGTCGGCCTGGAAGAGGGAGGCCGGGTCGCTGAGCAGCCCGGCAATGTCCAGCTGGCTCTGATAGGCCCAGGCGTCGCCCGGATTCATGGCGGGCAGGATGACCTTCGTGGCCAGCACAAACCATGCAACGCCCCACACCGAAAGCCACAGGCCGGCGGCGGACCGTGCGCGCATGGCCATGATCAGGCCAATCACCAGGACCGTCAGGCCCAGGTCCTCCTTGACGAAGACCAACAGCGAGGCCCAGATCCACGCCGAACGCCACCGCTCCTCCATGAGGGCCACGAGCGCCAATGCCAGCAGCGGCACGGCGAAGGCAACCTCGTGGAACTGCGAGTCAATGGCCGACTGCAGCCCCCAGCTCAAGGCATAGGCGGCGCCAAGGCAGGCGCCGGTGATGCGCCCCAGACGCTTGATGGCGTAGTGGCTGATGACCACCACGGACACGGCCAACAGCACGTTTTGGACCACCAGCAGCGTGTAGGCGCTGGGGAATAGGCGGTAGATGGGCCCCAGGACCACCAGGAGCGGGTGGAAGTGGTCGCCCAGCAGGTTGAAGCCCTCGCCCTTGATGCTCACGATGGGCGGCTGGAAGTTGGCATACGCCTTGGCCAGCTGGGTGAAGATGCCCAGGTCCCAGGACCGGATTGCGTAGCTCTGCCACTGCAGCCGTGAATACACCGAGTACACGGCGAAGGCCAGCAGGCCCACCAGCAGTGCCAGGGCCAGTGGTGTCGTGGCGGCACGCTGGAAATTGGCGAGCCGGCCGGGGGCGGCCTGGGCACGGCGTTCCGGGTCCTTGCTGGCCGCGTCCTGGGGGGCAGTCTTCTGCAGAGTGGTCACAGGGAAAGTCTAGGCGGGCGACGGGATGGATCGGGCATTGTTAATCCGGCCTCAGGGCGAGCCTCCTGGCGTTTGAGACTGGCTTGGTGCTGTGTCGGGTGGCTGCTGGATTCGGCCGTTTCAGGTGCCTGCGGGGCCTGGCTGGCCGGAGGTGTCCGGGGCATCCGGGCTGCTGTTCTGCCCGTCCTGCTGGAGTGCCTTGGTGATGCGGGTTTTGAGCCATTTGGGGTAGGCGGGGCGTGGGTTTTCGGTGGCCTGGGGTGGGTGGTAGTTGCCCGAGGGTGAGATCCAGCCGATGCGCCCGTCCTGGCAGGGCTTGGGCGTCCAGCCGGGCAGGCGGATGCCGGTGCGCCAGGGCTCGGCGATCCTCCGTGGTGTCCCGTGCCGGTTCTTGTCGTCCTTGAAGTGCTTGAGCCGGTGGTGCTGGGCGCAGGCCGGGCGCAGATTCCCCGGCGTGGTCTTCCCGCCCTGGGCGAAGGCCTTTACGTGGTCCAGGTCCGTGAGCAGGACCGGGTTGGTGCAGTTCGGGAAGTAGCAGCCCCCGGCCATCGCCTGCAGCACGGCTTTCTCGGCGTCGCGCAGTGTGTAGCGTTCCGGCTCCAAGGGCAGCGCTTCCCCGCTGATCGGGTCCGTAAGCACCCGCAGGAACGTGGAGGATCCGGCCAGCAGTTTCCGGGCGATGCCCATCGGCACGGGCCCAGCGTTTCTCTCGTCGAGTTCGGCGGGTTCGTCCGTGAGGCCCAGCAAGCCCAGGACCGGGACCGTCACGATGACCAGGGCCTTGGGCAGCGGCGGATCGGTGAGCACCACGTTGTTGGCCAAGTCGGCCAGTTGTTGCAGGTACTCGGCCTGGGGGTGTTCGAGGATCCCGTCCACGACCCCGTCCACCCAGCCGGACCCGTCCCCGACCACCACCCCGGCCACCGGCACATCCTCCCCAGCATCCCCCTCCTGGCCGGTGGTGGAGAGGGTCGCGTCGTCGCAGCCGGGAGAGGGCAGGATGGTCCCTTCGAGCGGGGTCCCGGCATCACCGACGGCACCCTCCGGCACTCCGGGAAGGGTGGGCTGCGGGCTGGCGCCTGTCGGCGGTTCCGGGCGGCGGTGCTGCCAGGGCGGTTCTTCATCCGTCACGGTGACCCCGAAGGCAGACCTCTGCCCAAACACCACATCTCGGCCCGCAGCGTCCGGGCCGGGATGATCGAAAGCCCCGCGCGGACCAAAGATGGGGGACGAACCGCCTGGGCCGGGGCCGGCCCGGAAACCATTGAAGCCCTTGCCGGCACCTGCACTGCTGCCGGCGCCCGCGCTGGTGGTGGGTGGTTCCTGGCCCAGGAGCAGGATCGCGGCGACGTCGGCCCGGAGCTGCTCCAGGGTCCGGTATTCCCGCATATCCTCCCCGCTCCCGCCACGGGCGTCGGCGGCGCGTTGGGCTTCGGCGGCGTTGGCCTTGATCGCACGGGCGGCCCGGGTGCAATGGACCATGATCGCGTTCGCCGCGAGCGTGGGCAGATGCAGGCTCAACCAGCTCATCCCGTCCCGTCCCGGTTCCACCCCGATCCGCCGTGACCTAAACGCCTCCGCCGTGCGGGTACCCAGGGACTGCGGGAACAAGGACTCCCGGGCCCGGCAGGCCTTGGAAGCAAACACCCCCGCCGTGGTCCCCACCGCCAAACGCAGCAACCGCGCCTCAAAATCGGCCACGTCACTCTCGGTGACAGAGGGGGTTTCGGCCAGGGTCTCCAGCTCGGCCAGGACCGTGCACACATGCCGCCAGGACAGCTTCCCGGATACCAGTGCTTCCCGGGTGACGGGCCGGTGCTGCAGCGCCACCGCCCGATGCCCCAGGGCTGCGGCGGTGCGTTCGGCAATGCCCAACACCACCGCGATTTCCGCCACGCACCCGGATTCCGCGTTCACCCGCTGCCCCGCGTCCAGCTTGTACACCACCGCCTCCACCGACGCCGCGC
>NZ_JANKZF010000023.1 GCF_027568515.1 Arthrobacter sp. HY1533 | reverse complement strand
CCCCCCGGGACCCTTTTTGCGTTTTGGCTTGGGAGTTAGTCCTCGATCGTGGCCAGCACGGCACCTGCGGAGACGGTGTCCCCGGGGGCTGCGCTGAGGCCAGTGACGGTGCCTGCGCGGTGCGCCGTAAGCGGCTGCTCCATCTTCATGGCCTCCAGGACCACGATGAGGTCGCCCTCGGCCACGACGTCGCCGTCGGCCACTGCCACCTTCACAATGGTGCCCTGCATGGGGGAGGTGAGGGCATTGCCGTTGGCGGCGGCCGGGCCGGCATTGCGGGTGCGGCCGGCCTTCTTGGCCTTCTTGGCCCCTGCCGCGGAGCCGTTGCCCACCGAGAACGACGCCGGCAGCGTCACCTCAAGCCGCTTGCCGCCCACCTCGACGGTCACGCTCTGGCGCGTGCCGGCGTCGTCCGTGGCAGCGGCAGCGCCGGCCAGGTCGAAGGCGGGGATGGTGTTGTTGAATTCGGTCTCGATCCAGCGGGTGTGCGTGGTGAACGCTTCCCCGTTGGCCGGTGCGAAGGCGGGGTCCACAACCACTGCGCGGTGGAACGGCAGCACGGTGGGCAGGCCGCCGATCTGCATTTCCTCCAGTGCGCGGCTGGAACGCTGCAGGGCCTGCTCGCGGGTGGCGCCGGTGACAATGAGCTTGGCCAGCATGGAGTCGAAGTTGCCGCCGATGACCTCGCCCGCCGTGATGCCCGAATCGACGCGGACGCCGGGGCCGGTGGGCAGGTTCATGGTGGTCACGGTGCCGGGGGCGGGCATGAAGCCGCGGCCCGGGTCCTCGCCGTTGATGCGGAACTCGAAGGAATGGCCGCGGATCTCGGGGTCGCCGTAGCCGAGCTCCTCGCCGCGGGCGATGCGGAACTGCTCGCGGACAAGGTCGATGCCCGTGACTTCTTCGGAGATGGTGTGCTCCACCTGGAGGCGGGTGTTGACCTCGAGGAAGGAGATGGTGCCGTCGGTGCCCACGAGGAATTCGCAGGTGCCGGCGCCAACGTACTTGGCTTCCTTCATGATGGCCTTGGAGGCCTCGTAAAGGCGCTTGTTCTGGTCCTCGGACAGGAACGGTGCGGGGGCTTCCTCAACCAGCTTCTGGTTGCGGCGCTGCAGTGAGCAGTCGCGCGTGGAGACGACGACGACGTTGCCGGCGGCGTCGGACAGGCACTGGGTTTCCACGTGGCGGGGGGAGTCCAGGAAACGTTCAACGAAGCATTCGCCGCGGCCGAAGGCTGCGACTGCCTCGCGGACGGCGGACTCGTACAGTTCGGGGATTTCCTCGCGGGTGCGGACCACCTTGATGCCGCGGCCACCGCCGCCGTAGGCTGCCTTGATGGCCAGCGGCAGTCCGTGCTCATCGGCGAAGTCGAGAACTTCCTGCGTGGATTCCACGGGGTTCTTGGTGCCGGGGACCAGGGGTGCGCCCACCTTTTCGGCAATGTGGCGGGCCTGGACCTTGTCGCCCAGCGCGGCGATGGCTGCGGGGGGCGGGCCGATCCAGATCAGGCCGGCGTCGATGACCTTCTGGGCGAACTCGGCGTTCTCGGCCAGGAAGCCGTAACCCGGGTGCACGGAGTCGGCGCCGGATGCCTTGGCGGCGTCGATGATCTTCTCCATGACGAGGTAGGAGTCCGCAGCCGTGGCGCCGCCGAGTGCGAAGGCCTCGTCGGCCATGCGCACGTGCAGGGCCTCGCGGTCCGGGTCAGCGTAGACGGCCACGGAGGCGATGCCCTCGTCGCGTGCTGCGCGGATGATGCGCACGGCGATTTCACCGCGGTTGGCGATCAGTACTTTGCTCAGCGTGTGCGCCGGGGCAGATGGTGAATTGCTCACTTACGGACTCCTTCTATTCTCAGGAGAGCCTAGCGTGAATATGTGGAATTTCCTCACACATCATGCCTATTATGCGTGTGCGGCCCGGTTCTTTTGTGGGGTTCCTACAATTTTCACCAATACCGCCTCCCGGCTGCTACTGCCCGGCGATGAGGCGTAGCGTGGCCATGTGGTGCTCCCAGGCCTCATGGCCGGCCGGGGTCAGCCTGACGGAGGTGCGGGGAAACTTGCCCACAAACGACTTCTTGATCTCCACGAATCCTGCCTTGTCCAGGAGTGTGAGCTGTTTGCTGAGCACGGAGTCGCTGACCTGGATGGTGTTGCGCAGGTCCTTGAAGTCCATGGTTTCGGTCTTGGACAGGGCCGCGGCGATGGAGAAGCGGACTGGCTGGTGCAGGACCTCACTGAGTTCGTGGCGTGGGTGCTGCGGCTGCTCTGGCTCGTTGCTCATGCGCGCAGCTCCCGGAAGGCGGCGGCGACGCCAACGGCGGCCAAGACCACTGCTGCGCTGATGTAATACGCCAAATTGCCGTGGGGGAAGCCGATTGCACCCACCAGGACGGCCACGACGTACAGGGCCATGTAGGCAAACAGCGACGTTGCAAACCGCTTCGAGTAGCCTGCCTTGGTGGTGCGCTGCATGAACGTCCAGGTCAGTGATGTGATGGCAGCCCAGACACCCACACTCGTCGCCAGCAAGGGTGCACCGTAGCCTGTGTGGGCCACTGTCTGAAAGCCAATCATCATCATGGATCCGATGATTGCCAGCGCATTGAACACCATGGCGGTGGGCCAGCCTGCTGCACTCGTGGCAGTGGAACCGATGCCCTCTGCCTTGGCGAGCAGGTCACGCGCCTCCTCGGCCGAGGGGGAACTGGGGTGCTGGTTCATGGCGGTCCTTTCGCTGGGGTGCCGCTTCCTGATGGCCCAACTGTACGAAAGTACTTTCCTTGTTGTCAAGTACTTTCAGGGGCGCAGTCTCGGCGGGCTGCGCGCCCCTACGCCCACAAGTCGGTGATGGACACCCCGTGCTTGGCCAGCAGGCGACGAAGGGTGGAGATGGACAGGCCCACCACTGTGTGGGGATCGCCCTCGATGCCCGTGATGAAGGCCCCCGCCAGGCCGTCAATGGTGAAGGCGCCGGCCACCTGAAGTGGTTCGCCAGTGGCCACGTAGGAATCAATTTCGGCATCGCTCACGTCCTCAAAGGTGACCACCGCACTGGTGACCTCTCCGTGCCCAACGGGCGTTTCGGCGTCGTGCGTGCCTGCGTTGTCAACCGCAATGAGCCAGTGGCCTGTGTGCAGCACGCCCGAGCGGCCGCGCATGAGCCGCCAGCGTTCGCGGGCCACGGCAGGCTCCCAGGGCTTGCCGTAGGGGACGCCGTCCAGCTCAAAAACGGAATCGCAGCCAATGACAAGCGCCCCGGTCGCGGAGGCGGCAACGGATTCGGCCTTGGCCCGGGCCAGCAGGAGAGCGGTGTCGGCGGGGGAGATGGGCCCGGCGGCGGCGGTGAGGGCGTCCTCGTCGGCGTCGGAAACCTGGACTGTGTGGGCGATCCCGGCGTCTGTGAGGAGCTTGGTGCGGGCAGGGGAGGCGGAGGCGAGGATGAGCGTGGCGGTCATGCTCCAAGCCTAGCGCCGGGCGATAACCTTGACGGATGCGCAAAACGTTTGAAGAGCTTGTGGCCGAGGCAAATGACGTGTCAGTGGACGGCTGGGACTTTTCCTGGCTGGACGGTCGCGCCCTGGAGGAACGCCCGCCGTGGGGATATCAGGGTGCCATGGCCGCCAAGATGGCCGGGGCCAGCGCATCCCTTGACCTGCAGACCGGCGGCGGCGAGGTGCTGGCCGGAGCCGGGGTGGTTCCGCCGCTGGCCGTGGCCACGGAGGCCTGGCCGCCCAACCTGCCTGTGGCCACGGCACGGCTGCACCCGCGGGGCATCGCTGTGGTTTCCGACAACGACGAGCCGCCGCTGCCCTTCGCCGACAACGCCTTTGACCTGGTCACGAGCCGCCACCCGGTCAAGGCCTGGTGGTCGGAAATTCACCGGGTGCTCGCTCCGGGCGGCACGTACCTGTCCCAGCAGGTGGGGCCTGCCAGCGTCTTTGAGTTGGTGGAGTTTTTTCTGGGCCCGCAGCCGGAACACGTGCGCCGCGGCCGCCACTGGGACGATGCCGCCGCCGACGCCACCGCCGTGGGGCTTGAGGTTCTCTCACTGCAGACAGCGTCCCTGCGCACCGAGTTCTACGACATCGGCGCGGTGGTCTACTTCCTGCGCAAGGTCATCTGGATGGTGCCGGGCTTCACGGTTGAGGCACACGCGGAGAAGTTGCGCGAACTCCACGGCATCATCGAAAGGGACGGCAAGTTCTCCGCCACCACGACGCGTTTATTGATTGAGGCACGCAAGCCCTAGCCCCGGGCGCCCCCGGCGATCCCAACTAATGCAAGGGGGCGTCGTCGATGAACGCCACCTTTGCCACATATTGCCGATACAGTTCCACGGCGTTGTCCGTGGGCAGGGTGCCAAACTCCAGCGCAGTTTCCAGTCCGTCAAGCTCGGCACTGGTGGCCTCCGCTGCCGACACCTGCTCGGACAGGGCGTGCGAGTTGGCCAGGTTGGTCGCCAGGGCTGCCGCGAGCGACAACAGCACGGCTGCCAGGCACAGGACCCGCCACACAATTGAATCGTCGCGCAGGGAAAACACGTTCTGGACGGCTTCGGTGAACTTGCTCCCGCCCACGGCCGGACCAACTGTGAAAGCGGCGGCGAGGGCGCTGCCAATGATGCTGATGTTGGTGAACAAGTTTCTGCGGGGCCGGGCGGTGCGCAGAAATGCAATGACGCCGGCCCTGCGCCGGTGGATGCGTTCGGTGAGGTCCTGGCGGACCTGTGGGTCTTCGCTCACAATGTGCCTCCCTGTCTGCGCTGGGCGCAGCAGCGCCTCCGGCGGGGGCTGTCCTTCCATTTTGGCAGCGTGCGGGGCGGGTGTACATGACCACTTAACACGCTGAGTCCGCAGCAGTGGTCGCTTTGCGCGGGCAAAGCGACCACAACCGCCGACGCCGCGGGCGGTGGGGCTAGGAAACCCCGCCCGCTTA
>NZ_JANKZF010000022.1 GCF_027568515.1 Arthrobacter sp. HY1533 | reverse complement strand
GCATGGGGGGGGGTGGCGGGCCCAACGCCCCCACTGCTGCGGACTCGGCGGAGGGTCGGGCTAGGAAACCGGGACGGATTCCTTCTCCGCGGCAGGCGCCTGCGCCACGAGCTTGGCGCCTTCAACGTCCACATCGGGCAGGATGCGGTCCAGCCACTTCGGGATCCACCAGGCCGAGGAGCCCAGCAGGTGCATGGCGGCCGGGACAATGGTCATGCGCACCACGAAGGCGTCAATCAGTACACCGAACGCCAGTGCGAAGCCAAGCGGGCGCACCATGGTCAGGTGGCTGAAGATGAAGCCGGAGAACACGCTGATCATGATGATCGCGGCCGCTGTGACCACGGGGGCCGCGTGCTTGAAGCCGGTGCGGACCGCCTGCTTGGCGTCCTGCCCGTGGGCGTACGCCTCGCGCATGCCGGAGGCAATGAACACCTGGTAGTCCATGGCCAGACCGAACAGCACGCCGATCAGGATGATGGGCAGGAAGCTGAGCACCGCGCCCGGATTGGCAACATCGAAGATGCCGCCCAGCCAGCCCCACTGGTACACGGCCACGACGCCGCCAAAGGCCGCAACCAGGGACAGCAGGAAGCCTGCGGTGGCCAGCAGCGGCACCAGGATCGAGCGGAACACCAGGATCAGCAGGATCAGGGAAAGCCCGACGACGATGGCCAGGTACGGCGGAAGCGCCGCCCCCAGCTTCTCGGAGACATCGACGTTGGCCGCAGTTTGTCCCGTCAATCCGATGGTCACGTCCAGATCATTCGCGATGGCGGAGCCCTGGCCCCGGAGGTCGTGGACCACCTGGACGGTGCTTTCGCTGGCTGGGCCCTCGGCCGGGATGACCTGGTAGACGGCCGTGCGCAGATCCTCACTGAGCATGACAGGCAGGGCGGCCTTGACGTTTTGCACCTTGCGGAGCTGGTCGGCAACGTCGAGGTTCAGGGTGGCCGCCGCGGCCTTGTCCAGCCCTGCCGGCAGCGAACCGACAACGATGATGGGCCCGTTCATGCCTTCGCCAAAGTTCTCACCCGTGATGGAGTACGCCTGGTAGGCGCTGGAATCAACAGGTTCGGAGCCGCCGTCGGGCAGGGCAAGGCGCAGCCCGGTGGCCGGAATGGCAATGACTACCAGCGCCAGCACGGCACCCATCAAGGAGATGACGGGGTGCCTGGTGACCAGCCCGCCCCAGCCGTGGGCACTCTTGGCAACGTCGGCGGCTTCATCGGCTGCGGCAATTTCGGCGTCGTTGAGACCGGCCAGCGCGGCGTTGTGCACCGCCACCCGGCCCTCATTCTTGGCCCACGCCTTCTTGGAGGTGATGCGCCGACCCATCAAGGACAGCAGGGCCGGGGTCAGTGTCAGGGCGATGACGACGGCGACGGCGACAGTTGCCGCGGCAGCCAAGCCCAGCACCGACAGGAACGGCAGGCCGGTCACTGACAGGGCCGCCAGGGCGATGACAACCGTCAGTCCCGCAAAGGTGACGGCGTTGCCGGAGGTGCCCGTGGCCTTGGCGATGGATTCACGCATTTCCATGCCCGCCAGCAGCTGCTGGCGGTGCCGGTTCACAATGAACAGGGAGTAGTCGATGCCCACGGCGAGACCCAGCATGAGGGCCAGCATGGGGGAGATGGATGACATTTCAATGACGCTGGTCAGTGCCATGGTGCCGCCCACGCCAACGCCCACGCCAATCAGGGCCATGAGCAGCGGCAGACCCGCGGCCCAGAACGTGCCGAGCATGATGAGCAGCACGGCTACGGCCACGGCAACGCCCACCACCTCGGAAATGCCGAACAGTGAGGAAACGTCCTCCACGATTTCCTTGCTGTAGGAAACTGTGACGCCGTCGGTTGTGAGGACATTCAGCTTGTCCTGGACCAGCTGGCGGTTGGCCGGGGTGACCCCGTTGACAGATTCGGTGAACTGGACCTGGCCAATGGCGGCCTTGTTGTTTTCGGATACAAGACGAATGCCCGCGGCAGCATCTGCCGTGCGCTGCCCGGCGGTGAGCTCGGCCTTCTTGGCTGCCAGGGTGGCCTGCCCGGCGTCGAACTGGGCTTTGCCGGCGTCGTACTTGTCCTTGCCTGCCTGCCATTGGGCCTTCCCGGCGTCCAGCTGGCCCTGGGCTGCTGCGATTTGCGCGGCTGCGGCTTCGGCCTGGGGCGAGCCGGCCGGCAGTGCGGCGGCTTGTGCCTTCTGGGCGTCCAGCTGTGCCTGGGCGGCGTCCAGTCGCGCTTTTCCGTCGGCAACTTCCTTGGCCCCGGCCTCCAGCTTCGGTGCTTCGGCGGCCGCCTGCGCCTCGCCGGCAGCGAGCTGCTTGGCGCCGTCGGCCAATTGGGCCGCCCCGTCAGCCTTCTGGGCGGTGGTCAGGAACGGGTCAATGACACCCCTGACGGTGGGAACACTTGTCACCGTCTCCAGTGCGGCGGTGATGGCCTCTTCCTGGGCGGTGGTGAACGTTTCACCGTTGCTGGTGGTGAACACCACCGAACCCGTTCCGCCAGATGCTTCCGGCAGATCGGCGGCCAGCTTGTCGGCCATCTGCTGGGTCTCGGTGCCGGGGATCTGGAAGTTGTTGGACATGGGGCCCATGAACAGCGCCACGGCGCCGCCCACCATCCCCACGATGACGACCCAGGCGGCAATGACCAGCCAGGCGCGGCGGGCTGCGAAGCGCCCGAGTTTGTACAGCCAGAGGGCCATGGTGGTTCCGTTCTTTAGAAAAGACTCCGGCGGGAGCCGGGGCTGGTGGCTAGTTGCTGAATCCGGTGCGGATGTGGGAGATGGTGCTGTCGAGGAAGCCGCGCAAATCTGCCAACGATTCCTCCGTGATGTTGGTTCCGTGTTTTTGGAACCAAACCTGGAACGCCGCGCGGCAGCTGCCGGTCACAGCGCCCACCAGGGCGTACAGGTACAGCTCGTCGGTGCCCGGGGGCAGGCGATGCCTGGCCACTTCGGTGATCTTCAGGCTGCATTCCTCCCAGGCCTGGAGCTGGAAGCGGCCCAGCTGGGGGTCCTGGGTCAGGGCGAAGGTTTCGGCGAGGATGGCCAGGTTGCGGGCGCTGCCCACGGCTGAAAGGGCTATCTGGGCTGATTCGAGGACCGGCTCGTCGGTGGGGCGGGCCTCCAGCTCCACGATGACCTGGTCAAGGTAGTTCTGCGTGAAGCTGGCAACGGCCGCTTCCACGGAGGAAAAGTAGTTGAAAAAGGTGCGCCGGGAGACGCCTGCCGCCACGGCGACGTCGTCCACGGTGAAGGAGTTGAGGTCGCCGCTGCGCAGGAACTCAAGGGCGGCACCGGCAATGGCGTCCCGGGTGGCGGCCTTGTTCAGCTCGCGGCGGGAGGGTTGCGGATCGGGCAAGGGGGGATGCGTGGGAAGCGCGGAAGAACTCACATCCCTACACTAAGTGCAAGTTTGCACCTAGTGCAAGTTGAATCCGGAGCCGCGGCTCAGCCCTGGGGGTTCTGGCTGAGGTAAATGGACTGGCCTGTGGCGCCGGGTTCGCCCTCGCCCAGCGGAATGGCGAAGACTGCCGTGCCGTAGGCGCAGACCTCGGTCCAGTTTCCGCCCATCTCGGAGGTGTCGAAGCGGGTTGCCACAATGGCGTTGGCGCCCTTTTGCTGTGCCTCGGTGACCATGCGGGCCACCACTTCCTGGCGGCTTTCGTACAGCGCCTTGGTCATTTCGGGCAGTTCCCCGCCGCCCAGGGAGCGGAAACTTGCCGTGAACTGGGCGCCGATGTGGCGGGCGCGGACCGTCAGGCCCATGACCTCGCCGAAGACGGCGTCAATCCTGTAGCCGGGGATGTCGTTGGTGGTGACGATGATCATTGCGGTCCTTGCCTCGGGGTCTTCGTGTTCCATAAAGCAACCGGCCCGGGGGCGGCCGCCCTGCCTGCCATCCTAGGCGGACGACAAAAAAGTCCCGCCCCGACTCGCCCTTGCGGGCTGCCCGGGACGGGACTTTTCATGGACTTCCACGGTGCGGCGGAACCGCAGGGAGGTGTCAGGCGTTGACGGTTTCGCGCTTCGGGTCGGTGTCGCCGGCCAGCTCTTCTGTGCTGTCGTCGGCGAAGGGGTTGCCGTTGCGGGGCGCGTTGTACAGCGTCTCGTCCAGGATGCCCTGGCGCTTGGCCACAATGGTGGGAACCAGTGCCTGCCCGGCCACGTTGACGGCCGTGCGGCCCATGTCCAGGATGGGGTCCACTGCCAGCAGCAGCCCGACGCCGGCCAGCGGCAGTCCCAGCGTGGAGAGCGTCAGGGTCAGCATGACCACGGCGCCGGTGGTGCCGGCCGTGGCGGCCGAGCCCAGCACGGAGACCAGGGCGATCAGAACGTACTGGCCCAGGTCAAGCTGGATGCCGAAGAACTGTGCCACGAAGATGGCGGCAATGGCGGGGTAGATCGCGGCGCAGCCGTCCATCTTGGTCGTGGCGCCCAGCGGCACGGCGAAGGAGGCGTAGGCGCGGGGGACGCCGAGGTTGCGTTCGGTCACGCGCTGCGTCAGGGGCAGGGTGCCAATGGAGGAGCGGGAGACAAAGCCCATCTGCACGGCCGGCCACACACCGGAGAAGTACGCCTTGATGGACAGGCCGTGGGTCTTGATGAGCACGGGGTACACCACGAACAGGACCAGGGCCAGGCCAACGTAGATGGCCACTGTGAACTTGCCGAGCGAGCCGATCGTGGTCCAGCCGTAGGTGGCCACGGCGTTTCCAATGAGGCCGATGGTGCCGATCGGGGCCAGGCGGATGATCCACCACAGCACCTTCTGGATGACGGCCAGGGCCGAGCCGTTGAGCTTGAGGAAGGGATCGGCAGCCTTGCCCACCTTCAGGGCGGCAATGCCGACCACGATGGCGATGACAAGGATCTGCAGGACGTTGAAGCTGACGCTGGTGGTCAGGGCGCCGGATTCGGCGGCCTTGGTGGAGGCGCTCAGGCCCAGGAAGTTGGAGGGGAACAGTCCGATCAGGAACGCCCACCAGTCGCCGGACTTGCCCGTGTACTCGGCGGGCGTTGCCGTGCCGGTGCCGGCTCCGGGCTGGAAGACTGTGCCCAGCACGATGCCGATGACCACCGCGATGAGGGCGGTGATGGCGAACCAGAGCAGGGTGTTCCAGGCCAGTCGTGCAGCGTTGGTCACCTCACGCAGGTTGGCGATGGAGGAAACCACTGCCGTGAAGATGAGCGGCACAACGGCCGCCTTGAGGATGGAGACGTAGCTGCTGCCGATGGTCGCCAACGTGGTGGTGAGGCCATTGGGGTCGGTCTTGGGGTCGCCGCCGAGCTGGCGGGCAATGAGGCCCAGGACCAGGCCGAGCACCAGGCCGGCAATGATCTGGACGCCGAAGGAGCTGGCCCATTTGGGCAGCTTCGACACTTTGGGGGTGGTTGCTGTGGAAGTCATTCCCCCACGGTAGGCGGCGCACAATAGCACCCGGAAATTTGTGTTTCCCCCTGTTACGGATCGCAACGGCCAATTGTTACGGGCCCCCGCCAACACCTCATTTCTAGCCCAGCAGCGCCATTTTCAGTGTGTCGAGCCCCACTGAGCCAAGGTTCAGGGCCTGGGTGTGGAAGTCCCGCAGCGAGAAGGAATCCCCGTCGCGGGTGGCCCGGGCGTCCCTGATGTCCTCCCACAGACGCTGGCCCACCTTGTACGACGGCGCCTGGCCGGGCCAGCCCAGGTAGCGGTGGAACTCGAAGTCCAGCTGCCCCTCGGAGATGTCCAGGTTGGCGCGCAGGAACTCCAGCCCCGCCTCCGCGGTCCATGTGCCTGTGCCCCAGCGTTCGGGCACGGGCAGTTCCAGGTGCACGCCAATGTCGAAGACCACGCGGGCCGCACGCATGCGCTGGCCGTCAAGCATGCCCATCTTGTCGCCCGGATCGGCCAGGTAGCCCAGCTGGTCCATGAGCCGCTCGGCGTACAGCGCCCAGCCCTCGCCGTGGCCCGAGACCCAGCAGACATTCCGGCGCCAGTCGTTCAGCAGCCCGCTTTGCAGCGTGGCCGTGGCGACCTGCAGATGGTGGCCCGGAACGCCCTCGTGGTAGACGGTGGTGGTTTCGGCCCAGGTGGTGAACGTGTCCTCGCCCTCCGGCACTGACCACCACATGCGTCCGGGGCGGGAGAAGTCCTCCGAGGGGCCGGTGTAGTAGATGCCGCCGTCCTGCGTGGGTGCAATGCGGCATTCCAGGGTGCGCATGATCTCCGGGATGTCGAACTGCGAACCGGCCAGCTCGGCCACTGCCGTGTTGGAGAGCTGCTGCATCCACGCGACCAGCGCATCCGTGCCGTGCAGGGTGCGGGCGGGGTCGGCGTTGAGCAGCGCCTTGGCCTGGGCCACAGTGGCACCAGGCTGGATCCGTTCCGCCACGGCCTCCTGCTCGGCAATGATGCGGTCCAGTTCGGCCACACCCCAGGCGTACGTTTCGGCAAGGTCGACGGCGGAGCCCAGGAATTCGCGTGACGCCAGGGCGTAGCGCTGTGCGCCCACGGCATCCTTCTCCGGTGCCAGGGGCAGCAGTTCCTCCCGCAGGAAGGAGGTGAGCGTGCCGTAGGCCGCGCGGGCCAGTTCCGCATTGCGGGCCAGTGCCGTGGCGAGATCGGCAGGGAGGGCCGTGCCGGCGTCGTCCGCGGCGGGGGACAGCACGGCATTGGCGGCCAGGGTGGTGAAGAAGCCGCCGGACGCGGCGTGGCGCTCGCACTGTTCAATGACTGTGGACACCTGGCGGCGGGCCGCCACCAGGCCGCGGGCGGCACCGGCGCGCAGCAATTCGATGTAGCCCTCCACCGCGCCGGGCACATTGGCCAGGCGCCCGGAGATGTGCTCCCAGTCGGTGGCAGTGGCCGTGGGCATGAGGTCAAAGATGGCGCGGATGCCCTGCGCGGGGGAGGCAATGTTGTTCAGGTCCGCCAGCGGCCAACCCGTGGCGTGGAGTTCGAGCTCCAGGCCCAGGCGTTCGCGCATGGCGTGCAGGGTCACGGCGTCGACGTCGTCGGCCGGCTCCAGCGCGGCAAGGTCGGCCAGTGCGGTGCGTGCTGCCGCGGCCATGGCCTCGAGCCCGGCGGGGGAGTGGTCGCGGTACTCGGTTTCCCGGCCCGGGTGGCCCAGCTCGGTGGCGAAGCCGGGATCCAGCTCCAGCAGCCGCGCCGTGTAGGCGTTGGCGGCCGCGTCGATCGCTGTGCTTTCCCGGGCGGGGACGGGGGTGGTGGGCTGCGCAGGCAAAGTCATGCCCACGAGCCTACCCCCGCAGCGGCTACCTGGCCGAGCGCCGCCACGCCCCTGCGCCCGGCTTGGGCGGCAGGTTCAAGCTGGCACGGCGGGCCCAGCTGCGCCCGCCGGCCTTCTTCGGGGCCTCCACGGCGCCGCCGCCCAGGGCCAGCACGACGGCGGTGACGGCCGCGAGCTCCTCGGCGGTGGGGTTGCCGCGGGTGACGTTGAGCACCGGCTCGGTGGTTGAGCCTGTCGAAACCCGGGTCTCGACAGGCTCGACCACCGGGGTCTCGACAGGCTCGACCACCGGGGTCTCGACAAGCTCGACCACCGGGGTCTCGACAGGCTCGACCACCGGGGTGGGATCCATGGCCGTCACAGCGGGATGTTCCCGTGCTTCTTGGCGGGCAGGCTGGCACGCTTGTCACGCAGGGCGCGCAGGCCCTTGATGAGCTGGATGCGGGTGTCGGACGGGGCGATCACGGCGTCCACGTAGCCGAGCTCGGCGGCCTGGTACGGGTTGAGCAGCTCGTCCTCGTAGTTGCGCACAATCTCGGCGCGGCGGGCCTCGACGTCGCCACCCTCGGCCTCAACCGCTGCCAGGTCGCGGCGGTAGAGGATGTTGACGGCGCCCTGGGCACCCATGACGCCGATCTGGGCCGTGGGCCAGGCCAGGTTCAGGTCCGCTCCCAGCTTCTTGGAGCCCATCACAATGTACGCTCCGCCGTAGGCCTTGCGGGTGATGACAGTCAGCTTGGGCACTGTGGCCTCGGCGTAGGCATAGAGCAGCTTGGCGCCGCGGCGGATGATGCCCTGGAATTCCTGGTCCTTGCCGGGCAGGAAGCCCGGGACATCCACCAGGGTGATGATGGGGATGTTGAAGGCATCGCAGTTGCGCACAAAGCGGGCGGCCTTCTCGGAGGCGTTGATGTCAAGGGTGCCGGCGAACTGCATGGGCTGGTTGGCCACGATGCCCACGGTGTGGCCCTCGATGCGGCCGTAGCCAATCATGACGTTGGGCGCGTACAGGGCCTGCATCTCCAGGAAGTGGGCGTCGTCCACGATCTGCTCAATGACAGTGCGCATGTTGTACGGCTGGTTGGCGGAGTCCGGGATCAGCACGTCCAGGGCGAGGTCGCCCTCGTCGAGCTCCAGTTCCTGCTCGTGCTCGGTGACGGGGGCCTCGGCCAGGTTGTTGGAGGGCAGGAAGTCCAGGAGTTCGCGGACAAACTCGATGGCGTCGCTCTCATCGCTGGCAAGGTAGGTGGAGGTGCCCGTGGTGCTGTTGTGCTGGCGCGCACCGCCCAGGGTTTCCATGTCCACGTCCTCGCCCGTGACGGTCTTGATGACGTCGGGGCCGGTGATGAACATGTGGGAGGACTTGTCCACCATGACGATGTAGTCGGTCAGGGCGGGGGAGTAGGCGGCGCCGCCTGCACACGGGCCCATGATGAGGGAGATCTGCGGGACAACGCCGGAGGCGTGCACGTTGTTGCGGAAGATGTCAGCGAACATGGCCAGCGAGGCCACGCCCTCCTGGATGCGGGCGCCGCCGCCGTCGTTGATGCCCACCACGGGGCAGCCGTTGCGCAGCGCGAATTCCTGGACCTTGACGATCTTCTCGCCGTTGACCTGGCTCAACGAGCCCCCGTAGACGCTGAAGTCCTGGCTGTAGATGGCCACGAGGCGCCCGTCCACAGTGCCGTAGCCGGAGACTACGCCGTCGCCCAGGGGCTTCTTCTTCTCCATGCCGAAGGCCGTGGAGCGGTGCACGGCCAGGGCGTCGAACTCCACAAAGGAGTCCGGGTCAACCAGCAGGTCGATGCGCTCGCGGGCGGTGTTGCGTCCCTTGGCGTGCTGCTTCTCAACGGCTGCCTCGCCGGAGGGCACCTTTGACTGGGCCGACCGCTCGCGGAAATCGGCAATTTTGCCTGCTGTCGTTGAAAGATCGTGGCTCATTGGTACTCCGGCTCGGTAGATGGAAGCTGGCAGCCCTTTCATAGGAACCGCACAAAAGGGCAAACTCTAGCTTCAGTCTAGTAACGGATTCGGCCGTTGCATGTGTAGGAACCCTACAAAGTCGGCAGGAATCCGTCGCAGGTTCCGTGCGTCGGTGCGGCCGCGCCCGCGGGGACAGTTGTTGCACATGCGAGGCAGGGGGCCCGGACTACTGGGTGCGGCCGCGCCCGCGGGGCAGTCTTGTCAGGGGTGCCGGATAGGATTAATCCCATGAACGGCGTCCCCCCATCAGTCAACCGGCCCGGCCTCGAAGCCGCGGCCCTCAAGGCTGCCCTGCTGCGGCCCCTGGGCGGCTTTGCCCGCGTTGAGGTTGTGGAGTCGACGGGTTCAACCAACACCGACCTTGCCGCGCACGCCGCATCGCCGGACGCCCACTGGCCCGACCTCTCCGTCCTGGTGGCCAACGCCCAGGAGGACGGCAAGGGCCGGCTGGGCCGCTCGTGGGTGGTGCCGGCCGGTGCCGCCATGATTTCCAGCGTTTTCCTGTGGCCCGGGGAACGCTCCGCCGCCACTGGTTCCGCTGCACCCTTCGCCGCCACGGGATATGCCTGGCTGTCCATCCTGGCGGGGGTGGCGCTGTGCCGCGCCGTGCGCACCGTGGCCGGCGTCCCGGCCGAACTGAAGTGGCCCAATGACGTGGTCGCCAACGGCCGCAAGCTGGCCGGCATCCTGGCCCAGGTGGTCCCCGCGCCCACCGGGAATGCGCCCGCCGCAAGCGCAGGCTTCACGACCACCCAGGCCGGCCCCGGCGTCGTGGTGGGGGCGGGGCTCAATGTCAGCCTGGCGGAAGGGGAGCTGCCCACCGAACGGGCCACCTCGCTGCTGCTGGAGGGCGCCGTAGGGGACGGGCTTGACCGCAACGCGCTTCTGCCCGCCTACCTCAATGGCTTTGCCGCCCTGTACCGGGACTTTGTTGCCGCTGGCGGGGACGCCCGGGTGCCGCTGGCGGGCGGGGCAAGCCTGCTGGATTTGGCCGGCGGGCTTATGGGCACGCTGGGCCGGGAGGTGCGCGCCGAACTGCCCGGTGGAACCATGCTGCTCGGCACAGCCACGGGCCTTGCGGCCGACGGCGGGCTGCTGCTGCGCGACGCCCAGGGCACCATGCACACCGTCAGCGCCGGGGATGTGGTCCACCTGCGGCGCACCGGCCCCGACGGCGCGGTGGGCTATGCGTAACTGGCTGTTGGAGGGCGAACAGGTGGAACTGCGTTGCCGCCCCCACGCGCGCATCCTGGTCTGGCCGATCACGGCCGGGCTGCTGGCCATCCTGGCCGGCTCGGCGGCCTTGGCCAAGCTGCAGCCCGTGCCGTACTCGCAGTGGGCGCCGGACGCCGCGCCGCTGCGCGAGCCGGCCATGGTGTTGCTTGTGCTGCTGCTGGGATTCTTCCTGCTGCTGTATCCCGTGCGGCGGGTGCTGCGCTGGAATTTCACGCGCTACATTCTGAGCAACCGGCGCCTGATGGTGCGCGGCGGCATGCTGGGCCGCACCCGGGCGGAGTACCTGTTGGAGAACGTCCAGGAGGTGCAGCCCGCGCAGAACTGGCGCCAGCGGATGGTGGGCTCCGGCGACCTGAAGCTGCACTTGCTGGGCGGGACAGAGCGGACCGTGGCGGAAGTTCCCGAGTTGAACAGGTTTAATGGGGAAACACAAAAGGCCTGGAGTGTGGCGTTCCGGGCGGCCCAGCCGGCGGGATACTCTGGTGACGACGGCACGAGCGAAAAGGAGCTGCGCAAGCTTGGAAGAGACAACTGATCCACCCGAGCCGCTGCTGCCTCCTGCCTCACGCAACCAAACCAAGGCCCTGGAAGCCCAGCTTTTGGGCGGCGAGCGGACGCTCAAGCGCCGCGATGTTGCCGCCGGGGTTGGCGTTTCACTGCTGTCCGCACGCAAAATTTGGCGCGCCATGGGCTTCCCCAACCTGGGGGACGACGACGTCGCCTTCACCGAGCGCGACAAGGACGCCCTGCAGATTGTGGTCACCATGGTCCGCGAGGGCCTGCTGACCGAGGAAACGGCCATCTCCGTCACCCGCTCGATCGGCCAGATGACCGACCGCATGGCCGTTTGGCAGATTGAGGCGCTCGTTGAGGACCTGGTGGTGGAGCACGGCATCAGCGACGCCGAGGCCCGCCGCGCAGTGGTGTCCGAGCTGCCCAATTTGATCGCACCCCTTGAGGAACTGCTGGTCTACTCCTACCGCCGCCAGCTCAACGCCGGCATCCAGCGTCTGGCCGTGCGCGCCTCCGAGGGCCTGGCCGCCAGCGAGTTGGGGCGCGACGGCGGCGAGGACGACGCGCCGCTGCCCCTGGCCCGGGCCGTGGGCTTCGCCGACCTGGTCAGCTACACCTCGCTGTCCCGGCGCATGAATGAAAAGACATTGGCCCGGCTGGTCCAGCGCTTTGAAAACATCTGCGCGGAAATCATCAGCGTGGGCGGCGGGCGCCTGGTCAAGACCATTGGCGACGAAGTGCTGTTCAACTGTGAAACACCCGTGGCAGGGGCCCAGATTTCGCTGGCCCTGGCCGAGGCCATGGCTGCCGACGACTTCCTGCCCGCGGCCCGCGTGGCCATGGTCTGGGGCCGTGTGCTTTCCCGCCTCGGCGACATTTACGGCCCCACCGTGAACCTGGCCGCCCGCCTGACCTCGCTGGCCCAGCCCGGCACTGTCCTGATCGACTCCGTCACCGCCTCGGCACTGAGCAACGACGACCGCTTCATCCTCACCCAGCTGCCCGTGGAAAACGTGCGCGGCTTCGGTGAAATCGCCCCCGTGCTGCTCGAGCGCGGCAAGGGCAAGGGACTCGTCGTCGACTGATCCGCCCCTTTCCGCCGTGCCCGGGCAGGCGTAGCGTGTGCGGCATGGGCATCGAGAACTTTTCAGGGGACTACCGGGCGGCCCTGGAACGCGCCCACGCACATGCAAGCAGCTGGCTCGGATCACTGCCAAGCCGACCGGTGGGCCCGCGGATGGACGCCGACCAGCTCCTGGCCCGCTTCAACCAACCCCTGCAGGAACAGCCCCTGCCGGCTGCCGGGGTGGTTGACGAACTGGCCCGGCTGGCCGAACCCGGGCTCATGGCCATGCCCTCCGGCAGGTTCTTCGGCTGGGTCATGGGCGGCACGCTCCCTGCCGCCATGGCCGCCGACTGGCTTGTGACCGCCTGGGACCAAAATGCGTCCATGCGCTTTGCCACCCCGGCCACGGCGGCCGCCGAGGAGGTGGCCGGCCTGTGGCTGCTGGAGCTGCTGGGCCTGCCCGCCGGGTCCGACGTCGGCTTCACCACAGGCGCCACCGGCGCCAATTTCGCCGGCCTGGCCGCCGCACGGGCGCACGTGCTGGCGGAGGCAGGCTGGGACCTGGCCGCGGAAGGGCTGAGCGGCTCGCCTAGGGTGCGCGTCCTGGTGGGCGCCGAACGCCACGCCTCCATCGACATGGCCCTGAAATACCTGGGCCTGGGCACACCGCAAGCCGTGGCAGCCGATGCGCAGGGACGAATTATTCCGGCGGCACTTGCCGCGGCATTGGAGGCAGGCAGCGGCCCGGCCATTGTCTGCCTGCAGGCAGGCAACCTGCATTCGGGGGCCTCGGACCCCATGGGCGAGGCCGCCGCGATTGCCCACGCGCACGGGGCCTGGGTCCATGTGGACGGCGCGTTCGGCCTGTGGGCGGCGGCGAGCCCCACCCAGAGGGGGCAGCTGGCCGGGCTGGGCGACTGCGACTCCTGGGCCACGGATGCGCACAAAACCCTCAACGTCCCCTACGACTGCGGCGTGGTCATTGTCTCCCGCCCCGAGGCCCTCCGCTCGGTCTTTGGCGTGCACACGAGCTACCTCATGACCGCCGGCCAGGGCCACAGCGACCCCTTTGAAAAGGTGCCCGAGTTTTCCCGCCGGGCACGCGGCGTCCCCGTCTGGGCCGCGCTGCGCTCCCTGGGCAGTTCCGGCGTCGCGGCCCTCATCGACGGGCTCGTGGCCAATGCCCAGGCGTTTGGCTCGGCATTGTCGGCCATGGACGGCGTCGAGGTGCTCAACGAGGTGGTGTTCACACAGGTGTGCGTCAGCTTTGGCAGCGACGAACGGACCCGGCGGGTCACTGCCCGCATCCTGGCCGACGGCGCCACATGGATGTCAGGTTCCCACTGGGCCGGCCGGGACATCCTGCGCATCTCCGTGAGCAATTGGTCCACGGACAGCGCCGATGTGGCGGCATCGCTGGCCGCCATTGAGCGGGCGTTGGCGGCCGAAGGAGCGGGTTGATCCCTTAGCGGGCCCCGGCGGGACGCGTCGCCAGCCGCGCCAGGTCAATGCGGTTTGCCGCCCCCGACTTCCGCAGCAGGTTGGAGATGTGGGTGCTGACGGTTTTCTCGCTGACCACCAGCTCCGCGGCAATCTCCGAGTAACTGAACCCGGCAATGACCAGCTCCAGCACCTCACTCTCGCGTCGCGTGAGCCCCTGCAGCCGTGCCGCTCCGGTCCCGTTTGCCGCCGCAGCCGTTCCGGAGGTGATCCGGGCGCCCGTGGCCAGTGCATTCAGCTGGTCAAGGAGGGGAGTGGCCTGCAGTTCCGTGGCCAGCTGCAGGCCACGGCGGAGGACCGGAACTGCCTGCTGCCGCCCCGAGTGGCCGTGCAGCAGCATGGATTCGGCGGCCCGCCAGCACGAATACGCCTCCTCCCACCTTAGGGAAGCCGCACCGCATGCGTCGGCGGAATCCGTCCACTGTGCGGCGTTGGCGGCACCTCCCCGGGCCCGGCCCAGCTCCGCCTGGTACAGCGCATCGAAGGCGGCAACCTGGGCCAGGTGCAGGGGGGTGTTGTTGCCAGGTTCGCGCAGTGCCGCAGGAAAGCTCAGCTGCAGCCGCCCCAGGTCAGCGAGCAATGGGGCCGTGGGCAGGCCGTCGTCGCGGGCTGCCTGGACCTGGTCCGCCAGCGCACGGGCGGCCAGCGGCACCAGCCATTCGCACATGGTGGGCGGTTGGCCCGCTGCCGCCAGCCCCGCCATGGCTGCCGTGCAGGCATCCGCCGGCCTGCCCGCAGCCAGCAGGACCTCGGCCCGGACGGCATCGAAGCAAAGGTTCGTGAACGTCGAGGAGGGCGGGAACAGTTCCCCACCCCGGGCCAGGTGCGCCTCGGCCTCCGACTGCCTGCCCTGCCAGGCGGCCAGCCGGGCCGCCGTCAGCCGGGCGGCCACATCACCCAGGCCGCCGGGATCTGAACCGAGGGCAATGCGCAGGGCGGCCATGCACTCCCGCCACCGTCCAACGGCGAGGTAGCTGGACGCCTCATCGGCGGCCAGTTTGGCCAGGTAGGCGTGCGGGGCCCCCAGCACTGTCAGCCGTTCCCTGCCGGCGCGCATCAGCTCGGCGTAGGCCTGGCCCGTCCATGCCTCGGCCGCGTTGGCCTGCCACATGATGGCATGCACCATGGCCCAGAAGTCGCGGACCTGGGCTGCGGCGTCGGCCGCAGCCGAGGCCAAGTCCAGTGCGCTGCCCTCCTGCCCGGCAAACAGTGCGGCCATGGAGTTCGCGGTCAGGGCAAAGGACAAGGCCCTGGGATTGCCAGCCGCCCTGGCCTTGTCCAGGGCCCGGGCGGCCATGCCCGGGGCGGCAGGGTCGGCCATCCACAGTGCCGCGTGGGCCTGCTCCGCCAAGGCGTATGCGTGCTGCCAACTGCCGGGGTGGGCCCGTGACAGCTCCACCGCCTCCTCTGCGGCGGCGGGGGAAAGAAATTCCCGTCCCGTGGACATGCGCAACAGCATCCGCCGCACCAAAAGTTCTGCAACGTCCAGGGGTTCCCCAAGCCGGTCCATCCCCGCCAGCAGGGCCTCCACCGCCTCAAGCTCGGTTTCCGCAGCCCCGGCTTTTTCCGCCGCATCGCGCAACCGCTGCCACAGCTCCAGCTGGCTTTCGGGTGCTTCGGGGAGTTCACCGTGGAGGGCCAGGGCTCGGCGCAGCAGGGGCAGCGTCTCCGCGCCGCCGCCGGCCTGGCCGGCGGCGGCCGAGCCGCGCAGCACCCAGCGATAGGCGTCGGCGGCATGGCCGGAATTGAAGTGGTGGTCGGCCAGTGCCGCAATCCAACCAGGGCCGCCGCCGCCGTCTGGCCACAACCCTGCCGTGTCCGGCGGGTGTGCTTCCGCATGGGCGGCAAACAGGGCATGCCAGTGCCTGCGCGAGTCGCCGTCCAGGCCCTGCTGGAGCACCTCGGCAATGAGCGGGTGGTGGAACCACCACAGGGCCCCAGCTGCACTGCACTCCAGGATTCCTGCGGCGGCGGCCTCCTGGAGCGGCGGCAGCACGCCGTCGTGGTTTCCATCCAGCCGGGACACGGCCGCGAGGTCGGGCGAGGACAACGGCCGGCCGCCCACGGCCATGAGCTGGGTCAGCCGCCGGGCACTGCCGGAAAGGCTGCGCCAGGAACGCAGCACGGCACCCTTCAAGTCGGCGGGCAGCCGGGCCGGCAGGTGGCGGGCATCCGCATCCAGGCCGGCAACCACCAGCCGGTTCAGGTACGCGTTGCCCCCGGTGTGCCCGTAGACCTCCTCGAGCAGCGACTGGTGCGGGGGTGCGCCCAGCAAATGGGTCAGCTGGGTTTCGGTGTCGGGGCGGTCCAGGGGGCCCAGGTCCAGCCAATGGGTCCGTGGCATGCGCCGGATGTCGGCGAGCCAGCGCTGCAGGGGGTGGTCCTCGCCGATTTCACCCGTGCGCTGGGTGGCGACGATGGCGAGCTTTCGGGCACCCGGACCGGCCACCAGGTACATCAGCACATCAAGGGTGCCCTGGTCGGCCCACTGCAGGTCGTCGATGACCAGCAGCACGGGGCGGTGGGCGCACAGGCCCTGCAGCCATTCGTCAATGGCCGGCAGCATGTCGTTGGGCATGCCTGCGGCCACCCGCAGCGGGGGGAGCGTGCCGCCGTCAAACGTGGGGGCTGTGCGGAACGCCGAGATCAGGGGCAGGAACGGGACAGACACGGTGGACAGGGGCAGGCATGCGCCGGCAAAGGCCCAGCCGGCAAAGGCGGGGGAGGCCGCCGCGTGCTGGACCAGCGCAGTCTTGCCCACGCCGGCATCGCCCGTGACCACAAGGGTCCCTGCCGTGCCCGTTTCTGCCCCTGCCAGAAAGGCGCGCAGGGAATTCAGTTCCGCCGCCCGTCCCACCATCACAGCGCCCGGGGCGCCTGCAATCTCGGCCACCCTACAAGTTTCGCACCGTGGCAGTCCGCGGGGGCGGAATCGCAGCAAAAAGATCAGGGCATTTGGGTGCTTTCTGGGGAGGCATTCCCGATGCCCGGAGCGACCCTTGCGGAGGAGTGTTGAAACACAGGCCACAAGGGCCGCGGACGGGCAGGCCGGCAGGGCCTTCCCGCAACGAAAGGCAAGGAAATGTCACTAACCAGCACCAAGGCAACGCGGCGGGCAGGGGTGGGCGCCATCGTCCTTTTCCTGGCTTTCGCCGTCACAGCACCCGCTTCAGCGAGACTGGATCCGGGGACCAGCGGCGGCATCATTCTGCCGTCAACCACCCAGCAGTGCGCCATGGAACGGATCGGCCCGCAGTTGATCCGTTGCGACAGCCTCACGGGGGCGGGGGCCACGGCACCATCCTGGGTTCCCGAGAGGTAGGGCGGGGCCTGAAGCCAGGGCCGGGAAACCTTTAGCCCATCATGTGGATCAATCCGGTAGGATTGCAGCGGCGCCTTTAGCGGGCGGGCAGTTGTTCGTACCCGAATGCCCACAAGATTCGGATGATTAAAGGTTTCCCATGGCTTTGAGCGATCTCTTCAGCAAGTCCTCGAACAAAAAGCAGATGTTCACAGCGTCCGCAGCGGCTGTTCTCACTGCCGCAGTGGTCACTGGTGCCGTGGTGTACCCGGGCTTCACCACCGCCGATGTGGACCTCAACGACGGCAGCGTGTGGGTCACCAACCGCGCCGACGGCATGGTGGGCCACCTCAACGACCAGTCCAAGGTGCTCGACGGCGGCTTCAGCGCCACCACCACCGAGTTCGACGTCATCCAAAACGGCAACAACGTCTTCATGGACGGCGACGGCGGCAGCCTCCTGAACCCCGTCAGCGTTCCCCTCATGGCGATGGCCGCCGAGACCAGCCTGGGCGGCGGCAAGGAAGCCGCCCAGGGCACCCGGATCGTTGCCCTGAGCGATTCCGGCGCCGGCAAGGTGTGGGCCATGGACAATGCCGCCGTTCCCGGCTTCAACGACAAGACCAGCGAGCCCATCCTGTCCGGGCTGGGCAGCGCCGTCTCGGCCGTGGCCCCCGACGACACCATCTACACAGTTGACGGCAAGGCCGGGGAGCTCATCACCACGGTGGTGGACGGCACCGGCAAGGCAGCCTCCCAGGAGCGGGTGAAGCTCGAGGGGCTGGCCGGAACGGCCGATCCCCGGCTGACAGTGGCCGGCGGCAAGCCCGTGGTCCTGGACCCGGAAACCGGCAGGCTGTTCCTGCCCGGCGGCAAGTCGGCCACGCTCCCGGAGGCCAAGGGCGCCCTGCTGGCCCAGCCAACGGCCGAGGGCGACTTTGTGGCCCTGGAATCCGCCACTGCACTGTTCACCCAGCCCCTGGACGGATCGGCCGCCAAGGTCCTGCAGCTTGGCAGCACCGGCAGGGCGGCGGCGCCCGTGGTGCAGGACGGCTGCGTCCACGCCGCCTGGTCCGGGGCCAACAAGTACGCCCTGGCCTGCAACGGTACCGGCGGGCTTGTGGACATCCCCAAGGCCGCCGCGAACTCCGAATTTGTGTTCCGCAAGAACCGCGACGTGGTTGTCCTGAACGACGTCAACTCCGGCAATGTGTGGCTCGTGAACCAGAACATGCTGCTGGTCAACAACTGGGACGACCTCAAGACAGACCTGAAAAACGCCGACAACGCCGACAAGGACTCCGCCGACCCCAATGTGGTCAGCACCCTGCCGGACCGGACCAAGCCCAACCGCCCGCCGGAGGCAGCCCCCGACTCCTTCGGCGTCCGCGCCGGGCGGACCACCATCCTGCCTGTGCTGTTCAACGATTCCGACCCCGACGGCGACGTGCTCACTGTGGAGCCGCCCGCCGTCGAACCCGCCTTCGGTGCCGTGGCGTCCATCTATGACGGCACGGGACTGCAAATTGCCGTGCCCGAGGGCCAGGCCGGCGCCGGGAACTTCCAGTACACAGCCAACGACGGCCGCTCCGGCACAGCCAAGGGCTCCGTGGATGTGCGCGTGGTGCCCGAAAGTGAAAACACCAAGCCCCGCACCATGCGCGAGACCACTTTCGTGGTGGAACTGGGCCAGGTCATGAAGCAAAATGTCCTGACCGACTGGATTGACCCGGACGGCGACGACATCTTCCTCAACAGTGCCGTGTCCGACGACGGGTCCGCCATCATCAAGACATCGCCCGACGGCGAACTCAGCTACGCGGACGACGGCGAGAACGTCGGCATGAAGACCATGACGATCACAGTCTCCGACGGCCGGGAAATCACCGAAAAGAAGCTCAAGGTCAATGTAAAGCCCTCCGGCGGGGTGCCGCCGGTGGCCAACGCGGACTTTGTGCGCGCCGTGGCCGGCCAGCCGGTGGTGCTGGCACCGCTGAAGAACGACCAGGACCCGGCCGGCGGCAAGCTGCGCCTGGCCAGCGTCTCCAAGCCGGCCAATGCCACGGTCTCGGAGATAGCCGACAACGGCACCGTGACGTTCAGTTCCGACACCGTGGGCGACGTCTACCTGGAATACCAGGTGACCAACGGCCCCATGAGCGCAACGGGCCTGATCCGCGTCAAGGTGTCCGAGGCCGACAAGGCAGGCCTGCCGGTCGCCGTGAAGGACCTCGTCATGCTGCCCTCGGGCGGTTCGGCGCTCGTGGACGTGCTGGGCAACGACTCCGACCCCGCAGGCGGCGTGCTGGTCATCCAGTCCGTGGACCTGCCCGTGGGTTCGCCCGTGTCGGCCACCATCATTGACCGCAACATCATCAAGCTCACTGACCTGCGCGGGCTCAAGGACAAGATGGGCATCAAGTACACCATCTCCAACGGGGCCGGAAACGCCACGGGGGAGATCTCAGTGGTGCGCATCCCCGCCCCGGACAAGCTCCTGCCGCCGCGCGTGGAACCCGACACCGCCATTGTGCGCGTGGGCGACGTGGTCACCATCCCCGTGCTGGAGAACGACACCGACCCCAACGGCGAGGTGCTCAAGTCCCCCGTGGTGGTGGAGGCGCCCGATGCGGCGTTCGGCAAGCTGTTCACAGACCAGAACCAGCTGCGCTTCATTGCCGGGCCCACCCCCAAGAAGGTGCAGGGCGTCTACAAGGTTGCCAACAGCACCGGCCAGTTCAACTCGGCACCCATATCCATCACGATCGTGGCCGCCGACCCCGAACGCAACCTGCCCCCGGCACCCAAAAACCTGACCGGGCGCGTCATTGCCGGGGACATGGTCAGGATCCCCGTGCCGTTGAACGCCATTGACCCCGAGGGCGATTCCGTGCAGCTGGTCGGAATCGACAAGGGCCCGGCCCTGGGCACCGCCGAGACCGGAAACGGCTACATCTTCTACACGGCCGGCGGCAGCTCCGCCGGCACGGATTCCTTCACCTACCGGGTGCGGGACAGGCTCGGCGCCGAGGCCGTGGCACGCGTGGACGTGGGCATCGCGCCGCCGCTGGCCGTGAACCACCCGCCCGTGACCGAAGACGACTACATCACCATGCGCCCCGGCCGCAAGGTTGCCCTTGACGTGCTGCTCAACGACTCCGACCCCGACGGCGGCCTGCTGGGCCTGGTCAAGGACGGATTCGACGGCCCCGAGGAAATGCTGCCCAGCGTCACCGACAAGGGCAAGGTCCTGGTGACGTCACCCATGGAGCCGGGCATCGCCACCATGCTGTACACAGTGGCCGACAAGTTCGGCGCCCGCGCCACCGGCAACATCCGCATGACTGTCACCCCGGACGCCCCGCTGAAGGCGCCCATCGCCCGCGACGACAGGGTCACCGTTAAGCAGATGCTGGGCAAGAACACCGTGGATGTGCCCGTGCTGGAGAATGACGCCGACCCCGACGGCGTCACGGAGGAACTCAAGCTCAGCATCGAAGCCGTCAACGGAACCAAGACTGACAATGCCTCGGTCACCGGCAACGGTGCCGTGCGCGTGGTCCTGGCCCCGCAGGACCAGATGATCCCGTACACAGTCACCGACCAGGACGGCCTGAAATCCACGGCCGTCATCTGGGTGCCGGGCCTGGACAAGCAGTACCCCGTGCTCAAGAGCAACGAGGTCATCCGCCTGACCGCCGGTGAAAGCGCCGTCATGAAGCTCGCCGACTATGTCCAGGTCCGCGAGGGCCGCAAGCCGCGCCTGACCGAAGCCTCAAAGATCTCCCTCGTGGGGGCCGGGCGGGACAAGGTGATCGTTGGCGACGGCGAGGGCGTCAACTACGCCGCCACCATCACCTTCTACGGCCCCGGCTCCATCACCTTCGAGGTCACCGACGGCTCCGGCCCCGACGACCCCAACGGGCTGAAGTCCACCCTCACTGTCATGACCCTTGTGGATCCCGCCCCCGCGGGCTCCAAGCCGAAGAAGGACGGCGAGAAGAAGCCCGAGGAAAAGAAGAACACCCCTCCCACCTTCACGGGCTCATCCCTTGACGTGCCCCAGCAGGAGTCGGTGACGCTCGACGTCGGCCCGCTCGCCTTTGACATCGACCCCGGCGACAAGGACAAGTTCAAGTACGCCCTGGCCGGGGACAGGCCCGCCAACTTTGACGTTGACTTCTCCGGCACCGTGCTGAAGGTGCGGCAGAAGGACGGCACCAAGGTGGGCGAGAGCGCCACGGTGCAGCTCACCGTCACCGACGGGAGCAACGCCCCGGTGACGGCGGATGTGGTGCTGCGCGCCACGTCGTCGTCGCTTCCCTTGCCCGTGGCCAACGAGGACATTGTTCTTGACGCCCATGCCGGCCGTGCCGAGGTGGTGGATGTCCTGAAGAACGACGTCAACCCCTACCCCGACACGCAGCTGCGCGTGGTGGACACCATGACGGAAACGGGCAGTGCAGGCGTGAGCGTTTCACACACCGACGGTGCCGTGACGGTCAACAGCGAGCCCGACTACAAGGGCACGGTGGTGGTGCGCTATGTGGTCCAGGACAAGACCAAGGACGAGGCGCGCAACGCCACGGGGCGCATCAAGATCACCATCAAGGGCCACCCCGACGCCCCGGCCAAGCCGCAGGTCATGGAGGAAAAGGACCAGGCCGTGCTGCTCACCTGGGATCCGCCGGCGGACAACGGCTCGCCCATCACCAAGTACACGGTGGCCTGGGCCGGCGGCACGCAGGACTGCGACACCAACACCTGCACCATCACGGGCTTGACGAACGCCACCACGTACAAGTTCAAGGTCACGGCCACCAACGCTGTGGGTGCCTCCCCGGCATCGCCGGAGTCCGTGGAGGCCACCCCGGACACCATGCCGGATGCCCCTGCCGCCCCCACCACGGAATACGGTGACAAGTCCGTGACCGTGCGGTGGGTGACTCCTGTGGGCAAGTTCTCCGCGGTGACCAAGTTCAATGTGGAGATTTCCCCGGCCCCGGCCGGCCAAAACGCCCAGAAGGCGGACTACGTGGGCAACTCGGTGACGTGGACCGGCCTGGACAACGGGACCGAGTACCAGTTCCGGGTGCAGGCCATCAACAATGCCCCTGACCCCTCGGAGTGGAGCCCCTATTCGGCCTCGGTGGTGCCGGCCGGCCTGCCGTCTGCCCCCAATGCACCCACGGTGCAGCTGCTCGACAGCGTGGGCAACCAGAACCAGATTTCGGTGCAGTGGAACGAGCCGTACAACAACGGCGCCGCCATCACCAGCTACACCTTGACGCAGTCCGGCGGAGGTGCAGCCACCCAGGCGATTCCCGTGTCCGGGACCAGCCACACCGTCACGGTTGGCACGTCCACCAGCCCGTACACGTACTCCGTGACGGCCACCAACAAGGCAGGGGAGGGTGCGGCCAGCCCCAACTCGGCACCCCAACGTGCCGTGGGCAAGGTGGGGACCATGGCCGCCCCGGGGATCAGCATCCAGGACCAGAACGGTGCGGGCGGATCCGTTGCTGTGACGTACCAGCCGCTGTCCGCGGCGCAGCTCAACGGCTACGCAGCCAACGAGGTCACGTACTGCGTAAAGCTGTCCACCACGGGTGAACGCTGCGGCGTGGGCTCCGGGGTGAAACTGCCGTCACCCAATGGCGCCAATGTTTACGCCACTGTCTACGCCCGGGCCTCGGCAGGGGCCGCTGGGTCGGTTGGCGACGCTTCGGGCGCCTCCGCCACGGTGTCGCCCTACGGCATTCCTCTGCAGAATTCGGTGTCGGGAAGCCGGTCCGGGCAGGGGGACAAGACCGTGCGCTGGACGTGGTCCGCGGCCAACAACAACGGCAGTGCCATCACCCGCTATGAGAGCAGCCTCAACGGCGCCGGCTGGGAAGGCCGGGGCATGAACATGAGCTACTCCACCGGAACTGCCGGCTTCGGGGACGCGGCAAACCTGCGCGTCAGGGCCTGCAACGCCGGCGGCTGCGGCCCGGCATCGGCGCCGGCCACGTCATGGGCCGGTTCGGCCCCGCCGCCGCCGGACCCGCCGGCCACCTATGTTCGCGTCGAAGCCGGCACCTGGCATTCCTGCACCATGGGTCCCAACGGCGGTGGCGTGTTCCAAAGCAACCCCGCCCGCTGCGATGGGGCGGTCTCACCGGGTGGCAACGTCAACCTGGGCGGGAACTGGCTTGACTACGCGGACGGCTGGATCAAGGTGTCCGGCTGCCGCAGCAATTGGTACGTCATGGCCGATGGTCCCGTTGCCGGCCGGTGGGTGCGCAGCGACACCGTCGACGTCCGCGATGAGCACGGCGGCAACATCCGCTGCTAGCCAGCTTGGCAGCCGGCCGTGGGGAGCCTCCTTCAGGGGAGTGCTCCCCATTGCCGTTCCCGGCCACATCGGGAACACTGGCAGTTGGTGCACCTGGGCAAGCAGTTTGCAGGCAGCACCAGGGGTTTCATCCAGCCGGTCACTATCCGCCGGCTGAGCTAAGGGTTTTTCATGGCTTTGAACGTTTTTGCAAACAGGTCCTCACGCAAGCGGTTTTACTCCGTTGGCGCGGCAACGCTGGTCTCCGGCGCCGTCGTGGCGGGGGCCTTGGTGTACCCGGGCTTCAGCACGGCCGACGTTGACCTCAACGACGGCAGCGTGTGGGTGACCAACCGCAGCCTGAACATGGTGGGCCACCTCAACGTCCCCTCCAAGGTCCTGGACGGCGGCTTCACTGCCACCTCAACCGGCTTTGATGTGCTCCAGGACGCCGGCACGGTCTTCATGGACAACGATTCCGGCACCCTCCTGAACCAGGTTGACGTCCCGGCCATGGCCCTGACCCAGGACACCCCGCTGGGCGGCAGCAAGTCCATCTCGCTGGGCCCGGCCATCACAGTGGTTGCCGATTCCGCCGCCGGCAAGGTCTGGGCCCTGCCCACATCGGCGGCTGGATCGTTCGATGAGAAGACCAGCAAGCCCATCCTGACGAAACTGGCCAACGCCAAGGCCGCCGTCGCCCTTAAGACGGACGACGGCGCGAGCCGGGTTTTCGCGCTCAACACCCGTGACGCCGTGCTCACCGAAGCGCGCGTGACGGCCGACGGCAAGGTCGCCGAAAGCAAGGAAAGCAAGATTGAGGGGCTGCCGGATTCGGGCAAGCTGCTGCTGACCACCGTGGGGGACAAGCCCGTGGTGTTCGACCCCGACACCGGGACCCTGTTCCTGCCCGGAAACAAGCGCGCCACGGTGCCCGAGGCGAAGGGTGCGGCGCTGCAGCAGCGCAGCGAATCGGGCGACTTTGTGGCGCTGGAGACTGGGAACGCCCTGGTGCTGCAGCCGCTCAACGGTGGTGATTCAACTTCTGTTGACGCCGGTTCGGTGGGCCGGCCCATCGCACCCGTGCAGCAGGGCGGCTGCGTCCATGCGGCGTGGAACGGCTCCAACCAGTACCTGTTCCATTGCTCCGGCGGCGACTCAAAGCCCGTCAGCATCCCCAAGGCCACGGCCGCCTCGCAGCTCGTGTTCCGCAAGAACCGCGACAACGTGGTGCTCAACGACGTGGCCGGCGGGGACGTGTGGCTCGTCAACCAGAACCTCTTGCTGGTGAACAACTGGGACGACCTCACGACGGACACGAAGAACGCCGAGGACGCGGACAAGGACTCCACCGACCCCAACGTGGTCAACACGCTGCCGGACCGCACCAAGCCCAATCGGCCGCCCGTTGCCGAGCCCGATTCCTTCGGCGTGCGCGCAGGCTCCACCGCCCTGCTGCCTGTGCTCTACAACGACTCCGACCCCGACGGCGACGTTCTCACCGTGCGTGACAGCGCCACCGAAATCAACGCAGGCACCTTGCAGGCCGTCTACGGCGGCACGGGCCTGCAAATTGCCGTGCCAGCCGATGCGCCCGGCGGCACGGAATCCTTCAGCTACACGGCCGACGACGGACGCGGCGGCACCGACGAGGGGACGGTCAGCGTGCGCGTTGTGCCGGAGGCCGAAAACTCCAAGCCCGTCTCGATGCGGCCCACCACCATGGTGGTGGCACAGGGCCAGACCATCACACAGAACGTGCTGGCGGACATGATCGACCCCGACGGCGACAGCATCTACCTCGTGGGCGCCACCTCCGGGGAAGACACAGGCCAGGTGAAGTTCACGCCCGACGGCGAGCTCAGCTACACCGACGACGGCTCCTCCAACGGCCTGCGCACCGTGACGGTCAAGGTCTCCGACACCCGCGAGGTGGCGGAGAAACAAATCAAGGTCAACGTGAAACCGGCCGGGGGAGTGCCGCCCGTTGCCAACGCCGACTACATGCGCGTGGTGGTGGGGCAGGACGCCATCATCGCCCCGCTGAAGAACGACCAGGACCCCCTGGGCGGCCAGCTCCGGCTGGCCAGCGTGGACAAGCCTGCCACGGGCACCGCATCCTCCATTGCCGACAACGGCACCTTCACCTTCACGTCCCAGACCGTTGGCGCCAGCTACCTGACGTACCAGGTGACCAACGGGCCGCAGAGCGCCACGGGGCTCATCCGCATTGACGTGGTGCCGGCCGCGGAGGAGCTGGCCCCCATCGCGGTCAAGGACATGGCGCTGCTGCCCCTGGGCGGCACCATCCTGGCGGACGTGCTGGGCAATGACAGCGACCCCGCCGGCGGCGTCCTGGTGGTGCGCGGCGTGGACGTGTCCGAGGATTCAGGCGTCTCGGTCACCGTGCTGGAGCACAACATTGTCAAGATCAGCGACATCCGCGACCCCGGCCGCCCTGTCGCCATCCAGTACACAGTCTCAAACGCCCAGGGCAGCGCCAAGGGGAGCATCGCCGTCGTCCGCATTCCGGCAGCCTCCACGCTGCAGCCGCCCACGGCGCGCCCCGACACTGTGGATGTCCGGGTGGGCGACGTGGCCCGCATCCCGGTGCTGGCCAACGACTACGACCCCAACGGCGACGTCCTCAAGCACCCCGAGATCACCACGGCCCCCGATGCGGCCAGCGGGAAACTCTGGGTTGACCAGGACTCGCTGCGCTTCCTGGCCCGGGACACCCCCGGCACGGTGACGGCCATCTACAAGGTCACCAACGATTCCGGGCAGCCGGATTCCGCCTCCGTGACCATCAACATCATTGCCGCGGACCCGGAACGCAACCTGCCGCCGGCGCCCAAGAATATTGAGGGCAGGGTCATCGCCGGCGGGCAGACCAAGATCCAGGTGCCGCTGGACGGCATTGACCCGGACGGCGACTCCGTGCGACTGGCGGGCGTGGACATTCCGCCCAGCCTTGGCACCGCCGTGGCCGGCAACGGCTTCATCCTGTACACGGCGGCCGGCAACTCCGCCGGCACCGACAAATTTACCTACCGCGTGCGGGACCGCCTGGGCGCAGAGGCCGTGGGCTCGGTCCATGTGGGCATCGCCCCCGAGGACTCCGTGAACCGGCCCCCGGCGGCATCCGATGACTTCATCGCGATGCGCCCCGGCCGCCAGGTGGCCCTGGACGTGGCGCTGAATGACAGCGACCCGGACGCCGACAAGCTGTTCGTTGACAAGAACGGCTTCGCGGGACCTGAAGAAATGAAGCCCTCCGTCACGGACCTGGGCCGCGTGCTGCTCACCAGCCCCGCCGCGGCGGGCACGGCCACCATGGGCTACACCATCAGCGACCCCTCGGGTGCCACCGCAACTGCCAACATCCGCATGACCGTCAGCCCCGATGCCCCGCTGCGGGCGCCCATCGCCCGCGACGACGAGGTCACTGCCCGGGAGGCGCTGGGCAAGAATACCGTCAGCGTGCCAGTCCTGAAGAACGACGAGGACCCCGACGGTGTCGCCGAGCAGCTGAACGTGACCCTCGTGGACACGGGCTCCGCCACGCCGTCGGGCGCGTCGGTGAAGTCCGACGGCAGCCTGCAGATACCCCTGGCGCCTGCCCCGCAGATGGTGCCCTACACAGTGACGGACCGGGACGGGCTCGCCTCGACCGCCGTCGTGTGGGTGCCCGGGCTGGACGCCCAGTACCCCGTGTTGTCCAACAACGAACCCATCAAGCTCCAGGCGGGAGAATCGGCCACGGCCAAGCTGGCCGACTACGTCAAGGTCCGCGACGGGCACACGCCGCGCATCACCCAGGCCGACAAGGTCCAAATGATTGGCGCCCCGGCCCTGAATGCGGTGACCAAGGATGGCGCCGGGCTCGTTTACAAGTCCAATGTTGACTTCTACGGCCCCGGCTCCATCACCTTTGAGGTCACCGACGGCAGCGGCCCCGACGATCCCGCGGGCTTGAAGTCGACCCTGACCATCATGACCGAGGTGGCCCCGGCGCCGGCAAAGAACCTGCCGCCCACGTTGCAGGGCACCTCGTTGACCGTGGCACAGCTGGAATCCTCCACCACCAAGCTGTCCTTGTTGGCCAGCGATCCGGAGAAGGACGCGCTCAAGTTCTCCGTGAAGGACCCCGGGGTGCCGGGCCTGAAGGCAAAGCTCGACGGCGCCAACCTCACCCTTGAGGCGGGCAAGGAGGCTGCCCTTGGCTCCGTGCAGTCGGTGGGCATCTCCGTCGAGGACGGGCACAACCCGGCAGTGACGGCCGAGATCACGGTGACGCTGACGTCCTCAACCAAGCCCAAGGCTGTGGCGAACGCCGATTCCGTGCCGGACGCACACGCCGGACGACTGGAAACCGTTCCTGTGCTGGACAACGACGTGAACCCGTTCCCGGACACCCCGCTGGACATTGTTGACGTCAAGGTGACCACGGGTGCGCCCGGCACGCAGGTGGCCGTGGCCGGAGGCAAGGTCACCGTGCAGGCACCGGAGGACTTCACCGGAAACGTCGTCGTGGTCTACACAGTGGCGGACAAGACCAACGACAAGGCCCGCTGGGTGGACGGCCGCATCACCCTGAACGTCAAGGGCAAGCCGGCCGTGCCTTCCGTGCCGCTGGTGCAGGAGGTCAAGAGCAAGGCGGTTCTGCTGAAGTGGACCACTCCCGTCGACAACGGCTCCCCGATCACCGCATACACCGTCAAGAGGAACGACGGCGGCACACAGGAGTGCGCCACCAACACCTGCCTCATCACCGGGCTGGTGAACGCCAAGCCGTACACGTTCACCGTGAGCGCCAAGAATGCCGTGGGGGAGTCGGCCTTCTCGAAGGCCTCGGCCTCCGCAACGCCCGACCAGCAACCGGACAAGCCGGCCCCGCCGACCATCGTGCGCGGTGACACGCAGCTGGAGGTCAGCTGGGTGACGCCTGTGGGTGAATACTCGGCCGTGAAGTCCTTCAACATTGAGATTTCACCCGTGCCTGCCGGGCAGAATCCGCAGAGGACATCCGCGGGCAACAAGATCACGTGGCCGGGCCTGGTCAACGGCACGGAATACACCTTCCGCGTCCAGGCGGTCAACAACTCACCCAAGCCGTCCGACTGGAGCGGGTACTCGCCCAGGCCGGTCAAGCCTGCGGGGAAGCCGTTTACGCCGGCGGCTCCGACCATCACGCTCCTGGACACCTTGGGAAACCAGAACCAGGTGCGCGTGGACTGGGCCCAGCCCAACCTCAACGGCGGCGAGTTGCAGTCCTACACCTTGACCACCTATCTTGACGGGGCGGCGCAGAAGTCCACCACAACCACGGCGCCCACGGCCACCGTAAGCCTGCCCAACGGCACAGGGAGCTACACCTTCCGGGTGGTTGTCGCCACGGAAGTTGCCCCGTCAGACCCCAGCGACCCCTCGGCCGGCAGGCGGTCCGTGAGCAGGCCGGGAACCGTCGGTGTTGTGAGCATTGCCCCGGCCAACACCGGCGCCGCGGGCGGGCAGGTCACCGTCAACTTCACGGCGCTCAGCGGCGCCGAGATGGGTGGCTCGAGCGAGGGCGAGATCAGCTATTACGCCAATGTCTCCACGGGGGCCTCCAATGTCCCCGTGGCTCCGGGCCAGGCGGTGGCGGCCGCCAACGGCCAGAACACCACTGTGACTGTCTATGCGAAGTCATCGGCCTTCGCCACGGCCGGCAATGCCTCGGCACCCTCCAACGCCGTGAAGCCCTTCGGGAATCCGGGAACGGCTGGCCTCAGCGGCAGCAACGGCGCGCAGGACAGCCAGAATGTTTCCTACTCGTGGAGCTTCCCGGGCGGGGCAACTGACACCGCCAGCGTCCAAGTGCGCATCAACGGCGGCGGCTGGTCCACAAAGAACGGCAACGGCAGTGCCTCATTCGACACCGGCGGCTACAGCACCACGGCCACCATCGATGCCCGGGCCATCAACTCGGTTGGCACGCCGGGCCCGGTGCAGACGGTGACGCCCAGGAGCGGGGCCAAAACGCCGCCTGCCCCGCAGGATTTCGTGCAGGTCAAGGGCATCTATGTCAATAGCTGCACCGAATCAACTGGTGGCGCGTACTCGGACGGACCACCCAAGTCCTGTGCGGGAACCAACTCCACGGGCGGGCCGAACCAGGGTGGTGCTTGGGCCAGCACCTCCGACGGCAACATTCCGGTCACCGGCTGCGGCAACCCCTGGGGCGGCGGCGGCTGGTACAAGATTGCCGGCAGCGCACGTCCAGGCATCGCCGGGCGCTGGGTCAAGGGCACCAACGTGACTGTGACCTCCGGCAACGTCCACTGCTAGGCATGCCCGGCCATCATTCGGTGGCCGGGCCTGTCCAAGCCACTACCGACGCCGCATCACTTAATGCTGGTTTTTTGCCAACGCTGCATCACCTTTGACGCCGGGCCTGTGCCCGGTGGTCGAGCCTGTCGAGACCCCCGGTGCGACCCGTCCCCGTCATGGGAAAATATCTCTGAGAACTTGTCCACAACCATGTCACTACTAGTCTATTTGATCTATAATTGATGTATGGGCGGTTCGGTGAATTTCCCGGCTGATCGGGAAGGTTCCTCCACCACAGGTGCTGTGGCGGAACTGCTGGATGCCTTCACCTTTCCCACCATCATTCCCCTGGCCACCGACATCGCCGCCCTGGAGGGTTTGCCGGATTATCCCGAGCCACTGCACCCCGGCCACCCGGACAACGAGGTCCCGGATTCCCGCCTGGGCGGGCTCCGTGCCCTTCAGGACAGCACCGCAACAGCCCTGTCAGCCCTGTCCCGGCACCAAAACCAGGCCACCGCGTTGAAAGCCGTGTTGGTGGAACGGATGGTCTCCGCGGCCGAGGCCGAAGCCACCGTGTTGGAGTTGGATCCGTGGCAGCGAGAAACGTCCCGGGCCGGGGTGCGGGCCGAGATCGCCGCGCTGTTCACCATCACCGAAGGCTACGCGGGGGCGTTGATGATCGATGCGGCCACCCTGGTCCGCCACCTCCCCGCCACCATGGAGCAGCTCTCAGCGGGGGTGTTGGGGTGGGAGCATGCGGTCATCATCGCCGAAGAAACCAGCCTGCTCCGCGCCGCCCACCTACCCCAGAACGTGATTGACGCCTTCGAGGAAGTCTTGCTGGGCAAGGCGGAGCACGCCACGCTGCACAGCTTCCGGGAGAAGGCCCGCCGCGCCCGGGAACGCGCCTACCCGGAAACCCTGGTCCCCAAAACAAGGCAGGCCTATGAGCGCCGGCAACTGGGGATCAGCCGGTCCCGGGACGGGATGGCCTGGCTCAACCTCTACGGCCCCTCACCGACCATCGAGGCGATCTGGACCCAATGCACCGCCACCGCCCAGGCGGCCCAAGGCCCCCACGAAAACCGCACCCTGACCCAACTAAGGGCCGACATCGCCGCCGCCCTCCTCCTCTGCCAAACCCTCGAGACCAACAACATCCACGCACCAGCACCCGCCGGTGACAGCGGCGGCAGCGGTTCCGACAGCCTCGCAGGGCCAGGTTCGTGGTTCAGTCGGGTGGAGCAGGAACCGGATCCCTGCCAGGGCGGGGCGTTCCCTGACCCCGACCGCCTCGGCCCCCGCTTCCACCCCTGGCAAGTCCCCGTCTTTGACGACCCCGACTACCAGGACCCAGGCTTCAAGGAGCCAGACCCGCGGAACCTGCCCGACTGGCAGGTGCCCGGCCAACCACCACACCTCACACCTGTTGGAATCGTGGGCGCAGCCGGGCCCGGAACCAGCCAGAACGGGACTGGTGTGACCGGATTCGGGTGTGGGGTGTGGCCGCCCCTGCCACAGGTCACCCCGATCCTGTTGGTGCCGGCGTTGTCGTTGCTCGGGTTCACGGACGAGCCGGCCTGGATGCCAGGAGCAGGCCCGATCAGCATCGAGGTCGCCAAGTACCTCACCGCCAACGCACCCAGTTTCTACCGGGTCCTGGTGGACCCCATCAGCAACCAGCCCCTGGACGCGGCACCGGACATCCACCGGGTGACGAAGGCCATGCAGACCAGGCTACTGATGCGCGATGAGTACTGCGTGTTCCCGGGCTGCACCGCCCGGGCCGTGAACTGCGAAACCGACCACCTCCACGCCTTCGCCACGGGCGGGCCCACCACCTACGACAACCTCGAATCGTTGTGCCGGTTGCATCACCGGCTCAAGCACCACAAGGACGACAGAACCCGCAACGGCCATGTGCGCACCGAGCAGTCCTTTGCACGTCAGTCGGTCCACCCCCGCGCCTGGAGCCCCCGCAAAACCGAAGAGGGCATCGAATGGACCAGCCCCACCGGCCACCAACACCCACCCGAGCAGCCGGACACCCAGCCACCGGTCTACAACGAAACCCTCAAAACCCTCATCGACGCCACCCTGAAGGCACTCCAACAACGCCAGGGAACCACCAAGGACGGCGACCCCGACGCCCACCCCAAAGCGGCCTGAACGTTGCCGCCAAGAAGGGTGGCCCAAATCTCCCAGACGTACGGGCACCCTAGGTTGCCATGACGTGGAGTTTCCTGAACAATTCGATGGGCTAATTATTAGATAAGGGAAGTGCATTTCTTTGGCGTCATTGTCTACAAGGGCTCTCCGAAACAAGCGACTTTTGAGCTCGGTGGGCCTGTTGGGCGTCGTCGCCGCCGTCGTGGCCGGGGCAGTTGTCTACCCGGGGTTCGCAACAGCCGACGTCGACCTGAACGACGGCAGCGTATGGGTGACAAACCGCAGCCTGAACATGGTGGCGCACTTAAACTCGGAATCGAAGGAACTCGACGGCGGGTTCGCCGCCTCTTCCGACAATTTCGACGTACTTCAAAACGCGGCCACCGTTTTTATGGACAACGACGCCGGAACCCTCATGAACCAGGTGGACGTGCCAGCCATGGCCCTGACCCAGGACACCGTCATGTCGGGCGCGAAGTCGCTGTCCCTTGGCTCTTCACTCGTTGCCATCTCCGATCCCGTCGCGGGCAAGGTATGGGTCATGCAGCCAGGAGCCGTCAGCTCCTTCAGCGACAAGACCACGGCCGCAACGCTCTCTGCCATGCCCAATGCGAAGGCCGTGGTTGCCCAGTCAGGCAAAGGCGAGGTCAGCACGGTTCTTGCACTGAACCCCGAAACCGCCCAGCTGACAACGCTGAGCGTTGAGCCGGGCGGCCATGTGGTGGACAAGAAGACGGATGTGGTGGCCGGGCTGCCGGATTCCGCCGACCTCGAACTCAGCAGTGTGGGCGGCAATGCCGTGGTCCTTGACCCCGCCACAGGCACCCTTTTCCTGCCCGGCAACAAAAAGGTTGCCTTGGCAGGCGGCAAGGGCGCCCGCCTCCAACATCCCAGCGTGGACGCAGACGCCGTGGCCATTGAGACGTCAGCTGGCATGGTGCTCCAACCCCTGGACGGGCAGGCAGCCACTGAAGTTCCCATGAAAACGGCCGGCCAGCCCATTGCCCCCATCCAGCAAGGCGGGTGCATTCACGCGGCATGGGGCGGCTCCAACCAATACCTCTTCCATTGCGCCGGGCAGGACCCCGCATTCCAGACCATACCGGGCGCCAGCGCGGCCTCACGCCTGGCCTTCCGGCAGAACCGCGACGTGGTGGTGCTCAACGACACGGCAGGCGGGAATGTCTGGCTGGTCAATGACAACCTCAGGCTCGTCAACAACTGGGACGACCTGAAGGCCGACATGAACAAGTCCGACAATCCGGAAAAGGACTCGGCAGATCCCAATGTGGTCAACACGCTGCCCGACCGGACCAAGCCCAACAGGCCACCGCTTGCAGTTCTGGACAGCTTTGGGGTCCGCCCCGGGGCAACTTCCATCCTGCCGGTCCTCTACAACGATTCCGATCCCGACGGCGACGTCCTCACCGTCCGCGGGGCCGAGGGCAAGCTCCAGAGCGGCGAGATTGAAACCATCTACGGAGGCACGGGTCTCCAGCTTGTGGTGCCGGCAAGCGCTCCGGCAATTTCAGAAACGTTTGTCTACACCGCCAATGACGGGCGCGGCGGCGTCGGCCAGGCCAATGTCACAGTCCGTGTGGTTCCCCAGGATGAGAATTCCGCGCCAGTGTCCCTGCGCCCCACCACCATGGTGGTCGCCCAGGGGGCGTCCATCAGCCAAAACGTCCTCACCGACATGATCGACCCCGACGGCGATGACATCTTTCTGGTGAAAGCCGTCGCCGGTGACGACAGTGCCGAGGTGAAATTCACCCCGGACGGCCAATTGAGCTACCTCGACAATGGCAAGGACAGCGGACCCAAGAAGGTGACCGTCACGGTGTCGGACAACCGGACCACGGTGGAAAAGACGATTGCCGTCTCGGTCAAGCCCGCCGGCTCGGTCCCGCCCGTGGCTAACGCCGACTACGTGCGCGTGGTGTCAGGCCAGTCGGCCGTCGTCGCGCCGCTGAAGAACGACCAGGACCCGGCCGGGGGAGAGTTGCGCCTGGCCAGCGTGGACAAGGCAACGGCCGGAACCGTGTCCACAATCTCCGACAACAACACCTTCAGCTACACGGCCACGACTGTGGGTTCGGTCTACTTGACCTACCAAGTCACCAATGGGCCGCAGAGTTCCACCGGCCTGATCCGCATCGAGGTGGTCGCCCCGGATGAAGCGCTGGCCCCCGTTGCCGTGAAGGACATCGCCATGCTGCCCACGGGCGGCACAGCCCTGGTGGATGTCCTGGAGAACGACTCCGACCCTGCCGGCGGGATCCTGGTGGTGCGCTCCGTGGACGTGCCGGAAGATTCGGGGCTGTCTGTCACCGTCCTGGACCACCAAATTGTCAAGGTCACCGACCTGCGCAGCAACGGCCAGCCCGTGGCCATCAAGTACTCGATCTCCAACGGCCACGCCAGCTCCTCCGGCAGCATCTCCGTGGTGCAGATCCCCGCACCCGCCACCGTGCAGCCGCCGGTGGCCAAGGAGGATTCGGCCGTGGTGCGGGCCGGCGACGTGGTCCGCATCCCCGTCCTGGCCAACGACCTGGACCCCAACGGGGAAGTTCTCAAGAACCCCGAGATCACCCAGGCACCCGAAGAATCAATGGGGAAGCTGTGGGTGGATGAAAACAGCCTCCGCTTCCTGGCCGGACCCACACCGGGGACAGTGTCGGCCGTCTACAAGATCAGCAACAGCTCCGGCCAGTCCAGCTCCGCCCAGGTCAGCATCACGGTGGTCCCGGAGGACCCCGAGCGCAACCTGCCGCCGGCACCGAAGAACATCCACGGCCGCGTCATCGCCGGATCAAGCACACGCGTGCAGGTCCCGCTGGACGGGATCGACCCCGACGGCGACTCCGTCCAGCTCGTGGGCATCGACCTTGCCCCGGCCCTCGGCACGGCAACGGTGGGCAACGGTTTCATCAGTTACACGGCTGCGGGCAACTCTGCGGGCACGGACTCCTTTAGCTACAAAGTCAGGGACCGCCTCGGCGCCGAAGCCGTGGGCCAGGTGCGGATCGGCATCGCCCCCGCTGAGGAAAGCAACCACCCACCCAAGACTCAGGACGATTTCATCACCATCAGGCCCGGGCGCCATGTGGCCCTGGACCTGCTGCTCAACGACGCAGACCCCGACGGCGACCCGCTGGCCGTGGTTGCCGACGGTTTTGCCGGCCCGGAAGAGATGCAGCCGTCCGTCACCAAGCAGGGCCGGGTGCTTGTCACCTCGCCGCAGGAGGCCGGCGTCGCCACCTTGAGCTACACCGTGGCCGATCCCTCGGGGGCAACTGCCCGCGGAACCCTCCGCATGAGCGTCACCCCTGACGCCCCGCTGCGTGCCCCCATTGCCCGGGACGACACCGTCACTGTGCAGGAGGCCCTGGGCAAGAACACAGTCGACGTCCCCGTCTTGAAAAATGATGAAGACCCCGACGGCGTTGCCGAGGACATGCAGGTCTCACTGGCCCGGCCCACGGAAAACGCCTCCGTCGGGGCGGACGGCACACTGCGCGTCCAGCTTGCGGCCACGGCGCAGATGATCCCGTACACGGTCACGGACCAGGACATGCTCGAGGCCACCGCCGTGGTCTGGGTGCCCGGCACAGGACAGCAGTACCCGGTCCTGAAGAAGAGTGATCCGATCAAGGTCCAGGCGGGCAATTCAGCAACGCTCGACCTCAACGACTACGTCAAGGTCAGGGACGGGCGGACCCCGCGCATCACGCAGGCGGACAAGATCAAGCTCATCGGGGCCGCGCCGGCCGGTGCCGTCAATTCCGCCGGCACCGGCATCAAGTACGCTGCCAACACGGACTTCTTCGGCCCCGGGTCCATCACCTTTGAAGTCACCGACGGCACGGGCCCCGATGACATGGAGGGCCTGAAGTCGACGCTGACGGTCATGACCGAGGTGGCGCCGTCGCCGGCCAAGAACCTGGCCCCCACCCTCAACGGCACCCAGCTCGACGTGGCCCAGCTTGGGTCAGCCACCCTTGACCTGTCCAAGCTGGCCTCGGACCCCGAAGGGGACCCGCTGGCCTTCAAGCTCGCAGGCACCCGTCCCGCCGGGGTGTCAGCCTCCGTGGACGGCGCGCGCTTGAAGGTCGAGGCGTCCAAGGATGCAGCACTGGGCAAGACGCTCGAGCTTGGCATCGAGGCCAGCGACGGCAGCAACGGGCCGGTCGCCGCCACCGTGACACTGCGGGTCACCTCCTCCACCAAGCCGTTGGCAGTGGCCAACGAGGACAGGGTCCCGGACGCCCATGCCGGGCGCCTGGAAACCGTGGACGTCCTCAGCAATGACACCAACCCATTCCCCGACACGCCCCTGAAATTGGTCGACGTCAAGCTCATCACCGGCGCCGCGGGCACCGCCGTGGCCAAGAACGGTGGGTCCGTGGCCGTCACCGCGCCGGAAAACTTTACCGGCAACGTGGTGGTCGGGTACACGGTTGAGGACAAGACCGCAGACAGGAACCGCTGGGTGGACGGCAAGATCACCCTCAACGTCAAGGGTCGCCCCGCCGCCCCCGCCGCGCCACGCATCCAGGAGGTCAAGAGCAAGCAGGTGATGCTGCAGTGGACCACCCCGGCCGACAACGGCGCCACACTGACGGGGTACACAGTCAGCAAGAGCGACGGCGGCACCCAGGAATGTGCCACCAACACCTGCCTCATCACGGGGCTCAAGAACGGCGCGGCCTACACCTTCACGGTCAAGGCCACCAACAGCGTGGGCAGCTCGGAGTTCTCCCGGGCATCGGCCAAGGCCACCCCCGACGCCGCGCCGGACACCCCCGCGGCCCCCGTGGTCAAGCGGGGGGACCAGCAATTGGACGTCAGCTGGGAAACGCCCACGGGGGAGTACTCGGCGGTGAAGAGCTTCAATGTGGAGATCTCCCCGGCCCCTGCCGGGCAGAACCCGCAGCAGAGCGTCACGGCCGGCAACAAGCTGAGCTGGACAGGCCTGAGCAACGGCACCGAATACGCCTTCAGGGTCCAGGCCGTGAACAATGCGCCGGAACCATCGGCGTGGAGCCGCTACTCCGCCCTGGGCAAGCCGGCAGGCAAGCCGTTCACGCCGGGCGCACCGACCCTGACGGTCCTGGACACGCTCGGCAGCCAGAACCAGGTGCAGTTGGATTGGGTGCAACCCGATCTCAACGGCGGAGGCCTGAAAAACTACACCGTGACAAGGTTCCTTGACGGGGCCGTGCAAGGCACGCTTGCGGCAGGCGGCACCAGCACAGTTGTGTCGCTGCCCAACGGGGCCGGCAACTACACCTTCGCCGTGTCCGTCTCCACCGAGGTGGACATCTCCGACCTGGGGGCGCAGTCCGCGCCGCGCCGCTCGGTCAGCAAGCCCGGGCCGGTCACGGGGCTGCGGATCACCGAGGCCAACACGGGAGCTGCCGGACGGCAGATCCTGGTGGACTTCACCCCGCCGCAGGGTGCAGCGCTGGGCGGTTCCGCGCCCGGCGAGCTCAGCTACACGGCCACCGTCAACGGAGGCATCGGCGGCACTAGCATCATCACGCCCGGCATGTACCTCCCGGCCACCAACGGGGCAGGGACCACCGTCACCATTGTGGTGTCCTCCAGTGCCACCACCGAGAAGAGCGGGCCGGCCACCTCCAATGCAGCCACGCCCTATGGGGTTCCCGGGACACCCGGCATTGCAGCCGGCGGAAGCGGCACCGGCGACACGCGCGCCTACTACTCGTGGGATGCACCCGGGGCCAACACCGACTCGGTGGCCGTGCGCATCAACGACGGCGGCGGTTTCGGTGCCGAGATTCCGGCCAAGAACGGCAGCGGGTCAGTGGACCTGGGCGGCCCCAACCGGAGCCGGGACATTCAAATCCAGTCCAGGAACTCACGCGGCGACTGGGGCCCCATTGCCACGGCGACGGCCCGAAGCGGCCCGCCCAGGCCAACCACGGCACGGACGGATCCCGGGATTGGCGGCAACAGCTGCACCGTCCCGCTGGTCGGCGGTGACTTCCACTGGCGCCCCTCGGCCAACCCCGAGGAATGCAACAAGGTCCAGAACACCTCGGCGGACCCCGGCGGGCAGTGGCTTTCCTATGGTGACGGTGAGGTGCAGATAGACAGCTGCGCCAACGTCTGGCCTAGTTCCGGGAACTGGTACCGCATCAGCAGCGGCCGCCTCACGGGTTACTACGTGCTGCCCAGCAGCGTCAACGTCACCGGTCCGCCGCCCTGTTGAGCGGAATCCGGCCCCTAATGGCGAGTAACGCCAATTAGTGGATAAACTGTGGCAGGTTTTTGCTGCAGACAGTGCATGAACAAACACGATCGAAAGAAGAATGACTATGTCCATGACGCCGGAACAGGCCACGTGGTTTGCAGGTACCTTTGAAAAGCTTGTCGCCAATGTAGGCCAGGCCATCCTGGGCAAGTCCCAGGTCATCAGCCTGACGCTGGCGGCCATGCTCGCGGAAGGTCACGTCCTGTTCGAGGATGCACCCGGAACCGGCAAGACCATGCTGGCCCGCGCCCTCTCGGCAACCGTCAAGGGCACGCACTCGCGCATCCAGTTCACACCTGACCTGCTGCCCTCCGACGTCACCGGCGTCATGATCTACGACCAGAAGGTCCAGGAATTCGAATTCCACAAGGGCCCCATCTTCGCCACCATTGTGCTGGCCGATGAAATCAACCGCGCCTCCCCGAAGACCCAGTCAGCCCTGCTGGAGGTCATGGAGGAGTCCCGCGTGACCATGGACGGCACCACCTACGAAACGGGCCGCCCGTTCATGGTGCTGGCAACCCAGAACCCCATTGAGCAGGCCGGAACGTACCGCCTCCCCGAAGCCCAGCTGGACCGCTTCCTGGTCAAGACTTCCATTGGCTACCCGGACCACGCCTCCACAGTGCAGCTGCTCTCGGGCTCCAGCCAGCGCGACCGCACCTCCACGCTGCAGGCCATCATCACCCCGCAGGCCGTCTCCGAGATGGCAGACCTGGCCTCGACCACCCACGCCGACGCAGCCGTGCTGGAATACATCTCCCGCCTGTGCGAAGAGACCCGCAACGCGCCCGAGACCCGACTGGGCGTCTCCGTCCGTGGCGCCATCGCCATGGTCCGCATCGCCAAGGTCTGGGCTGCAGCCAAGGGCCGCAACTATGTGCTGCCCGACGACATCAAGGAACTGGCGCCCTACGTGTGGACGCACCGTTTTGTCATGGACCCGGAAGCGGAATTCGCCGGCGCCACCCCCGAGGTGGTCCTCAGCCGCGTCCTGGCCGAGGTTGCCGCACCCCAGCAGCGCGCATCCGCCTAAGCCTGCGCCCCCCAGCTTCAGCACTTTCAGCAAAAGGTAAATCATGAGCATCAAATCCAGAGCACGGAAGGCCGGGGAGTTCCTCACCCGGCCCTTCCGCCGCGACGGGGCACCCACCAGGCTGCACCCCACGTCCCTGTGGCGTGAGGCGGCCAAGGTGGCCAACATCTACGTTGGCCCCGTCTGGTCAAAGGTCGCCGCATGGACCCGCCGCTGGGTGGTGCCGGCGCTGGCTAGCATCAGCACCCTGGGCATCGTGGTCATTTCCGCGGCCCTGGTGCTGTGGATCCTCGGCGCCAGCTTCGGCTGGCAGGAGGCCAAGGTGGCGGCCCTCCTGGCCCTGGTGCTGCTGCTCATCGCCGTCGGATTCATCCTGGGCACGTCCATGTACGCGGTGAAGCTGGATTTGGCACGCACCCGCGTGGCCGTGGGCGACAACGCCGTGGGCAGCATTGCCGTGGCCAACACGTCCTCGCGCACAGTGCTGCCGGCAGCCCTGGAACTGCCCGTGGGCCAGGCCACCGCGCTGTTCCACCTGCCACGCATGAAGCCCTCGCAGGTCCACGAGGACCTGTTCACCATCCCCACCTCACGCCGCGCCGTCATCACCGTGGGCCCCGTGCGCTCCGTGCGCGCGGACCCGCTGCAACTGCTGCGCCGCCAGGTGCTGTGGACCGAACCCACCGACCTCTACGTGCACCCGCGCACCACCTCGCTCGACGGCCCGGCCGCCGGCTTCCTCAAGGACCTTGAGGGACTCACCACACGGGACCTGTCGACGTCGGACATCGCCTTCCACGCACTGCGCGACTACGTGCCGGGCGACGACCGCCGGCACATCCACTGGAAGACCACGGCCCGCACGGGCAAGCTCATGGTCCGCCAGTTTGAGGAAACGCGCCGCTCGCACATGGCCGTGGCCCTGTCGGTCAACACCGACGAGTACGAGTCGGATGACGACTTTGAGATGGCCATCTCCGCCGCGGCGTCTCTGGGCCGGCAGGCCATCAAGGAAAACCGGGAACTGAGCGTCATCACCCAGCGCGGCCCCATCCGCTGCGAAACGGGCAAAAACCTGCTCGATGACATGACCCGGCTGGAGGGCCACAGCCGCCGCGGCACCTCAGTGGACTTGGCCCGCACACTCTCCGACGCCGTGCCCAACGCCTCCGTCGTGTTCTTCGTGGTGGGTTCGAAGGTGACGCCCGCCCAGCTGCGCAGCGCGGCCGCCTCCGTGCCGCCGGGCGTGCGCGCCTTTGCCGTGCGCTGCTTCACGGGCGCACAGTCCGCCCGCGCCAACATTGCCGATCTCACCGTCCTGACCCTGGGCGAGCTGAACGATCTGGCCATAGTCCTTCGAAAGGCCGTCGCGTGAGCGCCCGCAGAAGCGCGGCAGGGCAACCGCCGCACAACCAGCCCGCCAGCCGTGCCGCCAACCGCGCGGCAAACCGCGCCGGCGGCGCCCCCGCCAGGAAGCGTTCGGCGTTCTCCGGCGGCCGCCCCTGGTGGCACTTTGCGCTCGACGGCGGCGTGCTGGCCGTGCTGCTCGGCATCGCCGTGCTCGGCTTCGGCCCCACGTTCGGCCACGACCCCGCCTACCTGCTGGCAGGCTTTGGCGCCATCATCCTGGGCCTGGGGGTGGCCGCGCTCGGTGCGCACTGGCGCCTGGGCCTGGTCACCATCTCCGGGCTGTCGCTGCTGGTGTACATGCTCTTTGGCAGCGCCCTGGCCGCCCGCGACGAGGCGGTCCTGGGGTTCCTGCCCAGCCTGGCATCGCTGCGCGGGCTGCTGTTGGGCATCATGCTCTCCTGGAAGCAATTGCTGACGCTGGCCGCACCCGTAGGCAGCAGCGTTGACGTCATGGTGGTGCCGTACCTGGCGACCTTTGTCACGGCCATTGCGGCGGGCACCCTGGCCTGGCGGGTGCGCAACGCCTACTGGGCCATGCTGCCCGTGCTGGTCCTGTTCGTCACGGCCATCATGTTCGGCACGGCCGAGCTTTTCCTGCCCGTGCTGCGCGGCTCGCTGATCACCGTCGGTGCCGTTGCCTGGCTCGCCTACCGGCATGAACTGCTGCGACGCGAAATGGCCGGTTCCATCTCCGCCAACCAGCCCGTCCAGGACAAGGCCGGTGCCCGCACCTCACTGCTGCGCCGCATCGGCATGGCCGCCGGCGTCATTGTGGTGGCCGGAGCGCTCACCATGGCCGCCGCCCCGGCACTGACCGGCAGCAACAGCCGCGAGGTGCTGCGCGACACCGTGGTCCCGCCGCCGGACCTGCACGAGCTGCCGTCGCCGCTGACCAAGTTCCGTGACTACGTCAAGAACCAGAAGGACACTGTCCTGTTCGATGCGGAAGGGCTGCCGAAGAACGGCCGGGTCCGCATCGCCGCCATGGACAACTACGACGGCGTGGTCTTCAACGTGGACCCCAACAGCTCCGCATCCTTTGCCCCCATCGGCGACCCCAAGTCGCTGGGCCACGGAGGCACCGCAGGCGGCTCCGCCGTCGGGCTTTCCATCGACGGGTACGGCGGCGTCTGGATCCCCACCGTCCAGTCACCCCAGAGCCTGAGCTACAACAGCGCCGGGGGCCAGACCCCCACGCTGTACCTGAACAAGGAATCCGGAACCGCCCTGAACCTCTCCGGCGTCGGGAAGGGCGACTCCTACTCACTGGACGTGCAGTTCCCCAACATCGACGGGAACAAGCTGGCCGGCTCCGACTTCGGCTCCGTGCGCCTGCCCAAGCTGGAAAACGTCCCGGCCGTGGTGGGCACCAAGGCCAATGACATTGTGGGCGAGGCCGACACCCCGCTGAAAAAGGTGCAGGCACTCGAGGGCGCCCTGCAGCGCGAAGGCAAGTTCAGCAACGGGCTGGAGGGGCAGGCGCCGTCCACCTCCGGCCACAGCGCCGCGCGCATCACCAAGCTGCTCAGCGGCAAGGAAATGGTGGGCGACGACGAACAGTACGCCACGGCCATGGTCCTCATGGCCCGCCACATGGGCATACCGGCACGCGTCGTCATGGGTTTCTACCTCGATGAGAAGGACCCCAACAACGGCGCCGCCAAGGTGCAGCTCAAGGGTGCCGACGTGCACGCCTGGGTGGAAGTCAACTTCGCCGGCCTGGGCTGGGTCCCCTTCAACCCGACGCCGGACAAGGACAACGTGCCCAACCCGCCGGAGCCGCAGAACGCCTCCAAGCCCAAGCCGCAGGTGCTCCAGCCCCCGCCCCCGCCGCAGGAACCGGCCGACCTTCCCCCGGACAGCGCCCCCGACGCGCTGGACACCGACGGCAAGAAGGACAAGATTGCCGGCATCCTCGGCGCAATCCTGATGATCGTGGGCGTCGCCGCCATCCCGATCCTGGTCATTGCCATCCCGCTGATCCTGGTTGTGGTGCTCAAGGCACGACGGCGCAAGCGGCGCCTGACAGCCGGGCAGCCCACCGACCGGGTGGGCGGCGGCTGGTCTGAAGTCATCAGCCTGGCCACCGACCTTGGGGCCGGCATCGACACAAACGGCACCCGCCGCGAGAGTGCCGTGGCCCTCTACGGCGCCTTCCCCGAGAGCCAGGCCACCACGGCACTGCTGGCCGAGAGGGCCGACGCCGCCATCTTCGGGCCGGGCCAGCCCACGGAGGAGGAAGTCGCCTTCTACTGGCAACACGTGGAACATTCCGTCACCGGCATGACCGGCTCGGTAGGATTCTGGAAGCGGCAGCGGGCAAAGTTCTCCCCGAGGTCGCTGCTGGCGGACGCGAAGGCGCACGCCAGGGACAAGGCACGCGGGCGCAGCCTGCGTGCCGGCGGCGAAGACAACGGCCAGGGCGGGGCGCGCATGCGCTCCCTCCTGGAGAAGTTCAAGAAGAAGTCCTAAGAAGGGTACACAAGCACATGGCGCAAAAAGCGGCCGATCCCTGCCGGAACTGCGGGGCGGCACTGGCCCCAGGGGCGGCCTTCTGCACCCTGTGCGGAACCTCGGTGGCCAACCGGGCGGCTTCCCCTGCGCCATCGACGGTGCCCCTCGGCGGGTCTGGCGGACAGGGCGGAGCAGCCGGAGCTGGCGGCTTTGCGGCGCCCGTGGCCGGCGTTCCCGGGATCATCCCGGTGGCGGCCTCTCCTGCCGCCGCGGTGCTGCCCCCCGTCCAGGTAGGCGTGGACCCGCGCATTGCCGCGGCCACGGCACTGGTGCCAGGCGGCGCGGGCCGCAGGCTTGCCGCCTGGGTCATTGACGGCCTTGTGCCCGGCATCATCCTGGGCGTTGCCGGGGGAGTGGGCGCCGCCCTCATCAAGGTGACCCCGTCCGGCAACTCACAGGTGCTGGACTTGACCTGGCTGCTGGTCCTGCTGGGGATCGGCGCGGTCCTGTCGCTGGGCTGGGCCATTTTCCAGTGGCTGTGGGAAGCCAAGACGGGCAAGACCGTGGGCAACCTGCTGCTGGGGCTGCGCACCACCAGCATGGAGGGCACCCCCGCCGGCGTGCTGGCCATCTTCCTGCGCAACTTGATCGTCTACGTCAGCTCCATTGTGCCCACCATTGGCCCGCTGCTCGTTGTGCTCTCCAACGCCTGGGACTCCAACGGCAAGGCGCAGGGCTGGCACGACAAGGTGGCACACACGCTTGTCTTCAACGTCCGCACCGGCCGCGACCCGCTGGAAACCGGCGGCATCGCCGAGCGCGCCAACTTTGTTCCGGCCGGCATGCCCGCCGTTTCACAGGTCTCCTCGCCCATGGCCCGCCCGGCCCAGGGCGCTGCCTAGGTCCCGGCACCGGCCCCGGCCCAGCCGCAGTGGGCACAGCCGGACCAGACCGTCCAGCCCGTGCAGTGGAACCAGCCGGTGCCTCCCGCGCCGGCCGCACCGGAGGCCCCTGCCCGCGGCAGCCGCCGCCGGAAGAAGGCCGAGCAGGTGGATCCCTTCGCGCCGCCGGCCGTGCAGTTCCACAACCAGCCCATCCAGTCGGGCCAGTTCAGCCCCGCCCAGCCCGGCAACGGCTTTGCCCCGCCGCCCGCCGCACCCGCGGCCCAGCCTGTTATGCAGCAGGGCCCCATCACCTCCGTGCCCGGCGTGACCCAGCCGACCCTGCCCGAACCTCCGCGTGAATTCCAGCCCCCGGCACCGGAGACGCTCGCGGCCGCGGCCCAGGCCGACGACGACGCCGGGGAAACCCGGGTCCGTCCCGTGGGCGCCCCGGTCCAGCCGCTGCGCCTGGTCTTTGACGACGGCCGCAGCGAGGACGTCGGCGCCCTGGCGCTGATCGGGCGCAACCCCGCCGGATACGATGGGGAGATGATTTCGCGCCTCATTTCCGTCCACGACACCAGCCGGTCCGTGTCCAAGACACACCTGCTGGTCCGCGCCAGCGCCGAGGGGCTGTGGGTGACCGACAGGAACTCAACCAACGGCAGCGCCATCACCAGCCCGGCAGGCGGGCGGACCGCGCTTTCCGGCGGCAGCCCGGCCCTGGCCGAGGTTGGCTCACGCGTTCACTTTGGCGACCGCTCCTTCGTGGTGGGCCGGGCATGAGCGCGGCGCAAGATTCCACGGCGTCCACAGGGGTGCGGCTGAGCTTCGGCTTCGGCACCGACCGGGGCCTGCGACGTGAACTGAACGAGGACGCCTTCCTGGCGGCTGACCCGCTGTTCGCCGTGGCCGACGGCATGGGCGGGCACGAGGCCGGCGAGGTTGCCAGCCGCGAATGCATCAAGACGCTCAGCAGCCAGGGCGTCCTGACCGCCGGCTCCCGAGCGGCCACGGCCGCCGAACTGGACCACGCCCTGCGCGAGGCAGACACACGAATCCGCGAACTGACCAACGCCCGCGCCGGCACCACCGTCAGTGGCGTGGTGCTCGTGGAGGAGCGCGGCGTGCCGTACTGGCTCGTCTTCAACGTGGGCGATTCCCGCACCTACCGCCTCAGCCAGGGAAGCTTTTCCCAGGTCAGCGTGGACCACTCCGAGGTCCAGGAACTTGTTGACGCCGGCTTCATCACGCCCGCGGAGGCCCTGACCCACCCGCGTCGCCATGTGGTCACCCGGGCCCTGGGCACCGGCTCCGACACGGAGGCCGACTTCTGGCTGGTCCCCGTCGAGGAGGGGGACCGCATCCTGGTCTGCTCCGACGGGCTCTCCGGTGAGATCAGCGACGAGCAGATCCACCGCGCACTGGGCACGCTGCGCCACCCGCAGGACGCCGTGGACTCCCTGATCCAGACGGCCCTGCGCTCCGGCGGCCGCGACAACATCACGGTTGTGGTGGTCGACGCCAGCAACGTCCACGGCAACAACAGCGGTGAAACGCTCAACACGGCGCAAATGCCCCGCGCCGGCGCCGAGGACACCCTGCCGCGCATGGATCCGGCCACGGAGCCGGTTCCCGCACAGCCCCAGGCGCCCATCCCCGTAGAGGTGCTGGAATCCATCCCGGAATCCGTCCTCAGTCCCGCAGCCACGCTGCCCGAAACGTCACCCGCGGCGCACGCCGCAGCAGCAGAGTCCCTGCACGAGGAGAATCATGGTTAGCAGCACCTACAGCACCGGTTCATGGATTGGCATTGTCCGCTCCGGCTCGGTCATCGCACTGGACGGGCGCACCGACCCGGCCATTGTCAACCACCTCTGGGACTTCCTCGGGCAGACCCCCACCATCCACGGCGTCCTGAACGAGCTGACGGAGAGCTTCGGCACCGGCCTGACCGGCATGCCCGATTTTGCGATCCTGGTCCGCAGCGACCGCCTGCACGCAATCCTGCGCGGGGACATCAGCCTCGTGGCGGCCTCGGCCGACGGCACCGACACCGTCTCCGGCCGCGACGTCACCACCTGGAGCGAGCGCTCACTGCCCCTGCCGGACTCCCTGGTCCTGACCCTGGCCGAGCCCGGCGGCAGCGCATCCCCGCGGATCCTGCCCCTTTCCGAGGCCGTGGTGTGCCTGCAGTCCCTGTCCATGGGCGCCCCCGCCGTGCCCGTCGCCATGCACGACGCCGTCACCCCCGCCGCTGCCCCCGTCACGTTCGCGGCGGAGCAGGAGCCAGATGGTCCCCTGGCCCAGGAAACGGGCCAGGACACCGAGGTGGACGGCGAAACCGGGGAACCCATTGACGACGGGCAGGACGAGGACGCCTACGCAGTGTTTGCCATGGCCGCCGAGGCAGCCGACGCCGAGTGGAACGCCCAGCTGGCACCCGTGGCCCTCCCGCAGGACGATGCCGAGGAAGACTTCGAGGAATTCACCGAACCGGAAGGCCTGGATGCCGGGGCCGAATCGGACTTGAACCTCACCATCCGCCCCTTCGAGGAGGAAGAGTCCGACGCCGGCATTGCAGCGCACGAAGCAGCCCAGGACGCATCCGCCGATGCCTCCGCGGAGCCGGACCCGGAAGGGAACGCCTTCGACGACGACCAGGAGGCAGACGCTGCAGCTGGGCAGGACGGCGTCGTCGGCACGGGTGAGGCCGCGCCGTCGGCCGAGGACGCCGCCGACAACGGCTTCACGATCAACTACGACTACTTGTTTGGCGCAACAGTGGCGCAAAGCGTCGAGTCCGCCGCCGTGCGCCTTGACGGGGAGGGCCAGCCGGAGGAGCAGGCAGCGGCGGAAGCCGCCCTGCCGCCGCTGCCCCCCATGCCGCCGGCAGCCGGGGCCGCACCCGTTGACACAGCAGCCCAGGATGAAGCCGCAGGGGAAGCGGCAGCCCAGCCGCAGGACAGCGACGGTGAATCCCTCATGATTGACTCCGTGCCGTGGGCCCGGCACGAGACCGAGCCCGGCGCGCAGACCCCGGTTGCCGGCCTTCCGGCCAGCGACGCCGTGGGCACCCAGGCTGACGCGCCGCTGGACGCACAGCCGGATGCGCCGTCGGACGCCCCCTGGGACCCCGACCACGACGGCCAGACCATCATGCGCAGCGAGCTCGACACGGACCAGCAGGCCGCCGCCGCCCATGTGGAACCTCGCCCGCCCACGGGCCCCATGGTTTTGGCACGCATGTGCCCCAACGGCCATGCCAACCCGCCCAGCCGTGCCGTGTGCTCGGACTGCGGTGCCGCCATCAACTCCGAGCCGCGTGAAGTGGGCCGCCCGCGCCTGGGCACCATGCACATTTCCAGCGGCGAGGTGGTGGAGCTGGACCATTCGCTCATCATTGGCCGCCAGCCCTCCGTCTCCCGGGTCATGGGCGGGGCCATGCCGCGCCTGGTCCAGGTCCAGAGCGGCAACGGCGACATCTCCCGCTCCCACGTGGAGGTCCGCCTCGACGGCTGGGACGTGCTCCTGGTTGACCTGAAGGCCACCAACGGCACCGTCCTGGTGCGCGAGGGCCAGCCCCCGCGCCGCCTGAGCCAGGGCGAGGAGGCAATCCTGCTCAACGGCGACATCGCCGAACTCGGCGACGGCGTGTCCCTGCTCTTTGACGGGCTGCTGTGAGCAGCAGGCGTGCACCGGCGGCGCCCCCCGCGCTGCCGGGCTACCGTTTTGTCTCCGTCCTGGGCTCGGGCGGATTCTCCGATGTGTACCTGTACGAGCAGGACCGGCCCCGGCGCAAGGTTGCCGTCAAGGTCCTCACTGCCGACCTGAAAACCGAGGGCGCCCGGGCCAGCTTTGAGTCCGAGGCCAACCTCATGGCCCAGCTCTCGGCACACCCGTACATTGTGACCATCTACGAGGCCGAAATCACCGATTCCGGCCACTCCTACCTGGCCATGGAGTACTGCTCCCGCCCCAGCCTGGACATGCAGTACCGGCAGGGCCGCTTCAGCGCCGACAGGGCACTGGAAATCGGCATCCAGGTGGCCTCGGCCGTGGAAACCGCGCACCGGGCCGGGATCGCCCACCGCGACATCAAGCCCGCCAACATCCTCATCACCGACTACAACCGCCCCGCCCTGACCGACTTTGGCATCTCGGGGACCATGGACGCCGTGCAGGAGGAAGGCGGCGGCATGTCCATCCCGTGGTCGCCCCCGGAGTCCTTCGGCACGGGTGCAACCGACGGCGTCAAGGTGGACATTTGGTCGCTCGGCGCCACCATCTACTCGCTCCTGGCCGGCCACTCACCCTTCGTGATCCCCGGTGCCGACAATTCCCAGCGCGAGCTCGTGGCCCGCATCAACGCCGCGCCCCTGCCCCGGCTGGGACGCGCCGACATCCCCGAGGCACTGGAACTGGTCCTGGCCACGGCCATGGCCAAGTCACCCAGCTCGCGCTACAGCACGGCCAAGGACTTTGCCCGTGCCCTCATGCGCATCCAGGCCGACCTGAACCTCTCCGTCACGCCCTTTGAGGTGCAGCAGGAGGTGGCAACCGCGGAGGCCCGTCCCGAGGAGCACGCCGAGGCCACCCGGGTCCGCAGCATCGTCTCGATCGACCCCGACGCCTCCACCTCCAATCCCAGCTTCCCCACGCACCGGGGCACCGTGCCCGGAACCACCGGCTCCACAGGAAACACCACGGGTCTTGTCCGCAACGGCCAGACGGTCCCCTCCCAGGCACCGGCGACGGAATCGTCAGCGCCCCAGGCAGACGGCGACACAGTGGGCGGGCCCACTGTCCGCAGCCGATTCTCCAACGTCGCCTCGCCCACCCAGTGGAACGACGCACCCGCGCCCGGCAGCCCCGCGCTGCCGTCGCCCGCGCTGGCGCCCCACGTCCTTGACACCACGCTCCAGCGCAGCGACCTCATGCCGGCCCCGCCAGCCGGATCGGTGGAAACCCACACCGGGGAAGCACAGCCGGCCCCTGCCGGCCGCAAAGGCCTGTGGCTGGGACTGGGCTCGGGGCTGGTGCTTGTGGCCGCCGTCGTGGTGGGCATTGTGGTGTTCACCAACACGGGGGCACCCAAGAACCCGGACGCGCTGCAAACCCAGGCCACCACGCCGCCGCCGGCCCTGGTCATTGGCGCGGACGTGTCCGTGCCGGCCGTGACGGATTTGACCGCCACGCCCAAGAACGGCGGCGCCGAATGGAGCTGGAGCAACCCGGACCCGCAGGAGGGCGACAAGTACCTGTGGGCCCCGGTCAGCGCCGTGGACTCGGGCGAGTTCAAGCCCACCACCGACACCAGGGTCTTTGTGGTCAACGGACCCAACGACGAGTCATGCATTGCCGTGCAGCTGGTGCGCAAGAACGGGCACACCTCGGAGGCGAGCAAGAAGTGTTCCTAGAGGCACCGACCGCCAACCGCACCACAACCGCAACACCAACAGGGGGACGCCATCATGGCTGAATTGACCATTGATTTTTGCGGCGAATGGTACGAGCCATCACCCGATGCAGTCTTCAGTATCGGCCGCGAGGGCGACATTGAGGTGGACGACAACCCGTACCTGCACAGGAAGTTCCTGGAGGTCAGCAAGTACGACGGCATCTGGTGGCTCACCAACGCCGGCACCATGCTCTCGGCCACGATTGCCGATGCCGCCGGCGGCATGCAGGCGTGGATGGCTCCGGGCGCGCGCATCCCGCTCGTGTTCAGCCAGACCAACGTGATTTTCACGGCAGGGCCCACCACCTACGAGCTGTCGGTGCACCTGGACGCGCCGTCGTTCATGTCGCAGAGCCGCGAGGAGGACGCCGCCGGGTCCACCACGATTGGCCCGGTCGTGTTCACGGCCTCGCAGAAGGCCCTCATCGTGGCCCTCGCCGAGCCCATGCTGCGGCGCGGCGGCACAGGCTTCAGCTCCATCCCGTCCTCGGCGCAGGCCGCCAAGCGGCTGGGCTGGGCGCTGACCCGCTTCAACCGCAAGCTGGACAATGTGTGCGACAAGCTGGACCGCGTGGGCGTGGTGGGCCTGCGCGGCGGCGGCGGCAAGCTGGCCACCAACCGGCGGGCGCGGCTCGTGGAGCACGCCGTCACCTCCCACCTGGTCACCCCGGATGACCTGCCCCTGCTGGACACGCAACGCGGAACGGATGATGAATGAGGATCAGGCTGACGCTGCGGCGCGGACCCCAGGCAGAGACGAACCTGGCCGTCACTGTTGACGGACTCGCCTCGGTGGGGGACATCGCCACGGAACTGTACCTGGCCGACCCCGCACGCAAGGGGGCGGCCGCGCCGCAAAACCTGTCCCTGCTCGTGGAGGAATCCATGGTGGGCGGTGTGCGCGGGCGGACCCTGCCGCCCGAGGCCAACCTGCTCGAATCCGGGCTGCGCCCGGGCGCCACGGTGTCCCTGACCCAGGTCTCCGAAAGCTTCACACTGGCCAAGGCCGAGCGCGGGCCGGCCGTTGCCACGCTGCGGGTCTTGGCCGGCCCGGACACGGGCAAGGAGTTTGCCCTGCCGGCAGGCACCAGCTACCTTGGCCGCGACTTCGACGCCGATGTGCGCCTCAGCGACCCCATGACCTCCAAGCGGCACGCCCGCATCACGGTGGGGGACACCGTGGAAATTGTGGACACCGGCTCCGCCAACGGGCTCATGATGGAGGGAACCCAGATTTCCCGTGCAGTCCTGGGCTCCTACGACGAGGTGACGCTGGGCGAAACCACCATCTCCGTCGTTGCCCTTGGCCGCGGCGCGCAGTCCGGCCCCACCGGGCCCCTCGTGGAGTTCAACCGTTCCCCGCGCGTGGTGCCGCACTTCAAGGTGGAGGAGCAGGTGGTGCCCGCCGGCCCGCAGCGGCCGCGCCGCCAGCCCTTCCCCATTGTCATGCTGATGGCCCCGATCCTGATGGGCGCCATCATGTTCGGCGTCACCAAGAGCCTGTTCAGCCTGATCTTCATGGCCATGATGCCTGTCATGATGATTGGCAGCTGGGTGGACCAGAACATGAACGTCAAGCGGGAGCTGCGGGACTCGATTGAGCAGTTCCGCGGCGCCGCGGCCGAATTCCGCCGGCAAATGACCGCCCGCCAGCAGGTGGAGCGGGCCGTGCGCCTGGCCGAAAGCCCGTCCACCGCCGAGACAGTGGACGCCATCTACAAGCTGGGCCCGCTCATGTGGACCCACCGCCCCGAGCACAGGGCGTTTTTGTCGATGCGCCTGGGCATCGGCCGCCAGCCGTCCCGCACACCCGTCAAGGCACCCAGCGACAACAACACCCTGCCCGAATACATGGCCGAGATTCAGGACCTCAAGGCCGAGTTCGAGGATATTGACGCCGTTCCCGTGGTGGCCCAGCTGCGCAACAGCGGCGCCCTGGGCGTGGCCGGACCGCGCGGCGTGGTGGACGACGTGGCCCGTGCCCTGGTGCTCCAGGCCGCCGGGCTGCACTCCCCGGCGGAGCTCGCTGTGGCCGCCATGACCTCCACCGAATCCAAGGAACGCTGGGAATGGCTGCAGTGGCTGCCGCATGTGGGCTCAGTGCACTCGCCCCTGGCAGGCGAACACCTGGCCTCGGGCCACGGCGCCGCCGGCGTGCTGCTGGCCGCCCTGGAGGACCTGCTGGTGACACGCGGGGCCAACATGAACGCCCACGGCGCCGCCCACCGCGGACCCCAGGACCCCAAGAAGGGGGAAGTGCCCCCGCCGGCCACCCCCGCCCTGCTGGTCATCATCGAGGACGACGTCAAGGCGGACCGCGCCCGGCTCACCCGCCTCGTGGAGCACGGAGCCGACGTCGGCGTGCACATCCTGTGGGTGGCCACCTCCGTGGAGGCCCTGCCCGCACCGTGCCGCGACTTTGTGCACGTTGCCGAAACCGCCACCACGGGCCAGGTCCGGCTGGGCCAGCTCACGTACCCCGTCAGCTGCGAAAGCGTTGGCGCCGAGCTGGCGGGGCAGCTGGCCCGCATGATGGCCCCCGTGGTGGACGCGGGCAAGCCGGTCGACGACGACTCCGACCTGCCGCGCAGCGTCTCCTACGTTGCCCTGGCCGGGCACGACATCGTGGAGGGCACCTCCGGGATTGCCGACCGCTGGCTGGAAAACAACTCCGTGGCCTCCCGCGCCGTGAAGAACCGCAAGCACCAGGGCTCCCTGCGTGCCCTGGTGGGTTCCAAGGGCGTGGAACCCATGTACCTGGACCTGAAGACCGAGGGCCCGCACGCCCTCGTGGGCGGCACCACCGGTGCCGGCAAGTCAGAGTTCCTGCAGGCCTGGGTGCTGGGCATGGCCGCCGCCTACAGCCCGGACCGGCTCTCCTTCCTGTTCGTTGACTACAAGGGCGGGGCCGCTTTTGCCGATTGCGTCCAGCTGCCGCACACGGTGGGCCTGGTCACCGACCTGTCCCCGCACCTGGTGCGCCGGGCGCTGACCTCGCTGCGCGCCGAACTGCACCACCGCGAGCACCTGCTCAACCGCAAGAAGGCCAAGGACCTGCTGGCCATGGAGCGTGAGGCGGACCCCGAGACGCCGCCGTCGCTCATCATTGTGGTGGACGAGTTTGCCGCGCTGGCCAAGGAGGTGCCCGAGTTTGTGGACGGCGTGGTGGATGTTGCCGCGCGCGGCCGCTCCCTGGGCCTGCACCTGATCCTGGCCACTCAGCGCCCCTCCGGCGTCATCAAGGACAGCCTGCGCGCCAACACCAACATGCGCATCGCGCTGCGCATGGCCGACGTGGACGATTCCATGGACATCCTGGGCGAAAGCACTGCCGCGTACTTCAGCCCGTCCATCCCCGGCCGCGGCGCCGCCAAGACCGGGCCCGGGCGCATCCAGGGCTTCCAGACCGGCTACGCCGGCGGCTGGACCAGCCGCACCCCGCAGCGCCCCCGGATCGACATTGTGGAGATGGACTTCGGCGCCGGCACCCCCTGGGAGCAGGAGCTTGAGGCGGTTCCCGTGGAGGAATCGGCCGGCCCGAACGACATAGCCAAGGTGGTCGCCAACATCTCCCTGGCCGCCGTCGAGCTGGGCGTCAAGCCGCCCCGCAAGCCGTGGCTGAGCGAATTGTCGGAAATTTACGACTTCTCCAAGCTGCCCACGCCGCGCACCGACGAACGCCTGCTGCTGGGTGTCATGGACGACCCCGAGCACCAGGCCCAGCCCACGGTGTTCTTCGAACCTGACAGGGACGGCAACATGGCCATCCTGGGCGCCAGCGGCTCGGGCAAGTCCGCGGCGCTGCGCACCATTGCCATCGCCGCCGCCATCACCCCGCGCGGCGGCCCCGTGCAGGTGTACGGCATCGACGCGGCCTCCAACGGCCTGCAGATGCTTGAGGTGCTCCCGCACGTGGGCGGCATCATCAACGCCGAGGATGCCGAGCGTGTGGGCCGGCTGCTGCGCCACATCCGCGGACTCATCGAGGAGCGGGCCGAGAGCTTTGCGCAGGTCAAGGCCGGCAGCATCGCCGAATACCGCCGCCTGGCCAACAAGCCCGCCGAGCCCCGCATCATCCTCATGGTGGACGGCCTGGCCGCCTTCCGTGAACTGTACGAGTTCCGCACCGGCATGAACCAGTTCGAGACCCTGCAGCAAATCGCCACCGACGGCCGTCCCATGGGCATCCACCTTGTCATTGCCGGTGACAGCCCGAAGTCGCTGCCGGCGTCGTTGGCGTCCTCCGTGCAGCGCCTGCTGGTGCTGCGCCTGGCCACGGCCGAGGACTACTCCAACCTGGGCCTGCCGCGCGACGTGCTCACGGCCGCCTCGCCCCCCGGGCGCGGCATGGTGGACGGCGGCGAAATCCAGATGGCCATCTTCGGCGGCACCTCCAACCTGGCCCTGCAGGCGCGCCAAGTGGCCAGCCTGGCCGAGACCATGCGCCGCCAGGGCGTGCCGGAGGCCCCGCGCATGGAGTCGCTGCCGGAGCTGCTGGATCTGGACGTGCTGCCCGCGGCAACGCCGGGACACGTCATGATCGGCGTGGACGACCACAACCTGGAACCGGCCGGGCTGCCGGCCACCGGCGCGCTCATGCTCACCGGACCGCCGTCGTCCGGGCGCACCACGGCCCTGGTCACGCTCGCCGAGGCACTGAAACGTTCGACGCCGGGCACCCGGCGCGTGTACTTCGGCTCGCGTCGCTCGGCCGTGGCGAACCTGCCGGTCTGGGACGAGGCCATCGTCACCGCCGGCGCGCTTGAACCGCAGCTCCAGCGCTTCATCGACCTCGTGGAGAGTGAGAGCGAGCCCGTGGCCTTCTTCATCGAGGGCGTCACCGAGTTTGCCGACTCCGAGGCCGAGATGGACCTGGTCAACCTCATCAAGGCCGCCGTGAAGGCGAACCTGTTTGTGGTGGGCGAGGCCGAGACCTCCACCTGGTCCGGCGCCTGGAGCCTGTCCGGGCTGTTCAAGGCCGGCCGCCGCGGCCTGCTCATGAACCCCAGCGACATTGAGGGCGACACCCTGATGAACACCTCGCTGGGCCGCGTGAACCACAACAAGTTCATCCCCGGCCGCGGCTATGTGGTGGGTCGAGGCAAGGCATTCAAGCTGCAGGTGGCCAACACCATGGACCACGCGCGGTAACGGGTGGGTAGATGTGCCCATCGCCCTGCGCGGCGGGTGTTGTTAGATTGATTTCAGTAGCCCGGTTGGAATCACCGGCGGGCCCCACCTTAGAAAAAAGGATGTGCATCATGGCAGGTATGCTCGGCAGCGATCCCCAGGACATGGCGGAACTGATCTCCAAGCTGGGAACGGCAATTGACCAGATCCAGTCGGCCATGGGCACCCTGGATGGCAAGGTCAACTCCGTGAACTGGAAGGGCCCGGACGCGGAGCGCTTCAAGGGCACCCAGTGGCCGCAGTCCAAGCAGCAGCTCAACCGGGTCATCAACGACCTCAACGACGTCAAGACCCTGGTGAACCGCCAGAAGTCCGAGCAGGAACGCGCCTCGGCCTAAGCCACACGCACCCCGCTTTCTGGAACCGGCCCGCAGCAGATGCTGCGGGCCGGTTCTTTTTGTGTGTGGCCGGGTGCCGTGGATGCGCCTGCGCCCCGGGTGGGGCAAGATGGAAGCGTGAGCAGCGAGAACGAAGAAAACCAGCCCTTGACCGTCGATGAAACGCCCTCGGCGGTGCCCGAAACCGTCCCCGCCCCCGTCCCCGCGGATGCGGACCGGGAGCGCCACGGCGTCCTGGTGGATAAGATCCAGAAGTACCGGGCGGCCTACTACAACGACGATGCCCCGCTGGTCTCCGACGCGGAATTCGACGTGCTGTACAGCGAGCTCGAGACGCTCGAGGCACTGCACCCGGAGCTTGTCACCAACGATTCGCCCACCCAGCAGGTAGGCGGCGACGTGTCGGTGGCGTTCGCCGCCGTCGAACACCTGGCCCGGATGTACTCGCTGGAGGACGTGTTCTCACTCGAGGAACTCGAAGCCTGGCTGGTCCGGGCCGCGGCCTCGGTGGAAAAGCGCGGCGGCAAGGCCCCGCAGTGGCTGACCGAGCTGAAGATCGACGGCCTGGCCGTGAACCTGCTCTACCGCGACGGCGTGCTGGTGCGGGCTGCAACGCGCGGCGACGGCACCACGGGCGAGGACATCACCCACAATGTGGCCACCATCAAGGACATCCCGCAGAAGCTGCACGGGGAGAACTTCCCGGCCGAGGTGGAGATCCGCGGCGAGGTGTTCATTGCCTCGAAGGACTTTGCCGAGCTGAACGAGAAAATGGTGGCCGCGGGCAAGCCCCCATTTGCCAACCCGCGCAACTCCGCCGCAGGCTCGCTGCGCCAGAAGGACCCGGCCGAGACCGCCAAGCGGCCCCTGAGCATGTACGTGCACGGCATCGGCGCCCGCGAGGGCCTGGGCACGGCCACGCAGTCGGAAACGTATGCTCTGCTGAAGTCCTGGGGCATGCCCATCAGCCCCTACTACAAGGTGCTGGACACGCTCCCGGAGGTCATGGATTTCATTGCCCACTACGGCGAGCACCGGCACGATCTCATCCACGAGATCGACGGGATCGTGGTCAAGGTGGACGACCTCGCCACGCAGCGCGAACTGGGCCACACCTCCCGCGTGCCCCGCTGGTCGGTGGCCTACAAGTACCCGCCCGAAGAGGTCAACACCAAGCTGCTGGACATCCAGGTGCAGGTGGGGCGCACGGGCCGGGTCACCCCGTTCGGCATCATGGAACCCGTCAAGGTTGCCGGATCAACCGTGGAGCGTGCCACGCTGCACAACCAGGACGTGGTCAAGGCCAAGGGCGTCATGATCGGCGACATCGTGGTGCTCCGGAAGGCCGGTGACGTCATCCCGGAGATCGTGGGCCCCGTCATGGCGCTGCGCGATCTGCAGGACCCGCCCGTGCGTGAATTTGTCATGCCCACGCACTGCCCGTCCTGCGGCACCGAGCTGGCCCCGGCCAAGGACGGCGACATTGACATCCGCTGCCCCAATTCAAAGTCGTGCCCCGTGCAGCTGACCGAGCGCGTTGCGCACCTGGCCGGCCGCGGCGGTTTTGACATTGAGGCCCTGGGCTACGAGGCCGCGGCGGCCCTGACCAATGGGCCGGGCCCCGACCCGGCGGAGAACGGCGGCGTGATTGCCCCCAGCGGCCCCGGCCCCGTGACCAGCGAGGCGCAGGTCTTCCAGCTGGCGGAAAGCTACCCGGATCCCGCGCTGCGTGAGGCGCTGGCTGACGTCAACGTTTGGCGTGAGATCCGGTCCAAGGGCGCAGGCACCGGCAAGTTCCAGCTTGTGCCGTACTTCTACACCAAGGCCACGGCCAAGAAGCCCTCGGTGCCCTCAAAGACCACCGAGAAGCTGTTCAAGGAGCTGGACAAGGCCATGTCCCAGCCGCTGTGGCGCGTGCTGGTTGCCCTGTCGATCCGGCATGTGGGGCCCACGGCGTCGCGCGCCCTGGCCACCCGCTACGGCACCATGGATGCAATCCGTGCGGCGCTTTTGACCGAAGATGCGCGTGAGCAGCTGGCCAATGTTGACGGCGTGGGTGCCATCATTGCCGACGCCCTGATCGAATGGTTTGCCGTTGACTGGCACCTGGAGATCGTTGACGCCTGGAAGGAAGCCGGGGTGCTCATGGCCGACGCCGTGGACGAATCCGTGCCGCGCACCCTGGAGGGCCTGACCATTGTGGTGACGGGGACGCTGCCCACGCTCAGCCGCGACGAGGCCAAGGAGGCAATCATTGTGCGCGGCGGCAAGGCGGCCGGATCGGTCTCCAAGAACACCTCCTACCTTGTTGCGGGGGAGGCGGCCGGGTCCAAGCTGGACAAGGCCGAGTCCCTGGGCGTCCCGGTCCTGGACGAGGACGCCTTCAAGCTGCTGTTGGCCTCCGGGCCGGCCGCATTCGCGGAATAAACCAAGCAAAGGAAATTCATGACTGCGCACGCCGTGACCGTTGACGAACTCCTCGAGGTGGCCCTGCGGGCCGCAGCCGCAGGGGCCGCCGTGCTGGCCGCCCGGGACCCGGAAGGCTTTGGTGCCACGGAAAAATCCTCCGACGCCGACTGGGTCACGGCCTTTGACGTGGCTGCGGAACGGGCGGTGCGGGCCGTCATCTCCGACGCCCGCCCGCACGACGTCATCACGGGCGAGGAGCTGGCGCCGGAGCTGCCCGCCGAACCGTCGGGGTACCGCTGGAGCATTGACCCGCTGGACGGGACCATGAACTTCATCCGCAACATTGCCTACTACGGCACCTCGGTGGCTGTTGCCGGGCCCGACGGCGAATGGCTGGCCGGGGTGGTCAACGCCCCGGCCCTGCGCCGCGTGTACTTCGCCTCTCAGGGCGGCGGGGCCTGGCTCGATGAGACCCGGGCCGACGGAGTGCAGGGCGTGCGAGCCCTCCGCGGCCCGCTCGAGGCCCGCGGCGGAACGCTGCTGTCCACGGCATTGACGTACGACGCCGATGTGCGCCGCCGCCTGGTTTCCGAGCTCGACGCGCGGATGGACCACTTTGGCGACCTGCGCCGGCTCGGCTCGGCGGCGCTGGAACTGTGCGCCGTGGCTGAAGGGTCCGTGGACGCGTACCTGGAATTTGGCTTGTTTGAGCATGACTTTGCCGCCGGCGGGCTCATTGCGCAAGAGGCCGGGGCGTGGGTGCACCGGCCAGTGCTGAGCCCGGCGGTCAACGGGCTGCCCAGCCGGGAAGAGGTGCTTTCGGTGTGGACAGGCGCCTGCGTGCCGGGGCTGGAAGGAAGCTTCGCCCCGGAGCAGTAGCCGCCGCGTACGTACCCGCTCTGCGCGCATGTAGGGACATGCGCGCAGAGCGGGTAGCTATGCGGCGGCCAGCGCCGCCCCCACCACTCCGGCTGAATTGTGCAGCTGCGCCGGCACCACGGGTGTGCGCAGGCTGATCAGCGGCAGGAACTCCGCGTGCCGCACCGAGATCCCGCCGCCCAAGATGATCAGCTCCGGGGAGAAGAGGAACTCCACATGGGCCAGGTAGTCCTGCAGCCGCGCGGCGTAGCCCGCCCAGTCCAGGCCCTCGCGTTCGCGGGCCACGGCCGAGGTGCTGGCCTCGGCCTTGCCGCCTCCCAGTTCCAGGTGGCCCAGCTCAAAATTGGGCACCAGTGTTCCGTCCACCACGAGGGCCGAACCTATGCCCGTGCCGAGCGTCAGGACCAGTACCGTGCCGCCCTGCCCACGTCCCGCCCCGCGGGAGGCCTCAGCGAGCCCGGCGGCATCGGCGTCGTTGATGGTGGTGGCGGGCCGGCCCAGGGCTTCCCCGAGCAGTTCGTTGACCTGCAGGCCGATCCAGTCGTCGCTGATGTTGGCGGCGGAGTGGGCCGTGCCATGGCGGATGATGGCGGGGAACGCAATGCCCGCGGCGGTGTGGGGGAGCGGGGCAGCGTCCCACAGCTCCACCGCGGCGAGCAGTTCGCGCATGGCTTCGGCCATGGCCCGCGGCGTTGCCGGATTCGGCGTGGGCAGCTGGGCCAGGGGGCCGGCCAGGGCACCGGATTCAATGTCCACCACCCCGTACTTGATGGAGGTGCCGCCAATGTCAATGCCGAGGCGGAGGGCATCGCGGGAAAGGGTGTCCAAGGTGTGTCCAATCATGTGGTTCAAAAACGGGGGCTGCCGCCCGCCCCTGAATGCGGGACGGGCGGCAGCGGGGTCTCGGCAAGCTCGACCAGCGGGGTCGGGACTAGGAAACCAGCCAGGCCGTGGCGTTGGCGGGCAGCTTGCCGTCTTCCAGGGGAACGCTGCTCACGGCAACTGTTCCGGTGGGGAGTGCGACGGCGGTTTCGCCGAAGTTGGTGACAACGTTCCAGCCGTTGGGGCGGGCAAAGTGCAGCACGTCCGGGTTGGTGTTGCTGATCCACTCCAGTTCCTCGCCGGTCTGCAGCTGGCGGCGCAGGGCCAGGGCGTTGCGGTACAGGTTCAGGGTTGAACCTTCCACCGTGTCCTGGGCGTCCGCTGCGTGCTCGGCAAACCAGGCCGGCTGCGGCAGGTGCGCCTGGGCATCGCCAAAGCCAAAGGACTTGTCGGCGCTGGTCCAGGGCAGGGGAACGCGGCAGCCGTCGCGGCCAACTTCAATGCCCGTGTTGCGGAAGAACGCGGGGTCCTGGCGGTCGGCGTCGGCAATGTGGGCCACCTCGTGCAGGCCCAGTTCCTCGCCCTGGTACAGGTATGCGGAGCCGGGCAGGCCCAGCATGAACAGGGTTGCGGCGCGGGCGCGGCGCAGGCCCAGCTCGCGGTCCAGTTCGGTTTCGTCGCCGCCGTTCAGGAGCCAGGCCTTGCCGTCCTGGGTCTTCTCGGCGTCGGCCAGCTTGGGCAGGCCGTAGCGGGTGGCGTGGCGGACCACGTCGTGGTTGGAGAAGACCCAGGTGGAGGAGGCGCCGGTTGCGGCGGACTCGGCCAGGTTCTTCGTCACGATTTCAGCGAAGGACTTGGCCTCAAAATCGGCCATGAGCAGGTCGAAGTTGAAGGCCTGGCCCAGGCTGTCCAGGGATGCGTAGCGGGCGCGGCGGGACTGGTCCACCCAGGCCTCGGCCACGGCCGTGCGCGGCGGGTTGTACTCGTTGAACAGGGCACGCCATTCGGCGTAGATTTCGTGGACCTGATCGCGGTCCCACAGCGGGTTGGAGCCATTGTGCAGCTTCTCCAGGCGCTGCAGTTCGGCCTTGTTCGGCAGCGGCTCGGACAGGTCCTTGGAGAGCGCGTGGGCCACGTCGATGCGGAAGCCGTCAACGCCGCGGTCCGACCAGAAACGCAGGGTCTTCAGGAAGTCGTCGCGGATTTCGCGGTTGTCCCAGTTGAAGTCGGGCTGCTCGGAGGCGAACAGGTGCAGGTACCACTGGCCGTCCGGCACCTGGGTCCAGGCCGGGCCGCCAAAGATGGAGCCCCAGTCCGACGGCGGCAGCTCGCCGTTGGCGCCCTGGCCGTCACGGAAGATGTAGCGGGCACGGGCTGCGGAGCCCTTTTCGGCGGCGAGGGCCTCCTGGAACCAGGCGTGCTGGTCCGAGGAGTGGTTCGGGACGATGTCCACGATGATCTTCATGCCGGCGTCGTGGATGGCGGCGGCCATCTCGTCGAAGTCGGCCAGGGTGCCCAGTCGGGGGTCGACGTTGCGGTAGTCGGCAACGTCGTAGCCGCCGTCGGCCAGTTCGGAGGGGTAGAACGGGCTGAGCCAGACGGCGTCCAGTCCCAGTTCCTTGAGGTAGTCAACCTTGGCGGTGATGCCCTTGATGTCTCCGAGGCCGTCGGCGTTGGCGTCGTAGAAGCTGCGCGGGTAGATCTGGTAGACGGCGGCCTGGCGCCACCAGTTGGGGTCTGCGGCCAGGTTGTCGGCGTCCAGAACGGAAAGCGGGGAAGCGGTCATGGTGTTTTCCTTACGGGTAGAGCGGGTTTTGGAAGTGGGTGGGGCGCTATTTGACGGCGCCGCGCATCACGCCGGACATGATCCAGCGCTGGGCGAACAGGTAAACCAGGAGGGTGGGTGCCAGTGCCATGAGGTAGGAGGCAAAGGCGAGGGAGTAGTTGGTGTTGAACTGGCCCTGGAACAGTTGCTGGACCACCGGCAGGGTCTGCAGCGCGGGGTCGGCAATGAGCATCTGGGGGAGCAGGAAGTCGTTCCAGGAACCCAGGAAGGCGAAGATGCCCACGGTGGCGCTCATCGGGGCAAGGAGGGGGAAGATGACCTTGCGGAACGTCTGCCAGGTGCTGGCGCCGTCGAGCCTTGCAGCCTCCTCCAGTTCCACCGGAATGGAGCGCAGGAAGGCAATGAACAGCAGAGAGTTGAAGGAAATGCCGCCCACAATGTGGATGAAGGCAACACCCAGCGGGTTGTCCAGCCCAAACATGGCCGTTTGCTTGATCAGCGGCAGGATCACCACGGGGAACGGCACAAACATGGCGGAGAGGAAGTAAATGTAGGAGAGCCGGAAGAACTTCTTGTCCCAGTTGCGCACAATGGCATACGCCACCATGGAACTGGCACCCAGGGCGCCCAGCACCGAGATGACTGTGATGAATGCCGTGGACATGAACGCGGCCGGGTAGTTGGTCAGTTCAAACGCCTGGGCGAAGTTTTCCCAGTGCGGGTCGCTGGGCCAGGCAAAGCCGGTGCCGGAAGCGGCTTGTTCGGGGGATTTCAGGGCCATGCTGATGGTGAAGTACAGCGGCACCAGGATGGTCAGCGATGCCACCAGCAGCAGCGCCGTCATCCACCAGTTGATCTTGTAGCCCTCGCGGTTGATGCGCCGGGCCTTGGCGGGGCGGGGATCCTCCGGCGCCTGGGGATTGGCGGGTTTCGGGGGCAATTTCGTCAAGGTTGAAGTCATTACAGTGAAACCTCCCGGCGGCGCAGGATTTGCAGCTGCAGCAGCGAAATGATGAGCGTGATGATGAAGAAGATGATCGCGTTGGCCATCTGGTACGAGTAGTCGCCGCCGGCAAAGCCGGAGAAGATGCGCATGGCCACCGACTGGGTTGCCGTGCCGGGGCCGCCGCCGGTCAGGGCCACGATGATTTCGTAGGTGCCCAGGTAGCCCTTGAAGCCCAGGATGATGTTGATGACCATGTAGCCGGCAATCAGCGGCAGCGAGATGCTGCGCAGCTGGCGCCAGGGCCCGGCGCCGTCCAGGGAGGCTGCCTCATAGACGTCCTCGGAGATGCTTTGGAGCCCGGCCAGGTAAATGATGGTGGCGCCGGGTGCCGCCTGCCAGACGGTGACAAACACGATGGCCGCCCACGCCCACTGCTCGTTGGCCAGGATGCTCGTGGCCAGGGGTGCAATGCCCAGTGCTTCGGCAATGCCGGGCAGGGTGTTGGAGAACAGGTAGTTGAACACGTAGGCGATGATGAGCCCGGAGAGCACCATGGGGATGAAGTAGATGCCGCGAATGCCGGTCTTGAACTTGATCTTCGAGTTCAGGCCCAGGGCCAGCAGCAGGGCAACCACGTTCACCGCAACGGTTGCCACGATGGCGAAGAAGAAGGTGAACGCGTAGGACGCCAGGATTTCGGGGTCGGTGAAGATGTTTTGGAAGTTGCGCAGGCCCACCATTTTCCAGTCGCCGTAGCCGGCGTAGTTGGTGAAGCTGAAGAATCCGCCAATCAGGGCCGGAATGGTGCTGAAGATGGCGAAAAGGACCAGGACCGGAATGATCATCCAGTAGTAGGTGGGGTCAACCTTGCGTTTCTTGTGGTTGATCGTGATGGCGGTGTCGCTGTCAGCCGGGGCGGCTGCGCGGACGCTGGCGGGGGCAGTCATGATTTTCTCCTTTGAAGATCTAGGCGTTGCGGGCGGCAACACGGTGCCAGGAGTCGTCGAGGGTGGTCAGGAATGCGTCGGCGTTCTTGTTCAGTGCCAGCGTTTGGAAGTAGTTGTTCAGCGTGATGGCCGGCGGGAAGTAGTTGGTCACGTTGAGGTAGTACTGGCCGTCGGTGATGAACGGCTGCAGGCCTGCAACTTGTTCATTGGTGGTTTTCGCCGCGCCCTTGAGCGGGGAGAAGGCGGAGAACTTGTTGTTGTAGGCGTTCACCACGGCCGGGTCCATGAGGTAGCTGACAAAGCGCTTGGCGGCGTCCATCCTCGGTGTGGAGCGGGCGATCGAGAACGTCATGTCCAGGGTGACCTGGGCCTGGGTTTCGCCCGGGTCCTCGGTCATGGGCAGGGGGAAGGTGCCCACCTTGATGGCGGGATTGATGGTGGTCAGTTCCGACAGCGCCCACGGGCCTTGCATGTACATGGCCGAACCGCCCTTGGCGAAGGCCGCGTTCCCATCGGTGTAGGCGCGGCTGCCGGCGTCCTTCTGCATGAATCCGAGCACCTGCAGGAACTTCTCGGTGGCCACCTTGAAGTCACCGGTGAAGGAAACCTCAGGATTGGCCAACAGATCCGCTGCGGTCATGGGCATGCGGGAGAAGAAGTCGGCCAAATCCACCGTGCCGCCCGAGACGTAGCCGTAGGGCTGGCCCAGGGTCCAGGAATCCTTGAACGTCCCGTAGATCGGGGTGATACCGGCGGCCTTGAAAGTTTCGCAGGCGGCCACGAACCCGCTCCAGGTGCTGGGCACCTCCACGTTGTGCTTGGCGAACAAGTCCTTGTTGTAGATGACGCCGGCCGCTGCCAGGGAGAACGGCAGTGCACTGAGCTCGGTGCCCTTGTACTGGCCAAAGGAGTTGATGAGTTCCAGCGCCTTGGGATCGGCCATCTCTGCCGCGGGCAGGCCGGAAAGATCGGCGAAGATGCCCTTCTTGGCGAAGTCTGCCGTGGTGACCGAATACGCGTTGGTCACAACGTCGGCGGGGTCGTCGCGGATCAGGCCGGGAACCCAGTTGCCGCCGTTGAAGTCCTGCACCACGCGGATGTCCGGGTTCTTCGCCTCGAAGTCCTTGATGAGGCCGTTGAAGTAATCCACAACCTCCGGCTTGCCCTGCTGCAGGCGGATCGTGGTGACGGCGCCGGCGTTGGCGCTGGAGCAGGCAGGCAGTGCCAGGCCTGCCGCTGCAACGGCCGCGAGGGACAGCAGCCGCCGGCGGGTCAGGTGGGACGGGCTCAAAGGGTGCGTCCTGACGCAGTGCGTGGAACATCCAACATGAAAAAAACTCCCTTGTTCTTTCGGGCGGCGTGGCTGCGGTGCCGTGATGGCCGCCTCGGGTAATTATTTGCGAGTTATATTTAGAGTCTAAATTTATGCGCTGTTAGTATTATGTACATCACACGGCCAGACGTCAAGGGGCACTTATTGGAACTCACGGCAAGCACGCCCCAGCAGCTGCGGCACACCAACATGGGGGCGATCCTGGCCATCATGCGCCGCACCGGGGCCGTCACGGGCACGGACCTCATGGAGGCCACGGGACTGGCGCGGGCGACCGTGATTGCCGTGTGCGACGACCTCATCAGGGCCGGGTGGGTCCGGGAGCTGCCGGCCCAGAAGGGTGCCGTGCAAAAGGGGCGCCCGGCACGCGTGTTTGAATTTGATGCCAAGGCCGGCGTCGTGGTGGGGCTAGACGTGGGCGTTGCCAAGACAACGGCGCTCGTGGCGGATCTTCGCGGCACCATCCTGGCCAAGGCAACCGAGGGGCTCGGCGACTTCACGGTGCCCGAAGCCGAGCGGCTGGCCAGCATCGGCAAGGCCGTGGAAGGCGCCCTGGCCGCAGCCGGGGTGCAGCCGCAGTCGGTGCTCGCGGCGGGTGTGGGCATCGCCGCCCCCGTTGACAGGGAAGGCAACATTTCCCACAGCCAGGCGTTCTGGGAAAACTTCGACATTGGCATCCAGGAAAGCCTGCGCTCACAGTACGGCTGGCCCGTGATCCTGGGCAACGACGCCAACCTGGCCGCGCTGGCCGAGGCCTGGATGGGGGTTGGCGCCGGAACGGGCGACCTCGCCGTCATGCTGGCGGGGGAGCGGATCGGATTTGGCCTGATGGAATCGGGCCGGCTGCTGCACGGTGCCTCGGGACGGACAGGCGAGGTGGGGCTCCTGCACCTGGTCGAGGGCGTGGGGAGCCCCGAGGGCATTGCCGCCCTGGCCCGCGACATGGCCGTGGCGGCCTGCGCCAAGGGCTCGCCCGCAACCAGCCTGGCCGCCCTGGCACGGCAGACCGGTGGGATCACCGCCGAGGCCGTCTTCGCCGCCGCGGCCCAGGGAGACAAGGTTGCAAAGGGGATCCTGGACGCCATTGCCCGGCGCATGGCCCGCGTGATCGCCCTGGTGGCCACCTTGATGGACCCCGAACTGGTGGTCATTGGCGGAGCCGTCGCGGAATCGGCGGCGGTCCTGCTCCCGCCGCTGCAGGCCGAGCTGGCTGGGTTTATGCCCACCCCGCCCCGGGTTGAGGTGTCCACGCTGGGGGATGCGATTGTGAACCTCGGGGCCGTCCGGCTGGCCCTGGACCACGTGGAAACCCACGCCCTGGACATCCTGGCGCAGGCGTAGCGAGCAACCCAGGCGTACTGTGGTGCCATGCATGTGGCCCATGGACTGTTCCTGCCCCCGGAGCCGGTGAAGGCCGCCGGCCCCGGAACCCTGCCCTCCGCCTTCGACGTCAGTGGCCTGGCCGTTGCCGCCATGGGCGAGGCCGCCCGCGCCGCGGCTGACCTGGCCGCCGGGCTGCCCGGCCCGCCAGTCCCCGGCCCGGCAGGCATCACCGTGGACAGGGACCTAGCGTCGCTCTGGTTCGGCGCCTCCTTCACGCCCGTGGGCTGGGAACTGCCGCCGGTCTGGGACGCCATAGCCGGTGACTACCGCTGCGCCGACGGCTGGATCCGGCTCCACACCAACGCCGCGCACCACAGGGCCGCGTCCCTCAAAGTGCTGGGGCTGGGCGACGGCGCCGACCGCACAACCGTTGCCCACTCCGTCGAACGCTGGGCGGGGGAGGACCTTGAGGCCGCCGTGGTTGCGGCCAACGGGTGCGCGGCCCTCATGCGCTCGCAGGCCCGGTGGCTGGCGCATCCGCAGGGAGGCGCCGTGGCGGCCGAACCGCTCGTTGCCTGGGGTGCCGCGCGGCAGGCGGACGACGGCGGCACCCGGCAAGGCGCCCGGCCCGCCACCTCCGGGCGGCCGCTGGCAGGGGTCCGTGTGCTGGATTTGACCCGCATCATCGCCGGCCCCGTGGCCACGCGCTTCCTGGCCATGCTGGGGGCCGAGGTGCTGCGGATCGATCCGCCGGATTGGGAGGAGGCCGGGCTGGAGGTTGAGCTGACGGTGGGCAAGCGCTGCGCCCGGCTGGACCTGAAATCGGCCGGCGGCATGGCAGTGCTCAACGAGCTGCTGGCCGGGGCGGACATTTTCATCCACGGCTACCGCCCCGATGCCCTGGACCGGCTGGGCCTTTCGGAGGCGGAGCTGGCCGTGCGCCACCCGCACCTGGTCAACGTGGCGCTGGATGCCTACGGCTGGAGCGGGCCGTGGGCGCAGCGGCGCGGCTTCGATTCGCTCGTGCAGATGAGCTGCGGGATCGCGGACACGGGAATGGGGCATTTTGCCTCGGAGCGCCCACATCCGCTGCCCGTCCAGGCGCTCGACCATGCGACCGGCTACCTGGCTGCGGCGGCTGCCATCGACGCCTGGCGGGACCGGCTGGCTGGAACCGTGCGCAACCCGCGGCTGTCACTGGCCAGGACCGCCGTGGAGCTCATGCGGACCGGGCCCTCGGACCCGCAAGCTCCGGCGCCGGTGCTGGGGAAATCCCTGTTGCTGCCCGAGGAAACCGAGTGGGGGCCGGGGCTGCGCCTGCCGGCAGCAGTGCACATTGCCGGCTTGCCGCTGCGCACGGAGTTGCCGGCCCGGGGCTTCGGCAGCGCGCCGGCCCGCTGGCAGTAGCCCCCGCCCTAACCGTTCCAGCCCTGCCGGCGCAGCGCCTTTTTGAACATTTCAACCACGTAGGCGTCGCCCCGCCGCATATCGGCCTTGTACACCTTGACCTGAATCCAGCCGCGTTCCGCTGTTCGCTGGTCGCGGGTCCTGTCGAAGAGCTGCTTCTGCGTGGTCTTGTGGATCTCGCCCTCGTATTCGCTGCAGGTTTTGTACTCTTCGCAGGCGAGGTCCGGCCAGACGTCGGGATCTCCGGCAATGGCGTAGTTCGTGAGGAACACGGGCAGGCCGGCACGGTGCAGCATGAGCCGCAGCTGGGTTTCCGGAGGGGAATCCACGCCGATCCGCATGAGGTCCACGGCTGCCCGGGCCTTGGCAAGGCCCCGGAGGTGGTGCTTGCCTTCCACGTAGCTCCGCAGCGTGGCCGCCGGGACAAACGCCACCTTGGGCGGTTCAAAGGGGCGGTCATGTTCACAAATCAGGAAATCCGCAACGGCCACCAGCTGGTCCAAGGTGAGGATTGTGGCCAGGTCCAGGAAAGTGCGGGCCGGCGAGGTGACAGGGACGCCTTCCATGTACGTGATCTCGGACCGGTCGAGGTCCGTGGTATGCCCAACCACGCCCCTGCGCCTTGGCTGGGCCTCCCGGGCAGGGTTGGTGAGGTGGATCGACCTGATGTCTTCGTCAAACCACGGCAGGGGCAGGCCATGCAGTTGTGCGGCAGTGACATGGGAGATGCAGCTTCGCTGATTCAGGACCGTGTAGGGGCGAACCCGGTCCAAAAGCGTCTGTTGTTTCCCGATGGGGACGCGGATTCCCCGGCTGGGCGTGCACAATGACCTTGCGCGAAGACGGCTGTTGGTGGCACCGGCCGCGAGGCCCTCTCCGCGTGTGAAGGACCGCCGGGCAAGGAATTCGAAGGCGCGGGATCGGGCGACCATGAATAAAGTCTGGTCCAATTCCATCCATCGCGTCGGGACTTATCCACAGTTGGGAGCCGGCCTGCGCACTGCCAGGCAATCCAAACAGCAGTTCATGCGATCCGGAGCCCAGACGCCGATTCCAAACCACAGCACGAGCCATGATTTCAGCGATTCCGCCGCATGTGCTGCCGTTTGGATTTGTTCCGGGCTCCTGGATCGCACCAACTGTGGTTTCGATGCAGGAACGGCGGATTTCCTTCGCGCCGCCCGGGTGCGGAAGACTGGGATGGCAAGGTATGCCGCGAGCACTTTGCCCCAGATCGAAGCAAAGGAAGCCGCCTCCGCATGAGCATTGCCGTCCGCCCCATCACCGAAGCCGACTATGACGCCGTCGCCCGGATCACGGCCGACGCCTATCTCGGGGCGGGGTATTTTGACAGCGTTGAATACCCGTACATGCAAAAGATCATGCGCGTGAGGGAGCGGGCAGCCGTGGCACCCATGATCGTGGCCGAACGCAATGGCGTGGTGGTTGGCTCGGCCACCCTGGCCGTCCACGGGGATGAATGGGCGGACATTGCCCTGGCGGATGAGATGGAATTCCGGCTGCTCGTGGTGGACCCGGCCGTGCAGCGCAGCGGCGCCGGACGCGCCATGGTGGAGTACATCCTGGACCGTGCCCGCCACACAGAGGGCATTGCGGCCGTCAGCCTCACCACCGGCGACAACTGGCACACGGCCCACGCCCTGTACCGCAAGCTGGGCTTCACCCGCGTACCCGAACGCGACTGGCCCATCCCGGAAAACGGCAAGATGCTGCGTGTCTACCGCATGGTGCTCTAGGGGCCGCTCCGCCGCGGCACCGCCACCCGGCCGTGCAACAAACGCAATGAATTCCACGGGCAGGACCCCTTGCCCATAGGGTGGTGGCTCCACCATCCGGGCACAGCGCCCCACGACGCAAAGGACATCCACGTGCGTAAAATCTACGGTTCCGGCTCCAGCTGGGAAAAGACCCTCGGCTACTCCCGCGCCGTGCAGGTCAACGACACCCTGTACATCTCCGCGACCTCGGCCGCCGGTCCGGACGGCACGGTTGTGGGCGAGGGCTTCTATGACCAGAGCGCCTACATCCTGGGCAAGCTCGAGGCCGTGCTGGCCGAGGCCGGATTCTCCTTCGCCGACGTGGTCCAGTCCAAGATCTACCTGACCGACATCGCCGCGTGGGAAGAGGCCGGCCGGGCCCATGGCGAAGTCTTTGGCGAAATCCGCCCCACCATGGCGCTTGTCCACGTGCTGCCGTTCCTGGACCCCGCCATGAAGGTCGAGATCGAACTCGTCGCCCAGCGCTGACTGGCCCGGCACCGGGCGCGCCGCCATGTGGGGCGGCCGCCCGGTGCACAAGCCCCAGCCCCCTGCCGGGGCTTGTGCATCCCGTCTAGGATTGCCCCATGGGGACCCGAACACACATTAAGCGCGCCAAGCCTGCGCGTGTGCAAAGCGCCCGGCGCCGCTCGGTCAATGCCTTCGTGGACAACCTCGTATTCGTGTTCAGCGGGGTCGCGGCCGTGTGGCTGGCCTGGCTGGTGCTGTCCGAGGGATTCGCCCTGGGCTGGTACCTGGTCCTGTTCTTTGTGCTATTCTGGCTGGTCCTGGCCTACCTGGTGCTGCCCCGCCTGCACCGCATCCTGACCTCCATTTACGTCCCGGACTATTTCATTGGTCGCGCCCGCACCAGCGACGGCCTGCTGGGCGACCCCGTCAACCTTGCCGTCATGGGCACCGAGGAACAGTTGCATGAGGCCATGACCCGGGCCGGCTGGATCAGGGCCGACGCCGTCACCCTCGCCTCTAGCTGGCGCATCGTCACCTCCACGATCCTTCGGCGCAGCTACGACGAGGCACCCGTGAGCCCGCTGCTGCTGTTCGGCCACCAGCAGGACCTGGCCTACCAGCAGGAAGTGGCCGGCAATCCGGCCAAGCGCCACCACGTGCGGTTCTGGCGCTGCCCGGACGGCTGGCTGCTGCCCGGAGGGCACAGGGCGGACTGGATGGCGGCGGGCACTTTTGACCGGGCCGTGGGCTTCTCCCTGTTCACCCTCCAGGTCACCCACAAGATCGACGCCGACACCGACGTCGAGCGCGACCACATCGTTGCAACGCTGCAGGCAGGCGGCCCCGGCATCCAGGTGCGCATCATTGAGGATTTCGCCACGGGCTACCACTCCCGCAACGGCGGCGGGGACAGCATTGTCACCGACGGGGACCTGCCCGTGGTGGACCTGTCCGGCGTCGACGTGCCCGCGGACGGCAACCCCCTGGGGCCGGACCTGGACGCCAGACGGGACACGCAGGCCCGGCGCAGGCCCACCTCCACCAGCCTGGGCGTTTTGCTGATGGCGATTCGTGTGGTGGTCGGCGCCGCCACCGTGGCCACCCTGCTGGCCGACCGCCAGGAAATTCTGGGGGTCTCGGCCGCCAGCGTGAGCGCCGACGAGACCCGGGCGCTGGATATTTTCCTGGTGGTGGTCACCGTGCTGGCTGCCCTGGGCGTTGCCCTGTACCTGTGGCTGGCCTACCTGGTGTTCCGCGGCAGCAACTGGGCAAGGATTGCCACGATGGCCTACAGCGCACTTTTGGTTGCCGTCTCGGCGGTCTCCTTCGTTGAGGGGGAGTCCATCACGCTCGCCAACAACTTGTTCGGCCTGCCGCTGGACATCCTGGTGCTGCTGGCGCTCTCGGCCCGCAGCACCCGGGAGTGGGCAAGGCGGCCCCGCTCGGAGACCGGCATCTCAGTGTCCCGGTGATTTGATCCTGTGCTGCGACCGATAAGCTAGGAACAAGACAACTTTTTCTTTTTAACAGGGGAGATCCATGGCTGCGATCAACCGTGACGACGTGGCGCATTTGGCGCAACTGGCTCACATCGAGATGAGTGACGAAGAACTGGACCGCATGGCCGTTGAACTGGCCGTGATTGTGGATTCCGTCAAGAGCGTCAGCGAGGCTGCCGGGGACGACGTGCCCACCACCTCGCACCCGATTCCGCTGACCAACGTCATGCGTGAAGACGTTGTGGGCCACGTGCTCACGGTGGAAGAGGCACTCTCCGGTGCCCCCGATTCGGCCGACGGCCGCTTCAAGGTGCCCGCAATTCTGGAGGAAAGCTAAACCATGAGTGCCAATGAACTGATCCGTTCCAGCGCAGCCGCCATGGCCGCCAAGCTCGCCGCAGGCGAGATCACCTCCGTCGAGCTGGTCCAGGCCCACCTGGACCGCATTGCCGAGGTCGACGGCGGTGAGCGCGGCGTCAACGCGTTCCTGCACGTCAACGCCGAAGAGGCCCTGGCCGTCGCGGCCGACGTCGACGCCCGCCGCGCAGCCGGCGAGGAACTCCACGAGCTGGCCGGTGTGCCCATCGCCATCAAGGACCTCATCGTGACCAAGGGCCAGCCCACCACGGCCGGCTCCAAGATCCTCGAGGGCTGGATGAGCCCCTACGACGCCACCGTGATCAAGAAGATCCGGGCCGCGCGCATGCCCATGCTGGGCAAGACCAACCTGGACGAATTCGCCATGGGTTCCTCCACCGAGCACTCCGCCTACGGCCCCACCCGCAACCCCTGGGACCTGGACCGGATCCCCGGCGGCTCCGGCGGTGGTTCCGCGGCAGCCGTGGCAGCCTTCGAGGCGCCCCTGGCCCTGGGCACCGACACCGGCGGCTCCATCCGCCAGCCCGGCGCCGTCACCGGAACCGTGGGCGTCAAGCCCACCTACGGTGCGGTCTCGCGCTACGGCGCCATCGCCATGGCCTCCTCCCTGGACCAGATCGGCCCCGTGAGCCGCACGGTCCTGGACTCGGCCCTGTTGCAGGAAGTCATTGGCGGCCACGACCCCTTCGACTCCACCTCGCTGACGGACCCGTCCACGGGCCTGGCCGACGCCGCCCGCCTGGGCAACGTTGCCGGCATGAAGATCGGTGTCATCAAGGAACTCCACGGCGAAGGCTTCCAGCCCGGCGTGGAGAACCGCTTCAACGAATCCCTGGACCTCCTGCGCGAAGCAGGGGCCGAAATCGTCGAGGTTTCCTGCCCCAACTTCGGCTACGCTCTGGGCGCCTACTACCTGATCATGCCCAGCGAGGCCTCCTCCAACCTGGCCAAGTTCGACGGCGTCCGCTTCGGCGCCCGCACCCTGCCCACCGAGGGCCCGCTCACCATTGAGCGCGTCATGGGCGCCACCCGCGCCGCCGGCTTCGGCGACGAGGTCAAGCGCCGCATCATCCTGGGCACCTACGCCCTGTCCGCAGGCTACTACGACGCCTACTACGGCTCGGCCCAGAAGGTGCGCACCTTGATCCAGCGCGACTTCGAGGCCGCGTTCGCGCAGGTCGACGTGCTGATCTCCCCGACGTCCCCCGTCACGGCCTTCAAGCTGGGCGAGAAGCTCGATGATCCGCTGGCCATGTACCTCAACGACATTGCCACCATCCCGGCCAACATGGCCGGCGTCCCCGGCCTGACCCTGCCCGGCGGCCTGGCCGATGAAGACGGCCTGCCCGTCGGCATCCAGTTCCTGGCTCCCGCCCGTGAGGACGCCCGCCTGTACCGTGTGGGTGCCGTGCTGGAATCCCTGCTGGAAGCCAAGTGGGGCGGCCCCATCCTGGACCAGGCACCGTCGCTGGTCGAGCTCGTCCAGACCACTGCTGCCAAGGAGGCCAACTAATGAGCGTTGACACCATTCTCAGCTTCGAAGAAGCCATGGAAAAGTACGACCCCGTCCTGGGCTTCGAGGTTCACGTTGAACTGAACACCAAGACCAAGATGTTCTCCTCGGCACCCAACGCCTTCGGCGACGCCCCGAACACGAACGTCAACGAGGTGTGCCTGGGCCTGCCCGGCGTGCTGCCCGTGGTGAACAAGAAGGCCGTCGAGTCCTCGATCCTGATCGGCCTGGCGCTGAACTGCAAGATTGCACCGCACAGCACCTTTGCGCGCAAGCAGTACTTCTACCCGGACACACCGAAGAACTTCCAGACCTCCCAGTACGATGACCCCATCTGCTACGACGGCTGGATCGACATTGAGCTCGAGGACGGCACCGTCTTCCGCGTGGAAATCGAGCGCGCACACATGGAGGAGGACGCCGGAAAGCTGACCCACATGGGTGGCTCCACGGGCCGCATCCAGGGCGCCGACTTCTCCCTGGTGGACTACAACCGCTCCGGCGTGCCGCTGGTGGAGATTGTCACCAAGACCATCGAGGGTGCCGGATCCCGTGCCCCCGAGCTGGCCAAGGCCTACGTGGCCGCCATCCGGGAAATCGTGAAGAACCTGGGTGTCTCGGACGCCAAGATGGAGCACGGCAACGTCCGCTGCGACGCCAACGTTTCCCTGCGCCCGCATGGCCGCGAGAAGTTCGGCACCCGCACCGAAACCAAGAATGTGAACTCGCTGCGCGCCGTCGAAAACGCCGTGAAGTTCGAGATCCAGCGCCACGCTGCGGTTTTGGACTCCGGCGTGGCCATCACGCAGGAAACCCGCCACTGGCACGAGGACACCAAGTCCACCACCTCCGGCCGGCCCAAGTCAGACGCCGACGACTACCGCTACTTCCCGGAACCGGACCTGGTGCCCATCGTCACCACGGCCGAATGGGTTGAGGAACTGCGCGCCACCTTGCCTGAGCCGCCGGCCGAGCGCCGCAAGCGCCTGCAGGCCGACTGGGGCTACTCCGACCTGGAGTTCCGCGACGTGGTCAACGCCGGCCTCATGGACGAGATCGAGGAGACGGTTGCCGCCGGCGCCTCGGCCGCCGCGGCCCGCAAGTGGTGGATGGGCGAGATCGCCCGTCGCGCCAAGGTTGCCGATGTGGACCCCGCAGCGCTGGGCGTCAGCCCGGCCGTGGTGGTTGAAATCGAAAAGCTCATCGCTTCCGGTGCCATCAACGACAAGTTGGCCCGCAAGGTGCTCGACGGCGTCCTCGAGGGTGAAGGAACACCCACCGAGGTTGTGGCCAAGCGCGGCCTCGCCGTGGTTTCCGACGACAGCGCCCTGCAGGCAGCAATCGACGAGGCCCTGGCGGCACAGCCCGACGTGGCCGAGAAGATCCGCGGCGGCAAGATCCAGGCCGTTGGTGCCATTGTTGGCGGCGTCATGAAGGTGACCCGCGGACAGGCAGATGCGGCCCGCGTGCGTGAATTGATCCTCAAGACGCTGGGCGTCGAAGGTTAACATTCCCGCAGCCGTCCCGGACTGACCGGGGCCAAGCGCCCGGTACAGGGTTGCGCACCATCACGGTGCGGAACCCGGTACCGGGCGCTTTTTGCTGCCTGGCGGCGGGCAAGGAACCGAACAATCATGCGGATAGATTTCAGGTAACAATCAGAAAGCTTCAGAAACTTCGTTGTACTTAACCGTTTAATGTGTTCAGCTGTGATGCGTATCACCCTCGGCCGCAAAGGTGCAGCCGGCGGGCTTCCACGCAGCCCGCAGCAGGCAAGTGAAATCCAACGGAGGACAAGCCCATGACCAATCTGAATCGTCGAACGTTCCTGTCCGTGGCCGCCCTGGCAACGGCAACGGCAACCTTGGCCGCGTGCGGCAACAATGGAACCCCGGGCTCCGGAGCGGCAGCCGGGGACTATGCGGCGCCGCCCAAGGACATTTCAGCAGAGCTGACCTACGCCATCTGGGGCGCCGCCCAGAAGCCGTTCCTGCAGGAATCGATTGATGAGTTCAATAAGGAGTATCCCAACATCAAGATCAGCATTGATGTGACTCCTTCCAAGGGCGGGGCCTACTGGACCAAGATCCAGACCTTGGCCTCGAGCAACACCCTCCCGGACGTCTTCTGGATGAACGGACCCAAGATCAAGCTCTACGCCCAGAACGACCAGCTGCTGCCGTTGGATGGCATCGTCGCCGCCAAGGCCGTGGACCTGGCCAACTACCCCCAGGGGCTCGTGGACCTGTACACAGTTGATGGCAAGGTGTACGGCATTCCGAAGGACTACGACTCAAGTGCCATCTTCTACAGCAAGTCCCTGGTAGCGGCCGCAGGGGTGCCCGAACCCACCGCAGACTGGACCTGGGAAGACCTCAAGAAGCACTCGGTGGAGCTGTCCAAGTTCTATGAGGGCAAGGGCATCCACGGAGTCACGGCCGATCTGACCGGCGGCCAGACCAGCTACTACAACACCATCCTCGGCGCCGGCGGCGTGGTCATCACCAAGGACGGGAAGAAGAGTGGCTACGACTCGCCCGAAGCCATCGAAGGCGTCCAGTTCTGGCGCGACTTGATCGAAGCAGGTGCATCGCCGAGCATGCAGCAGATCACCGAAACGTACTCGGCCGACCTCTTCCGCTCGGGCAAGGCCGCCATCACGATGGAGGCCTCCTACGAGGCCGGCGCCACCTTCGAGGCCATGGGCGACGACGTCAAGGTCGTGCCGCTTCCCAAGGGACCGGTCAGCAACCAGAGCGTCATCCACGGACTTGCCAACGTCATTCCCGCAAACTCGAAGAACCCGGATGCCGCCAGGGCATTTGTTGCCTTCCTGGCCGGCAAAAAGGCCGCAGAGCTGCAGTCCGCCAGCGGCCAGGTCATCTCCGCATTCAAGGGCACCCAGCAGGCATGGGTTGATGCCCTGCCGGGCATGGGCGCGCAGGCATTCCTTGACGCTGCCGAGTCGGCCTCGCCGTACCCGGCATCGAAGAATTCAGGTGCCTGGGGCAAGTACGAGCAGGACCTGCTTCCCCCGGCCTTTGCTGGAACCAAGCCCGTGGCTGACTCGGCCAAGGAATTGGCAACAAAGATGAACGAGGCATTGGCCCAGGAAGCATGAGCCGCGTCCTGACCGCCCCGCCCAAGGCTGCGGTACCGCCACGGGATCCCTCGGAAAAGGCTGTGCGGCGCCGCAGCATCAAGCGGGACGGAATTTGGCCCTGGGTCTTCATTGGCCCCACCGTCTTTGGCATGGGCCTGTTTTATGTGTGGCCGGTCCTGCAGACCTTCTACTACAGCTTCACCAAGTGGGGTGTCTTCGGCGGATCAAAATTCATTGGCATCGAAAACTATGTGCGCCTGCTCAGCGACTCCGAAATTCCGCAATCGCTGCTGAACACGGCCCTGTACACAGCGATTGTCCTGCTGGGCATCCCGATTGCCATGGTTCTTTCGGCATTGATGGAAACTCCCGGCATGAAACTGGCGGGCTTCTACCGGACCCTGTATTTCATCCCGTACATCACCATGCCCGCAGCGGTGGGCATTGTGTGGCGGCTGATCTTCAACGGGGACTTTGGCCCCATCAACTGGTTCCTGAGCCTCTTTGGAATTCAGGGGCCGTACTGGACCTCAACGCCGGGATTTGCACTCGTCGCCGTCGCACTCGTGGGCCTGTGGATGTCCATGGGCTTCAACCTGATCATCATGGGTGCCGGCATGCGCGAGATCCCGCGGGAAATGTATGAGGCTGCGGAAATGGATGGGGCCTCGCGCCTGCGCCAGTTCTTTTCCATCACCGTGCCGTTGCTGACCCCGAGCATCTTCTTCGTTTCGGTGCTGACAGTCATTGGCGGATTCCAGCTCTTTGACCTGCTGTACATCATGATGGGCAAGTCCAACCTGGCCATGCCGCAGACACAGAGCCTTGTGTACATCTTCTACAACCAGGCATTCCTGCAAAACGACAAGGGCTACGCTGCCGCAATCGGCATCCTGATCCTGGCCGTCATTGCCATCCTTACCTTCATCCAGTTCCGAGTCCAGAAAAGGTGGGTCAACTATGTCTAGCCTTGCCATTCCGGTGGGCCGGCCCGTCAAGCGCGGGCGCCACGTCCTGGCCCACATTGTCCTGGGCGGCGGAGCCCTGCTGATGATCATGCCCCTGCTCTACCAGGTGGTCATGTCCATCTCCACCAATGAGGAGGTTCAGAGCACCCCGCCAATCATCTGGCCCTCTGTCATCCAGTGGCACAACTTCGCGGATGTGTTCACCATGATGAACTTCGGCTCATCGTTGAAGGTCTCCATCCTGATCACTGTCATCCGGGTGGTGGGACAGGTTGTCCTCTGCTCCCTGGCAGGGTACGCCTTTGCCAGAATGCATTTCCGCGGGCGCGGACTGATCCTGGCCTTGATTCTTTCGCTGCTCATGGTGCCGGGACAGCTGTTCCTTATTCCGCAGTTCCAGATCATCCAGAGCCTGGGCTGGTTGAACACCATCCCCGGCATTGTGGCGCCTGGCATCTTCAGTGCTTTCGGCGTCTTCCTCATGCGCCAGTTCTTCATGGGGCTGCCGGACGAGCTCGAGGACGCAGCACGCATGGACGGGGCAAACCCCTTCCAGATCTTCACCAAAATCATGCTGCCACTTGCCGCCAACGGGGTGTGGGCATTGGCCATCATCACCGTCTTGTGGTCCTGGAACGACCTCCTGTGGCCACTGGTCATTGCATCAACCCAGGACGCCGCGCCCTTGAGTGTCGGGTTGGCGAACCTCCAGGGCGAACACTCCAACAACTACCCGATCCTCATGGCCGCCTCAATCATGGCCATGGCCCCGATCCTGGTCCTCTTCATCGCGCTGCAGAAGAAGGTCATGGCCGGGATTGGACGCTCGGGACTGAAGTAGGGCTGCTTTTCAATAATTTTCAGGGCATTGAAACAAAGGACGTGATGAAGTGACTGAATTGCTGGAATTCGCAACCGGTTCGGGTGTTCCTGTGCGGGATATGCGGGTGGGGATTGTTGGTTTTGGTTTGCGGGCCTCGTTGTGGAAGCAGGTGCATCGTCCGGGCCTGGGTTCTGAGGTGGTGATGGTGTGTGATTTGTC
>NZ_JANKZF010000021.1 GCF_027568515.1 Arthrobacter sp. HY1533 | reverse complement strand
CCGGAAGCTAAGACCCACAGCGCCGATGGTACTGCATTCGAGAGGATGTGGGAGAGTAGGACACCGCCGGACAACACCAAAAACAGGTCGAGGCCCCACACCACACGGTGCGGGGCCTCCCTGCATTAACCCCACAAAACACAACACGGCCACCCCTACCAGGTGGCCATTTTCGTTTAATGCCAACAACTACTCAGCCGGCGGGACTGGAAGTGTTGCCGGCGGGCACTTCGAGCCATTGCCAGGGGCTGGGGGAGACCAATGGCGGGCTGGAGGGGTAAGGTTGCGGGATGTCGAACCTGTTTTCCCACGCCCATGAACCTGACTATGTAGCTCCCCATGAATCGGAAGAGTTTGAAGAGTCGATTGTCCTTGGAGTTCCTGCGAACGAGGCCTTCGATGGCTTTACCGACGGCATCCATCTCTGGTGGCCGGTCGCCGAGCAGAGCGTAGCCGGCGAGGCGAGTCATGTCGCCATTCTTCGCGACCACCTGGTGGAAGAGGCCGACGATGGAGAAGAAATCATCTGGGCTGATGTGGCGGATTGGGAGGCGCCGGAGTTCCTGCGGCTTCATTGGACCCTGGGCCAGTCCCAGCACGGATCCTCGGATGTCGACATTCACTTTGAAGATGCGGGGGAGGATCGCACTCGAGTGAGGATCCTTGCCATGCGTCCGGTCCCCTCGAGCGACGGTGCCGGGGACGACTTTGTTTGTGATTGGTCACTTATCCTCTCCAGATACGCCAGATTCATGGGTGGAGCGCTCAAGCTCGACTAGACTGGTGGATGGACCATTTCGTCCAAGGATTTTTTTGTAAAGATCATCAATAGTGAAGAGCGGCTGTTACTGTGCCAGTTGGTGCGCTCAAAGGTTTAGGAGTCGACATGGCTGAGCATTACGAAGGCAAGCGCGAGGACAGCTCTCGCGGACGCGGCGACAACGCAGGCAAGGGCCGGCCCTACACCGAGCGTCCCGCGACGAACGATCGCCAGCCTGCCCGTCCCTACACGGAGCGCACCGGCCAGTCCGGCCGCCCCTACGGTGACCGCGACTCACGTCCGGCCCGCAGCAACGACCGCCCTGCATACGGCAACCGTGATGACCGCGGTGGCCAGGGCGGCCGTCCCTACGGTGACCGTGACTCACGCCCGTCATACGGTGACCGCCCGGCGCGCAGCAACGACCGTCCCGCATACGGCAACCGTGATGACCGCGGTGGCCAGAGCGGCCGTCCCTACGGTGACCGCCCGGCGCGCAGCAACGACCGTCCCGCATACGGCAACCGTGATGACCGCGGTGGCCAGGGTGGCCGTCCCTACGGTGACCGTCCGGCGCGCAGCGATGATCGCCCGTCCTACGGCGACCGCGACAACCGCGGTGCAGACCGTCCCATGGTCAATGGACGCCGCGAAGACCGCAAGCCTTTCGGCGAGCGTGACAACCGTGGTGGCCAGGGTGGCCGCTCCTTCGGCGACCGCGATTCACGCGCGTCATACGGCGACCGTCCGGCCCGCAGCAACGATCGCCCGTCATACGGCGACCGCCCCGCGCGCAGCAACGACCGTCCCGCATTTGGCAACCGTGATGACCGCGGCGGCCAGGGTGGCCGCCCCTATGGTGATCGTCCGGCGCGCAGCAACGACCGCCCGTCATACGGTGACCGTCCGGCACGCAGCAATGATCGCCCGTCATACGGTGACCGCAACGACCGCCCCGCATACGGCAACCGCGATGACCGCGGTGGCCAGGGTGGCCGCTCCTTCGGCGACCGCGACTCGCGTCCGTCATACGGTGACCGCAACGACCGTCCGGCACGCAGCAATGATCGCCCGTCCTACGGTGACCGCCCGGCGCGCAGCAACGACCGCCCGAGCTACGGCGACCGCAACGACCGCCCGGCACGCAGCAACGACCGTCCCGCATATGGCAACCGCGATGACCGCGGCGGCCAGGGTGGCCGCTCCTACGGCGACCGCAACAACCGCCCGGCCCGCAGCAACGACCGCCCGGCTTACGGCGACCGTCCTGCCCGCGGCAACGACCGCCCCAGCCACGGCGCACGCGAAGACCGCGGCCCCCGCGTGGCACCGGAGCGCAATGCAGCCGACCTGCGCAGCTCAAACCGCCCGGACCGCGACCGTTCACCGGAAATCGACCCGGATGTAACGGGCGAGGAGCTCGACAAGGTGACGCGCGCCCAGCTGCGCATCCTGGACTCACGCAACAACGAGTGGGTTTCCAAGCACCTGGTCATGGCCGGCCGCCTGATCGACTTCGTTCCCGAGCTTGCCTTCGAGCACGCCCTGGCCGCAAGCCGCCGCGGTGGCCGCCTGGCCTGTGTCCGCGAAGCTGTCGCCATGACCGCTTACGCCGCCGGCAAGTACGGCGAGGCCCTGCGTGAACTGCGCACCTTCCGCCGCATCAGCGGTTCCAATGTGCACTTGCCGCTCATGGCCGACTGTGAGCGCGGCCTGGGCCGTCCCGACCGCGCACTGGAACTGATCAAGTCCGAGGAAGCCGAAACCCTGGACACCGCCGGCAAGGTGGAACTGGCCATTGTGGAATCCGGTGCCCGCGGCGACCTCGGCGAGATGGACGCAGCACTGTCCGCCCTGGAAATCCCGCAGCTGGACATGAACCGCGCCTTCTCCTTCAGCCCCCGCCTGTTCCGTGCCTACGGCATGGTCCTGCGTGCCGTTGACCGCAAGGACGAGGCCAAGACGTGGGAGCGCCAGGCCCTCGTGGCCGAGGAAGCCCTCGGCATCGACGACAGCACCGACCAGATCATCATCGACCTGGGCGACGACGAGGACATCCCGCTGGACTCCCCGCGCGTCCGCGTTGCCGATGTCATGGCAGCACCCGTGGCCCCGGCCATGAACGACGCCGACACCCTGGCAGCAGCCGAGCTCAGCCCGGCCAATGCCGAGGTCGGCCAGGACGACGAAGACAACGTGGATGACGCCGAGTCCTCCTACTTCGAGTCCGACGATGCAGAATCGGATGAAGACAGCGCCGAAGAAGCCGAAGAAGACAACGCTGACCAGCACAACGACAGTGACAACTGACATCTTGCTGGACACATTCGACGCGGTATTGGCTGACCTGGACGGCGTGGTTTACGCCGGTCCGCACGCCATTCCGGGTGCCATTGACGCCTTGGCCGGCCTGGCCGGCCAAGGCGTCAAGCTGGCGTACGTGACGAACAATGCCTCACGTACGCCGGCCCAGGTGGCCCAACACCTGCGTGACCTCGGCGCCCCCGCGGACGACGACCAGGTAGTGAGCTCGGCCCAGGCCGGTGCCGCCCTCCTGGCACAGAAAGTCCCCGCGGGCAGCAAGGTCATGGTCACCGGTTCCAAGGCCCTGGCCCAGGAGGTTGAAGCCCTCGGCATGGTTGTCGTGGACAGCGCCACCGACGCGCCCGACGCCGTCATCCAGGGCTTTGACCCCGGACTGGGCTGGTCGGACCTCGCCGAGGCCACCTACGCCATCAACGCCGGCGCCCTCTGGATCGCCACCAACACCGACTGGACCATTCCCCGCGAACGCGGCATCGCCCCCGGCAACGGGACCCTTGTCGCTGCGGTGCGCCGCGCCGTCGGGCATGACCCGCTCGTTGCAGGCAAGCCCCAGGCGCCGCTGTTCCACACCGCCGCCAACCGCCTGGGCTCCAGCAGCCCCCTGGTGGTCGGCGACCGGCTCGACACAGACATCCTCGGCGGCAACAACGCCGGCATGGCCACGGCCCTGGTCCTGACGGGCGTCGACTCGGGCGAGACTGCACTGCAGGCCTGCACTTCACAGCGCCCCGCCTTCATCATCGACACCCTGGGGGAGCTGTACCAGCCCTACCCCGTGGTGGAGTTCGACGGCGTCACGGCCAGCTGCGGTGCCGCTGCCGCGACCGTCGCCACTGACCATGCAGGGGAGTCGACCCTGCAGATCACCGGCGACCCCGCCGACACCGACGCCTGGCGTGCGGCCTGTGCCGCATGGTGGCACGCCGTCCCCGAAACGGAGCAGCCCACCAACCCGGCCATCGCCTGGCTGGGGGAGCAGCCGTGACGGGGCAGCCCACGGGCGATCCCGCCGTCGACGCCCTCGTGGCCCGCGCCGCGCAGGCCGGCCAGCTCCCGGTGGGGGACCACAAAGAGCTGTACGCCACCGTCTTGGCCGGCCTGGAAAGCGAACTCAACGCGGACCCTGCGGCTGCACTTAAAGGAGTATCCCAATGACCCGTTTGGACCAAGAACTGGTCAACCGTGGCCTTGCCCAGTCACGGACCATGGCCGCCACGTTCATCAAGGCTGGCCGGGTCAGCGTTGACGGCATCACCTCAGCCAAGGCCTCGCACCCTGTCACGGAGCTGACGCCGCTGGAAGTGGCCCCGGGGACTGAAGAGGACTACGTCTCCCGTGCCGGCCACAAACTGGCTGGTGCCCTGGCGCACTTCCCGCAGGTCAGCATTGCCGGCAAGCGCTGCTTTGACGCAGGCGCCTCAACAGGGGGCTTCACTGACGTTTTGCTGCGCAACGGTGCCGCCAAGGTTGCCGCCGTGGATGTGGGGCACGGCCAGCTGGTTGAGTCCCTGCGCAACGATCCTCGTGTGGAAGTCTACGAGGGCCTCAATATTCGCTACATGCACCCCGAGGACATGGGCGGCGCAGCAGACCTCACGGTTTGTGACCTGTCCTTCATCTCCCTTACCAAGGTCATGGCACCCTTGACCTTGGCCACCAAGGAGGGCGGCGAGTTGCTGCTCATGGTCAAGCCCCAATTTGAGGTGGGCAAGGACAACTTGGCCCGCACAGGTGTTGTCAGCAGTGAGAATGAGCGACGCCGGGCAGTGGCCCTGGTTGCCCATTCCGCCGTCGCCAATGGCTTGCGCCTGCAGGGGATCGGCACCAGTTCCCTGCCCGGCCAAGAGGGAAATGTTGAGTATTTTCTGCTGGCCCAACGCGTAGTGTCGGAGGCTGCGCATAAGATCGAAGAACAGGACGGCGCTGTGGACAGGCTCCTGGCCCAGCTCTGGCCCTGAGCCAGGCTGCACAGCACCTGAGTGCACTGACATCCGGCCAGGAATTGAAGAGGAACACCACATGACACGGCGCGTCTTGATTCTGGCCCACACCGGCCGCGAAGAGTCGATGCTGGCCGCCCTTGAGGCGTGCGTTGAACTCCATGCCAACAACATTGTTCCCGTCATGTACGCCGAGGAACTGGCCGACATGACCGGCTACCTGGGCGTCTCCGGCGTCCGGATGGAAATCCTGGACCGCGACGTGACCCTGGCCGACATTGAGCTGGTCATGGTCCTGGGCGGGGACGGAACCATCCTTCGCGCCGCCGAGATCGTCCGCGACTTCGACGTCCCCCTGCTCGGGGTGAACCTGGGGCACGTGGGCTTCCTGGCCGAAAGCGAACGCGAGGAACTGATCCAGACCGTGGCCGCCGTCGTCGAGCGCAAGTACTCCGTGGAGGAACGCATGTGCCTTGACGTGGTGGTCAAGGTCGCCGGCAAGGTCGTGGCGCACACCTGGGCGCTGAACGAGGTGGCCCTGGAAAAAGGCAACCGCGAACGCATGATCGAAGTTGTCACAGAGGTGGACGGCCGGCCCCTGACCTCCTTCGGCTGCGACGGCGTGGTCATGGCAACACCCACCGGCTCCACGGCCTACGCCTTCTCCGCCGGCGGCCCCGTGGTGTGGCCCGGTGTCGAGGCCCTGCTCATGGTCCCCATCAGCGCCCACGCCCTCTTCGCCAAGCCCCTGGTGGTCTCCCCGTCCTCCACGCTTGCCGTGGAGGTACTCACGCGCAACGGCGCCTACGGCGTCATCTGGTGCGACGGCCGCCGCACGGTGGACCTGCTCCCCGGCGCCCGCATCGAGGTCACCCGCTCGCCCAAGCCGGTCAAGCTGGCCCGCACGCAGCAGTCAACCTTCTCCGAGCGCCTGGTGCGCAAGTTCGAGCTGCCCGTCCAGGGCTGGCGCGGGCCCACCGTCGAGGAATCCGCCACACCCACCACGCAGCTGCCCATCATCAAGACACCCAAGCCGCGCACCAGCCTGGAGGGCCCGCCCAACGGACCCGTGCCCCCGGTCCCGGACCTGAGGTTCCCGCCTTCTGAAAGCAGCTACTCCGGCACCACCGCGTTCTACGGTGAGGAGGGCAAATGATCGAGGAAATCCGCATCCGCGACCTCGGGGTCATCTCCGAATCGACCCTCCCGCTGGGCCCGGGCCTGAGCGTGGTCAGCGGTGAAACCGGCGCCGGAAAGACCATGGTGGTGACGGCCGTGGGCCTGCTGCTGGGCAACCGCGCAGACGCCGGGGCCGTGCGCAACGGCGCCAAGACCGCCTCCGCAGAGGCCACAGTGGTGCTGCCCGCCAACCACCCCGCCCTGGTTCGGGCCCTGGAGGCCGGTGCCGACATTGACGAGTTCGACGGCGGCGCGCAGCTCATCCTGGCCCGCACCGTCAACGCCGACGGCCGCAGCCGGGCCCACGTGGGCGGGCGCAGCGCCCCCATTGGCGTGCTCAACGAATTGGGCGAGGCCCTCGTGGCCGTGCACGGGCAGTCCGACCAGATCCGGCTGAAGAACCCCTCGGCGCAGCGGGTGGCACTGGACAAGTTTGCCGCCGAGGCACACAAGGGATTTTCCGCCACAATCGGCAACTACGGCACCGTGTTTGAACGCTGGCGCGCCATCCGGGCCGAGCTGGCCGAGCTGCGCTCCGCCAGCCGCGAACGCCTGCGCGAGGCAGAGTCGCTGACCACGGCGCTGGCCGAGATTGACGCCGTCGAACCCCTGCCGGCCGAGGATGAGATCCTCAAGGCCCAGGCCGTGAAGCTGGGCAATGTGGAGGAACTGCGCAAGGCCGCCCTTGGCGCGCACGAGGCCCTCAGCGCCGCCGACTACGGCGACGGCGTGGATGCGGCCGCCCTGGTCGATACCGCGCGTCGCCTGGTGGAAACCGTGGCCGACGCTGACGAGGAGCTTGGGCAACTGACCAAGCGGCTCGCCGAAGTGGGCTACCTGCTGGCCGACATCGCCCGCGACCTGGCCAGCTACTCCACCTCCCTTGACTCGGAGGGGCCCGGACGCCTGGCCGAGGTTGAGGACAGGCGCGGCGAGCTGGCCGTGCTGGTGCGCAAATACGCGCCCAGCATTGACGGCGTCATCGAGTGGGCCGACGCCGCCAGAATCCGGCTGACGTTGCTCAGCGACGATTCCGGCAGGATTGAAACCCTTGAAGCGGGGGAGCTGGCCGCACTGGCGGAACTGGAAACCCTGGCCGCCCAGGTCACCACGGCGCGCAAGAGTGCCGCAGCCAAGCTGTCCAAGGCCGTCAGCGCGGAGCTGAAGGCATTGGCCATGCCCGATGCAAGGCTCGTCATAGAGGTCTCCCCGGCCGACCGTGGACCGCATGGCGAGGATGACATCGCCTTCCTGCTGGCCCCGCATGCCGGGGCACTGCCGCGCCCGCTGGGCAAGGGTGCCTCCGGCGGTGAGCTCTCCCGCGTCATGCTGGCACTTGAAGTGGTGCTCGCGGCCGTGGACCCCGTCCCCACCTTTGTCTTCGACGAGGTGGACTCCGGCGTGGGCGGAAAGGCAGCCGTGGAGATTGGCCGCCGCCTTGCCATGCTGGCCGAGCATGTCCAGGTGCTCGTGGTCACCCATCTGCCCCAGGTGGCGGCGTTCGCGGACCAGCACATCCTGGTCACCAAGAGTTCTGTGAGTAAAAACTCAACAGGAATCACCACCAGCAACGTCAAGCTTTTGACGCACGATGAACGGGTTGTGGAACTGGCCCGGATGCTTGCAGGGCAGGAGGATTCAGCGACAGCGCAGGCCCACGCCAAGGAATTGTTGGCACAGGCTGCGCGGCCTGCCCGGTAGGCGGTGAACGGCCGGGGCGAAAACAGCTGCCGTCCGCGAAGAAATATTGGCTCATTAGATGATAGGCTCGAATCCCGTGGTGCAACGATCAAATTCCCGGTTCAGTGGTCAGTCCAAGACGACCAAACACATCTTCGTCACCGGCGGAGTCGCGTCCTCGCTCGGCAAGGGACTGACGGCTTCCAGCCTCGGTCACCTTCTCCGTGCACGCGGCCTGTCGGTCACAATGCAGAAGCTCGATCCCTACCTCAACGTGGATCCGGGCACAATGAATCCCTTCCAGCACGGAGAAGTCTTCGTCACTGACGATGGCGCCGAAACCGACCTGGACATTGGCCACTACGAGCGCTTCCTGGATGAAAACCTTGAAGGCTCCGCCAACGTCACAACGGGCCAGGTGTACTCCACCGTCATCGCCAAGGAACGCCGCGGCGAATACCTGGGCGACACAGTGCAGGTCATCCCGCACATCACCGATGAGATCAAGCGCCGCATGCGCCTGCCCGCCGAGGGCCAGAACGCCCCCGACGTCATCATCACCGAAATCGGCGGCACCGTGGGCGATATTGAGTCCCAGCCGTTCCTGGAGTCCGCACGCCAGGTGCGCCAGGACATTGGCCGCAACAACGTGTTCTTCGCGCATGTCTCGCTGGTTCCCTACATCGGACCTTCCCAGGAACTGAAGACCAAGCCCACGCAGCACTCCGTTGCCGCGCTGCGCTCACTCGGCATCCAGCCCGACGCACTCATCCTGCGTTCGGACCGCGTGCTGCCCGACGCCATGCACGCCAAGATCGGCCGTGCCTGCGACGTCGACGTTGAGGCCGTCATCGGCTGCCCCGATGCCCCCAGCATCTACGACATCCCCAAGACCCTGCACGCCCAGGGCCTTGACTCCTACATCGTTCGTTCCCTGGACCTGGCGTTCAAGGACGTCGACTGGACCAAGTGGGACCAGCTGCTGGAAGTGGTGCACAACCCCGCGCACCACATCGAAATTGCCCTGGTGGGCAAGTACATCGACCTGCCGGATGCCTACCTGTCCGTGACCGAGGCCCTGCGTGCCGGCGGCTTCGCCAACGCCACCAAGGTCAAGATCCGCTGGGTCCCCTCCGATGACTGCTCCACCGAGGCCGGTGCCCGCAAGGAGCTGGAAGACGTCGATGCAATCTGTGTCCCGGGCGGCTTCGGCATCCGCGGACTCGAAGGCAAGCTGGGCGCACTCAAGTTCGCCCGCGAAAACCAGATCCCCACCCTTGGCCTGTGCCTTGGCCTGCAGTCCATGGTCATTGAGTACGCGCGCAACGTGGTGGGCCTGGAAGGCGCCTCCTCCTCGGAGTTCGACGACAACCCCACCTACCCGGTCATCGCCACGATGGAAGAGCAGCTGGACATCGTTGACGGCAAGGGCGACCTCGGCGGCACCATGCGCCTGGGCCTCTACCCGGCCGTGCTGACCGAAGGTTCCGTCATTGCCGAGACCTACGGCACCACGGACGTCTCCGAGCGCCACCGCCATCGCTACGAGGTCAACAACAAGTACCGCGAGCAGATTGCCGAAGCCGGGCTGGTGTTCTCAGGAACCTCACCCGACGGCAAGCTCGTGGAATTCGTTGAACTGCCCCGTGAGGTGCACCCGTACTACGTCTCCACCCAGGCACACCCGGAACTGAGCTCTCGCCCCACCCGGCCGCACCCGCTCTTTGCCGGCCTGGTTGCAGCAGCGCTGGAACGCCAGAACGCAACCCGCCTGCTGGAGCTCTAGATGCAACGCCTTGGTGCACCGGGGGCCGCGGAAGGTCCGGCCGACGCCGGCCACGTGGCACATCCCATTGCCGATGAAGACAGCAAAAGGGAGCTGCATTCGCAGTCCACGGTGTACCAGGGCCGCATTTGGAACGTTGTTTCAGACACCTTCTCACTGGGGCCCGGCACGGACCCGCTGACCCGGGACTACATTGACCATCCCGGGGCGGTGGCCGTGGTGGTCCTCAACGAGGAAAATCAGGTGCTGCTGCTGAGGCAGTACCGCCACCCCGTGCAGATGAACCTGTGGGAAGTTCCCGCCGGACTGCTGGACGTTGAGGGCGAGGACTTCGTGGCCGGCGCCGCGCGCGAGCTGGCCGAGGAGGCCGACCTTGTTGCGGCGCAATGGCACGTGCTGAGCGACTTCTTCAACTCACCCGGATCATCCAGTGAGGCCATCCGCATTTACCTGGCCCGGGGCATCTCCGATGTGCCCGAGGACCAGCGGCATGTGCGCACCGACGAGGAAGCCGAGATCGAGTTCGCCTGGGTCGATCTCGAAGACGCCGCGGCGGCTGTGCTCGCCGGGCGCATCCACAACCCGTCCGCCGTGGTGGGCATCCTTGCCGCGGCCCACGCCGCGCTCACCGGCTTCGCCGGGTTGCGCCCCGGCGACAGCCCCTGGCCGGAACACCCGGCCCACCGCCCGCGGTGACAGCAACCGGGGGCACGGCCGCGCCCGCAGCAGATGCGGCGCCGGCAGTGCCCACGGCCTTGACCCGCGCCATCGCCGACTACCTGGTCCACGTCGGCGTGGAACGCGGCTTGGCCGCCAACACCCTGGCCGCCTACCGGCGCGACCTGCGCCGCTATGAAGCTTTCCTGGCCGCAGAGGGCGCAACTGCCGTTTCCGCCATCACCCGCCGCCACGTTAGCGGCTTTGCCCAGTCTCTCGCCGACGGGGCCGACGGCGGCGCCCCCCTGGGCCTGCGCTCCGCTGCCCGGACCATTGTCTCCGTACGCGGCCTGCACCGCTTCTGGGCCCTGGAGGGCCTCAGTGACACAGACCCCGCCGCCGACGTGCACCCGCCGCAGCCCGGCCGCCGGCTGCCCAAGGCCATCAGTGTCCACGACGTCACCCGCATCCTGGAAACGGCCCACACCGACACCCCCACGGGGCTGCGCGACGCCGCCATGCTGGAATTCCTGTACTCCACCGGCGCCCGCATCAGCGAGGCAGTGGGCCTTGAAGTCGATGACCTGGTGCTGGCCGGGGAAGCGGGGGAGGGTCCCTCGCTGGTGCGCCTGTTCGGCAAGGGTTCCAAGGAACGCATTGTCCCCATTGGTTCGTATGCCCTGCGGGCGCTGGATGCGTACCTGGTGCGCGGCCGCCCTTCTCTCGTCGCCAAGGGCGGCGGAACACCGGCCCTGTTCCTGAACGCCCGCGGCGGACGCATCAGCCGGCAAAGCGTGTGGACCATCCTGAAGACCGTCGCCGAGGCTGCCCGGGTTGAGGCCGACGTTTCCCCGCACACCCTTCGCCACTCCTTTGCCACCCACCTCCTGGAAGGCGGGGCGGACGTGCGTGTTGTGCAGGAATTGCTGGGCCACGCCTCCGTGACCACCACCCAGGTCTACACGCTTGTCACTGCCGAGACCCTGCGTGAGGTCTACGCGGCCGCACACCCCCGCGCCCTGGGCTGAGTGCTCCCGGTGGTCGAGCTTGTCGAGACCTAGGCGTCGAGCTTGTCCCCGGTGGTCGAGCCTGTCCCCGGTGGTCGAGCTTGTCGAGACCTAGGCGTCGAGCTTGTCCCCGGTGGTCGAGCTTGTCGAGACCTAGGCCTCCAGCCGCTCCCACACTTGCTGGATGTGTTCGCTGAACAGCTCCACAGCAGCGTCTGCATCGCCGGCCGCCAGTGCCTGGATCAGGGGCCGGTGGGTCTGTGCGACCTGCTGGAGATCGCCAAAGTAGATCGGATTGGTCAGCCTGGTGAGGTTGCGGTGGCTGGCCTCCACCATGGGCCAGACCCGGCGCAGCAGGGAATTGCCGCTTGCGGCCCAAACCCTTTCGTGGAACCTGGCGTCCGCCTCGATGAGCGCGTCCAGGTCGTTGAGGGCAGCTGCACGTTCCATGGCCGCCAGGTGGGTCTCAAGTTCGCCGGCCAGCTCCGTGCGGGCCTCGGCATCCAGGCGCCGGCAAATGGTGTCCACGGCCATGGTTTCCAGCCGCTGCCGGACCTCGTACACATCCTTCGCGTCGCCGATGGATATCTCTGCCACGTAGCTGCCGCGGCGGGGGAGCTGTGTCACCAGGCCCTCGCTGGCCAGCGAGGCCAGGGCAGCCCTGACCGTGGCCTGGCTGACCACCAACTTGCCGGCCAATGCGGTTTCCAGCAGCCGGGTGCCGGGCAGGAGCGCGCCGGAAAGGATCTCGGCGCGGATCCGTTGCGCCACCTGGTTCCACAGGGGATCGTTGGGCAGTGCCCCCGCCTTGTCGTCAATCATGGTTGGCATGGCTCCTTGCTGGAGTTCGCCCGGGGTGGCTTGCGTCCCGGACCGACCTTGACAACATTTTGTTGCCATGATCACCTTACAACATTGCAATTATCGATAATTGAACTAAGGGGCGGGCAATGCAGCCAGCGGGACCACTTGAGGGAAAAACCATCCTGGTCACGGGGGCGGCCGGCCAGGGAATGGGCCGGGGGATCGTTGAGGCGCTCGAGGCCTGCGGAGCTGCTGTGGTCGGCATGGATGTTTCCGCAGCGGCGGCAGAGGAATTGCGTGCGGCCCACCCGCAGCTTCTCTCGCTCGTCGGGGACGTCTCCGTCGAGGCGGATGTTGAACGCGTCTTTGACGAGGCTGCGGCGCTGGCCGGCCCCATCCACGGTGTGGTCAACAATGCCGGCATCGGCCTGAACCGGCCCTTCCACGAGGTCACGGCCGCCGAGTTCGAGCGCATCCACGGCGTTGACGTTCGCGGCACCTGGCTTGTGAGCCGGGCCTTTGCCTCCCGCGCCATTGCCGCAGGGCGCGCCGGGGCCATCGTCAACATCTCCTCCGTGCACGGAACGGCCACGGCTCCGGGCTATGCCGTCTACGCCGGTGCCAAGGCCGCCGTCGACGGCATGACCCGTGGCATCGCGGTGGACCTTGGCCCCCACCGCATCCGCTGCAATGCCGTGGCCCCCGGCTATGTCCACGCGGCCCAAAACGTTGAACTCATCCGCGGGTTCACGGACGATCCCGAGGGCTGGATCGACACCCACACCGATGACTTTCAACTGCTCAACCACGTGGTTGAAGCCCGTGACTGCGGGGACACCGTGGCTTTCCTGCTCTCCGACGCCGCCCGCAGCATCACCGGCCAGACCCTGCTGGTCGACGCGGGCCTCACCACCGCCCTGTACAACAACTCATTTACCCGGAGGACGCGATGAGCGCCATGAACCCCTTCACCCACGACCCCGACCGGCGGGAGGTCTGGGACATGCTGGTGACCCGTGACATCGAGGCCTTCGCGGCAGGCGACTGGGACGCAACCGCCCCGGACTTCATGGCGGAAGGATTCTTCGGCATGGACGGCGGCGGCAAGGCGAGCCCCGACTCCTGGACCCTCGGCTTTGGCTCCCTCGAGGCCTACCGGGACAGCTGGTTGGCGCAGAGCCGCGACTTCCTGGCCACGATGGTCGACCCCGCGGGCGCCCTCTTCGGGGCCACAATCCTGCGCGACATTGACATCAGCGGCACCTCCGCCGTGGCGCACAAGAAATTCGACGGAACCGCCCTGCGCCTTGATGGTTCAGTGCGGGAGCTGGACTGGCAGAGCCTGTACTTCTGCCACAAAACGGCGGCAGGATGGAAAATCAAGGGGTTTCTTGGCTACCTGCCCAGCTCCTTCCCACGGGCCTCAGGCCCTGCAGCGCCGGTGCTCCCGGAGCCCGGGAGCGTTCCCGCCAAATCCGTGCCTGAGGGCGCCTCGCAGCACGTCACGGCGGGCCCCTATTCGCCTGTCCTGCAGGTCGACGGCGCCAGGCTCACAGTGATCAGCGGCCAGGCCGCCATACTGCCCGACGGCAGCATCCAAGGCAGCAGCATCCAGGAGCAGACCAGGCTGACGCTGGAGAACTGCGCCCGGCAGCTGGCGGCGGCCGGCTGCACCCTTGCCGATGTTTTCAAGGTCAATGTCTTCCTGACGGACCTGGCTCACTGGCCTGCCTTCAACGAGGTCTACCGCGACATGATGCCCGAGCCGCGGCCCGTGCGCACCGCCGTCGGCGCGGACCTGCTTCCGGGGCTCATCGTCGAGGTGGAAATGTGGGCGGCCGGCAGCGGCCAGGGCGCCACGGTATGAGCGCCTTCTATGAGGGCCTGGGCCTGAAGACCACCATCAACGCCGCTGCCACCTTCACGGTGTTGGGTGGTTCACTCATGTCGCCCGAAGTGCTGGCAGCCATGAATGCCGCGGCCGGGGCCTACGTCAACATGCACGAGCTGCACTTGGCCGCCGGGAGGCGCCTAGCCGAGGCCACTGGCAACGAGGCCGCCTACGTCACCTCCGGGTGCGCGGCCGGGATTGTGCTTGCGGTCCTCGCTGCCAGGAACGGCGGCGACCCCGGCCGGCTGCCCGAACTGCCCGGCCACCAGCATGCACCCCACGAAGTCATCATGCACGCGGCCCACCGGATCCCCTACGACCGGGCCGTTTCGCTGGCCGGCGGGACGATCCGGCAAATTGGCGACATGCTGGGCACATTTGCCTGGGAGCTGGAAAGCGCCATCAATGCCAACACCGCTGCCGTGCTCTATGTTGTCGGGGCCCACATGCCCCAGATGGCGCTGCCACTGGAAGAGGTGGTGCGGATCGCCCATGCGGCCGGAATTCCCGTCATTGTCGACGCCGCTGCACAACTTCCCCCGGCCGGGAACCTGAGGCGGTTCAGTGCCGAACTTGGCGCCGATGCCGTGATTTTCTCCGGCGGCAAGGCCCTGCGCGGCCCGCAGGCCTCGGGGCTCATGGTGGGCCGGGAAGGCTTCATCGAGGCTGTCCGGCAAAACGGGGCACCGCACCAGCGGTGGGGGCGTGCCTTGAAGGCCGGCAAGGAGGAGATCGCCGGCCTGCTGACGGCCGTGGAGCGGTTTGTGGCCCTGGACCATGAAGCGCTGCGGCGTGGCTGGCGACAGGACGTCCAGGTGTGGCACGACGGCCTGGCGGGAATGCCCGGGGTGCGCGCCACCATCGAGGAAATCAACGAGGCGGGCCAGCACGTGCCGCGCCTGCACGTGGCCATCGACGATCCCGGCCGGGCGGCCGCCGTCGTGGGCAGCTTCGACGACGGCAACCCGCGCCTGGCCGTCTACCCGCAGCTGGCGGTGGGCGTGACCCTCGGATTCTGGCTCACCCCCGACCTGCTGCAGCCCGGCCAGGTTCCCGTGGTGCTTGAACGCGTCAGGACGGCACTGGAAACCATCGGCTAGGACTTCTGCGGCTCCGCCGGTGGTCGAGCCTGTCTTCGGTGGTCGATAGCCTGTCCCGCCGGTGGTCGAGCCTGTCGAGACCTATGCTGGGTCCATGAGTGAAGCAACAGCGTACTTTCGCAGCAAGTTGGCGTTTGAGGTTGACGTGATGGACGTCCACGGGCGGCTGGCATCGGGGGAGTTTGTGCTGGTCGACACCCGCCGCCACGCCTCCTGGGCGCACGGGCACATCCCGGGTGCCCTGCACCTGCCCACGGCGCTCGTCCCGGCCCAGGCTGCCGTGCTCATCTCCGCCGGTACGCCAGTGGTGGTGTACTCGTGGGGGCCAGGCTGCAACGGCAGCACCTTCGCCGCGCTGGCCTTCGCCGAGCTGGGCTATCCGGTCAGGGAAATGCTGGGCGGCATCGAGTATTGGGCCCGCAACGGGTTGCCCGTGGAAACGTCCGACGGCGTCACCTTGCCGCCCAGCGATCCGCTCGTCACGGCTGACTAGGGATGCAAGCGCAAGAGGTGGTTGGCTAGGCCGTGACTGCCAGGGCGTCGATCTCCACGAGCATGACCTCGTGCGGGAGGTCGACGAAGACAGTGGTGCGTGAGGGCAACGCGCCGCTGGGGACGTTCTCGGCAATGAACTCGCCGTAGACCTCGTTCATGGCGGGGAAGTCATCGCGCGTGGTCAGGTAGACGCGGAACATGATGACGTCCTCAACGCTGGCGCCCCCGGCTTCCAGGATGGCCTTGACGTTGTCCAGTGTGCGGCGTGTCTGGGCCCGGACGTCACCGGCGCCGATGTACTCGTTGCTGGCGGGGTCGACGGCGCCCTGGCCGGACACCTGAAACAGGCCGCCCTTCTTCACTCCCTGTGAAAAGACGTGTGCGGGGGCCGGGGCGTTTTCGGTCAGTACTACGGTTTTTTCGCTCATGGGGTTCCCTTTCATGGTTGCCAGCCCAGGTCCCTGGAGATGGCGTTTGTTCCGGCGGTCAGTGTAGGCAGCAGTGCCAGCAATTCCTCGTAGGCGAGCAGGACCACGGGCACCGAGAAGGATGCTGCGGCGACCACGCGGCCCGAGGCGTCCCTGATGGGTGTGGCGATGCAGTGCACAAAGGCCTCATGCTCCGACTTGTCCTGTGCCCAGCCCTGGCGCCGCACCTGCTCCAGCTCGTCCAGCAGCTCGGCGGGCGTGGCCAGCGTGTTCTCCGTCATCCTGACATAGTCCAGCCCGGCGGCGATGCGTTCGCGCTCCGCCGCCGGCATGTCGGCCAGGATCACCTTGGCCACTGCCGCGGAGTGGAGTGCGGCAGTGAGCCCGATGCGTGAGTACATGCGCACGGGGTGGCGGGATTCGAACTTGTCGATGTAGACAACTTCCTTTCCCTCCAACTGCGCCAGGTGGACCGTGTGGCCTGTTGCCTCGTTCAGCCGGGCCAGGTGGGGGCGCGCCACGTCCCGAATGTTGCGCTGTTCCAGCGCCATGGAGGACAACTCAAAGAACTTGCGCCCCAGCATGAACTCACCGGCCCCGTTGCGTGCCACAAAATGTTCGGCTTCAAGGGTCTGCAGCAACCGCATGACGGTGGTCTTGTGCACCTCGGCCCCCGCCGCCAGCCCGTCCAGCGTGGCGGGCTGTTCGGCCAGCCGTGACAGCAGCCCCAGGGCGCGGGCCAGGCTCTGGCTCACGCCGCACCTTCCGCCAGGGCGGGGCAGTCCAGCAGGCCCGGGGCCACGCGTGTTGCCGCCCATTCGGCCTCGGAGCAGCCCAGTACGCGGTCAAGTGTTGCGGCGTCGGGCAGCGGCCCCCGGTCCCCGGGAACCGTCAGGGTGCAGGCCGCGCTGAGGTGCCCGCGCCGCAGGGAGGAGCGCTGGTCCAGGCCGGACAGCAGGCCGCTGAGGTATCCGGCTGCAAACGCGTCGCCTGCCCCGACCGGTTCCAGGACATCCACCGCCAGGGACGGCACCTCGATGCGACCGCCGTCGTGCAGCAGGGCGATGGCGGAGACCTCGGCGTTCTTGAGCACAATGGCCGAGGGGTCAGGCAGCAGTTCGCGCAGCTGAGCCTCCGTGGTGGTGCCAAAGGCCGGCACGGCCTCGTCGGCGCCCACCAGGACAATGTCGGCCTGGTTCGCCAGGGTGCGCAGCACCGACTTGTCGGCCCGGGTCCACAACGGTCCCCGCCAGTTCACGTCAAAGGTGATGATCCGGCCGTTGCGCGGGGCGGCCAGCAGGGCCGTGAGCATGTCCAGGCAGTCGGGGGAGAGGGCGGCGGTGATGCCGCTGATGTGCACCAGCCCGGCGTTCTCGATGAGCGGCGCCACGGAGCTGCGGGCCAGCATGGCCGCGTCCATGGCCGACGCAGCCGAGCCCCTGCGGTAGTAGATGACCGAGCTCTCGGCAATGCCGGCGGCCGGGCACGCCGGGACCTTGACGTACAGGCCGGTGGGCCGCTCCGGGTCGACCTCGACACCACTGACGCCGACACCATGCGCCTTCAGCTCGTTGACAATCCGGGTGCCAAAGCCGTCGCGGCCAACCCGGCCCACCCAGTGCGCCTGAACGCCCATGGCCGCCAGCCCCACGGCCACGTTTGATTCTGCGCCGCCCACGCCGTAGAAAAGCTCGGTGGCCTCCGCCAGGGGCACCTGGCCTGTGGGCGTGAGCATGGCCATGGTTTCTCCAATGCAGACAACTGGGCGCATGGATGTACGGCACTTCCTCTCCGGGGTGGGTCGCCTGCCGCCTTGACGGGCAAATCCTGACCATGTTAGACATGTCACGGACATCTTTGCAACAGCCGTTGCAACATGCGCAACGCGAGGTTGCCAACTGAAAGGAAACGGGCCATGGGCGCCACAGCAGACAGGGGCACCGACGTGCCCGGAATTGATTCCGCCAAGGTGGACGCACTGGACTCCGTGGAACTCTCCTGGCGCTACAAGTCCCTTCCCGCCGCTGCCCACGGCCAGACCGCGGCCCAATACGCGTCCTCCGGCGCAACGCTCGCGAGCCTGCAGACGCCCGTGCTGACCCTTGATGCGCACTCCATGGCCGGGAACGTGGAGACGATGGCACGCTGGTGCGCCGGGCACGGCGTGCTGCTGGCGCCCCACGGCAAAACCACCATGGCACCGCAGATGTGGCGGGACCAGCTGGACCATGGCGCCTGGGGCATCACGCTGGCCAACGCCTCGCAACTGCGCGTGGGCCACGCCTTCGGCGTGCGCCGCATCATGCTGGCCAACAGCCTCACAGACCCGCAGGCCGTCGCCTGGCTTGCCGTACACCAGGGGCCCGGCTTCGAGGTGGTGTCCTGGATCGACTCGGCCCAGACGGTGGCCCTGCAGGGAACCGTGCTTGCCGCCCACCCCGGCGCCGTCCTGGATGTGATCGTCGAGCTCGGCGGCGGGGGCGGTCGCACGGGTGCCCGCACGGTCGCCGAGGCGGCTGAGGTTGCCCGGGCCGTCGCCGCCGAGCCGGGGCTGCGCCTGGTGGGCGTGGGCGGCTATGAAGGATCCCTGGCCCATTCCGCCGACGACGGCGCCCTCACCACCGTGCGCGGCTACCTCCGGGCGTTGCGGGAGCTGCACGAGCAGCTTCTGGCCGAGAAACTGTACGCACCCGGCGCCGACATCATCATCACGGCCGGCGGCAGCGCCTACTTTGACGATGTTGTTCAGGAGCTTGCCGGCTGCATCACGGCCGGAACTGACGGCGGCCCCCGCGTGGATGTCATGCTGCGCAGCGGAGCCTACATGGTCCACGACGACGGCTTCTACCGCGGCATCTCACCCTTCGCCCGGGCGGCTGAGGTCCCGGGTGGACCGCGGCAGTTCGCCTCCGCCATGCACGCCTGGGCGCGCGTGGTCTCGACACCGGAGCCGGGCCTGGCCATCCTCGACGCCGGCAAGCGGGACATGCCCGTTGATGAAGGCATGCCCGAACCCCAGCAGATTGGCCGCTCCCTGGGTGGGGACATGGCAGTTCTGGACGATGCCGCCATCACGGCTGTCAACGACCAGCACTGCTACCTGCGCTTCAACCCCGAGACCACGGCAGTCAACATCGGCGACGTGGTCCGCCTGGGCCTTTCCCACCCCTGCACGGCCTTCGACAAGTGGACGCTCATCCCCGTCTTGGCCCGCACGGGCACAGACAACCGGGTTGTGGGCCTCGTCCACACCTTCTTCTAGGACGTGGGGGACACACCCGCGGCGCGGACCATCATCGCCAACGCCACCGTGGTGGACGGGAGCGGCGCACCCAGGTACGCGGCCGACGTCGTGCTGGCCAACGGGCGCATCGAGTCCATTGACGCGCCCGGCACCCATGCAGGCGCGGCCGGCTGCATCGACGCCTCGGGCCTGGTGCTCAGTCCGGGGTTCATCGACATGCACGCGCATTCGGACCTGGCGCTGCTGCATGAGCCGGGCCACTACGCCAAGCTCAGCCAGGGCGTCACCACCGAGCTGCTGGGCCAGGACGGGCTCTCCTACGCCCCCGTGGACGATGCAGCGCTGGCAGGCATCCGGCAGCAGATTGCCGGCTGGAACGGGGATCCGGCGGACCTTGATTTCAACTGGCGCACCGTGGGGGAGTACCTGGACCGCCTGGATGTCGGCATCGCCGTCAACGCCGCCTACCTGGTGCCGCAGGGGACCGTGCGGGCCGTGGTGTGCGGCTTCGGCGACGCGCCAGCCACGCAGGCGCAGCTCGGTGCGCAGCAGGAGATGATCCGGGCCGGCATGGAGCAGGGCGCCGTGGGCATGTCCTCGGGGCTCAGCTACACCCCCGGCATGTACGCCACCACGGCGGAATTGGCACAACTGTGCTCCACTGTGGCTGGGGCCGGTGGCTTCTACGCCCCACACCACCGCTCCTACGGCCGGGGCGCGCTGGAGGCGTACGCCGAGATGCTGGAACTCAGCCGGGCCAGCGGCTGCCCCCTCCACCTGGCCCACGCCACCATGAACTTCGCGCCCAACAAGGGCCGCGCGCCGGAACTCCTGGAGCTCATTGATGCCGCCATAGACGACGGCGTGGACGTCACCCTGGACTCGTACCCGTACCTGCCCGGTGCCACCACGCTTTCGGCCATCCTTCCCGGTTGGGCCTCGGCCGGCGGCACAGCCGCAACCATGGTGCGGCTGCAGGACCCCGCCACCCTGGCCCGGATCCGGCACGAGGTTGAAGTCCTTGGCTCCGACGGCTGCCACGGTGTGCCGGCGGAATGGGAGACCCTGGAAATTGCCGGCGTCCGGAACCCCGCACTCGAACCGCTCGTGGGGCAGACCATTGCCGGCATTTCCGAGGCCGCCGGGAGCGATCCCTTTGAGGTGTTTGTGGACATCCTGGTCCGGGACGAGCTGGCCACAGGCATCCTCCAGCACGTGGGGCACGAGGAAAACGTGCAGGCCATCATGGTCCACCGCGCCCACACGGGCGGCAGCGACGGAATCCTGGTGGGCAGCAAGCCGCACCCGCGGGCGTGGGGCACCTTCCCTCGCTACCTGGGGCACTACTGCCGGGAACTGGGCCTGATGACGCTGGAGGAAACCGTCCACCACCTGACGGGCCGTCCCGCCCGGAGGCTGAAGCTGCTGCGGCGCGGGCTTCTCCGCGAGGGCTTTGCCGCCGACCTGGTGCTGTTCGACCCCGCAACCGTCAACGCGACAGCCACTTTCACCCAGCCGCGCCAGCCCGCGGTTGGCATCCACCATGTTTTTGTCAACGGCGTGCCCGCCATCGCGGCGGGGCTGCCCACCGGCGCACTTGCCGGCAGGGCCCTGCGCCACACCCCGGAAGGAACCCGAAGCATCCCATGAACAACTCCGAATTCATTGCCCGGCTTGAAGCAGACCGCACCATCGCGGTGGTCCGTGCGCCCGACATTGCCGACGCCGGCGAGCTGTGCCGCGCCCTCGTGGCCGGCGGCATCCACGGGGTGGAGCTGACCTACACCACCCCGAACCTGCTCAAGCACGTGGCCCGCGCCGCAGAAACGGCCGCCGAACACGGCGCCGTGGTGGGTGTTGGCACTGTGCTTGACGCCGAGCAGGCCCGGGCCGCCATTGATGCAGGCGCCCAATTCCTGGTCACCCCCGGCATCCGCCCCGAGGTGGCCAAGGTGGCCGCCGACGCCGGAATCCCGTTCTCGCTGGGCGCCCTGACCCCCAGCGAGGTGGCCATGGCGCTGGACCTGGGCTCCGCCGTGGTGAAGATCTTCCCGGCCCGTGCCTTGGGCCCGGGCTACCTGAAGGACCTGCAGGGCCCGTTCCCGGGTGTGAAGCTGCTGCCCTCGGGCGGCATCGACGCCGCGAACGCCGGCGAGTACCTGGCCGCCGGCGCCCTGGCAGTGTGCTGCGGCACGGCCGTGGTTCCGCCCGCCGTGGTGGCTGCGGGCGACTGGGAGGACATCAGCGCACGGGCCGCCGCGTTCACGGCCATCCTGCGCTAGGGACAGCTAGGACGGGGCCTGGCCGGCGGGGGACTTTTCCCAGCGCATGGCCAGGTCCGCGGCAACGCCCACGGCAATGCTGGCCGGGTCCTTGGCGGTGATGCCGGGCAGCCCGATGGGGCAGGTGATCCGGGCAATCGCGGCGTCATCGTGCCCCTCGGCCCGCAGGCGACGGCTGAAGCGTTGCCATTTGCTGCGGGAGCCGATGAGGCCAATGTAGGACGGCTGCGACCGCAGGGCTGCCTCGCACAGGATGAGGTCCTCGGCGTGGTCGTGCGTCAGCACCAGGATGGTTGCGCCCGGCGGGAGCCCGGCCAGGACCACCTCAGGTGCCGGGGCGTGGTGCACGGCCACGGCCGCCTGGCCCGCCAGCAGCGGCTGCATCCGCTCCGGGGCCACGGCGTCCTGGCGGGAATCGACAAGGACCAGGTTGACGGGCTGCCTGGCCAGGATGTGCGCGATCTCGTAGCCCACATGGCCCAGGCCGAAGACCGCCACGGTCCGCCGCGGGCCCAGCAGCTCCAACAGCACCTCCACCTCGCCTCCGCAGCATTGCACGCCGTGGCGGGTTGCCACCTTGTCATTGAGGGCAAACGCCATCAGTTCCGTCTGCGGCTGGCCGGTGGCAATGAGTTCGCGGGCCCGGTCCACGACGTCGGCCTCGAAGTTCCCGCCGCCAATGGTGCCCCACAGCCCGGTGGCGGAAATGGCCATCTTGGCCCCGGGCTCGCGCGGGGAATGGCCGCGCACGCGGGCCAGCGTGGCCAGGACCGCCGGCTCGTTGCGTTCGCGCAGCCGGGCCAGCGCCTCAAGCCAGTCCATGGCGCAGGCTACGCTTCCGAAGCGGCGGCCGCGCGGGATTCCTCGACGGCCCAGAACACTGCTTCCGGCGTTGCCGGGGACGCGAGGGTGACGCTGCGGCCCGCCGGGCCGAAGGCCCCCACCGCGTCACGGAGCGCCTCCCGGGCGGCGAAGGCCAGCATGAGCGGGGGCTCGCCCACGGCCTTGGAGCCGTAGACGGCGCCCTCTTCCTCGGCGTGCTGCAGCAGGTGGACGTTGAACACCGTGGGCATTTCGGAAAAGCTCGGCAGCTTGTACGTGCTCGCGGACTGGGTCAGCAGCCTGCCCCGGCCCGGCCCCGTTCCCTCGTCCCAGCGCAGGTCCTCCAGTGTCAGCCAGCCCACCCCCTGGACATAGCCTCCCTCGATCTGGCCAATGTCCACCATGGGGGAGAGGGAGTCCCCGGCGTCGTGCACAATGTCCACGCGGCGCTGGGTGTAGGCGCCGGTGAAGCCGTCCACCTCCACCTCGGCCACGGCGGCGCCGTAGGCAAAGTACTTGAAGGGTTCGCCCTGCATGGACTCGACATCCCAGTGCAGGCCTTCGGTGCGGTAGTGGCCGGCCGCCCAGAGCTGGACGCGCTGCAGGTACGCCTTCATGGCAACCTCGGCGAAACTGAAGCCGGATCCTGCAACGCCCAGGGCCGTGGCGCGGCCCTCGGTGAAGCGGACGTCGCGGGCGGAGACCCCCAGCATGCCGCCGGCCACCTGTGCCATCCGCTCCAGGATCTGTTCACAGGCGTTCTTGACGGCCCCGCCGTTGAGGTCGGCGCCCGAACTTGCCGCAGTGGCCGAGGTGTTGGGCACCTTGTCGGTTCGGGTGGGGGCAAGCCTGACCGCCGTGAGGGGCAGGCCCAGGGCGGTGGCCGCCACCTGGAGCATTTTGGTGTGCAGGCCCTGGCCCATCTCGGTGCCGCCATGGTTGACCAGCACCGAGCCGTCCTTGTAGACGTGCACCAGGGCGCCGGCCTGGTTGAACGCCACGAGGTTGAAGGAGATCCCGAACTTGACCGGGGTGATGGCCAGCCCCCGCTTGCTGTGCGGGTGGGCTGCGTTGAAGGCCTCGATGTCCCGGCGCCGCCCGGCGAAGCCGCTTCGCTCCAGGGCTTCTTCCCAAATGGTGGTGATCCGGGAGGCGTGGCGCACGGGCATGCCGTAGGGCGTGCTCTGCCCTTCCCTGTAGAAGTTCCTGCTGCGAAGTTCCTCCGCCGTCAGCCCCAGCAGCGGTGCGGCACGGCCCAGGATGTCCTCAACCAGCAGCATCCCCTGGGGTCCGCCAAATCCGCGGAACGCCGTCTGGGAGGTCACATTGGACTTGGCCACGCGCCCCGTTGCTTCAACGTTGGGGATGAAGTAGGCGTTGTCCACGTGGCACAGGGCCCGGGCCATGACGGCCTCGGACATGTCCAGGCACCAGCCGCCGTCGGAGGTCAGCTGTGCCTTCAGTGCCAGCAGCTCCCCGGCGTCGGAGAAGCCTGCATCCCACGACATGTGGAAACCGTGGCGCTTGCCCGTCATGGTCATGTCCAGTGTCCGGTTCAGGCGCACACGGACGGGACGGCCGGTCAGCAGCGTGCCGATGGCCGCGATGGCGGCGAAGCCGTGCGACTGCATCTCCTTGCCGCCGAAGCCGCCGCCCATGCGCAGGCTCTGCACAGTGATCTCGTGGTGCGGCCGGGCCAGCACATGGGCCAGGATCTCCTGTGCCTCCGAGGGGTGCTGGGTGCTGCTTTGCACAAAGACCTGCCCGCCCTCATCCACCGTGGCCAGGGCCGCCTGGGTTTCCAGGTAGAAATGCTCCTGTCCGGAACACTCCGTGACCCCGGAGAGCACCCTGTCCGCCGTGGCGAGCGCCGCAGCCGCATCCCCGCGGCGCACCGTGCGGCTGGCCCCCTGAAAGGAGCCGGCGGCAATGGCCTCGGTGATGGACACAATGGAGGGCAGCACCTCCCACTCAACAACGACGGCGGCTGCCCCGGCACGGGCGGCGTCCTGGTCCTCCGCGAGCACCCAGGCGACGGCGTGGCCCATGAACATGGCCTCGGACGGGAAGAGAGGTTCGTCGCCCTTGATGCCGCAGTCGTTGAGGCCGGGAACGTCCGCGGCCGTCAGCACCCGGACCACGCCCGGGACGTCCATGGCAGGGGAGGTGTCCATGGACCGGATTCCGGCATGCGCGTGCGGGGACGGCACGGGCCATGCCGTGAGTGCCCCGGGCATGCGCGCGGAGAGGTCATCCGTGTAGAGGGCCTGTCCGGTGGCATGCAGCCGCGCACTTTCGTGGGGGGCGGCCAAGCCCACGGCCGGGAAGGCCGGACGCTGGGAGAGTTGGCTCATTGCGGGGCCTCCTGGCTGGGGCTGTTGAGGGCATGGAGCTTGAGGAGGGCGTTGGACAGCATGCGGGAGCGGTAGCGTGCGCTGGCCCGGTGGTCATCCAGCGGCGTCCCCTCGGCGCCGAGCACGGCCGCGGCGCGCTGGACAGTCTCCAGGGTCCAGGGCCGGCCGGTGAGCGCATCCTCGCTGGCACGGGCCCGCAGCGGCGTTGCGGCAACCCCGCCCAGCCCGATCCGGGCCGTGGCGACCACCCCATCTTCGATGTGCAGGCTGAAGGCGACGGCGACGCTGGAAATGTCGTCGAAGCGCCGCTTGGCAATCTTGTGGAAGGCGTTGACGTTGTCCAGCGGCAGGGGGATGCGGACCGACTTGATCAGCTCGTCGGCTCGCCGCACTGTGGTGCGGTAGCCGGTGAAGTACTCCGACAAGGGCATGGCGCGCTCGCGGTCGGCGGAAGCCAGGATGATCTGGGCGTCCAGGGCCAGAAGGGCCGGCGGGCTGTCGCCGATGGGCGAGGCGGTGCCCAGGTTTCCGCCCAGTGAGGCCCGGTTGCGGATCAGGCGGGAGGCGAACTGGGGGATGAGCTGGGCCAGCATGGGCACCCGGCCGCCCAGGGCCCGTTCAATCTCGGACAGCGGGACGGCGGCACCAATCTCAATCTCCGTGTCCGTGGCCATGATGGCGTCCAGTTCCGGGATCCTGTCAATGGCGATGACCAGCGGTGCGCGCCGGGCCCGGATGTTGACCTCAACGCCCCAGTCGGTGCTGCCGGCCACGAGCACGGCTTCGGGGTTGCCGGACAGCAGCGCCAGGGCCTGCGGCAGCGTTGTGGCGCGGACAAAGACCCCGTCCGTGCGTTCCAGCAGGGTGTTGCGGGGCGCCGGTGCCGGCGATTCCGCCCGGCCGGCCATGGCGTCGTTGCCGGGCGGGCCCAGTGCGTAGGCGGCATCGCGGATGGGGCGGTAGCCCGTGCAGCGGCACAGGTTTCCGCTGAGGGACTCCAGTTCGAAGCCGTTGGGGCCCGTTTCGCCCCCGCCGCCATCAGGCCCCTGCGGCGCCGGTGTTCTGTCCCTGCGGTAGTACTCCGAGGCCATGCTGCACACAAATCCCGGCGTGCAGTAGCCGCATTGGGACCCGCCGGCCGCGGCCATGGCCGCCTGGACGGGGTGCATGTGCTCCGGCGTGCCCAGGCCCTCGGCGCTCACCAGTTCCTGTCCATCCAGGGAGGCCATGGGCACCAGGCATGAGTTGACAGCCGTCCAGGATGTTCCACCGTTCCCATCGCCCTGGGCCACGAGAATGGCGCAGGCGCCGCATTCACCCTCGGCGCAACCTTCCTTGGCACCCGTGAGGCCGTTGTCCCGCAGCCAGTCAAGGGCCGTGGTGTGTGCGGAAACCTGGCCAAAGGGGCGCACGGTGCCGTTGACGGTGAATGCCGGCTCCGTGTCGGCCAGGGGGTCGGGGTTGTTCATGGTGGTGCTCCAACTTCATTGTCGAAAGCATGCAGTTCCTTATGACACAGAGCGTACATGCCTGTCAGCCCGGGGCAAGGGGGCAGGAGTGCCCGGGTTGCGGAGTGGCCAGGGAATTGTCAGCACTGGGGCGCGTTGCTAGTCTCAAGCCAAAGCGACCCAGTGGCCGGCCGGCCCCATCCCGGCGCACGAACACAAGGAAAAGCCCATGGACGATTCACAGCAGCCCAGCCACTTCCTCGCCAAGGCCGTTGAACTGGCCACGGAGAACGTCCGCAACAATGGCGGCCCGTTCGGGGCCATTGTGGTCACCGCCGACGGCCGGGAGTTTGCCGGGCTGAACCGGGTCACGGCCACCCTGGATCCCACCGCGCACGCCGAGGTGACAGCGATCCGGGCGGCCTGCCAGGGCGTGGGCAGCTTCGATTTGTCCGGGGCCACCCTCTACTCCAGCTGTGAGCCCTGCCCCATGTGCCTGGCCTCGTCGCTGTGGGCCCGGATCGGGCATGTCTATTTCGCTGCCGACCGCCATGACGCGGCGGACGCCGGATTCGACGACGCCTTGTTCTACGAGTACTTTGACGCTGCCGGCGACCGCGCCCTGATGCCGGTGGCCAAGGCGGAACCGGAGGCCGGGCGTGCCGTGGACCCGTTCGATGCGTGGCGGGCCAACACCGGGCGGATCGACTACTAGCGGCTGGGCCGCCTGTCGGGGCCTGGCCGGGCCAGGCCTTAAGCTGGTCCCATGAGTGCCCCCGTGACCCTTTGCTTCCTGCTGCGCACGTTCGACGGCGTGGAGCAGGTGCTGCTGGGGTTGAAAAAGACCGGTTTCGGCACGGGAAAAGTGGTGGGCATCGGCGGGCATGTGGAGCCGGGGGAGAGCACCGTGGCGGCCATCTGCCGGGAGGTCGCTGAGGAAACCTCCATCAGCGTGGCGCCCCTGGACCTGGAACCGGCCGGCACGGTTGAGTTCGTGTTCCCCGCCCGGCCCGAGTGGGACATGTTTACAACGGTGTTCCTGGCCCGGCGCTACGCCGGGGAGGCACAGGAAAGCAGCGAAATTGCACCCCGCTGGTACCCCGTCGATGAGCTGCCGCTGGAGAATATGTGGGCCGATGCCGGGCACTGGCTGCCGGCCTTCCTGGCCGGGGAGCGCGGCGACTGGCGCGTGGTGCTCAATGCCGACAATGAAACCGTGGCCTCCAGCACCCACACGGCGGCCCGCGGCGCCCTGCCCGGGGACGGGCAGGGCAGCTAGCAGGCTAGGGCTTGGCGACCGTCAGCAGGAACGCCGAGTCCTCCAGTGCGTGCACCGAATGCCGGGCCTGCGGCACCACGAGGTGGTCGCCGGGTGAGCCCTCCCATTCGACGTCGCCGCAGCGCAGCAGCACCCGGCCGCGCAGGACCTGCACGGTGGCCTCGCCCGGGTTGTCGTGTTCATCCAGCGAGTTCCCGGATGTCAGAGCCACCAGGGTTTGGCGCAGGACCCGCTCATGGCCGCCCACGACGGTCCGGGAGCTGCGGCCGCTGCTCTTGGTCTTCGCCGCGGCAAGGAGCTCCCGTGCCAGTGCTGTCAGGGACGATTTTTCCATGATGCTCCTTGTGGGCTGAACGGGGCGTTGCTTGAAGGGTACCCTCCCGCCTGTGGCCGTGGACACAGGCGGGCTTCCAACTACCCCAGGTGGCGCTCTGCAACCCCGTTGTAGGCGCTCAGGGGCCGGATCAGCGCATTGGCGGCGCGCTGTTCCATGATGTGCGCCGTCCAGCCGGTGATGCGGGCGGCAATGAAGATGGGCGTGAACATGTCGGTGTCAAAGCCCATCAGGTGGTACGTGGGCCCGGCCGGGTAGTCGAGGTTCGGCTTGATGGCCTTGGCCTCATCCATGGCCTGTTCGAGTCCGTCGTACAGGCCCATCATTTCCGGCCGCCCGTAGTGGGCCACCATGCGCTCCAGGGCGGCCTTCATGGTGGGCACGCGGGAGTCGCCGTGCTTGTAGACGCGGTGCCCGAAGCCCATGACCTTCTTCTTGGCGGCAAGGGCTGCCTCCATCCACTCCTTGGCGCGGGCAGCGGCCTCCTCCCGGGACTCGTCGGCACGGATGCCGATCTCATCGAAGGTGTGCATGACGGCCTCGTTGGCGCCGCCGTGCAATGGGCCCTTCAAGGCGCCGATGGCGCCCGTCACGGCCGAATGCAGGTCCGAGAGCGTGGAGGTGATGACCCTGGCCGTGAACGTTGAGGCATTGAAGGAATGCTCGGCGTACAGGACCATGGACACGCGGAACGCATCCACCACCTCGGGCGCCGCGGCCTCGCCAAACACCATCCACAGGAAGTTGGCCGAGTAGTCCAGGTCCACTCGGGGCTCCACGGGGCCCTGCCCGCGGCGCCGGCGCTGGTCGTACGCCACGACGGCCGGGAACTGGGCAAACAAGGACTTTGCCTTGTCCAGCTCCGCCTCGGGGGAGGAGTCCTCGGCCAGGGGGTGGGCCGCGCCCAGCACGGAGACGGCCGTGCGGCCCACGTCCATGGGGTGGCAGTCCAGGGGCAGCAGGTCGATCGCCGCCTGCACCCGGCTGTCCAGGGCCCGGTTGGCCCGCTCAAACGCCTCGAAGGAGGTCAGCTCCGCCTCGGAGGGCAGCTCGCCGGTCCACAGGAGCAGCGCAACCTCCTCAAAGGACTTGTGCGCTGCCAGTTCCTGCACGGGGTAGCCGCGGTAGAGCAGGGAATTGGATTCGGGGTTGACCTTGGAGACGGCGGTGTAGTCGGCAACCACACCGGCCAGGCCCTTGCGTACTTCTTCTTCGCCCACTGTGTGCACTCCTTCGTGAAACGTGTGTTGTTGTTCTAGAGGTTCGCGTTGTTGCCCGTGATGTCCAGGCCGGGGACCTGGAAGTTGAAGATGCCGGTGTCGAATTGGTTGTACGCCTCATAGTCAACCAGATCATAAAGGCGCGCCCTTGTCAGCATGTCGGGCACGGCGGATTCCTGTGTGCCGTGCGCGCTGATGGCGTCGAGCACGCGCTCGGCCGCACCCATGGCGCTGCGCAGCAGGGTGACAGGGTAGATGACCATGGCGACGCCCGCCGCGGCGAGCTGGTCACGGGTGAACAGCTCGCTTTTGCCGAACTCCGTCATGTTGGCCAGCACGGGGACATTGACGGCCTTGCACACGGCCTCAAACTCCGTCACATCCTTCATGGCCTCCGGGAAGATGGCGTCCGCCCCGGCGTCGACAAGGGCCTTGGCCCGCTCGATGGCGGCGTCCAGCCCCTCCACGGCCCGGATGTCCGTCCTGGCCATGATCAGGAAGTTCGGGTCCCGGCGGGCATCGGCGGCCGCGGCAATGCGCTTGACGGCCGTGTCCAAATCCACCATGTTCTTGCCGTCGAGGTGGCCGCAGCGCTTGGGGTTGAACTGGTCCTCGATGTGGCAGCCGGCCAGGCCCGCGTTCTCCAGTTCCTGGATGGTGCGGGCCACGTTCATGGGCTCGCCAAAGCCGGTGTCGGCGTCAATCAGGCAGGGGAGGTCCGTCATGCGGGCAATCTGCCCGCCGCGGGCGGCCACCTCGGTCAGGGTGGTCATGCCGATGTCCGGCAGGCCCAGGTCGTTGGCCAGCACGGCACCGGAGATGTACACGCCGTCGAACTTCTTCTCCCCGATGAGGCGGGCCGACAGCGGGTTGAAGGCCCCCGGGAACTGCACGGCCGCGCCGGGGACCAGCATGGCGCGCAGCTCCCGGCGCTTTTCCTCAGCGGACTTCTTGGAGTACAGCATGTTAGAACAGGCCCTTGGGTGCCGCGGCCAGGTCCACGACGCCGGGAGCTGCCGTGATGTTGAGCTGGTCCAGTTCCCCGGCGGCCAGGTTGGGAAGGTTCTCCGCTGCCGCGATGAAGCGGTTGATCTCCTCTTCCTCGACCAGGCCCGCGGCCAGGGTGCGGAACTTGTTGATGTACTGTTCGCGGGCAAAGGGCCGGGCGCCGAGCGGGTGGGCGTCGGCCACGGCGATCGACTCGGTGATGACAGTCCCGTCAGTGAGTGTGATGACCACCGTGCCGCCGAACGCCTTCTCGGCGATGTCCAGGGAGTGGTAGCGGCGCGTCCATTCCGCGTCCTCCTCCGTGGTCACCTTGTGCCACAGGGCCACAGTGTCGGGGCGGTTGGCTCGTTCGGGGGAGTAGGAGTCAACATGGTGCCAGGCACCGTCCTGCAGCGCCACCGTGAAGATGTACGGGATGGAGTGGTCAAGGGTTTCCCGTGAGGCGGAGGGATCGTACTTCTGGGGATCGTTCGCGCCGGAGCCGATCACGTAGTGGGTGTGGTGGCTGGTCTGGATCAGCACGCTCTCCACCTTGGCCGGGTCGGTGGCCTCGGGGTGCTCGCCGTGGAGCTTGCGGGCCAGGTCGATCCACGCCTGCGCCTGGTATTCGGCGGAGTGTTCCTTGGTGTAGGTGTCCATGATGGCGCGCTTGGCCTCGCCCGGGGCGGGCAGGGGCACGGTGTAGCTGGCGTCGGGGCCGTCCAGCATCCAGGCGATGACGCCGTCCTCGCCCTCATAGATCGGCACGGGGGAGGTCTGCCCGCGCATGGCACGGTCGGCTGCCTCCACGGCCATCTTGCCGGCAAATGCCGGGGCGTGGGCCTTCCAGGTGGAGATCTCGCCCTTGCGGGACTGGCGGGTTGCCGTGGTGGTGTGCAGGCCCTGGCCCACGGCCTGGAAGATGGTTTCCACCTCAAGGCCCAGCAGGGTGCCGATGCCCGCGGCCGCGGAGGGGCCCAGGTGGGCCACGTGGTCAATCTTGTGGGCATGCAGGCAGATGGCCTTCACCAGGTCCACCTGGACCTCATAGCCGGTGGCAATGCCGCGGATGAGCTGCGCACCGGATGCGCCGGTGTGCTGGGCCACGGCCAGGATCGGGGGAATGTTGTCGCCCGGGTGGGAGTAGTCGGCAGCCAGGAAGGTGTCGTGGTAGTCCAGCTCACGCACGGCCACGCCGTTGGCCCAGGCCGCCCATTCGGGGGAAACCTTTTCTGTGATGCCAAAGACGGAGGCGCCGGCGCCCCCCGTGGACGGGGCGTGGGTGAGCGCCTGGGCGCGGGCTGCAACGATGGGGGCGCGGTTCAGCGAGGCAATGGCCACGGAGGCGTTGTCGATGATGCGGTTGATGATCATGCCTGTGACCTCATCGGTCACGGCCACGGGGTCCGCTGCCACCTTGGCGATCTTGTGGGCCAGCTGGTCCTCACGGGCCAGGTTCTCTTCGCTCTTGTACACGCGCACGTTGTGCTCAATGGTCATGGTGTTCCTTTCAAAGGGTGTTCGCATTAGGGGCAATGCAGGTCAGGGAGCCGTACCCAGTAGGTGGCGCAGGCTGTTGTCCAGGTGGAGGGTGGTGGCGGCGCTCGCCACGGCGGGGTTGCCGTGGGCTATGGCCAGCGCAATGGCTGCGTGTTCGCGGGCGGCATCACGCAGCCGTTCCGGATTGTCCTTGCCCAGGCGGCGCACCCGCACCAGCTGCACGCGCAGCATCTTCAGCGCCTGGCGCAGGTAGTGGTTGCCGGCAGCGTCGTCGACGGCGGTGTCCAGCTCCGCTGCCAGCAGGTAGTAGCCGGAACGGCTGGGGTCGTCCTCGGTGATGAGGGCGCCGGCGTTGCTGAGCTGGCGGTGCAGGGCCAGGAACGTTGCCGGATCGCCGCGGCGGGCCGCAAGTTCCGCCGCCCGGCATTCCAGTGCGGAGCGGAGCTCAAACAGTTCATCGAGGTGGTCCAGTGAAATTTCGCTGACAACCGTGCCGCGCCCGCTCTGCGGCTCCGCCAGGCCCTCGGCCACGAGCCTGGCCAGTGCCTCGCGGATGGGGGTGCGTGAGACGCCCAGGCGCTCGGAGAGCTCCACCTCGCCAAGAACGGTTCCGGGGGCGAGCCTCCAATTGATGATGTCGCTGTACAGGGCGGCATAGGCCCGTTCGCCTGCGCGCATGGTCCCTCCCTGTTCTGTGTGGTGCGGCTGGGGCAGTGCACCAGCTTTCATCATCAGTGTATACAAAGAACACGCATTTTGGGAGAAAGGCTGAAAAATTCCCGGGCCGCGCCAAAACTATGTATACATCGAAGGCAAATGCCCGTTCGTCAGGTGGTCATGGGTTTTCGGCCCCAAACAGTGGCGGACGCGGCCCGGCGCTGATATGTTGTTAGTCACACCAAAATAGCGGCGCGAACGCAAGGGAGCCACAGCATGGCACAGCAGCAAACGCAGGGCAGGGAACGGGAAAGCAACTGGGCCGGAAACCACCACTACCGGGCTGCGGCGCTGCACCGGCCGGAGACCGTGGAGCAGTTGCAGGAGTTGGTGCGCGGAGCGGCGGCCGTGCAGGCACTGGGCTCCGGGCACTCCTTCAATGCCATCTCAGACTGCGACGGCATCCAGGTCTGCCTGGACAAGATGCCCCCGCTTGCCAGGATCGATGAACAGGCCATGACGGTCACCGTGGACGGAGGCAGCAGCTACGGAGCACTGGCCACGGCGCTCGCAGCCCGCGGCTTCGCCCTGGCCAACCTGGCCTCCCTGCCGCACATCTCCGTGGCCGGCGCGATTGCCACCGCGACCCACGGCTCGGGCGACGGCAACGCAAACCTGGCGGCCGCCGTCGTCGGCTTGACGCTGGTGGACGGGACGGGGGAGGTGCGCCAGGTGGACGCCAAGGACACCCCCGACTTTGCCGGGTACGTGGTGGGGCTCGGCGCGCTGGGCATCGTCACCGAGGTCACCCTGGCGATCGAGCCGGCCTTCACGGTGGCCCAGCACGTCTACCGGGACCTCCCCTGGGAGCAGCTGCTGGCGGACTTCGACGCGGTGACCGGCCGGGCCTACTCGGTCAGCCTGTTCACCGACTGGAGCGGGGACACTGTGGGCCAGGCCTGGTTCAAGCAGCGGCCCGGCGACGGGCGCACCGACGACTACCCGGCGGAACTCCTTGGCGGCACGGCGGCAACAGCTGCCATGCACCCGCTGCCGGGCGTCTCGGCGGTGAATTGCACGCAACAGCTGGGCGTTGCCGGGCCGTGGCAGGACAGGCTCTCCCACTTCCGGATGGCCTTCATGCCCAGTGCGGGTGAGGAAATCCAGTCCGAATACCTGGTGGACCGCGCCCACGCCGTGCCGGCCATCAACGCCCTGCGTGCCCTCTCCGGGATCATCACGCCCCTGCTGCAGGTTGCCGAGATTCGAACGGTTGCCGCGGACGGCCTGTGGCTGAGCACCGCTTCCGGGCGGGACAGCGTGGCCTTCCACTTCACCTGGCTCCGCGAGCAGGCCGCGGTGGAGGAGGTGGTGAAGGCGGTCGAGGCTGCCCTGGCGCCGTTTGGCGCCCGCCCGCACTGGGGCAAGGTGTTCGACGCCGGCTCCGGCGCCCTGGCCCCCCTGTACCCGCGCTTCGCGGACTTCGTGGAGCTCGCGCAGCGGCTGGACCCGGAGGGCAAGTTCCGCAACGCCTTCCTGGATGAAAAGGTGTTTGGCATTTAGCGAAAGTCCCAGGCATCCGGGGTGAGTACAAGGCTGGCTGCGCCAAGCCGAGGACAGCCGATGTGCCGGGCCTTGCCATGCCCTCCGCAGTGATATGTTGTCAAGATATTTGGCATCTTTTTCAATAGGGAGGGAAGTGCCCGTGTCAGAAGGTCAAGGCGCCGCCGATGGGTCCGATGAACGTTACAGGCCGGGCTATGAGCTTGTGGCGGAGCGCATCCTGGGCCACATTGGCGAATCTGGGTTGAAACCGGGCGACAGGCTCCCCACCGAAAAGGGCCTGGCCGCCTTGCTTGGTGTCACCCACAACGTCACGCGGGAGGCGCTGAAGGTCCTCGCGGCCATGGGCCGGGTCAACGTGCGCAAGGGTGCCGGAATTTTCGTTGCATCTCCCGTCAACACCTCGGCCGGTGAGCTGCTGGCCGACTTTCGGCCCACGGACATGGAGCATGTGCTCATGCTGCTCGACTACCGGGCGCTCGTCGAGACCGAGACAACGCGCCTGGCGGCGACGGCGGCGACACCCAAAGAGGTGCGCTTGATTCGCGAGACGGCAGCCCGCAGCCTGGAAGCCGCCAGGGTCAGCCCCGAGTCGTTCGCCGAGGCGGATGCCCTGTTCCACGATGCCGTGGGGGCGGCCTCGCACAATGTCTTCCTGCACGCGACGGTGTCCAACATCCGCAGGTATTCACACCAGACCAGCACGTTCCTGTTTCATGGCGAGGCGGCCGGCCCGCTGGAGACTGCCGGTGAACAGCACCAGGCCATTGCCAAGGCAATTGGGAACGGGGATCCGGAAGGTGCCATGGACTTGATGTCGATCCACCTGGAAACCACCAAGCAGCAGCTGGAGAGCAGGATCCACAACCGCCTGTTCAGCGGGGACCCCGCAACAGCCGCCCGTTCAAGCCGCTAACACAAAGCGCCCGCCACCCCACCTCTGCCGTTCTGGCAGCTGTGGGATGGCGGGCGCCTTGCTTTTTTGGGCGGGCCCTGTTGAGCGGCGTGCTACTTGGCCAGGGCGTGCTCCTCGGCCTCGCTGCCTTCAGCCGGGTCCACTACCTCGTCGGCAGGATCCTGGGCCTGGGCGCCGAGCCGGCCGCGGGTGAGCTTGTTCAGGACCATCGCGATCGCGCCGTCGCCTGTCACGTTGGTGGCCGTGCCGAAGCTGTCTAGGGCAATGTAGGCCGCAAACATGAGCCCCACCTCGACCTCGCCGAAACCAAGCATCTGGGCCAGCAGGCCGGCTGCCGCTGCAATTGCGCCGCCGGGCACGCCGGGGGCCGCGATCATCATGACGCCGAGCATCAGGATGAAGGGCATGTAGGCGCCGAAGGTGACGTCGCCGCCGGTGAGCAGCAGCACGGCGATGGAGAAGCAGGTGATTTTGACCATCGAACCGGACAGGTGGATCGTGGCGCACAACGGCACCACGAAACCTGCCACGGAGTCACTCACGCCGTTTTTCTTCGTCGAGGCCAAGGTCACGGGAATCGTGGCGGCCGAGGACGAGGTGCCCAGTGCCGTGAAGTAGGCATCGCGCATGTTCCACAGGGCCTTGAACGGGTTGGTCCCGTTCATTGCACCCGCAATGGAGTACTGCAGGATGAGCACCACGAAGGTCAGGGCAAAGGACACCAGGGCCACGAGCAGGAACTTCGTCACGACCGTGACGGCTGCGCCGCTGGCGGACAGGTCCATGAAGATGCCGAAGATGAACAGCGGCAGTGCGGGCACGATGATGCGCCGGATCACGGCCTCGATGATGGTGCGGAACTCAACAACGCCGCGGAACAGGACCTTGCTGTGGAACGAGGTCAGGCCGATGCCGATCACGAAGGCCAGCACCAGGGCGCTCATGACGTCGATGACCGGCGGCAGCACAATCTCCGTTGCGGAGCCGCCGGCCTTGCCCACGACTGTCAGGAACGGGGTGAAGCCAGAGCCGGATTCCTCACCCAGTGCATCGAGGCCTCCGCCTGCAAGCACCGGGGTGAACAGCCAACGGCTCACGAAGTACGCCAGCAGCCCGGCGATGATGGTGGAACCGTACGCGATGGCTGCGGTGATTCCAAGCCACTTGCCGGCACCCTTGCCCAGCTCCGCAATGGCGGGGGCAACCAGGCCCAGGATGATCAGCGGCACAACAAAACCGAGGAACCCCGAGAAGATGGAGTTGTACGTCAGGAACACCCCGCCGAGCCAGGCGGGCATCAGCGGGCCGGCCAGGATGCCCAAAACGATGGCTATGACAATCCAGCCGAGCAGGGGGATCGATTTCAAGAGCTTCAATGCAAGTCCTCAGGTTGTGGCGGGGGCGGCCCGGCCTGTGGGCAGGGGCACACCTGTGGCGCACGACACGCCCCAGCCATAGTAGGGGCTGCCGGCCGTTCCCCGAAATCCGCCGGCTGCCCTCACCGGGGCCGGGACCAGCTGTACTCCAGCTCGGGGCGCCCCGGTGAACCGTGCCGCGGCGCCTTGGCCGCCGAGCCGTTTTCCACCAGGTGGTCCAGGTAGCGGCGGGCCGTGACCCGGGACATGGACAGGCCCGCGGCGGCCTCGGTGGCCGACGCCGGCCCCTCCTGTTCCCGGAGCCAGCCGGCCACGGCGCGCAGGGTTTCCGGCAGCATGCCCTTGGGCAGCAGGATCTTCCCGGAGGGCCGCAGTTGCGACAGGGCCCGGTCGATTGCCTCCTGCGATGCGGGGGCCCGGTCGGTGAGGGCGTCGTGGTACTTGCGGTAGCTCTCCAGTTTTTCCCGGAAGGCGGCAAAGGTGAAGGGCTTGACCAAGTAGGCGGTGATGCCCAGCGCAATGGCGGAGCGCACCACGTGCACCTCCCGCACGGCCGTGATGGCCACTACGTCCGGCACCAGCCCCAGGCCGTGGATGCGGCGCAGCAGGTCCAGCCCGTGCCCGTCGGTCAGGTTCATGTCCAGCAGGACCAGCTGGATGGCGGGGACTGCCGGGTCGTGCAGCGCGGCAAGCGCCGCCCCCATGCCGTTCGCCTCCGCCGCCACCTCGAAGCCGTCCATTCGCCGGACGTAGTCCGCGTGGGCGGCCAGGGCGATGGGCTCGTCGTCCACCACAAGGACCCTGATGGGCGTTGTTCCCGTCATGGCGTGCCTCCCTCGGCTGCCCCGCGGGTGAGCGGCACGACGGCGGTCATGACGGCGCCGCCGTCGTTCTCGCCGGAGACGCTGCCGCCCAGGGCGGCCGCGGCGCGCCGGATCAGGGCCATGCCGTAGCCGCGCCCGCCCGGGGCAACAGAGGTCTTGCCCGTGGTGCCAATCCTGCCCAGCACATCGAGGTCGGTGGTGGGCAGGCCCGGGCCGTTGTCGGCCACCGTGATGGTCAGGGAACCGTCGGCCACCAGCAGGTCCACCCAGACCGTTGGGTGCGGGCCATGCGCCGCCGCGGCCTCGATGGCGTTGTCCACCAGGTTGCCCAGGAGGGTCACGAGCTCGCGGGCGTCGAGCATGTCCGGCGGCAGTGTGCCGGCGGCGGTGAGTTCCAGTTCCACCCCGCGTTCATCGGCCTGGGCGCGCTTGCCCAGCAGCAGGGCCGCCAGGAAGGGCTCGTCCAGGGCGCCGACGAACTCCCCGCCCAACTGCACGTTCTGGGCGTGCTCGGCGGCGGCAAAGTCCAGCGCCTCCCGCGGCCGGTCCAGCTCGATCAGGGAGATGATGGCGTGGAGCCGGTTGGCGTGCTCGTGGGTTTGCGCGCGGAGCGCCTCAACAAGTGTCTCGGTGCTGTTCAGGCGCCCGGCCAGCCCGGTCAGTTCGGTGTGGTCGCGCAGGGTGGCCACCGTCCCGGCGGGGGAGTTGGCTCCCGGGGCGCGGGCGGGACGTTGGCTGACGACCAGCAGCCTGTCACCGGCCAGGTGCACCTCGTCAGTGGCCGTGCGCCCGCTCGCCAGCAGCTCGCGCAGCGAATCGGGCAGACCCAGCGCGTCCAGGCGCGTGCCGCTTGCCTGGCCCCGGGGCCCCGGGGAATTCGACGGCGGCGGATCGATGCCCAGCAGCAGGGCGGCGTGGTCGTTGTAGAGGACCATGGAGCCGTGGGTGTCCAGCAGCACGAGTCCCTCGCGCACGGAATGCAGCACCGACTCGTAGTAGGCGAACAGCTGGCCCAGTTCCGCCGGGCCCCAGCCAAATGTCACGCGCTTGAGGTACCGGCCCAGGGCCCAGGCGGCCAGGGACCCGGCGAGCAGCAGCGCCGTGGCAAGGCCAAGCACCGCCGGGATCCGGGCCGCCACGAGGACCTGGACGTTGCTGACAGTCACGCCGGCGGCCACCATTCCGGTGACCGTGCCGGCCGCGTCCTTGATGGGCACAATGACGCGCACTGAGGGGCCCAGCGTGCCGGCCGTGGTCTCAAAATACGTGTTTCCCGCCTGGGCCTGGGCAATGGAGCCCACATAGGGCTTGCCGATTTCCGCCGGGTTGGGGTGGGTCCAGCGGATGCCCCGCGGATCCATGATGGTGATGAAGTCAACGTGGGCGTCGCGCATGACCTCCTGCGCATAAGGCTGGAGAACCGCCGACGGGTCGGGGGCCGCGGCCGCTGCCGCCACGAACGGGGAATCGGCCAGCGCCGTGGCCACCGAAAGCATGCGCTGGCTGGTCTGCTCGTGGGTGCGGGAGCCGGCGTCGGCCACCATGGCGGCGGCCAGGCCGGCCGTCAAAACAAGAACAAAGAGCAGATTTGCAGCAAACAGCCTGCTGGCAATGCTCCATCGCCGCCACACCATTGTGAACCCTTTCGTGCGACCAATATGAACACAACAGTGAGGTGTGTCACTTTCCGGGACAGTCTTGTGTGAGGCGGATCGCACGCCACACCCACCAATGCTAATCACCAGCGACACAAGGAGTCACCATGAGCTCTCAAGGACGAGGGACAGCCGCCACGGCAACGCCGCCGCGGCGCCGGATGGACAAGACCCATTGGCTTTACATTGCAGTCATCGCGGCGGTGGTTCTCGGCGCGGCGATCGGCCTGCTGGCCCCCGAACTGGGCAAGGCGCTCAAGCCGCTGGGCACCATGTTCATCTCGCTCATCAAGATGGTCATTGCGCCCATCATCTTCTGCACACTGGTGATTGGCGTGGGCTCCATTGCCAAGGCGGCGACGGTGGGCAAGGTGGGCGGCCTGGCGCTGCTGTACTTCATGACCATGTCCACCGTGGCGCTGGGAATCGGCCTGGTGGTGGGCAACATCATCCACCCCGGGGCCGGCCTGCACCTGCAGCCGTACAAGGCCGGCGGCGGCGCCGAGGAGAACTCCACGGTGAAGTTCCTGATGGAAATGATCCCGGGCGACATCCCCGTGCTGCCCACCCTGGTGCTGGCCCTCATGGTCGGTTTCGCAGTGCAGTCCCTGGGCAAGTCAGGCGAACCGGTCCTGAACGCCGTCAAGCACATCCAAAAAGTGGTGTTCAAGCTCATGACCATGATCATGTGGCTGGCCCCGATCGGTGCCTTTGGCGCCATTGCCGCAGTGGTTGGCGCCACGGGCTGGGCCGCGATTGGCTCCATGGCCATCCTCATGGGTGCGTTCTACCTAACCTGCGCCCTGTTCATCGTGGTCATACTCGGCTCCCTGCTGCGCCTGGTCACCGGCCTGAACATCTTCACCCTGATGCGCTACCTGGGCCGCGAATACCTGCTGATCTTCGCCACCTCCTCCTCCGAATCGGCGCTGCCGCGACTCATGGCCAAGATGGAACACGCCGGCGTGTCCAAGCCGGTTGTTGGCATCACGGTCCCCACCGGCTACTCCTTCAACCTGGACGGCACGGCCATCTACCTGACCATGAGCGCCCTGTTCATCTCCACCGCCATGGGCCTGCCCATGAACCTCGGCGAGCAGATCGGCCTGCTGGTCTTCATGGTGATCGCCTCCAAGGGCGCCGCCGGGGTCACGGGTGCCGGCCTGGCCACGCTGGCCGCAGGGCTCGCCGCCCACAAGCCGGTGCTGCTGGATGGCATGGGTGTCATTGTGGGCATCGACAAGTTCATGTCCGAGTGCCGCGCGCTGACCAACTTCACGGGCAACGCCGTGGCCACGCTGCTGATCGGCAAGTGGACGCGGGAGCTGGACGTTGACAAGGCCCGCGAGGTCCTGGCCGGCCGCGACCCCTTCGATGAGTTGTCAGTTGACGACGACGGCCACGGCTCGGACTCCAACGGCGCCGACAACGGGGGAGCCGGGGCGGAAAACGGGGGAACCGGGGCGCAGGATCCGGTGCGCGTGCCCGTCGCGGTCTAGTTCTCCCGGCCCCTGTTCGTCGATTCTGCGGGACAGGGCAGTGGGAGACGTTGCGCAACGTCTCCCTCGGCACTTCTCCGTCAGACTCGACGCGTGGGGCACCCGGGCGTGGGTCCTACTTGGCCGGTTGCACGGCAGGTTTTGGCTTGCGGATGTGGGTGCCCCACAGGAACGCCAGCCACGTGAGCGTCAGTTGGGCGGGGAACGCCACGAGCGGGACGCCGCCGGAAATGAGGCAGATTAGCACGGGCAGCAGCACAATGAGCGTCAGGTCCGGGCCAATCAGGAACGAGCGGATGGCACCTGTGGGAATGGGGCCGGTGGGGGAGGCCACGGCCGGCATGTTCCAGTCAGGGGCCGGGCGGAATGCCGCACGCAGCGTGGCCGCACCCAGGCCGGGCCCGGCCAGGAAGGCCAGCGTCAGCAGTGCCGGGGACCCCACGCCCAGGGCCAGCAGCAGCCCGAAGCACAGGGGCATCCAGACCGTCATGAGCACGCCGGGAACCAGGAAGTGCACCTGCCGCACGGTCTTGGCCGGCAACGGCATGAGCATGTCAACGGCGGGATTTCCCGCCGAAAAGCGTGCAGTGGCGCCCAGCGCCGTCGCGGCAAAGTGGGCGCACAGGTACAGGGCCACGGCGATCAGCACGGCGTTGCCCAAAAACTCCACGGACGCCAGTGAGGCCGGTATCGCGGCCAGCACCAGGACGCGCAGCAGCACGGCGGGGGAGCGCAGCGCCATGGTGGCATGCGTTGCCGCCAGGGTCTTGACGCTGCGGGCCAAGTCCGTCCCGCCCTTGAATGCCAGCTTGAGCCTCACCTTGGTGCTGCCCGTGGCCGTGCCTCCGCCCAGTGAGCGGGACAGCTCGGTGGCATCCATGGACAGCAGCGAACTGGCCGCGTAGGCGCCCGCCGCGGCCGCCTTCTTCAGCGCCGCCGTCGAAATCCGCTCCAGGTTGGCGTTGACCAGCACCAGCAACCCCAGCGCAAGGGCCACGATGAGCAGCGGCCAGGTGGCGCCGTCGGCCACCAGGAGGGGCCAGCTGGTGGGGAGGTATTCCATCCACGCCGTCTGGTGGCCCGTGATGGCTGCAGCCCCGGCACCGTTGTTGTAGAGGGCCGTGGCCACCAGCGTCAGCGGCGCCAACAGGGTGATGGCGCCCATGGCCTTGCGCAGCCACGCACCGGAGCCGGTCACCTGGCACCAGGCGGCAATGCCGTACAGCAGCCAGGCCAGCCCGGCACCGCACAGCACCGAAAGGGCCAGGCGGCCCGGCGTCGGAGAGCTGGCCATGCCCAACGCCATGGGCAGGACCACCACCACGGCCGCAATGGTGGGCCACAGCAGGGACTTGAGGAAGCCGGGCTGGATGAAGCCGCGGCGCCGCACGGGCAGGCCAAGCCACCAGGCAGTCTGCGGCAGTGTCATGGCCACCGGCCCCATGGTCATTTCCACGCTGAGCAGCGCGGCGGCCAGGGTCAGCAGCACGGTGGCACTGGCCTGCAGCAGCGTCACGGAATGGAATCCGGGGGCGACGGCGGAGGCCAGGAGGGCGGATTCGTCGCCAACGCCCAGGTTGTGGCGCAGGGCCACGATGAGGGCACCCGCCATGGTGAGCAGGGTCAGCCCGCCCAGGATGGAGGTGTACACCTCCGAGATGAGTTCCATGAGCCCGCCCTGGGTGCGGCTGAGCCCGGCCCGGAACGTGTATTGGCGGATTTCCCTGGCGCTGAAGCGCTCGCTCGTCTGCATGGCTGCCATGGCGGCTAGTCCGCGTGCGGGTTCTCGGAGGCGATGGCCGCGGCCGCCTGCCGGGGAGTCATGGTGTGGATGGTGTCGGCAATGAACAGGGCCTTGGTGGCCACGGCGGCCAGGAAGTCGGGGTCGTGCGTGACAACCAGCAGGGCCAGCCCGGCGTCCACCTCGGCGCGCAGCCGGTCCGCCAGCTTGTGCCGCATGGCCGTGTCCAGGCGCTGCTCGGGCTCGTCGAGCACCAGCAGCGACCGCGGGCGCACAAACGCGGCGGCCAGCAGCATGCGCCGGCGCTGCCCCGAGGACAGGTTGTAGGGACGGGACTTGGCCAGGGCGGCCAGGCCAAAGAACTCCAGCTCGGCGGCAATGACCGCCTCCACGTCTTCCACGCCATGCCCGGCGGAGACAATCGCCAGGTGTTCCTCCACCGTCAGGGCCGGGAAGAACGCGTCGTCGTCGAACACCACGGCAACCTCGCGGCGGAAGTCCAGCGTCCTGTCGTCAACCTCGGCACCATTGACCAGCGTGGTTCCGGAGACGGCCTCGAGCTGACCCACAACGGTTTTCACCACTGTCGACTTGCCTGCGCCGTTGGGGCCCACCAGGGCCAGGGCCTGGGCCGCGTGGAGGCTGAAGCTGACCACGCCGCACACTGCCTTTCCGGCATAGCCGGCCTGCAGTTTTTCGGCCCGCACCACGTCCCGCCGGGGGGACTGCGGGCTTTCTGGGGGAACGTTGTTCTGGGCGCCGCCTGCTTTGCTGTTCACCTTCGAAGTATAGGCGCGCGGTAACGTTCAGCCTCAAGTTGAGGGTCAAGGCTCAAAAGGTGATGGGCGCCAAATGTCCAAAACATGCCCCCGCCACCCGGTAACCTAGGAGATGGCAGTGGTGAGAAACAATTAAGCAGCGAAAGTGTGGACTGACAGGTGAGCAACGAGCAGGGTGCAACGGCATTCGCCGGCGAGGATGTATTGGGCCCCACCGGCCGGCCCCTGACCGAATTCCCGGAGCCCCCCGTCCTTAGCTCCCATGGCCCCGCACGCATCATCGCCATGGTGAACCAAAAGGGCGGCGTGGGAAAGACCACCTCCACCATCAACCTCGGTGCGGCACTGGCAGAGTCCGGCCGCAGGGTCCTCATGGTCGACTTCGACCCGCAGGGCGCACTCTCGGCCGGCCTGGGCACCAACCCCCACGAACTCGACATGACCGTCTACAACGTCCTGATGGACCGCAAGGTTGACATCCGCGACGCCATCATCCACACCGACGTGGAAAACATTGACCTGCTGCCGGCCAACATCGACCTCTCCGCCGCCGAGGTCCAGCTGGTCAATGAAGTTGCCCGCGAGCAAGTCCTGGCCAGCGCGCTGCGCAAGGTCGAGGACGACTACGACGTGGTCCTGATCGACTGCCAGCCCTCCCTGGGACTGCTGACCGTCAACGCCCTGACTGCCGCCCACGGCGTCATCATCCCGCTCATCTGCGAGTTCTTCGCCCTGCGCGCCGTGGCACTGCTCGTGGAGACCATTGACAAGGTGCAGGACCGCCTGAACCCGGGCCTGCAGGTGGACGGCGTGCTCGCCACCATGTACGACGCGCGGACCCTCCACGCCCGTGAAGTCCTGGCCCGCCTCGTGGAGGCCTTCGGCGACAAGGTCTTCGAAACAGTCATCAAGCGCACCATCAAGTTCGCCGACGCCTCCGTGGCCGCCGAACCCATCACCTCCTACGCCGCCAACCACCAGGGCGCCGAGTCCTACCGCCGGCTGGCCAAGGAACTGATCGCCCGCGGCGGTTCCCCCTAACTTGAATTCACCATCGGAGGCCGCGGGGATCGCGGCAGGGCCCGCCCGGGAGGGCGGCGAGAACCACGGCGCCAGGCGCTTTGAGGTGCGGCTGGAGAATTTCACCGGCCCCTTTGACCTGCTGTTGGGGCTGATTTCCAAGCATGAGATGGACATCACCGATGTTGCGCTGGCCACTGTCACGGACGAGTTCATCAGCTACCTGAAGGCACTGCAGGACCTGGGCCAGGAGTGGGCGCTCGACGAGGCCAGCGAGTTCCTGGTCCTCGCCGCCACCCTCCTTGACCTGAAGGCCGCCCGGCTGCTGCCAGCCGGCGAGGTGGAGAACGACGACGACCTGGCACTTTTGGAGGCACGGGACCTCCTGTTCGCCCGGCTCCTGCAATACAAGGCATTCAAGGAAGTGGCCTCCCTCATGGGTGCCGAACTGGACCGCGAAGCGCGGCGCTTCCCCCGCCAGGCCGGCCTGGAACCCCACTTTGCGGCCCTTCTGCCGGAGCTTGTCTGGCGCCACACGCCCCAACAGTTCGCAGAACTGGCGGCCAAGGCCATGGAACCCAAGGAAGCCCGCAGCAGGGAAGTCGGGCTGGCCCACCTGCACGTTCAGCCCGTCAGCGTACGGGAACAGTCCGCGATCCTGGTGGCCATGCTGACCGAAGGGATGCCCGAGGACGCCGACGCCCCCGCCGGCTGGGAGGGCGCCCCCCTGTCCTTTGCCCAGCTCAGCGCCGACGCGGAATCGTCCGTGGTGGTCATTGCCCGCTTCCTGGCGCTGCTGGAACTGTTCCGCGACCAGCTGGTGGCCTTTGACCAGCCCAACCCGCTCGGTGAACTGCTGGTGCGCTGGAGCGCCGGGCCATCCATCGCCGCCGGCAGCGGCAGTGACTTTGACGACGACAGCGACGGGGAGGAACTGCCATGAGCGAAGAGCAGGCAACGCAGGAATCTCGCGCCCACGTGCGGGCCGCACTGGAGGCGGTCCTCATGGTGGTGGACGAGCCCGTGTCCGAGGAGGCCCTGGCGTCCGTGGTGGGCTTGCCCACAAACGCGGTGCGTGAGCTATTGCACGAACTGGCGCGGGAGTACGACGGTTATACTGGAAAAGGTGGCACTGTACCCGTGCGCGGCTTTGAACTACGGCAACTTGCCGGGGGATGGCGTGTTTATTCACGCGCTGCGTACGCCGATATCGTGTCACAGTTTGTTGTGGACGGCCAGACAGCCCGTCTCACGCAGGCAGCCTTGGAGACATTGGCGGTGATTGCCTACCGCCAACCCGTGTCCAGGGCCCGCGTTTCCGCCATTCGAGGCGTCAACGTGGATTCTGTGGTGAGGACGCTGGTGCAGCGCGGGCTGATTGAGGAAGTGGGCACCGATCCGGTGTCCGGGGCATTCCTGTACCGGACCACGGCGTACTTTCTGGAAAGGCTGGGGATGGGGAGCGTGGACGAGCTGCCGCAAATTGCACCTCACCTGCCCGGCCTGGAAAACCTCCAGGATTTTGACGAACCACACTTTTAGCACGACCCACACATTCAAGTATTTTAAGGATTGAACCTCATGACTCCGTCACCCCGCTCCGGAAGCTCTTCCGGCAACAACCAGCCCCGTGGCGGCAAGCCCCGCTCCGGCGCGCCCAAGGCCGGCGGCTTCAAGTCCGGTGCCCCGAAGTCGGGCGGCTTCAAGTCCGGTGCGCCCAAGGCCGGCGGCTCCAAGTTCGGTGCCCCGAAGGCCGGCGGCTCCAAGCCCGGCGCCCGCAAGCCCAGCCAGAGCGGTGCCCGCCCGTACAACAACGAGCAGTACGGCCGCACCGTAAGCTCCAGCAAGAACCGCCCCACCGAGCAGAACCGCCGCCCCGAGCGCACCACCGATGACATTGACATCCACAATGCCGAGGGCGTGCGCCTGCAAAAGGTCATGGCCATGGCCGGTGTGGCATCGCGCCGCCTGTGCGAGGACATGATCCTTGAAGGCCGCGTCCAGGTCGACGGCGTGACCGTCAACCAGCTGGGCCTGCGCGTTGACCCCGAAACCGTTGAAATTGCCGTGGACGGCATGACCATCCAGACCAACGACTCCATGGTCTACATGGTCTTCAACAAGCCCCGCGGCGTTGTCTCCACCATGGATGACCCCGAGGGCCGCCCGTGCATCAGCGACTTCCTGAAGAAGAAGCAGACCCGTGAGCGCCTCTTCCACGTGGGCCGCCTGGACACCAACACCGAGGGCCTGCTGCTGCTGACCAACGACGGCGAGCTGGCCAACCGCCTCAGCCACCCCAAGTACGGCATCCCGAAGACCTACCTGGTGCAGGTCCGCGGCCCGATGGCACACGGCGTCGGCGCCCAGCTCAAGGACGGCGTGGAGCTCGAGGACGGCTGGCAGAAGGTTGACTCCTTCCGCCTGGTCGACTCGACCCCCGGCCACGTCCTGGCCGAGGTTGTGCTGCACTCCGGCAAGAACCGCATTGTGCGCCGCATGTTCGACGCCGTCGGCTACCCCGTGGAGCGCCTGGTGCGCGTCAAGTTCGGCCCCATCTCCCTGGGCGACCAGCGCCAGGGCAGCGTCCGCGTGCTGGGCCGCCACGAGGTGGGCTACCTGCTTGCAGACGTGGGGATGTAGGACGCATCCATGAATCCTTCGCACTTGAGCGGACCGGTGCTGGTCCTCGGCACCGGTCTGCTGGGGGCCAGCATTGGTTTGGGGCTGCGTGCCCGCGGCCTTGACGTTGTCCTGAGCGACCCCTCGCCGTCGGCCCAGGCCGTGGCCGTGGACATTGGCGCCGGGCGCCCCTTTGACGCTGCCGAAAAACTCGATCCCCAGCTGGTGGTCGTGGCGGCACCGCCGGATGTCACGGCGGCCGTGGTGGCCGGCGCGCTCAAGGCGCACCCGTCCGCCGTCGTGGTGGACATTGCCAGCGTCAAGGGCGCCATCCTGGACGAACTTGCTGCGATGGATTCCCTCGGCGGGGCGGAACTTTCCCGCTACGTGGGCACACACCCCATGGCCGGCCGCGAACGCTCCGGCCCCGTGGCCGCCCGCGGCGAGCTGTTCAACTCCATGCCGTGGGTGCTGTGCGCCTCGGATGCGAGCACGCCGCACGCCGTCAAGGTGGCGCACTCGCTCGCGATTGACCTGGATGCGGTGGTGTTCCGCTTCACCCCCGAGGAGCACGACGGCGCCGTGGCCCTGGTCTCGCACCTGCCGCAGGTCATGTCCTCCCTCGTGGCCAGCAGGCTGCAGGAGACCCCGTCGCACGCACTGTCACTGGCGGGCAACGGGCTGCGCGACGTGACACGCATTGCCGCCAGCGACCCCTCACTCTGGGTGCAGATCCTGGGTGCCAACGCGCCCAAGCTGCTGGAGATCATGCAGGGCGTGCGTGCCGACCTGGACAGGCTCATCAACACGCTCAGCGCCCCCACGGCGCCGGGCGCGCGCCTGGACCTGGCCCAGCTCATGGCTGAGGGCAACGCGGGCCAGAGCCGGATCCCCGGCAAGCACGGCGGCCCCGCCCAGCAGTACTCCTGGCTCACCGTCCTGGTGGACGACAAGCCGGGCCAGATTGCCAGGCTGCTCACCGAGATCGGCGAGATCGGCGTGAACGTCGAGGACCTGCGCCTGGACCACTCGGCCGGGCTGCAGGTGGGCATGGTGGAACTTTCCGTGTTGCCCTCGCGCAGGGTGGCACTGGTGGATGAATTGACGCAACGCGGTTGGAAGGTACTTCAATGAGCAACACGGAAGCAACGCAGGAACACTCCCCGGAGCAGACGCTGCGCCAGGGCAAGCCGCTCGTGGTGGCCGTTGACGGGCCCTCCGGCTCGGGCAAGTCCAGTGTCAGCAAGGCCGTGGCCAAGCGCCTGGGCCTGGCTTTCCTTGACACTGGCGCCATGTACCGCAGCGTGGCCTGGCACTGCCTGAACGGCCGCATCAACCTGGAGAACGCGGCAGCCGTGGAGGCCGCCGCACGCACCATCACCATGGAGCAGACCATGAGCCCGGACGTGGAGCTGTTCCGCGTCAACGGCATCAACGTCACCGACGCGATCCGTGAACCCAAGATCTCCGCAGCCGTCAGCGCCGTGGCCACGAACCTGGGCGCCCGCGCCGAACTGGTGCGCCGCCAGCGTGCCTTGATCGCCGAGCACCACCGCCGCATCGTGGTCGAGGGCCGGGACATCACCACAGTGGTGGCCCCCGACGCCGAGGCACGCCTGATCCTGACTGCCAGCGAGGAGGCCCGGCTGCGACGCCGCGGCCTGCAGCTCGGCGGCACCCAGAGCGCCGAGCAGCTGGTGGAGCAGGTCCTGGCCCGCGACGCCAAGGACTCCACAGTGGTTGACTTCCACCGTGCCGCCGACGGCGTGTACACGGTGGATTCCTCGGACCTCGACTTTGAGCAGACCGTTGACGCCGTCATCGCCGTGGTGCGCCAGGCCGTCAACGCGGGCCCGGCTGCATGAGCGGAGGCAACAAGCCGCTGCGCGTGCTGACGGCGGCCCCGCCCCGCTGGAAGACCCGTTGGAGCCGGCCACTGGGCCGGGTCCTGGACCATATTGTGTACAGCACAAAGGTTTTAGGGCGCGAAAACATCCCGGCCACCGGTCCCGTGGTGTTCGCGGCAAACCACCTGAGCTACCTTGACGGGCCCGTCATGGTTGGCGCCAGCAGCCGGTACATGCACGTCATGGTCCGCCACGACATGTTCAAGGGATTCCTTGGCTGGGTGCTGCACGCCTCGGGGCAAATTCCGGTCAACCGAAGCGGCGACCGGGCAGCCCTCGCCTACGCCAGGGAAGTCCTGGACCGCGGCGACTGCATCGGCATCCTGCCCGAAGGAACCCGGGGGACAGGCGATGCCTCAACCATGAACAGCGGGGTGGCGTGGCTGGCACTGAACTCGGGTGCCGCCGTCGTTCCCGTGGCCATCCTGGGCACCCGACGCAACGGCGAACACCGGGACACCATTCCGGCCCCGCGCCGCAGGCTGCACGTGGTGTTTGGGGAGCCGCTGCAAATTGGGCGTGAGCCGGGAGTTTCCGGCCGTGTTTCAATGGACAGGGCAACAGAACACATCCGCCTGCGGCTGGCGGCGCACATTTCCGCGGCACAATCCGCAACCGGGCAGCAACTGCCCGTGCACGACCACCCATCTTCACAGCAAAAAGGACAGCAACAATGAGCGACTCCACGTCAGCAAAACCCGCAGGTGCTGGTGAGCTTGGCCACCAGGACTACGAGCCCACAGGCACTGACCAGATTGCTGAGCGGCTAGCGGCGATCTCCGATGAGGACGCCGATGCCCGCGCAGCCAGCCTCCTCGCCGGCCTGGCCAACTACGAGCTCGACGCCGAGGATGCAGCCCTGCTCTCCGGCGAGTTCGACGACGGCACCAGCGCGGACTCGCTGCGCCAGGACCCCGTGCTGGCCATTGTGGGACGTCCCAACGTTGGCAAGTCCACGCTGGTCAACCGCATCCTGGGCCGCCGCGAGGCCGTTGTGGAGGACACCCCCGGCGTGACCCGCGACCGCGTCCAGTACTCCGCCGAATGGAACGGGCGCAACTTCACGCTCGTTGACACCGGCGGCTGGGAACGCGACGCCCGCGGCCTCGATCTGCGCGTGGCCGAACAGGCCGAAATCGCCGTGGAAATGGCCGACGCCGTGCTGCTGGTGGTGGACGCCATTGTTGGCATCACCGCCTCCGACGAGGCCATTGTGCGCATGCTGCGCAAGTCCAAGAAGCCCGTCATCCTGGTGGGCAACAAGGTTGATGACCTGGTGCAGGAAGCCGACGCAGCATCGCTGTGGGGCCTGGGCCTGGGCGAGCCCCACCCGGTTTCGGCCGTGCATGGCCGCGGCGTTGCCGACATGCTGGACCGCGTCATGGACGTCCTGCCCGAGTTCTCCGCCGTCGCCGGCGTCGAGCGCACGGGCGGCCCGCGCCGCATCGCCCTGATCGGGCGCCCCAACGTTGGCAAGTCCTCACTGCTGAACAAGCTGGTGGGCTCCGAGCGCGTTGTGGTTGACAACGTGGCCGGCACCACCCGCGACCCCGTCGATGAGCTCATCGAACTGGGCGACCGCACCTGGCGCTTCGTCGACACCGCAGGCATCCGCCGCCGCCAGCACATGGCCCAGGGCGCCGACTTCTACGCCTCCCTGCGCACCCAGGGTGCCCTGGAAAAGGCCGAGGTGGCCCTGGTGCTGCTGGCCGTGGACGAGGTCCTCAGCGAGCAGGACGTGCGCATCCTGCAGCTGGCCATCGAGTCCGGCCGCGCCCTGGTGCTCGCCTTCAACAAGTGGGACCTGCTGGACGACGAGCGCCGCAAGTACCTGGAACGGGAAATTGAGCAGGACCTGGCCCACGTGGCCTGGGCCCCGCGCGTGAACATGTCGGCCAAGACCGGCTGGCACAAGGACAAGCTGGTGCCCGCCCTGGACCTGGCGCTGGAAAACTGGGACCGCCGCATTCCCACGGGCCGCCTGAACGCGTTCCTGGGCGAGCTGGTTGCCGAGCACCCCCACCCGGTCCGCGGCGGCAAGCAGCCCCGCATCCTCTTCGGCACGCAGGCCTCCAGCCGGCCGCCGAAGTTCGTGCTGTTCACCACCGGGTTCCTGGATCCCGGCTACCGCCGCTTCATCACGCGCCGCCTGCGCGAAACGTTCGGCTTCGAGGGCACGCCCATCGAGGTCAGCATGCGCGTGCGCGAAAAGCGCAGCCGAAAGAAGTAGCAAAGCCCCCATTTCCCGGCCGGATTCCACTCCGGCCGGGAAATGAGATGGCCATCACAGCAGGATTGGTCAAAGCGCCCCAAAATATGGGGTAAGCTTTTTCCGTTGGTTCAGCCGGTGGAGATAATCTCCGAGGGAATGAACTTTCGGGCTGTAGCGCAGCTTGGTAGCGCACTTGACTGGGGGTCAAGGGGTCGCAGGTTCAAATCCTGTCAGCCCGACCGAACAAAAACCGCTCAAACACTGGGAACACCCGGGGTTTGGGCGGTTTTTTGTTGCCCCGGCACTTTCTGACGCCGATCCCGCCTTTCGATCCCGGGATTCCGGGATCAGTTTGGGGGACCGGTGTCATTTCCCGGATGCGGAGCGGGAACCCCGGCCTGGGGCGGCTCAGCCGCCGGACAGTGTGACGCGCAGGCGCCCGTCGCCGGCCACGTCCACGCGCACTTGCGCCAGGCTGTGCACCAGGAAATCGGCTTCCAGCTCCGAGGCCTCGCTGGTTCCCGCCACGGCCAGTGTCACAGCCCCGGCGGCGCGCCCCGCGGCCAGCCCCGCCGGGGCGTCTTCCAGCACCAGGCAGCTGCCAATGTCCACACCAAGCCGGCTGGCGCCCAGGAGGAACGGCTCGGGGTGGGGCTTGCCCTTCGAAACCTGGTCCGCCGTGACCATGTGGGGAGGCTGCGCTAGCCGGGCGGTCCCCAGGCGGGCCTGTGCAAGGCCCTGCGTGCAGGAGGTGACGATGGTCCAGGATCCCGGCGGCAGCCCCTCCAGCAGCGCCTTGGCGCCGTCCTTGCACACCACGCCTGCGGTGTCGGAGGTTTCGAGCTCCTTGATCAACTCAAACGCCTCGGCCCAACGGGCCGGTTCCACCACCTGTTCCACGAGGGCCTGGGCCGGGATGCCGTGTGCGCCGTAGCTGAAATTCTCCAGCCCCATGCGCAGGCCCCACGTGCGCCAGGCCCGCTCCGTGGCGGGGGTGGAGTCGATGAGCGTGCCGTCCAGGTCGAACAGCAGCGCGTCGACGATGAACTGGCGCACGCCAGGGGATGTCACGTGGGTGGATTTGTCGGTGGCCATGGCACCACCCTAACGGCGGCATACGAAGTTGCACGCCCGGCTGGCGCTGCAGGAGGGCCGCCGGCCGGCCGAAGCGTATCGAAGAATGTGACTAATACTCCACGATTGACCTGTCCAATCGGCTAGTTGTTCGGAAATTGTCCCGTCATGCCGATTAAATGGCTGAAGTCAACCCTTGTTCGCCTGAAATTGATCTGATCTACTTCCTTTCGACGCGATGCATTAGTTTCGATGCATACCGTTCTCCGGCGGCCTAACGCCGCCAACTCAACGAAGAGCTAAGGACGCAATGATGAAGAGATTGCGCATTGCAGCGCACAGAACGGCAGCCGTGGCCATGACCACGGCCCTGCTGGCCTCCGGCGCAGTGCTGGCGACGCCGCCGGCACAAGCCATGCAGACAGGCGGCACCGCGCCCTACCAAAACCAGTGGCTGGTCTCGGGCCCGTTCACGGCGCCCGTGGCCGAGGGCAACGCCGGTGCCGTGACACCCGTGCTTGGCGCCAAACTGGCGGCACCCGGCAGCGCCGAAGAATCCAGTTGGCAGTATTTCGACGACCGGATATTCAACCGCAACTACGACGACTACAACGACCTGATGGGCTACTTCGACGTCAAGCAGGGCCAGCCCACCGACGACAAATGGGTCCTGGCGGCCACGTACGTCTTCAGCCCTACCGCCAAGGACGTGCAGTGGCAGCTTGGCGGGTCAGGTGTCTACCGGGTTTACGCCAATGATGCGCGCGTGGGCGCCCAAACGGCCATAGCGAACCGGGTGAGCAAGTCCGGGACGCGCTACCCGGTCTCGCTGAAGGCCGGCTGGAACAAGTTGGTCCTCGAGATCCAGCACAAGGACCCCGGGGCCAACAAGAATTTCCTGGGCTTTTATTCACGGATCTCCGACACCGCCGGCAACGAGGTGCCCAATCTGAGCTATTCCGTGGCGGGCGGCACCGGCGGGCTGTCCATCGCAACAGGCGGGCTCGACGTCGACAAGCAAGCCTTCGAGGCGCGCAACGCCAACGTGCCTGCCAACGAGTTCCCGGCCAACGTCCTGCCGTACGCCTACGACGAGAACCCCTATGTCGCCATGAAGGCCACCCTTGACGGCAAGGCAAACACCTCCTCAATCGCGCCCCAGGCCTCGGCATTCACCTTCCAGGCCGCGGGCGGAGCGCCCGGCTACAGCTGGAGCCTTGCCGGCGGGGACCTTCCTCCGGGCCTGGCCCTTGCAGCCGATGGCCGCATCGAGGGCACGGTCAAGGACGGGGCCCACGGGAGCGGGGCCAAGGACTACGCCTTCACAGTCAAGGTCACCGACGCCGATGGCGGCACCGCGAGCAAGCAGTTCACCATCACGGCCAAGAAGAACCCCGTGGACTGGTTCATCGACGGGAAAATGTCCGCACTGTCGCACACCACCGGCACCATGCCCAACCTCTATGACCCGAACTACAACTATGACGAGTGGGCCCAGACGGCAAAAGAGATGGGCATGACCATGCTCTCCACCGAGACCGTCCAAAACACCGTGTATTTCTGGCCCTCCCCGAACGCCAACCTGACACCGAACAACGGCAACAAGCTGTTCAAGTACAACGCCCTGCAGCAGGCCGGCGACGGCAGCTGGCATGTGCGCGACCGGGTCCAGCAGGCAAAGGAAGCGGCCGAACGCCAAGGCCTGAAATTCGGCGTCTACCTCTCCTCGCTGTACGAAGGCCGTGAAATCCTTGAAAGCGACATCCAAGGCCTGGTGGCAAAGTACGATCCCTGGTACGTGTTTGCCGACGGCGGCCCCGAGTCATACTCCAACGTTGACGTGGCCTGGAGCTCGGCCCGTAACTTCAATGACCGGGTCCTGATCGATGCAAACCCCAATGCCCAGACTGGTGACCAGGACATCACCTTGCACGAGCGGCCCTTCTGGCACGCCGAACCTTACAACGAGGGCGGCTGGGTCAACGGCATCCTCAAACAGGGCCGCAAGACCGCCCACGAAGAGTGGAACGATCCCTACACCACGGCCCTGGACGTCTGGACTCAGTACGCCAAGGGCAACGAGCGTGATGACTGGACCCAGGCCACCAAGGAGATGATCAACCAATACGGCCACGGATACGTCATGAATTATGACTCCTCGATCACCGTCAGCCGCGGCATGGACAACCTCAGTTCCAACCTGGACAACGAGAACATCTTCTCCATGGTGCCCATCTCCTCCCAGCAGCTCTCGGACATGCGCAAGTCAATCATCACCTGGATGGACAACTCCGGTGGACCGGACCTGCGCGAGTCCCTCTATGGCACCACGCCCTACACGCTCGACTACGACCTCAAGCCGGGATGGTTCGAGGACCCCCAGAAGGCGATTGCGTTCGGGCAGGGGCCCGACTGGGGCTACGCCATGGCCCGCGACCAGTACGTCTACCTGCACCTGATCGAGAACTACATCAAGGGAACGGCCAAGTCCGGGTTGGCCGGCCAGGAACAATTGAGCGAAATTGGACCGTTCAGCCACCCCGTCACGAAGGTCGAATGGCTCAACGAAGGCAAATCATTGGACTTCACCTCCAAGAGGGTGGGGGAGAAGTACTATGCCACCATTGACAGCTCCACGGTCAGCGCCGATCCGATCGACACCATCTTGAAGGTCACCACGGACAACCCTGTGCGCGACTACAAGCTGAGCGGCGTCAAGGCCTTCAGCAGCCAAAAGGATGCAGGCACCCTGCAGCTCCGTGCCGAAAGCTACCTGAACGGCCTCACCAACGTCCTGGCACCGGCAAAGTTGACGTACAGCAGCGACAACAAGTCGGTCGCTTCGCCCAGCGGGGCGAGCGGAAAAATCAAGGCCAAGGGTGACGGCACAGCGACAATCACCGTCACCGCAACTTACAAGGACGGCGTGAATGCGGCGCAGGTGAAGACAGACACCTACCCGGTGATCGTCCGCGACGGCGTCATCTCACCAAACCTTCCGCTCACCGGCGTCGAGATGACAACCGGCGGAGCGCAGTTCTGGAAGGAGCTGCAGGTCCGCCAGCAGGTGCCCGTTGCCTTCCAGGCGTACACCGAGAAGGGCGGCCAGGTCGACATCCCGAATGCGGGCGACGTGAAGTACCACTTTGCGACAGTCAATGGACGCCGCGACATCCCCTCCGGCAAGGTTGACATCAGCGAGGTCACAGCCGACAAGGTGCCCTTCGACGTCAAGGACGGGGTCCTGGAAGTCACCGGCAGCGTCACCAAGCCCACCATGTACAGCTACTGGGCCGATGTCACCATCGACGGCAAGGCCTTCACCTCGACCCGCAACTTTGTCACCATCAAGCCGGACAGCAACGCGGCGGCCGGAATTGTTCCTGAGGTTTCCACGGACACCGACCATGCGAAGAGCCTTTCGAATGGCACGATCAATGATGCCGCAGGCGGCAATGCAGACAAGTGGGTGGTTCCCGCAGGGGAGGCCGGCAGCCTGAGCTACGACCTGAAGTCAGTCCAGGACCTCAGTCGCGTGAATGTCTTCTTCAACCACCACATGCCCAACCGGGACAATGTCACGTACTACAACGTGCCGAAGCAGCTGAAGATTGAGTACAGCAAGGACGGTGAGAGCTGGACAACGGGAACGGAAACCTCGGAGCTCTCCGGCGGCGGGCTTCCCACCCAGCGCAACACCAAGGCAGTGCCCAAGAGTGACACCACGCTGTATGGCTGGGAACAGGAAGGGCTCTACTACAACTACCCCGTGGATCCGAACCACACCACCGTGCAGGCCCGGTATGTCCGGGTGTCCTTCCCCGGGGGAGGCCAGGACGGCAGCCCCGTCGACGTCCTGGAAGTGCAGGTCCACTCCCTGCGTGACATGACGGCGCTGGGAAGCATCGCCCTTGAGGCGGATGTGGCCAAGGACCGCCGGACCGCGAAGATCAAGAGCCAGGGCAAGTCCTTCATGGACCAGCCCGTTGACCTGAAGAAGGGTGAGCTGGCCTACTCCAGTGCGAACCCGGCCGTTGCCACGGTCGACGCGCGGGGGACTGCCACCGCTGTTGCGCCGGGGCGGGCCAAGATTGCCGTGGCTGCCAGCCGCAATGGCTACCGCGCCGCTGGGGAACTGTACGTGGACGTGGACCAGGACCTGCGCATCACGCTGCCCACGTACCTGACCTCCGCAACACTGAAGCTGGACAAAGCGAACATCCGCGTCGGATCCCCTGTGGTTGCCACCCTGGAAGGGGTCTTGAACACAGGTGAGCCGGCCAACGTGGCAGGCGCGGAGGTAACCTATTCCTTCAGCGACAACCGGCTCCAGCAAGTGCCCGGCAGCAACGTCATCGTCCTGAAGGAGCCCATTGCGGGAACGTTCAGCTCAAGCGTTGTGGCCACCGTGACCCTGGACGGCGTGGTTGTCAGCACCAACACCGCAACCCTGCAAGCCAGCGGCGACAACCTCGCCGGACTGGCCGAAGTGAGCGTGTCATCCGTGCGTGACCGCAACGGCAACCCGGACGGAAACGATGCGGACTCACGCTATGTGGGAGCCAAGGCCCTCGATGGGAACAAGTCGACGTCCTGGGCGGCAAAGAAGTCCGACGCGACACCCACCATTACCCTCCGCTTCCCCAATCCCGTGCAGATTGACCGGATCAACCTGGTGGAGCGCGGCGCCGCGGTGGACCGCGCCGGTGAAGGCCTGCTCGAGTGGGAAGGCGGGTCCAAGATGGTCACCGGCATGAAATGGGATGGCCAGCCGGACAACATCGTGCAGCTCGATGCCCCAGTCACCACCTCGTGGCTGAAGTTCACCATTGACCCGAACATGCCCTTTGACAATGTGGCGATCGGATCCGAATCCGGCCTGGCCGAATTCCAGGTCTTCGGCCCGCAAACTGAACGGGCCGTCGCCGACGCCATCACCACGGTGGCGGACACGGTTGTCGGTGCCCTGCCGGCGCTGCCGGCACAGGTCAATGCGGTGTTCACCGACGGCAGCACCGAAGCCGTCCCGGTCAGCTGGGCACCAATCCCGGCAGCCGACGTCGCCGCGGCCGGATGGTTCGCCGTCGAGGGCACCATTGCCGGCACCCCGGTCAAGGCCAAGGCGGTGGTGACCGTCAAGCGGCCGTAGTTCCAGTCCCGTGGCGCGGATCCCCGCGCCCGGGACGCAAGTGACAGGCTCAAGCGCCCGGTGCTGCCCCCAAGGCGGCGCCGGGCGTTTCTGTGCCCACGGGATCACTGTTAATTTATCCAAGGTCACTGCTTCGGGCGTGCCAACGCCGAAGTTGCATGCGCTGCGTGAAGAGTTGCGCAAGGCTGCACCGGAGGACTTCGTGGCAGTGGCTCAACGGCTACCGCGTGTCGGCACACCCGCTGCCCCAGATGCACGACCACGCATGGGCAGCCATGGCAGCCGCGGATGCGCCTCTACGTCCCGTGACCGGCAACCCGGCCTCGGCTGAACCGGGACCCCGCACAAGCAATGAGGCGCCGCACCCAGAAGGGGTGCGGCGCCTCATTTCTACTTGCCGTTGATAGCGACCTCGAGCAGGTCCAGGGTGGATCCCTGCGAACCCTCCGGGAAGGAAACCCGGACATACTTGGCCGAGCCCGCCAGCGGGTAGCTGTTGATGGTGCCGAAGTAGGACTGGCCGCCAGGGCCGTTCACGGTCCCCGCATCAACCCAGGTGGCACCGTCGGCGCTGGTCTGGAGGTTGATCTTCTTCGGAGCATTGACGTAGCGGTGGTTGGCCACATTGAACTTCAGCTCGACGCCGGACAGGACAGCAGTCTTGCCGAGCTCAAACTGGACCCAGGAGGCCTTCTCGCCCGGTGCCGACCAGCCGGAACCGGCGAGGTTGGCAGCATCGATGCCGATCCCGTCGACCAGCTTGGCCGCTGAGGGGGAGTTGTCGCTGGCCGTGGCCTTCGCTGTTGCGGCGAGGTTGCCTGTGGGCAGCATGTCGAAGAACACCCGGTTGCTGGTGACGGACTTTCCGCCCAGCTTGACCTCGGCCCAGACAACGCCGCGCGTTGTTGACGAGACGTGGGGCATGGTGACCTTGCCGTCGGCAATGGTGAACGTGTCCACCTCGGTGATGGCAATGGGTGCCGTCTTGGTGCCGCCCGACAAAGCGACTGTGCCGGTGTGCCACGTAATGTCGGCTGCATCCAGGCGGACGGACTGGCCGTTCACCGAGCGCCCGTCGAGTGCATAGGAAGCTGCCGCGCCGTTGCCAAATGTCCCGAACGCCTCCTTGCCGTCGAGGCGCAGCACGGCCCCGGTCAGGTCCTCGCCGATGAAGGCAACACCGTTGAGGACCGAGACCTTGACCTCTGTGGCCTTCTTGACACCGCCGGACTCGGCCGTGATGGCGACCGTTGCCGTGCCGTCCGCGCCGGGCTCCACCACGCCGTCCTTGCGGACCTTGGCGACCTTGTTGCTGGAGGACTTGAACTTGACCTTCTCCACCGAGGTGGCCAGCGAGGGGTACTTCATGTATCCGCCGGCACTCAGCGCCAGCTTGCCCTCATCCAGCGGCTGCGCATCGACTGTCAGGTTCGTCAGCTGGTACTTGCGTGCCTTGTCGTCGGTTTCGATCTTGATGATGGTGTCGATCGGGTCTGCGGCGATGCCGGACAGGTCAATGGCCAGCGATGCGCCGTCTTGCTTGAAGGACTTGACCGGCTTGTTCGTGTTGAGCAGCGTGACGGACTTGACCTTGTGTGCAATGCCGCCGACGTCCAGGGAATTGCCCGTGATGGCGTCGAAGCCCTTCTTGCCGTCGGGGCCCTTCACGATGTGAAGGTAGATGTTGTTGTCGCGGCTTGTTGCGTAGCCCCACTGCGGGCCGGTGGCCGCGTTCGGGTGGGCGAATTTGTCGTAGTTGCCCTGCCCGTCGTCTTCGTAGCCGTATCCGGGCAGGAAGCGGGGGGTCGTGCCGGTGATCGATTCATGCAGGTTGATGCCCGCCGCCGGCTGCCACCAGTCGACCATGGCTTCGCGCACATCGATGAATTCCTGGACACCCTTGGGGTAGCGGGTTGCCATCTCCGTGGGGGAGTGCCAGTTCGGTCCGCGGCTGTCGATCACCGTCTGGTCGTTGTTGTCGACGTAGCCGCGCCCGGCGTTCATGATGGTCTCCTGGGCCACCATCCGGAAATCGTCGCGCTGGCCGTAGTACGGTGACTGCTGGTTCTGGGTGCGGATCATCTTCCAGGGCTCCACCGGTGTGCGCTTGGCCAGGTGGTTGGCGCCTGCATTGGAGAACATGCCCGAGGCCTCATCGGTGCGGATGTCTGGATCGCCGAATTCCTCGCCCCAGGCATTTGAATCAATGACGACGTCGTTGCCGTGGTTGCGCACGGCGCTGTACATCACGTCGTAGTTCGCCCCGGGCATGGCCTGCGGGCCGTCAAAGTAGAGGTAGCTGGGGTTGTAGCGCTCCAGCAGGTCCTCCACGTTCTGCACGAAAACATCCGTTGAGTAGTGCTGGAGCCCGCCGCCCTCGGTGGCGTAGTAGATTCCCAGGTCCATGCCGTAGCGGCGCACGGCGTCGGCGAACGGCTTGAGTCCGTCCACCACCTTGCCGTTGGCATCCTTGGGCATGTACTGGTTGCGGTCATGCGCAGGATCGGCAAACTTTGACGGCCAGTGGTAGTTCTGCTGCAGGGCCTCGAGGGCAACGAGTGAGTGGCCCTGCTTCTGGGCCCGCTGGGCCCACTGGTCCACCGAGTAGTTCGGGTCCACAAAGTAGTTGTAGATGGGTGTTGCGTGCGTCAAGGCACTGACGCGCCCCTCCTCAAAGTCACGGTTGGGCCGGTCCTTGACGGTGAGCGTGAACTCCTTGTTCACTGTTGCGCCCGAGGCATCCGTGACGGCCAGGGTGAACTTGTAGTCGCCAATGCGTGCAGAGGCGCTGATGATGCCCTTGCCGCTGGCGAGGTCGGGCTTGCCGTTAACGAACCCGTCGGCGATCCGGCCGTCCGGGGTCAGCTCCAGCCCGTCGGGGAGTGCGCCGTCCACCAGCTTCCAGGTGTAACCGGGCTGGCCGCCGCTGGCGATGAACTGGAAGGCCGAGGCCGAGACGCCGTAGCGGTTGTTGGTGACCGAGCCGTTCCATACATACGGCCACTCGAGGTAACCGGTCGGTAGTGTTCCGGACGGCAGTGAATCCTCCCCGCCACCTTGATTCTTCAGCGCCTGGGTGTCGATCGACAGCGCCTTGCCGGGGCCCTCGACGGAGCTTTGAATCCCGTCAATGCGGTTGCCGTTGGCATCACTGATGCGGCCATAGAACCCGAGGTAGGCCACATTCTGGTCCTTGGCGGCCGGGACGCCATTGGCGTTCAGGTCCTCGGTGTACGTGTGCTGGATCTGGAGCAGGACCTTGTTCCAGCCTGCCTTGAGCTCAACTTCCTGCCGCGTCTGGTCTTTCTGGACCTCGGCGGGGGTGCTCGGTGCCGTCATGCAGCGGTCGTTGACGTAGAGGCGGTATGAACCGCTGGCGCCGACGTTGACAAATGCCTTCCGGGCCTCGGGGCTGTACACGTAGCTGTGGGCGTAGACGTACTTGTTGCGGGTGTCTTCGCCCTTTTTGACCGAAAAGTAGCCGTACAGGTCCTGGTAGTCGTCGTAGTTGCGGTTGTACACGCGGTCATCGAAGTACTCCCACTTGCCGTCCGTGGCGCCGGGGGTGAGCTGTCCGCCGAGGGCAGGGGTGATCGGTTCCTTGCCCTCTGCCGGCTGCGACCGTTCATAGACCTCGATCTCGGACAGGCCCGTGATGGAGGGGTAGGGGACCAGGCCCGGGTCAACGGCCACCGTCACCGACACGACGCCCTGCAGCGTCGAGGGATGGGTGTAAATCGTGGGTGAGGTGGGGGAGCCGGACGTGCTGGCCACCCGCGGCGACTCGACACTCGAGCCGTCGGCGAGCGTGAACGTGAGCTGGTAGGCGCCGTTCACATGGCGGCCGTCGCCCCATTGCGCGATCCGGACCTCGTTCAGGGAGATGGGCGATGCCCACGTCAACTTGGCCCAGGGGGCCGTGTCGCCCTCGGCCACCCACTGCTTGCGGACGTCGCCGTCATTGAGCTGTGCCGCCGGATTGGGCGCCAGCGCAGAGGAGGCCGTCGCTGTTGCGGACCTGGCGAGGTTGCTGACCGTGGGCACAGTGCAGCCGTAAATCCCGTCGGCCACGGCCGTGTCGTAGGGGCCGGAGACCAGCCACGAGTTGATGAAGGGGGCGTTGCCGGGGACTTGCTGCGCTTGCGCAGCACCCGGCAGGGCCAGGCCCGCGGCGATGAGCGCTGCAGCCCCGGTCAGGGCAACACGCCGCAGGGCGCGCGGTGGACTTGCTGACATCATTGTCATTCCTTTTGTTCTCTGTTGGGTGGGGAACATGCCTATCAGGGGAAGACAGGCAATTCTTCGACGAACTCAGAAAGCTCGGCGGGATAGTCGATGAACGCCGGCAAGGAGATGCCGGGTGAGGTGGGTGCGTGCAGCATGCCGTTGGCGTCGATGTGCGGGTCGCGCACCACGGCGGTGCTGGTGACGAGGGACTCGAAGTAGGTGGCGTTGGGGACGGCCATGCACAGGTGGTGTGTTGGCAGGTCGGAACCGTGGGGTTCTGCGCGGAGGCGGAAGGAGTCTGCGAGGTGCGCCGTGCGCATGGCACCCGTGACGCCACCGCGCAGATTCGTGCTGATCCTTACGCCGAAGGTGGCGGCGCCGGCAGCGATGAAGTCGGCGGAGTTCATGTGGGCGCCATCGGAGGTCTCGGCCACCAGGAGCGGCACGCGCACGGTTTCGGCCAGGCGCCGGTAGGCGGTGATGCTGAATTCGCGCATGGGTTCCTCGTACCAGAGGTAGCCGGCGTCGGCGAGGGCATGGCCCAGGTAGGTGGCGTCGGGCAGGTCAAAGCCGGCGGATCCGTCGTACATCAGGGGGACGTCCCCGCCTACGTGCTCGCGCAGGGCCTGGGATAGCTTGGCGTCGCGGCGGGCGTCGCCCCAGGCGTGGAGTTTGATGCCCTGGTATCCGAGCTCGAGGCATTGTGTGGCGACGTCGAGAAATTCCGGGATGTTGGCGAAGGTGGATGTTGATGCGTAGGCCGGGATCTTGTCACGGAAGCCGCCCAAAACTTCCCACAGGGGTAGGCCTTGCAGCCGGGCGGCCAGGTCCCAAAGGGCGGTGTCCACCAGGCCAAGGGCTGGAAGCGGGATTTCGTCGATGCGGTCCAGTTCCCAGAGGCGGTGCCACAGGTATTCGCGGCGCAACGGGTCCTGGCCAACGAGTTCCGCGCGCAGGAGCCTGTCCACCAGGTCCTGCAACATGGTTGCGGCGCCCGGACGGGCAAAGACGGCAACGCCTTCTGCCCCAACATCGGTGGAGATGCGCAGGACGGCGCCCTCATAGGGGCCCGAACTTCCCGGTAGGCCATCGCGCCATTTGAAGGCAGGTTCGGCTGCGGGCACCTTGACAGGCACAACGCGCACGTGGGTGATTTTCATCGAATGGGCCCTCCCCTGGAAGTTGTGCCCTCAAACGGGGCCTATTCGTTCGCTGCGCCACCCCTGGCCATGGCCCGGGCGGCTCACATTGGCCGCCGTTCGCAGGACTCCAATGGATCTGATTCATTGTGGCAATGATGGGCATTTGGAAGCAATAGAGTCGAACTAAGCTAAGCCAAAAGGACAATAGATATGAGTTATATTGGAAATATTGTTGCTTCCGGGAAGAAAATGGTGTTCATCCTGTAACGGCGCCACTTTGTGCCGGCGGCCCAGCTGACCCCTTGGTGCCGGCGGCAACCATGCACTAGCCTTCAAGCGACCGCCCGGGCCGGACACGGTCCGGACCGGGATTGGAACAAGAACGAGAGGCATGGGGAACATGGGTGTGCTTCGGCATGAAGGCAAGGTCGTCATCGTCACTGGCGGGTCAACGGGGATCGGGCGCGGTGCCGTCGAGGCCTTCGCAGCCGAGGGTGCCGCCGTCGTGGTCCACGGACTGACGCAGGCGCCGGTGGAATCCGCGGTGGCCCAGGTCCTCGGGGCCGGCGGCAGGGCCGTGGGAATCTGGGGAGACGTCGCAAGCGAGGATGTGCACCGGCGCACAGTTGCACTGGCCCTGTCCGAGTTTGGCCGCATCGACCACCTGGTCACCTCGGCGGGCATCCAAACATACGGGGACGCGGAGACCACCACGCCGGAGGACTTTGACCGCGTCTACGCCGTCAATGTCCGCGGCGTCTTCCTGGCAGTCCACGCGGCCATCGCGGAAATCCGCCGCACGCAAGGCACCATCACCCTCATCTCATCCGTGCAGGGTGTCGCGGCGCAAAACAATGTGGTTGGCTACGCCATGACCAAGGGTGCACTTAACGCCATGGCCCGCGCACTCGCCGTCGACGAGGCCCGCCATGGCGTCCGGGTCAACTCCCTGCTCCCGGGCTCCATTGACACGCCCATGCTGCGGCAGGCGGCCGCCGACTGGTCAGACGGCTCTCCCGAGGGCATTGAGCGGACCATCGCCAACTGGGGCACGGCCCATGCGCTGGGCCGGGTGGGGCAGCCCCTGGAAGTGGGCAAGGTGGCCTGCTTCCTGGCCAGCAGCGAGGCCAGCTTTGTCACCGGCGCCGAGATCAGGGCCGACGGCGGCATGCTCGCCCGCATCCCCGCCGCCCTTCCGGAAAAGGACTAGCGGCGCGTGGAAAAGTATGACATCAAGAGGGCACACAGGGAGTTGTACGCCCCCAGTGCGCGAAGCTTCTCAATCGTCCAGGTCCCGCCGCTGGCATACCTTGCCATCGACGGCCATGGCGACCCCAACACCGCGCCCGCCTACACCGAGGCGCTCGAGGCCCTGTACTCCGTTGCGTACGCGCTGAAGTTCCACGGCAAAAAGGAACTGGGGCAGGACTGTGTCGTGGCACCCCTGGAGGGCCTGTGGTGGGCGCGGGACATGGCGGCCTTCACCGCACGCGACAAGGCAAGCTGGGATTGGACCATGATGATCGCACTGCCTGGTTGGGCCCCGGCGGACCTCGTGGCGCCCATGGTCCGGCTGGTGGCCGGCAAGAAGGAGCTGCCGGGGTTGCCCCGCCTGCGCGTTGCGGAGCTCGATGAGGGCCTGTGCGTGCAGATCATGCACATTGGTCCCTATGATGCCGAGGGCCCCGTCCTGGAACGCCTCCACCACGAATTCATGCCGGAGCACGGCCTGCACTTCAACGGCAGGCACCATGAAATCTATCTGGGCGACCCGCGCAAGGCCGCCCCCGAAAAACTCAAGACCATCCTGCGCCAGCCCGTGGCCCGAGGCGGGGAACCGCCCGCGGGCCACGGCCAGGCGGCAGCAGGCTAGCGGCGCACCTTGCGGGCCGTGCCGGCGAGCCCGGCGGCGTCGAGCGCGAACAGGTCACCGGAACCGGCCGTGGCGGCGCCCAGCAGGCCGGCGCACTGCGGCAGGACCTGGCCGGCGTAAAAGCGGGCCAGGACCAGCTGCTCGCGGGCCAGCTCGGCGTCCCCCGTCCCCGCGGCCGCGACTGCGGCACGGGCCAGCATCCAGGCGCTCGTGCACAGCCCCCACATGCGCAGGTACGGCGTCGATCCGGACAAGACGGCATTGGGGTCGGCCAGCCCCGTCTTCAGCATCCAGTGCGTGGCCTGCTCCAGGGCAGTGAACTGGCGCCCCAGCTCCTCGCGGATGCCTTCGAAGCCGCTGCCGGCCGCCGCCAGCTCCGTGTCAATCTCCCGCATGGTGGCCAGGAACTCCAGCACTGAGGCGCCGCCGCGGACGCCGAGCTTGCGGCCCACAAGGTCCGCGGCCTGGATGCCGTTGGTCCCCTCGTAGATGGCGGCGATCCGCACGTCGCGCACGTGCTGGGCGGCGCCGGTCTCCTCGATGAAGCCCATGCCGCCGTGGACCTGCAGCGCCAGGGACGTGAGCTCGTTGCCCATGTCCGTGCCGAAGGACTTGCAGATGGGCGTCAGCAGGCCAACAATCTCCTCGGCCCGGGCCCGCCCGGCGGCGTCGGGGGCCTTCATGGACAGGTCCACATACTTTGCATCAAGGAGCATGAGATAGCGCAGTGCGGCAATGCCGGCCCGCTGCGTCAGGAGCATCCGGCGCACGTCGGGGAATTCAATGATGGCGGAGCCGCCGCCCGTGGCACCGATGGCCTGGCCCTGCACCCGCTGCTGCGCGTACTCCAGCGACTGCTGGTATGCGCGCTCCGCCAGGGAAAGGCCCTGCACGCCGACGCCGAGCCGGGCGCTGTTCATCATGACGAACATGATCCGCATGCCCTTGTTTTCCTCGCCAATGAGGTAGCCGGTGGCGTTCTCGTACTGCAGCACGCAGGTGGGGGAGGCGTGGATGCCCATCTTGTGTTCCAGCGACACCGTCTCCACGGCGTTCCGCGCGCCCAGCGATCCATCGTCGTTGACGGCGAACTTGGGCACAATGAAGCAGGAAATGCCGCGGGTGCCCTCGGGCGCCCCCGGCGTGCGGGCCAGGACCAGGTGGACAATCTGCCCGGCCATGTCATGGTCGCCGTAGGTGATGAAGATCTTTTGGCCCGTGATGGCGTAGCTGCCGTCGGCGTTCGGCACGGCACGGGTGGTCAGGGCACCCACGTCGGAGCCGGCCTGCGGCTCGGTCAGGTTCATGGTGCCGGTCCACTCGCCGCTGACCATCTTGGGCAGGTAGCGCGCCTTGAGCTCGTCGCTGCCGTAGTGCAGCAGGGCCTCAATGGCGCCCTGGGTGAGCAGAGGGCACAGGGAGAACGCCATGTTGGCGCTGGTCATGAGTTCCTGGATGGCCACGCCAATGGTCCGAGGGAAGCCGCCGCCGCCGAACTCCTCCGGCAGCGGCACCGAGCCCCATCCGGCGTCGGCGTATTGCGCATACGCCTCCTTGAAGCCGTCGGGGGTCACCACCGAACCGTCCGCCAGGAGCCGGGAGCCCTGCACGTCGCCCTGCCGGTTGAGCGGTGCCACGGCCTCGGCCATGAACTCCCCGCACTGCTCCAGAAGCTCGACGGCGGTGTCGAGGTCTGCGTGCTCGAAGCCCGGCAATGCGGCTATGTCCGGGTATCCCACAACATGCTCAAGGGCGAAGGCTATGTCTGCAATTGGAGGTTGGTATTGGCTCATGGACGCCAGCGTACCCCGGCCGATCGCGTTTGGGGAGGCATTTTGTTACTTGTCAGTAATGTTGCGTGGGTCACCCCCAAAAACAGCCCTTTCCACCACCGCGCCACGGAGCCTAAACTGGCCCAGTTCCCCATCCAACCCCGCCGGGAGGAATGCCATGGAAAACCAGCACGTCATTGCCACAGGGATCGGCATGGGGGAGTCGGCGCGCTGGCACGGGGGACGGTTTTGGTTTGCGGACTGGAAGGCACTGCTCATCCACGTGGTGGACCCGGACGGCACCGAGCACCAGCGCTTTCCTGTCCCGTCCTTCCCCATCACTTTTGACTGGCTGCCCGACGGCGAGCTCCTGGTGGTTTCCGGGGCCGACGGCGAGCTGCTGGCGCTGACGCCCGCGGGCACGCTGGCCAAGTTTGCCGCCCTGGACGGGCTGTCCGGCACCCCCTGGAATGAGGTCGCCACGCATGGCGGCAACGCCTATGTGAACTGCATCGGCTACAACTACCCCGGACCGGCGTCGGCGCACGGGCTCATTGCCCTCGTGACGCCCGACGGCGGTGCCCGGGTTGTGGCGCGGGACCTCGCCTTCCCCAATGGCATGGCCATTGCCGACGGCGGCCGCACGCTGGTCGTTGCCGAATCGAACGCCGGCTGCCTCACCGCCTTCGACATCCTGCCCGACGGGTCCCTGGCCGGTCGCCGGGTCTGGGCCGCGGTGCCCGGCAGCGCACCCGACGGCATCTGCCTGGGTGACGGTGGCATCTGGTATGCAGATGTGCCCAATGCGAGCTGTGTGCTGGTGGCCCAGGGCGGGGACGTGCTCCGGCGGGTGGACATTGGCCAGGGGGCGTTCTCCTGTGCCGTGGGCGGGGAGGAGGCGGACACGCTGCTCGTCATGGTCGCCGACTGGCCCGGCGCACTGGACCCCGCGGCGTCGGCTTCGGGGCGGGCGGTGCTCATCGGCCTCGGTGGCGGTGCCGCGCAGCTGTGACTTCCGGCTCAATGCCGTCTGTGGATGCGCGCCTTCGCCCCGGAGGCAGGTAATGTTCTTTCTAGCCAATGCGCTCTTCTCAGAGTTAGCTGCGGTTAGGCCCGTACGAGTATCTCGCCGATGCTCGCACGGGCTGACTTGTTTAAGCTGCGCGACATTTCCCTCAATTTGTACAAATGTAGCCACGATATGGGCAGGCCCCGGAGCAATCCGGGGCACGCATGGCAAAGTATGGTTATGTTGTAAACATATTCGGGGCCTGCCCCCGGGTCCGCGGCGGCCCGGGCGGCACGGCCGTGGCCCACAACACGCGGGGGAAGCCCTTTGGCCTCACATGACGCGCTGCTGCAAGCGCTGCCGCCCAGGCTGCACTGGCCCATCGTGGGGCGCGAGGCTGAAATTGCCCTCCTGTCCTCCCGCTTGGCCGGCGGAAGCGGCGGGACAGCCATCATGGGCTCCCCGGGACTGGGCAAGTCCACGGTGGCTGCCAGGGCCCTTGCCGGGCTGGAAGCCGAGGGCTACGCCGTCGTGCGCTTGCCTGCTCCCCAGGAACACGGCACGGGTGCGGTCTACATCGAGCAATGGCTGGGCATTCCGGTGCCATCGTCCGCGCCGCCGGAAATGCTCGCCGCGCACGCAGCCGCCATCATCGGTGCCATGGTGCCCGGTGCCGTGCCGCTGCTTGGCTGCGACGACCTGCACCTGCTCGACGACGTCAGCGCCGGCGTGCTGGCGAGCCTCGTAGCGGGCGGGGCGGCCCGGCTGGTCGGCTCAGCGCGGGAGAACCCCGGCCTGCCGCGGGCGCTGGACGCCCTGTGGCGCAGCGGGCACCTGGACCGCACCGACCTCACGCCGCTTGCCTACGACGCCGTCCGGCTGATCCTTGGCAAGGTGCTGCCCGGCCCGTCATCCAACGAGATGGCTTACCGGCTGTGGCACGCCACGGGGGGCAACCCGCTGCATGTCCGTGAGCTGCTGTTTTCCATTGTGGAGGCCGGGGACGTGGTCCATTCCGGGCACGCCTGGACTTGGACCGCCCCCTTGCGGAGCAACCGGCGCCTGGCCGACCTGCTGGCCGCAGACGTCACGGCGCTGACTGGACCCGCCCGCGACGTGGTGGACCTTGTGGCCCTGGCCGAGGCCGTGCCGCTGCACGCACTGGGGCCGGCGGCCACGGACGCGGACCTGAAGCACCTCGTGGAGCGCGGCCTCGTCACCATATCCGCCGCGCAGGGCCCGGAAATCGTGCGCATCGGCCACCCCCTGTACGCCGAGACACTCCGCGGGCTCCTGTACCCCCGCCGCCGCAGGGCGCTCTTTGACCTCCTGCCCGCACCCGAGCCCGGCCCCCACAACCACCAGGAACTGGCACGCTGGGTGGAATGGGCCATGGAATGCGGAGCCAGCCCGGGGGTGCCCGTGCTCCTGGCCGCGTCGGCCGCGGTGGAGTCCATGTCGCAGCCGGAACGGGCCGCAGCCATGGCCACGGCCGCCCTGGCACAGCCGCGCATTTCCGCCGCGGAGCGCACGCAAGCCCTGCTGCAGCGCGCGCGGGCCAACCGCGACGCCGGCTGGGGTGAAAGCGCCGCGGCCGACCTGGACCTGCTCGAGGCCGGCACGGAGCCCTTGCCCGAGGGCGTCCTGGTGCAGGTGGCACGCATCCGTGCCGACCTGCGCCAGTTCCACCGGCGGGACCTCGAGGGCGCCCTTGAGCTGCTGGCCGCCGCGGCCAAGCAGCTGGACCCCGCCGGTGTGGCAGCAACCGAACTGTCCGTGGAGCATCTTGCCCGGCTGGGTCATGGTGGCCGCTTTGCGGAGGTGCTGGCCGGCTGGGCACCCCAGCTGGCGGCAGCCGACATCCCCGCCAACATGACCCTTGCGCCGTCGTACATCTTCGCCCTGGGCCAGTCGGGAAAGCCCGTGGCGGCCTTTGAACTTGCCGATCTTCAGCTGCAGCTCGTGGGTCCCGCGCACGCCGATTTCCCGCTGGTGCGGGCCGCGATCATCGGTGCCCGGTACTGGGCCGCCGTGTGGTCCGGCAATCTGGCCGCGGCGCTGACCTTCCCGGAGCTGCCCGAGGATGCACACCAACGCCACCACGCGGCACTCATCCAGACCGGCGAGGGCTACAGCGCCGTGCTGCTGGGTGCCTGGGACCATGCCGTGGCGCACCTGCGCGGCGGGCTCTCACGCATGGGCCAGGGTGCGCCCTCGGGCCTTGAGGCGACAGCCTGGGCGGGGCTTGCCCAGGCCTACGCCATGCTGGGCGAGCGCCGCAACACCCAGCAGGCTTGCCGGGAATACCGCAACAACGCGCCCTACTCCGACCGCAACATTGAATGCGACAGCCGGTACCGGGTGCTGCTGGCCGAGAGTGCGCTGGGCACGCCCGGGCTGGAGGTGCTCGTGGCCGACTACATCAACTGGTCCGATGCCGGCGGCCTCGCCCTCGGCGTGCTGCTGGGAACGCACCTGCAGCTGGCGCAGGCCCCCGCCGCGCGGAGGGCTGCCCTGCTGCCGGGGGTTGAGGCGGCCGCGGCCCGGGTCGAGGGCCCGCTGCCGCACGCCCTGCTGTCCCACGCCAGGGCCCTCATCGAGGCCGAGCCGGGCATGGTCGGCGCGGCGGTGGCCGGACTGAACGCGCTGGGGCTGTGGTTCCCGGCCCCGGCCGCCCGGGCCGAACTCACCAGGCGGCAACACGAAATTGCCGCCCTCGTGGCCGCGGGCATGTCCAACAAGGCTGTTGCCCAAAAGCTGCACTTGTCGGTGCGCACCGTGGACACGCACGTGGGCAACATCCTTGCCCGGCTCGGTGTTGCCAGCCGTGCTGAGCTGGCTGCGGCCCTGGCCGGGTAGCGTTTTGGCCACGCGACGCCGTGTTTTGCCTCAGGCGTACTCGGGGCGGCCGCCCATCCTGTAGCTGAGGGCAACGATGCCCGTGCCGAACACGCGGGAGTCGGTCAATTCGAGGGCGAAGTCGGTACCCTGCTCAGGGAACAGGCGTTTGCCCTCGCCGACGATGACAGGAAACTGGAGCAGGTTCAGCTCGTCGACCAACTCATGCTCCAGCAGCCACCGCGCCAGCGCCGCGCTGCCAACCACCAGCAGCTCGCCGCCGGGCTGCGCCTTGAGCTTGCGTACATGATCCGCGACATCTCCGGAGATGACTGTGGTCTGCTGCCACGCAGGGTTGCTCACGGTGGTGGAAACGAGGTACTTCGGCTTCGAGCTGATCGCCTCGCCGAAGCTGCCGTCGTCGCTGCGGGCACCCCAATATGTCTCAAACAGGCTGTACGTCTTCCGGCCGAGCAGGAACGCGTCCGGACGCTGCCAGGTCTCCAGGATGTACTGCACGGCATCGTTGTCGTTGTGCGGGAGCGCCCAGCCGCCGCGGGTGAAACCGGGGTCCATCTCCTCGTTGTTGCCGCCGTTTGTCTGGGCGACGCCGTCGAGGGTGAGCTGCAGGCTGACAGTGAGTTTCATGGTTGCTTCCCTTCAGTGTCACGACACGGGAAGTTTATCAACGATAGCCGTCCGCGATCATTGTCCACCTCTCATCCGTAGCCTGCTGCTCAGGAAGCAGGCAGGCCGGTGGCCAGCGACCCCAGCCACCAGCCCAGGGCCGCGGCCCCCGTGCAGGCGGCAAGGACCCCAGCGGCGTTGGCCAGCGAGGCGGCGTAGCGTTTTTCGCCCAGCAGCCGCACGGTTTCGTAGCTGGCGGTGCTGAAGGTGGTGTATCCGCCCAGGAAACCTGTGCCCAGCACCAGGGCCCAGGCGGGGTCCAGCAGCCGTCCGGCCGACAGGGCGGTCAGCAGCCCCAGTGCCAGCGAGCCCGAGAAATTGATGGTGAACGTGGCCCAGGGGAAGGCAGTGCGGACACGGGCGCTGATGGCGGAATCGAGCGCGAAGCGGGCGCACGCGCCGGCACCGCCGGCGGCGGCCACGGCCGCGAAGAGCAGCGGCGTCACGGCTTCCGGCCCGCCGTGCCCGTGCCCAGTGCCAGCCCGGCCCAGGTGGCCAGGGCGCCGGCGGCAACCGTGCCCAGCCCGTAGGCCGCGGCCCAGCCCGGACCTGAGGATCCGGCCAGCAACACCACTCCCACCGCGAGGGTGCTGTAGGTGGTGAAGCCGCCGCAGAAGCCCGTGCCCAGCAACAGCCGGAGCCGGCGGGCAGACGGTGCCTGGGTCCGGGCCAGGGCCGCGTACAGCCAGCCGAGTGCAAAGGCCCCGGAGAGGTTGGCGGCAATGATGGCCCACGGCAGTGCTCCCGCGTCCGGGATGGCCAGGACCAGCCCCTCCCTGGCGGCGGCCCCGGCGGCGCCGCCGGCGGCCACCAGCCCAAGCGAACGCAGGAAGGCGGTGCTCACGGCCGCTCCGGGCCGCTGCCCGCCGGGCTGGGCTGGGCCGTGTGGCCGTGGTGGGTCGGGACAACGTGGACCGGCCGCAGCTGCCTGCGGGCCAGCCGGGCCGCCACCGAGCGGCCCAGAATCTCACGCAGGGGCGCCTGGCTGGAGCCGTGGGTGCCCACCACGATCATGGCGGCGTCAACCGCTTCGGCGCACCGGGCCAGGGCGTCGGCCGGATCGCCGGCCAGCAGCACTGTCCGCCAGCCGGGCCCGCCGTCCACACGTTGCGGCAGGGAGTGGCCGACCAACTGTGCCAGCTCGGTGGCGAGGTGCCCGGGAAAGGAGGTGCCGGCGTCGTCCGGAATGTCCGGGTCAACGGGGGCGGAGGTGACGGAGCCGTCGGGGGACTGCGCCAGGGTGAACCTGGCGGGGTCGGCGTAGGCGCACACCAGTGGCAGGCCCAGCGCGGCGGCCATCCGGACGGCCTCCAGCACCACGACGGGGGACTGGCCCGGGTGCACCCCGGCCAGGACGCAGGGCTCCGTGGCGTCCACTAGGCCTGGGGTGTGCCGGAACCGGTGCCGGTGTCCTGCGGGTCCGTGTCAGGGGCCGGAGCATCCGTTGCCGGCTGCCTCCTGCCGGCCGCGCGGGCTTCCTTCTCCGCGGCGCGGGCTGCGGCCTTGGCTTCCTTGTCCTTGGCCTGCTGGTTTTCGCGCACGAGCTTCTCGGCGGCCTTGATCTCACGGATCTTCCGGCCCCGGCGCAGCCACACGCGGCCCAGCACAATGATTGCCACGGCGCACACCACGCCCACCAGCATGAAGATCTGGCTCCAGGTGCCAAACCAGTTGGCGCTGTTGGCCCAGATGGAGCGGGCGTCGGCGGCGGTCTGGGTGCCGCCGTAGAGAACGCCCAGCGTCAGCAGGTTGGGGATGGTCAGCAACACGGCAGCGGCGGCAAGGGCAATGCGCACCCACTTGTTGAGGTTGCGCCGGCGGACCTGCCACGCCAGCAGGACAGGCACGAACGAGAACACAAAGCCGTAGAACATGCCCAGCGGGATGCTGTTGCCCAGCTGCCCGCCGATCTGGTCGCGGATGGAGGTGGCCCACATGAGCGGCACCGTCACCGAGCCAATGAGGTAGCCAAGCACCAGGACGACGGCGGCCACGGCACCCAGGATGGTGCGAAATGCCCACACGGGCATTTTTTCCTTGGTGGCGGGCGCGGGCGCCCCGGGCGGGGGAGTGACGGGCGTGGAATCAGTCATGGTTGAATCATGTCAGAACCGCACCCGCGGCGGCGTGCCATTTCTCTAAAAACCGGGTTGTGGCGCCTTCGACTTGTCAAGACGGCCCACACCCTAAAGACTGGTTGTGGACCGGCGGAAAAGTATCCGCCGCCGACCGTGATTTACTGTATGTTTTGCCCTAGACTTCAGTTTTCCCCGCACGGCAGCGAAGAACCATGAAAGGTGCGCACCAATGAGCAACATCCCCGCAGACCTGTCCTACACAGCAGAGCACGAATGGGTCGTGGCCCCCACCGCCGAAGGCGTGGTGCGCATCGGCATCACCGATTTTGCCCAGGATGCCCTGGGTGATGTTGTCTACGTGCAGATGCCCGAGCCCGGCACCGAGGTCACCGCCGACACCGTTGTGGGAGAGGTGGAATCCACCAAGAGCGTCAGCGACATCTACGCCCCGCTCACCGGCACCGTCACGGCACGCAACGAGGCACTCGACGCCGACCCCGCCCTCATCAACTCGGATCCGTACGGTGACGGCTGGCTCGTGGAAATCACACTCGCCGACGCCGCCAGCTACGGCACCCTGCTCAGCGCGGCCGACTACCAGGAAAAGGTAGGCTAGACGCTAAGAAAGTTCCGTGGGACGGCCGGATGCGCGACTGCGCCGGCCCGTCCACCAGTCCTTTCCCAGCAACGGCCCGTACGTTGTTAACACCTGGACCCAACAGGGATCCAGGCCAGCATTTTTCTGCAAGGAGGAGTACCAATGGTTGACACGGGTAACGGCGCCGGGGTGCATGGTCAGGCGGGCTCCCAGGATCAGCCAGGTGCAACGGATACCACCTCGATCCAGCTCCCTCCCGTCCAGTCCGGACCGACATCCATCCCGGTTCTGGCCCCCGACGAGCAAACCGCTGTGAACTCGCTTCCCGCCGGTTCCGCGCTGCTCATCGCCCACATGGGTCCGAACGAGGGTGCACGCTTCCTGCTGGACAGCCAGGTCACCACGGCAGGGCGGCACCCGGACGCGGACATCTTCCTGGACGACGTGACGGTTTCCCGCCGGCACGTGAACTTCATGAAGTACGACGGTGGATTCGAAGTCATTGACGCAGGCAGCCTCAACGGCACCTACGTCAACGGCGACAGGGTGGATGCCGTGCGGCTGCGCAACGGCAATGAAGTGCAAATTGGCAAGTTCCGGCTCACCTACTACTTCAGCCCCAACAGCGCTCCCGCGGATTCCTAGGGCGCCGTGGCGAGTGTGAATTCCGGTGCGGGACGCCGGCTGGTGGACGTGCAGTCCGCCGGCCGGCGTTCCGGCGCCGCCGCAGTCCTGAACATTGGCGAGGTCCTGGCACAGCTGTGCGCGGATTTCCCGTCGGTGACTGCCTCCAAGATCCGCTTTTACGAGGAAAAGGGCCTGATCACCCCGCAGCGGACCCCGGCGGGCTACCGCCAGTTCCGGGAGCACGACGTCGAGCGCCTGCGGTTTGTGCTGGCCCTGCAGCGCGACCACTACCTGCCGCTGAAGGTCATCCGCGAATACCTGGACGCGATTGACGACGGACGCACCCCCGACAACCTGCCCCCGGGCGTCTCCATCGCCCCGCGCATGGTCCCCGATGAGGTGCTCAGCCGCTCGCGCAGACTCACCGCCGAACAGCTGTGCGCCGAGTCAGGCGCCGGCCCCGAACTGTACGAGAGCCTGCTCAGCTACGGACTCGTGGAAATGCGTGACGGCGCCTTCGACGACCACGCGCTCAAGGTGGCCCAGGCCTGCACCGCCCTGGCCGCCCACGGCCTGGAGCCGCGCCACCTGCGCCCCTTCCAGGCTGCGGCGGAGCGGGAGTTCGGTCTCGTGGAACGCGCCGTGGGCCCGCTCTCCTCACGCCGGGACGGCACCTCGGCCATGCGGGCTGCCGAAGCGGCCCGGGAAATCGCCGGGCAGTGCCTGAACCTGCACAGCGCCCTGGTCCAGGCCCGGATCTCGCACATGGAAACGCCATGATTGAGGTCGGCATCGTCGGTGTCCGCATCGAAATGCCCTCGAACCAGCCGCTGGTGCTGCTGCGTGAACTCCACGGCGAACGGCACATCCCCATCTGGATCGGCGCGGCCGAGGCCACGGCCATTGCCCTCGCCGAACAGGGCGTGGTGCCGCCCCGCCCGCTGACCCACGACCTGCTCTGCGGCGTGGTGCGGGCCCTGGGCCACAACATTCTCCGGGTCAACCTGACCAAGGTCGAGGAGGGCGTGTTCTACGCCGAGCTGGTCTTTGACAACGGCACCACCGTCAGCTCCCGCGCCTCCGACGCCATCGCCATCGCGCAACGGGCTGAATGCCCCATCTGGGCCTCCGAGGCCATGGTGGAGGAAGCTGGTGTGGTCATTGGCGGAGACGCCGATGCCCCCGAGGACGACGAGGCCAAGGAACGTGAGGTTCGTCAATTCCGCGAATTCCTCAACGACGTCGAACCCGAGGACTTTGACAAATAGTCCGCGCCATTCCGGGGATTTTCTGCGATCTCTAACCTTAAAGCTGAGGGTGAAACTTTCGACACGCCCAAATAGTTGCCCCCACGTCTTTGACCTTGGTCCCGTGCGGCTCTAACGTCAAAGTATTGAGTTCCCCATTGCAAGCTTCGGCGGGCACAGGCACACTTGAGGAAGAGCCCCAACAGCTCGTCCCGCAGCCGTGCGTGTCCACCGAGTGTGCGCATGACTTCCATCAGGGGACGCTGAACAGGAGGATCCACGTGAGTGCCAACAGTGACGCCGGCGAATTGGCGCCCGCCGTTGTGCCCAGCTCCGCCCTTGGCGCAGGCGCCCAGGGCCTGCTGTTCACCGAAGACCTTCCCGTCCTGGACGAGCACGCCGGCTACCGCGGGCCCACGGCCTGCAAGGCCGCCGGCATCACCTACCGCCAGCTGGACTACTGGGCACGCACCGGCCTGGTGGAGCCCGCCGTGCGCGGCGCCGCCGGCTCCGGTTCGCAGCGCCTCTACGGCTTCCGCGACATCCTGGTCCTGAAGGTGGTCAAGCGGCTGCTCGACACAGGGGTTTCCCTGCAGCAGATCCGCACGGCCGTAGAACACCTGCGTGAGCGCGGCGTGGAGGACCTGGCCCAGATCACCTTGATGAGCGACGGCGCCTCCGTCTACGAATGCACCTCCGCCGACGAGGTCATTGACCTGGTCCAGGGCGGCCAGGGCGTGTTCGGCATTGCCGTGGGCCGTGTGTGGCGTGAGGTTGAGGGCAGCCTGGCCGCCCTCCCGAGCGAGCACGCAGCCGTTGAGGCCTACCCCGACGACGAGCTCAGCCGCCGCCGCGAGGCCCGCAAGATCTCCTAGCCAAAAGAAATGGCCCGTCACCACAGCTGCGAAGCTGGTGGTGACGGGCCTTTCCTTTTTGGCTAGCCGCGGTAGAGGCGGCTGCGCGTGGCGCTCTGGTTCAGCACCGAGTCCAGAAGCCGGTCAAACAGCGCCGAGGCGTTCTTCGCCGAATCTCCGGGCCACTGGTGCACGGGGTGCGCGGCACCCTGGATCTGCTGCCAGTTGGCCTGCTCGGGGATGGTGGGGGAGAGCAGCAGCTCACCAAACATGGTCTTCATTTCGCCCAGGCGGTACGCGTGCTCGTTGGAGCCGGTGCGCACCCGGTTGGCCACGATGCCGGCCGGCACCAGGGCCGGGGCAAATTCGGTGCGGAACAATTCAATGGCGCGCAGCGTGCGCTGCGTCCCGGCCACGGAGAACAACCCGGGCTCGGCCACGAGCAGCACGCGCGAGCTTGCCGTCCAGGCCATGCGGGTCAGGCCGTTCAGGGACGGCGGGCAGTCGATCAGCACCAGCTGGTAGGGGGCGCCGCCGTCGCGGTCCGCATTGGCCAGCACCGTGGCAAGCCGCTTGAGGTCGCGCTTGCCCAAATCGGGGCGGTCGTAGATGCCGCTGTAGGCCGAGCCCATGGCGACGTCGAGCGTGGGGAGGGGCCCGCCGTCGTGCTTGTGCGCGGCAAGCCAACCGCTGGGCACAACGTTCGCGGCAAGGTCGGCCTTGCGGGAATTCTTGATGAGCTGGCCAATGTCCAGGTGGCCCCGTGCCGCAACGCCCAGGCCTGTGGTGGCGTCGGCGTGCGGGTCGAGGTCGATCACGAGGGTTGGGATGCCGGCTGCCAATGCCGCCGATGCCAGCCCCAGGGTGACAGAAGTCTTGCCGACGCCGCCCTTGAGGCTGCTGATGCTCACTACTTGCACGGATGAACCATAACCCTTTGCCTTGCGTACCCAATCATGTGCGGCTGCTATTAGCTCTGACACATACAATAGCTGTGGAACGTTCGCGACTTGGAGATCCCATTGACAAACACCCCTGATAATTTGCCCGGGCGCCAGAACACAAACAGCCTTGTGTCGGCCCTTTTTAGTGATCGACACATCGGGGTTGCCACGCAGCCCCACGTTCATCATATGTTGAGCACCCTTGGATTTGGTTCTTTGGAAGAGCTTTCAACGGCCGCGCTGCCGAAATCCATCTACACCACCGAGCCGATGAAGCTTGCCCCGGGCGTGTCCGAGGAGGCCATGCTGGCCGAATTGAAGGCCCTTGCCGGCAAGAACACCGTCAACAAGTCCTTCATTGGCCAGGGCTACTACGGCACCCACACCCCCGGCGTGATCCAGCGCAACGTCCTGGAAAGCCCGGCCTGGTACACGGCCTACACGCCTTACCAGCCCGAGATCTCCCAGGGCCGCCTCGAAGCCCTGCTGAACTTCCAGACAGTGGTGTCCGATCTCACGGGCATGGTCACCGCCAACGCCTCCATGCTGGATGAGGGAACCGCCGCCGCCGAGGCCGTGGCCCTGATGCGCCGCAGCAACCGCACCGCACCGGCCGACGCCGTCCTGCTGGTCGACGCCGACGTCTTCCCGCAGACCCTTGCCGTGGTCAACACCCGCGCCAAGGCCATGGGCATCCCCGTTCTGGTCCACGACTTCGACGCCGCACTGCCGGACGTTCCGTTCTTCGGCGTGCTGCTGCAGTACCCCGGCGATTCCGGCCTGGTCCGTGAGATCGCCCCGATCATCGCCGCAGCCCACGCACAGAAGGCAGTTGTTGCCGTTGCCGCGGACCTGCTAGCCCTGACCCTGCTGGAATCTCCCGGCACGCTTGGCGCCGACCTGGCCGTGGGCTCCTCGCAGCGCTTTGGCGTGCCCATGGGCTTCGGCGGCCCGCACGCCGGCTACATGGCCGTGCGCCAGGGCCTGGAGCGTTCACTGCCCGGCCGCCTGGTGGGCGTGTCCAAGGACGCCGCCGGCAACCAGGCCTACCGCCTGGCCCTGCAGACCCGCGAGCAGCACATCCGCCGCGAGAAGGCCACCTCCAACATCTGCACCGCCCAGGTGCTGCTGGCCGTCATGGCCGGCATGTACGCCGTCTACCACGGCCCCGAGGGCCTGAATCGGATCGCCACCCGCGTCCACGCCCTGGCGCTGGCCGTGGCCGACGCCGCAACGGCCGCCGGCCACACAGTGGTCCACGCCAACTTCTTCGACACCGTGAAAATCAAGGTCACCTCGCAGAGCGGCCACGCCTCGGCCGAACTGGTTGCCGCCGCCCACCGCGCCGGCTACCTGCTGCGCCAGGTTGACCACGACCACCTGCAGGTCGCCGTGGACGAGACCACCACGGAAGCCGACGTTGCCGCGCTGGCCACCCTGTTCGGCACCCAGGCTCCGGCAGTTGCCCAGTCCGCGGACGCCGTCGTGCTTCCGGCACCGGCACGTGCCACGGACTACATGACAAACCCCGTGTTCCACGCGCACAACTCCGAGACGCAGATGTTGCGCTACCTGCGCAAGCTCTCCGACGCCGACTACGCGCTGGACCGTGGCATGATCCCGCTGGGCTCCTGCACCATGAAGCTGAACGCGACGGCCGAAATGGCGGCCGTGACGTGGCCCGAGTTCTCCAACCTGCACCCGTTCGCCCCTGCCTCGGACACCGTGGGCATTGTGGAGATGGCAACGCAGCTGGAGGCCTGGCTGGCGGAAATCACCGGCTACGACGCCGTCTCCGTGCAGCCCAACGCCGGCTCGCAGGGCGAATTCGCCGGCCTCATGGCCATCCGCGCCTTCCACGTGGAAAACGGCAACCCGCACCGCGACATCGTGCTCATCCCCACCTCGGCGCACGGCACCAACGCCGCCTCCGCCGTCATGGCCGGCATGAAGGTAGTCCCCGTGGCCACCGACGGCTTCGGCAACGTGGACATTGACGACCTCAAGCGCCAGATCTCCGTGCACGAGGAAAACCTGGCCGCCATCATGGTGACCTACCCGTCCACGCACGGCGTGTTCGAGACCGAGATCAGCAACATCTGCGCCATGATCCACGACGCCGGCGGGCAGGTTTACGTCGACGGCGCCAACCTCAACGCCCTGGTGGGCCTGGCCCAGCCGGGCAAGTTCGGTTCCGACGTCTCGCACCTGAACCTGCACAAGACGTTCTGCATCCCGCACGGCGGCGGCGGACCCGGCGTGGGCCCGGTTGCCGTGGGCGCACACCTGGCCAAGCACCTGCCGGCCCGCGAGCTCGGTGCCGACACCTCCGTTGGCTTGGTTTCCAGCGCACCGTACGGCTCGGCGTCGATCCTGCCCATCTCCTGGGCCTACATCCGCATGATGGGCCCGGACGGCCTGCGCCTGGCCACCCAGACAGCGATCCTGTCCGCGAACTACATTGCGCGCCGCCTCAGCGAGCACTACCCCGTGCTGTACACCGGCGCCAACGACCTCGTGGCGCACGAATGCATCCTGGACCTCCGCGGGATCTCGGCGGACTCCGGCGTCAGCGTTGACGATGTGGCCAAGCGCCTCATCGACTACGGCTTCCACGCACCCACCATGTCCTTCCCCGTGGCCGGCACCCTCATGGTGGAGCCCACGGAGTCCGAGGACCTGGCGGAGATCGACCGGTTCATCAACGCCATGATCTCCATCCGCAAGGAAATCGCGGCCGTGCAGGACGGGCTGTGGCCGGCAGACGACAACCCCCTGGCCAACGCACCGCACACGGCCCAGTCCATCACGGGGGAGTGGGAGCACCCCTACACCCGTGAAGAGGCCGTGTTCCCGGCAGGCGTGGACCCGCGTGCCAAGTACTGGCCCGTGGTGCGCCGCATCGACCAGGCCTACGGCGACCGCAACCTGGTCTGCTCCTGCCCGTCCATTGAGGAACTGGCAGAGGTCTTCTGACACACCCCGGGCGCCTGTCCTGCGGACCCTTTCAGGGCTCGCGGGACGGGCGCCCGCAGTTTACTTGTGCCCGTTGCTTTGTTACGCGGCAGAAAGTGAAGTGCGCCACAGTACTTGCCGCATGGTGGCCAGTGGCGCCAAACTGGCAAGACTTTGCGCAGGCCCCGGATTCCGGGGGATGCACAGCATGGCTTTACACGATCTGACCCAGAGTGGCCAGGCGGTCCCCGCTGCGCCATCATTCACACAGGAGTGAAATGTTTTCCAAGATTCTGGTTGCCAACCGCGGCGAAATCGCCATCCGGGCCTTCCGTGCCAGCTACGAGCTCGGCGCCAAGACCGTTGCTGTGTTCCCGTATGAGGACCGCACCTCCATCCACCGGCAGAAGGCCGACGAGGCGTACCTGATCGGCGAGGAGGGGCACCCCGTCCGCGCCTACCTGGACGTGGCCGAGGTGATCCGGGTGGCCAAGGAGGCCGGTGCCGACGCGATCTACCCAGGCTACGGATTCCTCTCGGAAAACCCGGAGCTGGCGGCCGCGGCGCGCGACGCCGGGATCACCTTTGTGGGCCCGCCCGCCGAGGTGCTGGAACTGACCGGCAACAAGGTCCGCGCCCTCGAGGCCGCCCGCAATGCTGGCATTCCCGTGCTGCAGTCCAGCGAGCCCAGTGCCGACCTTGACTACCTGATCGGCGCCGCCGCGGAGATTGGCTACCCCATCTTCGCCAAGGCAGTCGCCGGCGGCGGCGGGCGCGGCATGCGCCGCGTGGAAAAGGCCGAGGACCTTGAGGATGCCCTCAAGGCCGCCATGCGCGAGGCCGACGCCGCCTTTGGCGATCCCACCATGTTCCTGGAGCAGGCAGTGCTGCGCCCGCGCCACATCGAGGTGCAGATCCTTGCCGACGGCGAAGGCAACGTCATCCACCTCTTCGAGCGCGACTGCTCCCTGCAGCGCCGCCACCAGAAGGTTGTGGAGATTGCCCCGGCCCCGAACCTGGATGAAAACATCCGCAAGGCCCTGCACGCCGACGCCGTGAAGTTCGCCAAGGCCATGGGCTACGTCAACGCCGGAACTGTCGAGTTCCTCGTCGACACGGTCGGTGAGCGGGCCGGGCAGCACGTCTTCATTGAAATGAACCCGCGCATCCAGGTCGAGCACACCGTCACCGAGGAAATCACCGACGTCGACCTTGTCCAGGCCCAGCTGCGCATCGCCGCCGGCGAAACACTCGCCGACCTCGGCCTGAGCCAGGACACCGTCCACGTCAAGGGCGCCGCACTGCAGTGCCGCATCACCACTGAGGACCCCGCCAACGGCTTCCGCCCCGACGTTGGAAAAATCACCACGTACCGCTCGGCCGGCGGTGCGGGTGTGCGGCTCGACGGCGGCACCATCTACGCGGGCGCCGAGATCAGCCCGCACTTCGACTCCATGCTGGTCAAGCTGACCTGCCGCGGCCGCGACTACTCCAGCGCCGTGTCCCGTGCCCGCCGCGCCCTGGCGGAGTTCCGCATCCGCGGCGTCTCCACCAACATTCCGTTCCTGCAGGCCGTGCTGGCCGACCCCGCGTTCAACGCCGGCGACGTGGCCACCTCCTTCATTGACGAGCGCCCCGAACTGCTCACCTCCCACGTTTCCTCGGACCGCGGCACCAAGCTGCTGACCTGGCTGGCCGATGTCACGGTGAACAAGCCGTACGGCGAGCTTGCCGCACTGGAAGACCCGGCGCGCAAGCTGCCCGCGGTGGACCTGGCCACGGCCCCCGCAGGATCGCGCCAGCTGCTGGCCGAGCTGGGCCCGGAGGGCTTCGCCGCCGCCCTGCGTGCGCAGACCGCCGTGGCCGTCACGGACACCACGTTCCGCGACGCCCACCAGTCGCTGCTCGCCACCCGCGTGCGCACCCGCGACCTGCTGGCCGCCGGCCCCGCCGTGTCCGTGCTGACCCCGCAGCTGCTCTCGGTCGAGGCCTGGGGCGGCGCCACCTACGACGTCGCACTGCGCTTCCTCGGGGAGGACCCGTGGCAGCGCCTGTCGCAGCTGCGCGAGGCCCTGCCGAACGTCTGCCTGCAGATGCTGCTGCGCGGACGCAACACGGTGGGCTACACGCCGTACCCGGCCGAGGTCACCGACGCGTTTGTGCAGGAAGCCGCCGCCAGCGGCATTGACATTTTCCGCATCTTCGACGCCCTCAACGACGTGGACCAGATGGAGCCGGCCATCAAGGCCGTGCGCGCCACGGGAACCGCCGTGGCCGAGGTGGCCCTGTGCTACACGGGCGACCTGCTGGATCCGGCCGAGGACATCTACACCCTTGACTACTACCTGGAACTGGCCCAGCGCATCGTCGATGCCGGGGCCCACATCCTGGCCATCAAGGACATGGCCGGCGTGCTGCGACCGGCCGCCGCGGCCAAGCTGGTCACGGCCCTGCGTGAACGCTTCGAGCTGCCCGTGCACCTGCACACCCACGACACCGCGGGCGGGCAGCTGGCCACGCTCATGGCCGCCATCAATGCAGGGGTCGACGCCGTTGACGTCGCCTCCGCGTCGCTGTCCGGCACCACAAGCCAGCCGTCCGCCTCCTCACTCGTGGCTGCCCTGGCGCACACCGAACGCGACACCGGGATCGACCTGGCCGCCATCAGCTCGCTTGAGCCGTACTGGGAGGCCGTGCGCCGCCTGTACGCCCCGTTCGAGTCCGGCTTGGCCTCGCCCACGGGCCGCGTCTACCAGCACGAAATCCCCGGCGGCCAGCTCTCCAACCTGCGCCAGCAGGCCATTGCGCTGGGCCTGGGGGAGCGCTTCGAGGAAATCGAGGACATGTACACTGCGGCGGACCGCATCCTGGGGCACCTGGTCAAGGTCACGCCGTCGTCCAAGGTGGTGGGCGATTTGGCCCTGCACCTGGTGGGCATCAAGGCCGACCCTGCCGACTTCGAGGCCAACCCGCAAAATTACGACATCCCGGATTCCGTGGTGGGCTTCCTGGGCGGCGAGCTGGGCACACCTCCGGGCGGCTGGCCCGAACCGTTCCGTACCAAGGCCCTTCAGGGGCGCGCCATTGTGGAACGCATGGGCACCCTCACGGCCGATGACAGCGCCCAGTTGGCTGGTGACAGCGCCACCCGCCGTGCCGCCCTGAACCGCCTGCTGTTCGCCGGCCCCACGAAGGACTTCGACGCCGTCCGTGCCACGTACGGCGACGTGTCCGTGCTGGACACCCGCGACTACCTGCACGGCCTGCGCCGCGGCGTGGAGCACGTCATGCCCCTGGGCAAGGGCGTGCGCCTGATCGCCGAGCTGGAGACCGTTTCGGAGCCTGACGAGAAGGGCATGCGCACAGTGGTGGCCAAGCTCAATGGCCAGAGCCGCCCCGTCACCGTGCGAGACCGCAGCATTGAAAGCACCGTCAAGGTTGCCGAGAAGGCCGACGAAGCCGTGCCCGGACAGGTCGCTGCACCGTTCGCCGGCGCCGTCTCGGTCAAGGTAGCCGTGGGCGACGTGGTGGAGGCCGGCGGCACCATCGCGACCATTGAGGCCATGAAGATGGAAGCCTCAATCACCTCACCGGTGGGTGGCACCGTGGCACGCCTGGCCGTGTCCGGGGTTGCCCAGGTGCAGGGCGGGGACCTGCTGGTGGTCATCGCCTAGCAACGCAAAAAGGGGCCTCGACGGGCTCGACCCCCCGGGGGAGAAT
>NZ_JANKZF010000020.1 GCF_027568515.1 Arthrobacter sp. HY1533 | reverse complement strand
TGGCTTTCGCACAAAAGCGAAAGCCAGGTGCCCGGCGTCGTAAGTTTCAAGGCTTTAGAACAAGTGGCCCATCAGGGCGAAGAACGGCTCGTTCAGGTGCGGCACAATCAGCACAATGCCGAGAATGACAGTCAGCACGCAGAAGCCGAAGCACACGTAGGAGCCCCACTTGGCGAGCTGGTTGACGCGGCCGGAATCATCGGCGCTGACGGCCGTGAAGCGGACACCCAGGGAGTACATGGTGACCACGAAACCGGCACTGACCAGCGTGGTGATGGCTACCGTGACAAATCCAAACCAGTCAATCATTTCGTGTCCTTCTTCCCGGTCTCTTCGCCGGCGGTGGCCTTGGGAGCCTCGGCTGCCTTGGCCTTGGGGGTCTCTGCAGCCTTGGGCTTGGGGGGCTGGGCGGCCTTGGTCATGGCCTTCAGGACGGCTGTGTCGGCCTGGTCCAGGGCCGCCTGGGCCTTGGCACGGATGGCTGCGGCCTCGGCGGCGCGCTTGGCGGCCTTGTCGGCAACCTTCTGCGCTGCGCGGGCCTTGGCGGCCAGCTTCTCCCGTTCCTTCTTGCTGGGAATGTGCAGGGCCTCGCCCACGGCGTCAACGTCGCTGATGGCGTTGCTGTGGTCCACGGTTTCGCGCTGCGAGAGGACGAACATGAACAGGATGGCACTCAGGCCCAGCACGGCGACGATGATGATGCCCACGGTTCCTGTGCGGATCAGCAGGGCGGCCAGGCCGCCCACGAGGGCCGCGGCCGGCAGGGTCAGGAGCCAGGCAATGGCGATCTTGCCGATGGCACCCCACCGGACGGTGGAGCCCTTGCGGCCCAGGCCCGAACCAATCACGGAGCCGGAGGCGACGTGCGTGGTGGAGAGGGCAAAGCCCAGGTGGCTGGAGGCGAGGATGGCGGCGGCGGTGCTGGTCTCGGCGGCGAAGCCCTGCGCGGGCTTGACGTCGGTCAGGCCGGAGCCGAGGGTGCGGATAATGCGCCAGCCGCCGGCGTAGGTGCCGCCGGCAATGGCAAGTGCACAGGTGGCGATGACCCAGAAGTGGGGGCCGGTGCCGGCTTCCTGCAGGCCCGAGGCCACCAGGACCAGGGTGATGACACCCATGGTCTTCTGGGCGTCGTTGGTGCCGTGGGCCAGGGCCACGAGCGAGGAGCTGAAGACCTGGCCGCGGCGGAAGCCGCCGCGCTTCTGGGTCAGCTTGTCGCCGGAATCGGGATCAGATCGGCGCGTGATGCTGTACGCCAGCTTGGTGCACAGGAACGCCACGAGGCCGGCAATGGTCGGTGCCAGGATGGCCGGCAGCAAGACCTTGGAGACCACCACGAGGAAGTTCACGGCGCCAAGCGACCAGGTGCCCACGATCGCGGCGCCGATGAGCCCGCCAAACAATGCGTGCGAGGAACTGGACGGCAGGCCCAGCAGCCAGGTGAACAAGTTCCACAGCACCGCGCCCATCAGGCCGGCAAAGATCATCTCCGGCGTGATGGCGACACCGTTGGGCCCGCCCTCGTTGATGATGCCGCCGGAAATGGTCTTGGCCACCTCCGTGGAGAGGAAGGCGCCCACCAGGTTCAGGATCGCGGCAAGCGCAACGGCGGTCTTGGGCTTGATGGCACCGGTGGCAATGGGGGTTGCCATGGCGTTGGCTGTGTCGTGAAAGCCATTCGTAAAGTCAAAGAAGAGGGCCAGCGCTATGACTAGCACGACCATGAAGGTGAGATCCACCCGCGATCCAATCTAGAGGGGGCAAAAAGCAAGATTGCGAAAAGTCTAGTCCGCAGCGGGACCGGGCGGCATGAAATTCCTGCCTTTGCCGAGCCCCGTCGAACACAACCTGTACGATCCTACGACTATTTGCCACCGCATGTTTGCCCGTCCTGCGGCACAGGCCCCGACACTGGGTTAACGCAAGGTTAACGAACGGTGAACGCATCTCCCCGGGTGCGGGAGGGCCCGACGGGCTAGCATGGCAGTGGGCCCCTCCGAGGCCGGTCCGGACCACCAGGATGGCCCGCCGGGGCTCCCGGAAACGGCACCGGCACCGGCCCGCGAAGGCGGGGCGGGCCCGACGTCGAACACGGCCGCCAGGCCCGCGCCGGCAGCACCTGAACCATGAAGGGAAGCAACCCCATGAGCAATGTTGAGAGCAGCCCGCAGGAACTGCTGTGCCCCAGTTCCCCCGCGGAATCCCGGGGCATCGGGCAGGGTTCGGGACTGGGCGGGGCCGAGATCCTGGCGCCGCGGCTGGTCCCGCTGGGCGGCCCGCGAGCCATGACGGTGCGCCGCACGCTCCCCCAGCGCAGCCGTTCCCTGATCGGCGCCTGGTGCTTTGTTGACCACTACGGCCCGGACGATGTGGGGGCCGGTCCGGGCATGGCCGTTCCGCCGCACCCGCACACAGGCCTGCAGACCATCAGCTGGCTGTTCACGGGCGAGATCCGGCATGCCGACAGTGCCGGAAATCACGCCATGGTGCGCCCCGGGGAGCTGAATTTAATGACTGCGGGGCGCGGCATCAGCCACTCCGAATACTCCACGGCGGCCACCAGCACCCTGCACGGCGTCCAGCTGTGGGCGGCCCTGCCGGAGGCGGCACGCTTCACGGAGCCCGGCTTCACCCACTACCGGCCCGAGCCGGCCACCCTCCCGGGCGCCCGGCTGAGCGTATTCATGGGCTCCGTTGCCGAGCAGCACTCCCCCGTGGCGACGTTCACCCCCATGGTGGGTGCCGAATTGGTGCTCGACGCCGGAACCCGCCTCGAGCTGGATCTGGACGCCGGTTTTGAACACGGCTTCCTGGTTGATTCGGGCCGGGTCCAGGTGGCCGGCACCGAAGCGGCGCCGGCCGAGCTGGCCTATCTGGGGACCGGCCGGGATTCGGTGATGCTTGCGGCCGGGGACGAAGCAGTCCGCCTGCTCATGATCGGCGGCGAGCCCCTGAACGAGTCAATCGTGATGTGGTGGAACTTTGTGGGGCGCAGCCACGAGGAAATCGTGGCGTTCAGGGCCACCTGGCAGGCGGCCATCGGGGCGGAGCCGGACGGCGACTTTGGCGGCCTGTCCTCCTTCACCCTGCCCACGGGCCAGCAGGACGCGCCACTTCCGGCCCCCGTGCTGCCCACAGTGCAACTGCGCCCGCGGGCCAACCCGAGCTGAACCATGCGTGACTGTGCAGTTGTTGCCCCCACAATCGAATCAGGGGGCAACAACTGCACAGTCGCGAAGGGGAAATCAGCCCTTGGCGAGGTTTTCGCGCACCCGGGGGGCCACCTCGTTGGCGTACAGCTCGATGCCCTTGAGCATGGAGGCGTGCGGCAGGGTGCCGTGGCTGAACTTCAGGTCGAAGCGGGACAGCCCCAGGGCCTTGGCCACCGTGGTGATCTTGTTCGCCACGGTTTCCGGGGAACCCACCATGAGGGCGCCGCGCGGGCCGGCGGTGGCGTCGAACTCGGCACGGGTGATGGGCGGCCAGCCGCGGTCGCGGCCAATCCGGTTGTGCATGGCGGCGTAGTGCGGCCACAGCTCATCCATGGCCTGCTGGTCGGTCTCGGCAATGTGCCCCGGCGAGTGGACGCCGATGGGCTGTTCCGGCATGCCGAATTCCTTCAGCGCCCGGTGGTACAGCTCGGTGAACGGGGCAAACTGCAGCGGCTCCCCGCCGATGATGGCCAGCATGAGCGGCATGCCGTAGTGGGCCGCGCGCACCACCGATTGCGGGCTGCCGCCCACGGCCACCCAGGACTTCAGGCTGCCCGACTCCGTGTGCGGGTAGACCATCTGGCTGTGCAGAGCCGGGCGGGTGTTGCCGCTCCAGCTCACGGGCCCTTCCTTGCGCAGCTCGTTGAACAGCGCCAGCTTCTCCTCGAACAATTCCTCATAGTTGGCCAGGTCAAAGCCAAACAACGGGAAGGACTCCGTGAAGGATCCCCTGCCCAGGATGACTTCGGCGCGGCCGTTGGAGACGGCGTCGAGCGTTGCGAAGCGCTGGAAGACACGGATGGGGTCATCGGAGCTAAGCACAGTGACGGCCGATCCGAGCCGGATCCGCTTGGTCTGCCCGGCAATGGCGGCCAGCACCATGTCCGGGGCCGAGACGGCGAAATCGTCGCGGTGGTGCTCGCCGATGCCGAAGTAGTCCAGGCCCAGCTCGTCGGCCAGCACGGCCTGTTCGACGACGTCGCGGATGACCTGCGCCGCGGGCTTGGGGGCGCCGTCCTCGCCGAGGGTGATGTCGCCAAAGGTGTCTAGCCCCAGCTCAATGGTGCCGGGTCCGGTGGAGGTGTTGGCCATGGTGCCGTCCTGTCTCGAATGAATATGCGTTTGCATCTACTTGCGGAACAGTGCCCCCGGCGCTTCTATTCCCGGCGGCCGGGCGGGCTACCGGGAAACGAGTGCGGCCTTGCGCCGGTACACGGCCAGGAAGGTGGAAATGCGGCGCACGGCCTCCTCGATGTCACTGACGGAGGGCAGGATCACGAAGCGGAAGTGGTCGGGCGTGGGCCAGTGGAAGGCGGTGCCGTGGCTGACCAGGATCTTCTGTTCCTGCAGCAGGTCGATCACGAACTTCTCGTCGGACTCGATGGGGTACATAGCTGGGTCGAGCTTGACGAACAAGTACATGGCACCGGCGGCGGGCACGCAGGAGACGCCGGGCAGGGCGTTCAGGAGGCCCGAGGCGAGGTCGCGCTGTTCGCGCAGCCGTCCGCCGGGCTTCGTGAGGTCGTTGATGCTCTGGTAGCCGCCCAGCGAGGTCTGGATGGCGTGCTGGGCCGGGACGTTGGCGCACAGGCGCAGCGAGGCCAGCAGCTCCAGACCTTCCTTGAAACCGGCCATGGCTGCACGGGGCCCGGACAGGGCCACCCAGCCGGCGCGGTAGCCGGGCATGCGGTACGCCTTGGACAGGCCGCTGAAGGTGAGGGTGGCGACGTCGTCCGACAATGAGGCGACGTGGATGTGGCTGCGGCCGTCGTAGAGGATCTTCTCGTAGATCTCATCGGAGAAAATGACCAGGTCATGCTTGCGGGCCAGCTCCACAAACGCTTCCAGGATGTGCCGCGGGTACACGGCACCCGTGGGGTTGTTCGGGTTGATGATGACGATGGCCCGGGTCTTGGGGGTGATCTTGGCCTCGACGTCGGCCATGTCGGGCCACCACTCGTTGTCCTCGTCGCACAGGTAGTGCACGGGCACGCCGCCGGTCAGTGTCACCGAGGCGGTCCAGAGCGGGTAGTCGGGTGCCGGGATGAGGACCTCGTCGCCGTTTTCAAGGAACGCCTGCAACGTCATGGAGATGAGTTCGCTGACGCCGTTGCCCACGAAGATGTCCTCGACCCCGATCGTCATCAGGCCCTTGGTCTGGTAGTACTGCGAGATGGCGGTGCGGGCGGAGAAGATGCCCTTGGAGTCGCTGTAGCCCTGGGCGCCACGCAGGTGGTGGATCATGTCCACCACAATGGATTCGGGCGCCTCGAGGCCGAACGGGGCGGTGTCGCCCAGGTTCATGCGCAGGATCCGGTGTCCCTCCGCCTCCATTTTTTGGGCCGCATGCAGGATGGGGCCTCGGAGTTCATAGCGGACGTTTGCCAGTTTGGATGAGTGTTGCATGGGGCGCATGCATTCCATCTTCACACATGCGCCCCGCAAGCCCGGGCCGCGTCCACATTCCGGCCGCGGCCCCGCCACCCCTAGATCCGCCGCTGGTACTGGCTGAAGGCCCGGGTGGCCAGCCAGGTCATGGCCACCGCAAGGACAGCGAGCAGCCCCAGGTGGCCCCACACGGCAGACCAGTCCGGCGCCTGCGCCATGGCGCCCCGGCCGGCCACCACGGCCCATTCGAAGGGGTTGAACGTCGCCACCTGGCGCACCCAGCCGGGTGACAGCGAGGTGTCCATGATGGCCGAGCTCAGGAACATCAGCGGGAAGGAGATGACCTGGGAGATGGCGATGAGCGCCGTCTGGGCCCGGGCCAGCAGGGCCACCGCGTTGGAGAACGCCGCAAACACGAACGTCAGTAGCACGGCGGACAGGAGAAGGACGGCGATTCCGGCCGCGCCGCCGTCGAATCTTGCGCCCGCCAGCCAGGCCACGCCCAGCACCACAAGGGTCTGCAGGATGGTCAGCACGGCCTGGTGGAGCATGGTTGCGACAATCATGGCGCCGCGGCTGGTGGGCGAGGCCAGGAACCTGTCCATGACGCCACGCTCCATGTCCTGGATGTACGTGGTCCCGGCCCAGGCACTGCCGAACAGCGCCATCATCATGACGATGCCGGGCGTGAGGAACACCAGGTAATTACTCCCTCCACCGAAGCCCGGGATGTCCACCACCGACTTGAACAGCTGGCCGAACAGCAACAGCCAGATGATGGGCTGCACCAGGTTCATCACGAGGTAGGCCGGCATGCGCCCGAACGCGCGCAGCTGCCGGCCCGTCAGCACGGCCGTGTGCGTGAGGGCTGCGGGGGCGCTCATGCCGCCACCTCGCCTTCGGCATTGCTGCGCTCGCCTTCGGCGTAGCTGCGGCCGGTGTGGCGCAGGTAGACGTCGTCCAGGCTGGGGCGCGAGACCGTGGCCGAGGCCACAGCGATGCCCGCCGCGTCCAGGCGCGAGAGCAGCACAGGCAAAACCGCACCGCCCGAGTCTGCCCGGCCGCGCAGGAACCGCCCATCGGTGATGACGTCGCGGAGAAGTCCGACGGCGGCCAGCACCTCCCGCGCCCGTCCCAACTGGGGCTCGGCCCCGGCAAGCTCCACGGCCACCGCGTCCCCATGGAGCGCATCCTTCAGTTCGCCCGGGGTGCCCTCAACCACGATCCGGCCTTGGTCAACGATGGCCAGGCGCTTGCCGAGCCTGTCGGCCTCCTCCAGGTAGTGGGTTGTCAGCAGGACAGTCATTTCCTCGGCGCGGGCCATCTCCTCCAGTTCGGCCCACATGTCGGCGCGGGCCTCGGGGTCCAGGCCGGTGGTTGGCTCGTCAAGGAACAGGACCTGGGGCCTGTGCATGAGGCCGATTGCCACGTCGAGCTTGCGGGCCATGCCGCCGGAGTAGCCCTTGACGAGCCGGCCGGCGTCGTCGGTGAGCGAGAAGCGCTCCAGCAGTTCCAGCGCCCGGGCCCTGGCGTCCCGTGCGCCCAGGCCCTGCAGCCTGCCGGCGAGGACCAGGTTCTCCATGCCAGTGTCCATGGGGTCGGAAACGGGACGCTGGGCAACAAATCCAATGGCCTGACGAACGCGCCCGGGGTGCAGGCGCACGTCGTGGCCCGCCACGGCTGCCGTGCCGGAGTCGGCCGTGGACAGCGTGGAGAGGATTTTTGCGGTGGTGGACTTGCCGGCGCCGTTGGGGCCCAGCAGGCCAAAGATGGTTCCGGCCTCAACCGAGAAGCTGAGCCCGTCCAGGGCCTTGATGCGTGCCGCTCCCCGCGCTCCGGGGTAGCTCTTGACGAGTCCCGCGGCTTCAATGGCGGGCCGCGCGCCCGTGCCTTCCGGGAGTCGGAATGTGGGGCCTGCGTTCTTGCGCAATGCGCCCCGTGGTGCTGTGTTTGCCATGGCTGGCTCCTTGTGTGGGAGCCTCCTGCGCCGGGGCCGCTGCAGTAAACTGTGGGTGTGCCTTGAGTTCGCTGGTGCGAATCCCCGTGGTGGGAGACTCAATGGTTGTTGCTGGCGGTCCGGATGCTCGAACATCCGGGCCGCCATTTTCACTTCGCCGCGGTTGCGGCAAATCTTTTGGGCGGACTACTCCCCCTTGGCCCTGCCGCTGCCGGGGTGCTGGGCACGGCCGCCGTCGGCCGGGAACAGCATGCGCGCCAGCACCAGCATGAACACGGCCAGGCCGGCCAGCAGTGCAAGCCACGACCAGGCGAAGCCCACCGTCAGGCTGAGCAGCGCGAACACGGCGAAGGCCGTGATCCAGATGACGGCCGTGTAGATGCCGAACCGTGCGGCGGCTACGGGGTCCTGGGTGAAGCGATCCTGGGCCTGGTAGTCGCGCGCCACGGAGCGCACCCACGCCTTCTTCCTGTTGGTTTGGGACATGCCCAGCCAGATGAAGCCGACTGCGGAACCCAGCACCACAAAGATGCCCGCGGCCAGCATGCCTGCCCCAGCGCTCGCAGCCAGGGCGCACAGCGCGAGCCCGACGACGGCGGACGCGGCCGATGCCCCGTAGCCCAGGGCCCGGCGGCGCGGCAGGGGGTGGTTTTGGCTGGTTTCCTGCTGAAGGCTCCATGCCGTGGCAATCCCGGCGGCAAGTGCCGCGGCAAAGGCTGCCAAGACGGCCGTGCCGGCGGCCCCTCCCCCGCTCAAGGCCAGGACAAAGAGCACCAGCGACGCCAGTGCAGCCAGGGAAAGGATCAGGATGCCCAGGACAAAGCCGGGGCGCGGGGCCACCTTGTTCAGGGCCGCGGCGGCAAGGTGACCGGCCGCTGCCGCGGCAGGATCGAAGGCGGGAGCTGGGGACGCCGGCCCGCCAGGCCCGCCGTGGCCCGCATCCGCGAACTCGGCAATAACTCCGTCAAGGTCCCCGAGTTCCTCAAAGGCCCTGCGCGACGCCTGCTCGGCCGTCAACCCCTGCTCCCCCAGTTCGGCAATCCGCACCAGAAGGTTGGAACGGATTTCCTCCTTCAGGTCCTGCAGCTCGGGGTTCATGGCCGCGCCGTCGAAGGCCTGGTCCAGCAGGCGGTGGATGCTTGAATTCTCGGCGTTGCTCATGGCGTGCCGCCTTTCACGTTCAGGAGCGTGTTGATGATGTTTGCCGTGGCTGTCCATGACCGGACGTTGTTGTTGTAGACGGCCCGGCCGGCGTCCGTGATGCGGTAATACTTGCGTCGGCCGCCCTGGGTCTCGTCACCCCAGCTCGCCTCGACCAGCCCGTCCTTGACCAGCCTGCGGTAGGTGGCGTAGAGCGTGGCTTCCTTGATCTCGTACAGGCCGCCGGTGGCATCACGGATGGCCTTGTAGATCTCCAGGCCGTAGCGCTCCGCATCCCGCAGCACGCCCAGCACAATGGTGTCCGTGTGCCCGCGCAGCAGGTCCGCGGCAAAAGGTTCGGGCTGCGGCGGGCCGGCGTCTGGGTTGTTGACCATGAAAAGTACTATACCTGATCAACTACTATGCGCGGAATAGCTTCAGGACACGAAAATGGCCCGCGTCAGGGACTTTCTGCGAGCGCCCCATGTCAGGCAGCTCGGCGCTCCCCAACACGGCAGACTTTAGCCCTGGAGGACGCTGAGCACATTCCCCGCCGGATCCTTGAACCAGGCGATGAGCGGGCCGCCGCCGCGGAAAATGCCCTTGGCGTCGGTTTCCATCGGCGTGCCTTCGTAGCGCTCAGGCACGACGCCGGCCGCGGCCAGTGCGTCCACCGCACCTTCCACGTCGGCCACGGGAAAGTTCAGGACGGTGAAGGAGGCGGGCTGGTGCGCCGCCCCCTTGGGGTAGACCAGGACACTGCCCCCGGAGGGCAGGTGGAGCCTGAGCATGCCGTCGGCCTCCGTCACCTTCATGCCAAGGGTTCCTGCGTAGAACTCGCGGGCGGGTCCAAGCTCGTCCACGGAGAATCCACTGAATGCCGCGCTGTTTCCAAGCATGCCAATCCACTCCCTTTGCATTTTGTCGCCACCACGGCCCACTCTAGCCGCGGGGCGGCAACGCGAACAGGGCAGGATGGGGCCATGTCATGGCAGGGGCAGGAGCTGCTCCTTGACCTGCTTGCGCAGGATCTTGCCCAGCATGGAGCGCGGCATGTCGGCAATGGCAACGATCCGCACGGGCACCTTGTAGCCGGCCAACTGCCCCTTGCAGAAGGCCCGCAGGGCGGCCTGGTCCAGTTCGGCGCCCGGAGCCAGCTGCACGGCCGCGACCACCATTTCCCCGCCGCGCTCGGACGGCGCGCCGAAGACGGCAGCGTCTGCCACCGTGCCGTGCTGGCGCAGCACGGCCTCAACCTCTGACGGCGAGACATTGAAGCCGCCCGTGATGATGAGTTCCTTGGCCCGGTCAACGATGGTCGTGAACCCGTCGGTGTCGACCGTGACAATGTCGCCGGTGCGCAGCCATCCGCCGTCGGCGAGGGTCTTGGCCGTCTCTTCCGGGTTGTTCCAGTAGCCCTGGAACACCTGCGGCCCCTTGATGAGCAGCTCCCCCGGTTCACCCTGGGCAACCTCCCTGGCGGGGTCGCCGCCGTCGGCCACGAGCATGAGCGTTGACGGAAACGGGACGCCGATGGTTCCCGTGCGCCGGCTCGGGCGGAAGGGGTTGCCCAGGGCCACGGGAGAGGACTCGGTCATGCCGTAGCCCTCCACGAGCAGCCCGCCGGAAACGGACTCCCACAGTTCCACCACATGGTCGGGCAGGTTCATGGCCCCGGAGATGCAGTACTTGCATGAGCGCAGGGACACGCCCTTCTCCTTGGCTGCGAGCGCAGTCCGTTCGTAGATGGGCGGGACGGCACAGAACACCGTGGCGGGCGACTTCTTCATGGCGGCCAGCACCAGCTCGGCGTCGAACTTGGGGAAGAGCACCAGCAGCCCCTGCTTCTTGATGCCGAATGTCAGGTACAGGGTCATGCCGAAGGCGTGGAACATGGGCAGCACGGCGTACAGGACCTCCTGGCGCTGCTGCGCCCCGTGCATCCACGCCTCGCCCTGGAGGGCGTTCGCGTACAGGTTGAAGTGGCTCAGCATGGCGCCCTTGGGACGCCCCGTGGTGCCGGAGGTGTAGCCAATGACGGCCAGGTCGTCCACGCCGGGGCGCGGGTGCGCGGCGTCGATGCGGCCGGTGGCGAGCAGTTCGCGCCAGGGCATGGCGCCGGGCGCCGGGGCGGAAAGTGCGTCGCGGGATTCGCGCAGCTTCTTCACCGGCAGGTTCAGGGCCAGTCGCTTGACAGCGGGAAATTCGCGCAGGAGGTCGACAGCAACAATGGCTTCCGGGGCAACGCCACCCGTGAAGCCCTGCAGCGCCGGAACGGTCTTGTTCCAGGCAATGGCAACGCGTGCCCCGTGGTCCTCGAACTGGTGTTGCAGCTCATTGGCCGTGTAGAGGGGGTTGTGTTCGACCACCACGGCGCCCAGGCGCAGCACGGCATAGAAGGCGACCACGTGCTGGGGACAGTTGGGCAGGATCAGGGCCACCCTGTCCCCCGCGCCGACCCCGAGCCGGCGAAGCCCCTCGGCGGCGCGTTCCACCTGTTCCCCAAGCCCGCTGTAGCTGGTGCGGCGGCCGAAGAACTCCATGGCTGGATGCGCGCCGCCTTCGCGGACGGAGCGCTCAAACATGTCAACGAGCGACTCCGTGGGCAGCTCAATGTCCGCCGGCACGCCCGGCTGGTAGTTAGCGGTCCACGGGGCCTGGGGCGCGCCGGCGCCACCGCCCGTGCGGGGCGTGGCCTGGTTGTTCATGCTGGGGTCCTGAGGGGCGTTGTTCGGCATGGCTCCATCTTGCCGCCAGCGCCGCGCGGCTGTCGAATGGCCCCGCCGGCCCCCGCCTGGACGGGCCAATTGTCAATTAGAACGTATGTTCGAGCAAGGGTGGACGGGCCTGCCTGACGTGGCTACGGTGGAAGGACGGGCAGCCGCACCACAGTGGGCCACCCGGTGCCGGGAACCAAGACTTTCCGGCAGTGCAGGCAGTGCACCACGCACATGCGCAGCACGTACAACCAAGAGGAGGAACCATGGGTTTCATCGGATGGATTGTTTTGGGCTTGATCGTCGGAGCCATCGTCAAGGCCATCATGCCGGGCCGGGTGGGCGGGGGCTGGATCACCAGCCTGGTCCTGGGCGTTGTCGGGGCGATCGTGGGCGGATGGATTGGCAACCTGCTCTTCAGCAACGGTGACATGAGGTTCTGGAACCTCGGCTCCTGGCTGCTGGCCATCGTGGGCGGCCTGGTGGTTGCCGGCGTCTATGGTGCCATCACGGGCCGCAACAAGACGGCGGCGTAGCCCGGGCGGCCATGGTCTCCCCCGCCGGCCCGGAACCGGCCCCGCCCGGAACCGCGGCCGGCAAGGCCGGTGCGCCGGCACCTGATGACGGCCGCAAGCCCGCCGGGCCCACGGAACTTCCGGCACGATCCTTCAAGTACCTTGTCCGGCGGGCCATCAACAGCTTCAGTGCCAATGGAAGCACTGACATGGCAGCCTCCCTGACCTACTACGGGGTGCTGTCGCTCTTCCCCGCAGTGCTGGCCCTGGTTTCCATCCTGGGCCTGGTGGGGCAGGCGCAGCAAACTTCGGCCCTGCTCGTTGACATGGTGGGCCGGCTCGCAGATGAGAAGGTCGCCGAAGCGCTTCAGGGCCCCATCCAGCAGCTGGCCGGCTCGCGCGCTGCAGGCTGGACATTTGCCCTGGGCCTTGCCACGGCCCTGTGGTCCGCGTCCGGCTATGTCGGCGCGTTTAGCCGCTCCCTGAACCGCATTTACGGAATTGACGAGGGCCGGCCGGTGTGGAAGCTGCGCCCGGCACTGCTGCTGGTGACCCTGGCGGCCGTTCTGATGGTCGCCTCCATGGCCCTGATGTTGCTGCTCTCCGGCCCGGTGGCCCGCGCAGTGGGCGAGGCCGTGGGCATCGGGGATTCAGCCATCAGGGCCTGGGACATTGCCAAGTGGCCAGTGCTTGCCGTGCTGGCAATCCTGCTCATAGCCATGCTTTACTACTTCACCCCCAACGTCAGGCAGCCGCGGTTCCGCTGGGTCAGCGTTGGTGCCGCACTGGCGCTGCTGGCCATCGTGGCCGCCTCGGCGGGATTCGGCTTGTATGTGGCCAACTTCGGCAAGTATGAGAAGACCTACGGAACCATCGCAGGCATGGTCGTGCTGCTGCTGTGGATGTGGATCATGAACGTCATGCTCCTGCTTGGGGCGCACGTTGACGCCGAACTGGAACGGGCGCGGGAGCTGCAGGCCGGGATCAAGGCAGAGAAACAGCTGCAACTGCCGCCCCGTGACAGCACGGCCAGCGTGAAGCGGCTGGGCAAGCAGGAGGTGCTCATTGCACAGGGGCGCCGGCTGCGCCGAGAACTGCAGCCTGACGGCACCGGGTCCTTGGACACGTCGCCCGAGATGAATGCGCTCTGGTGGATGGCCGGAATCGCCCTGGCAGCCGCTGCCGGCGCAGCCCTCCGCACCAGGCGCCGGAAACGCTGAGGCAAACTTTTCACGGCCAGGAAAAGCACCGCGGCGCACTGCCCGACGCAGGGCAGCCCACCCGGATTTGCGGGGCTTTTGCCCTGTTGGATTTCTCACAAAGCACCCTTTTCCAGCCCCCTTAGCACACACCCCCGTGGCCCGGGACCCCAACAAAAATTGCTAAGATGAGAAGTCGGCCCAGTCCCCATGACGGACTGCTGCCACCCCCACTCAATCCCTGCAAGGAGAACTGCGCCTCAATGACATCCGTGGCCACTGAATCACTGCGTGACCAGCTCTGGAACCGCCGTTACGACGAGAACATTGCACCCATCACCGAGCTGTGCGACACCCTGGCCGAAGCCCGGCCCGAGCAGCAGGTTGCCTATGTTGATCCCGTCCACGACGTCGATGAGACCCGGATCATCAGCCTTTTCTCCAATGTCGGCGAAATTGATTCCTCGGGCTTTGTCACCGCCGGCGACGAGCAGGCAGCCACCCGCCTCCTGGGCATCCACTGGCAGCTGGGGCTCAAGCCCAGCTACGTCATGCCGTGGAACGTCCACCCCTGGTTCACCCCGGGTGCGCCCAACGGCCGCCTGACAGCACCCCAGATCGAGCAGGGCCTGCGCCCCCTGGTGAAGTTCCTGACCCTGGTCCCGCGCGCCTCGGCCCTGGTGGCACACGGCACCGAGGCACACCGCCTGGCCGACCAGCTCCTGAAGGCACAGGGCCCCATGCTCTACAAGCGCGGCTTCGGCATCTACAAGGTCCGTTCACTCTCCGGCCGCAGCTTTGCCGGCTCGCCCGAGCGCCAGGAGCAGTGGCTGCTGGAATCGGCCAAGGCCTACGCCGAGTCAATGACCCGCAACGGCATCCCCGTCAAGGGCCGCTGACCTTTCAGCATTCCCCATCTGACCCGCAATGGTGGTCGAAAATGACGCGATTTTCGCGTTTTTTCAGCCACTGCTGCGGGTCAGTTTGTTTTATGGGCCGACGGCGGCTGCCCTCCCCCAGGCACGGCCAACCTTTCGCGCGACTGCCGAGGCGAGTAGCATTCTCCACGTCGTTAGGAGTGCACCATGCGTGCGGGCGGACTGGCCGTCATGATCGCCGGCCTTGCGGGCGTCACGTGGTTTGCCTTTGAACTCATGCCGCAGGTCCTTGGCTTCGAGGACACCGACAACCCCGCAGTGAGCCTGGACTATCTGGGCCGGCATCCGCAGTACTACGCGTTTGCGGGGATTTCACTTTTCATCATGGCAATGGCCCTTGTGGTGGCAAGCTTTGCCGTCTCGGATGCGCTTGCACCACGGTCCAGCAGCCTCACACGCCGCGTGTTGAGCGCCCTGGGGCTTTTCACGGCGGCGTTTTTCTTCATGCATGGGGTGCTGCGCGAGTCGGTGGGGCCCATGCTCTACCTCGGCGGCCTCAACAGCGGGTGGGGAGAGTCGGCCTACCTCTCCATCCAGATGGTGGGGATCCACGGATTCGCCCAGGCGGGCATCATGATGTTCTGTGTCTGGGCGGTGGGAATCTGCGCCGCCGGCGCACGATCCCGCGCACTCCCCCTCTGGCTGTGCATTCTGGGTGTGTTCCCCGCGCTCCGTGTCGTGATACTCCTGGCAGGTCCCATCATGGTGGCACCAACGAACGGATCGGAGACGGGAACCGACGCGCTGCCTGAGATCCTCTGGTTGGGCTCCATCGCACTGATCCCCCTGGCAATGCTCTGGTGGCTATGCCTGGGCGCCGTTCTCTTGGCCGGGCACCGCACCAAGGGCGCCGCCCGCTGAGCGTGAAGCAGCCAGGACAATCCATGGCAGGCAGAGTCGCGGTGGGATAGGCTCGCCGCATGAGGGACAGTCCCGCACTGATGGGGGCACGGCGACGCCCATCGCGAACCCGGCCCCTGCTGGCGGCCGCCTTGTTTGCGGCGGCGTTGTCCCTGGCCGCCTGCAAACCCGCACCTCCCACGCCTGGGCCAGGACCTGCCCAAAGCGCATCTGCGCAAGGCACGCCGGCAGCCACGGCAGGCGGAACGAGGGTTGTGGCGGACGCGCTCGCCGCCCCGTGGTCCCTAGTCCCCCTGGCCGACGGCACCTTCCTGGTCAGTGAACGGGATTCGGGCCGCATCCTGGAGGTGGCGGCCGACGGGACAAAAAGAACGGTGGGCGAGGTGGCCGGCGTCGTGCACAGGGGCGAGGGCGGATTGCTGGGATTGGCTGTGCACCTGGGCAGCTGCACAGGGAATCCAACGCCGGATCCGGACACGGGCTGCCTGGACGTCTATGCCTACTTCACCTCCGACGGCGACAACCGGATTGTGCGCATGCCGTTGCTGGGCGCGGCCGGGGCCAGGAGCCTGGGGCAGGCCGCGGTCATCCTGGACGGGATCGCCAAGGCGGGCAACCACAACGGCGGAAGGCTGGCCTTTGGCCCCGACGGCATGCTGTATGCCACGGCGGGCGACGCCGGGAACGGCAGCTCGGCACAGGATCCGGCCTCCCCCAACGGCAAGATCCTGCGGCTGAAGCCCGACGGCGGCATCCCTGCGGACAACCCGTTCCCCAACAGCCCCGTCTGGTCGATGGGGCACAGAAACGTCCAAGGCATTGCGTGGGACAGCCAGGGGCGCATGTGGGCCAGCGAGTTTGGCCAGAACACCTGGGACGAACTCAACGAGATCAAGGCCGGCAACAACTACGGCTGGCCCGTGGTCGAAGGCATCGGCACCGATTCACGCTTCACCAATCCCGTGCTGCAATGGCCCACGGACGAGGCCAGCCCCAGCGGCATCGCCATCGACGGCACAACGCTCTACATGGCAGCCCTCCGCGGGGAACGGCTCTGGGTCATCGACCTGGCCGGAACGCCCAAGGCCGAGGCGAGGCTGCTGGGCGAGTTGGGCCGGCTCCGCGACGTGGCGTTAACGCCGGACGGCCGCCTGCTGGTCCTGACGAACAACACAGACGGCCGCGGCACCCCAAGGCAGGGCGACGACAAGATCGTGGAAGTGCCGGCGGGCTGACGAGCCGGAATTCCGGTGATCGAGCTTGTCGAGACCCGGGTCTCGACAAGCTCGACCACCGGACACAAGCTCGACCACCGGGGACAAGCTCGACCACCGGAGGTGAAGCTACACGCTTGCCAGGGCCAGGTGCGGCTCCACGAGTTCGGCGTAGCGTGCCTTGACGGTGTCGATGACGTCCGCGTAGGGCAGGCCCCAGATGTCCTCGTTGAAGATCTCCACCTCGACCACGCCGTTGTAGCCTGCCTCGGCAACCCAGGCGCCGATGGACGCGAAGTCAATGACGCCGTCGCCCATGAAACCGCGGGACAGCAGCGCGTCTGTGGCGATGGGCAGGTTGAAGTCGCACACCTGGTAGGAGGCGATGCGGCCCTCGGCGCCGGCGCGGGCAATCTGCTCCTGCAGCTGCGGGTCCCACCACACGTGGAAGGTGTCCACCACGACGCCCACGGCCTCGACCGGGTGCGGCGCTGCCAAGTCCAGGGCCTGGCCCAGGGTCGAGAGCACGGCGCGGTCGGCGGCGTACATGGGGTGCAGCGGTTCCAACACCAGGCGCACGCCGTGTTCCAGGGCGAAGGGCACCAGTTCGGCGAGCCGCTCGGCGACCCTCCGGCGTGCGGCAACCAGGTCCTTGCCGCCGACGACGGCGGCAGCCTGGCCGCCGCCGTCGACGGCTCCGGGGGCCACGCTGAAGTCGGGCAGGCCGCCCACCACCATGATGATCTCTGTGGTGCCCAGGGCCTTCGCCTCCAGGATGGCGGCCTTGTTGTCGGCCAGGGCCGCAGCCTGGCCGGCAACGTCGGCTGCGGTCAGGAAGCCGCCGCGGCACAGGCTGGACACCTGCAGGCCGGATTCACGCACCAACCCAACCGCGGTTTCCAGTCCCACCTCGGCCACCTTGTCGCGCCACAGGCCAATGTGTGAAAGTCCCGCGGCCACGCTCAGTTCAAGGGCCTCGGCGAGTGAGGCCTTCTTGATGGTTGCCGTGTTGATGGACAGCTTCGCAAAGGTGCTCATGCGTTGGCCCCTTCCAGCACTGTGGATTCCACGCCAGCGGTGTTCAGGAAACCCGCCATACGGGTGGCGGCCAGCTCCGGGTTCAGCAGCAGGCCCGCCGTGTTGGCCAGGCGGAACAACTTGACCAGGTGGTTGAGGTCGCGCCCCGCCTGCAGGCCGCCAATCATCTGGAAGCCCGCCTGGTGGCCGTTGAGCCAGGCCAGGAACGCGATTCCGGTCTTGTAGTAGTACGTGGGTGCCTCGAAGATGTGCAGGCCCAGGTCCCGGGTGGAATCCAGGATGGCACGCGCCTTGGCGGGCTGGCCGGCGTCGTACGCCTGCAGCGCCGTGGACGCCGCCGGTGCAATCGCGGCAAAAATGCCCAGCAGCGCATCCGAGTGGTGCGTGCCGTCGCCGTCAATGAGCTCCGGGTAGTTGAAGTCGTCGCCGGTGTACAGGCGCACGCCCTCGGGAAGTGAGGCCCGCAGCGCTACTTCGTGTCCGGCGTCGAGCAGTGAGACCTTCACGCCGTCCACCTTTGCGGCATGCGTGTCAATGAGCTGCTGGAACGTGGCCGTTGCGGCGGCAACGTCGTCGCTGCCCCAGTAGCCGGCCAGGGCGGGGTCGAACATGGTGCCGAGCCAGTGCAGGACCACCGGTTCCTTGACCTCGGTCAGCAGGGTGCCATAGAGGGCCAGGTAGTCGGCCGGGCCGGAGGCAACCTTGGCCAGGGCGCGCGAGGCCATGATGATGACCTTGGCGCCGGAGGCATCGACCACGGCGATCTGCTCGCGGTAGGCGGCCAGCACTGCTGCCAGGCCGGCCTCGCCGGGCTCCACGGTGGCCGGATCCAGCTGGTCGGTGCCGGCGCCGCAGGCCAGGAGGTCGCGCACGGTGCGCTCCGGGGAAGCGAAACGGGCTGCCTCGGCGGCGGAGCGGTTGATGAGCTGCTGGGTTGCGGCCCAGTCCAGGCCCATGCCGCGCTGCGCTGTGTCCATGGCGTCGGCAATGCCCACGCCCCAGCTCCACAGCTCGCGGCGGAAGGCCAGGGTGGCATCCCAGTCGATGTCGGCCGGCGCGCCGGGAACGTTGTTGCCCAGAACCCTTGGCGTCACGTGTGCGGCCGCGTAGACCTTGCGCGAGGTGATCAGGGCCGTGGGCTTGTGCCAGGGTCCGGCCGGGTTCAGTGACAGGGCCTCAAGGCTGCCGTCCGGCAGCGGGAGGGTGATGGAAGTGGTCATCTCTAGAGCTCGATTTCCGGGATGTCCAGGGTGCGGCGCTCGGCGGAGGACTGCAGGCCCAGTTCGGCGAGCTGCACGCCGCGTGCTGCGGACAGCAGGCCGAAGCGGTGTTCGCGGCCGGCCATGACGTCGCGCAGGAATTCTTCCCACTGCAGCTTGAAGCCGTTGTCCAAGTCGGCGTTGGCGGGAACTTCCTGCCACTGGGCGCGGAAGGATTCGGTGACGGGCAAATCCGGGTTCCAAACGGGCTTGGGGGTGTGGGCGCGCTGCTGGGCCACGCACTTGTTCAGGCCGGCCACGGCGGAACCGTGGGTGCCGTCGATCTGGAATTCCACGAGTTCGTCGCGGTAGACGCGCACGGCCCAGGAGGAGTTGATCTGGCCGATCACGGCGTCGCCCTGCGGGGTCTCCAGTTCGAAGATGCCGTACGCGGCGTCGTCGGCGGTTGCCACATACTCGTTGCCCTGCTCGTCCCAGCGGGCCGGGATGTGGGTTGCGGTCTTGGCGTTGACGGTCTTTACCTTGCCGATGATGCCCTCAAGGACGTAGTTCCAGTGGCAGAACATGTCGGTGGTCATGCCGCCGCCGTCTTCCTTGCGGTAGTTCCAGGACGGGCGCTGGGCGGCCTGGTGCTCGCCTTCGAAGACCCAGTAGCCGAATTCGCCGCGGATGGACAGAATGCGGCCAAAGAAGCCCTCGTCCACCAAGCGGCGCAGCTTGACCAGGCCGGGCAGGTACAGCTTGTCGTGGACAACGCCCGCCGTGATGCCGGCTTCCTGGCCGATGCGTGCCAGCTCGATGGCCTCTTCCAGGGTTTCGGCCGTGGGCTTTTCGGTGAAGATGTGCTTGCCGTTGGCCATGGCCTTCTTCAGGGTGGCGGCGCGCAGGCTTGTCATGGAGGCGTCAAAGACGACGTCGACAGTGGGGTCGGCGATGATCGCGTCCAGGTCGGTGGTCCAGTGCTCAACGTTGTGCAGCTCGGCAAGCTCGCGGACCTTCTCGGCGTTGCGGCCAACCAGGATGGGCTCGATGGCAATCTTGGTGCCGTCTTCCAGGGTCAGGCCGGAGTCACGCAGCGGCAGGATGGAACGCAGCAGGTGCTGGCGGTAGCCCATGCGGCCGGTGATGCCGTTCATGGCAATGCGGATGACCTTCTTCTTGCCGGCGCCTTCGCCTGCAGGGGTGGTCTGTGCGGCAGTCTGCTCGCTGGTGGCTGTCATCGTCACGGTTTTCTCCGAAGGTGGTGTGGGGGCATTCACCGGAATGCCCGGCGTGGCCTGAAGTTTGGAAAGCGCTTTCCAATATATGCTGAAGTCACCACGGGGTCAAGGACCATTTTCATGGCAGGATTTTCCCGGCCAGTGTCTGCCCGGACCCGCCCCACTCGAGAAAGAGCCACCGTGCCCGTCAAGCTCACCGAAGTGGCCCGCCTCGCCGGCGTGTCGCTCGCCACCGCCTCCCGGGTGCTCAACGGCTCCAGCCGCACGCCCGCCGCCGGCATTGCCGAGCGCGTCAAGGCCGCGGCCGAGGAGCTGGGCTATGTGGCCAACGCCCAGGCGCAGGCGCTGGCACGCTCCACCACGGGACTGGTGGGCCTGGTGGTCCACGACATTGCCGACCCCTACTTTTCCGCGATTGCCCACGGCGTCCAGCAGGCTGCCCTGGACTCCAGGCACCAGGTGCTGCTGGCAGGCACGGACCTGGGCGGCGACGGCGACTCCTCCGCGGATGCGGAGCTGGCGGCCGTCAATGCCTTCATCTCCTACCGCACCGACGCCATCATCCTGGCCGCCTCCCGGCTCCTTGCGGAGGATCCTCGCCTGGCCAAGGCGCTGGCCCGCTACATGGACAACGGCGGCCGCGTGGTGACCCTGGGCGATTCGGAAATTCCCGGGGCACGGGCCGTCCAGGTGGACAACCTGGACGGCGCCTCGGCACTTGTCACCGCCCTGATCGAATCCGGCATAGACCGTTTTGCCATTCTCGCCGGACCGCACGAGCGCAACACGGCCCGCATCCGCGTTGCAGGCTTCACCCGTGCGCTGTCGGCGGCGGGCCTGGCGCCCGAGTCCGTGGTGCACGGCGCCTTCACCAGCCGGGGCGGCAACGAGGCCACGCTCGAACTCCTGGATTCCCTGGGGGTTTCCGCCGGCGCCGGGGACGGCGCCGCACCCCTGTGCATCCTGGCCGCGAACGACGTCATGGCTTTGGGCGCCATGACGGCCCTGCGGACCCGCGGGCTGAACATCCCCGGCGACGTGCAGGTTGCCGGCTTCGATGACATCCCCACCCTGCGGGACCACTCCCCCGCCTTGACCACCTACCGGCTGCCGCTGGAGGAGATTGGGCGCCTCGCGGCCGGGCTCGCCCTGGCGCCGGACGCCGCCGGCCATGCCTCCGTCACGGGCACCGTGGTGCTGCGCGAAAGCGCGGGCCAGGCGCGTGGGGCATAATCGCAGCATGAGCCTTGAGGAGAACCCCGGCGCCAACATGTCCGCAAGCGAGGCGTGGAAGTTCCTGGAACACACCCACTTCGGCCGGCTGGCCCTGAGCGTGGGCAATGCCCCGGACATCTTCCCCATCAACTACCTGGCCCACGCGGGCAAACTGCTCCTGCGCACCAACCCGGGCACCAAGCTGGCCGAATTGACTGTCAACAGCACGGTGGCCTTCGAGATTGACGGCCTGGCCGAAACCGAGGCGTGGAGCGTGGTCCTGAAGGGCACCGCCCGCGTGCTTGAATCCCAGACGGAGATCGACGCCGCCAACTTGCTTCCGCTCACGCCGTGGCTGCCTACGCTGAAGTACACGTTCGTGGAAATCACCCCCACAAGTGTCCGCGGCATCCGCTTCCCCCTCGGCACCGAACCCGAACGATACTGACGCGCACAGGGAGGCGCCGGCGGGGTGCCAGGAAAACACCTCGCCGGCGGCCCGGCCGGGGGTGGGATAGGGGCCGCCCCGGGGGGGCCCCGGGCGGCGGCCATCAAACCCCCCCCGCCGGCGCCCGGCCAGTGTGAGGAATCGGCGGCTACCAGCGGTGGGCCACGTCAACGACGATCCGGGTGGTGTCGCCCGGGCCGTTCAGGAAGAAAACCCTGAAGGGCAGCCTGGCCCTGACGCCCAACCCGATGTGCGTGTAGCCTTCGTAGCTGCCGGCCATGGCCACCTGGCGGAAGGTTGCAAAGCCTGCGGTGTTGACCAGCTCATTCCTGTTGGCCGGTGAATAGGTGGCCAAGCCGGTTGCCTGGTCGTAGGCCGGAGCCAGGACCACAACCTGCAAATCGGCGCCACCCCGGAGCGGCACTGGCAATCCGCTGCCCGGCTGGGAAACCGATGAAACGTACTTGACGCTGAAGCCGTTGGCATGGCCCCGAAGGTCAATGACCATGCGGTCAAAGCACGCGTGCTGGCCCGCACGAACATTGGTGACGGAAGCACCGGTGAGACTGCCGGACGCCTTGGCCAGTGAGCCCCACGTGATGCCGCAATACGGCGCGGCCTGGGCCGGCGCCGGGCCGACAATGAGGAAAGCGGCGAGCAGCCCCGCAACTGCCAGAAATGTCTTAAAGATTTTCATTGGAAACACCCTCTTTGGGAACCGTTAACACCCTGATGCAAGGTGATATAAAGCTAGATCCGCAGCCCGCTGCAATGCACGGGGTGCAGGCAAAAATCGGCCCAACCGTTACGGCCGTTACCAACGGGCCGGCAAAAGTTACGCATGTTTCAGCTGCCGTGCAATCGTGACCTGGGGAACGTCCCGGACACGGGCGCAACCCCATCGTCACCGGACGGCGGGCCCTTGACCTGCGCCCGGATTCGGCCTGCAATTGAGTAAGGCCGCATTCGACGGCGGCTGGACACAAGCGTCCGTGCGTCCTGCCCGGGCCGTGCCGCGGGAGGTGCAAAAGATGGTGTTCCTGGTCCTGGCAGTGCTCGTGGCCGCCGTGGCCGCTGCCACCGTGTGGCTCGCCGCCACTCGCCCCCGCCGTGAAAACGATCCCGACGCAGCCTTCTGGTACGCCTTCACAGGCTTGTGCGTGCTGCTGCCCCTGGTGCTGGTCCCCGCAACAGCCAACAAGGCCGAATCCCTGTGGCTGCTTGCCGTGGCAGCCACGTCGGCACTGGCCACCCACCGCCTGGCGCACCGCAGCAGGATCTTGGCCGAGGCGGAGCACAGGCGCGCCGTGGCCGCCGGCGCACTGGCCGCCGTCACCGAGGCGCACAGGACACTGCTGGCGCGTTGGGGCCGCTACGAGCTGGACCCGGCCGCGTCGATTGACTTCCCGGCCATGACCGACGTCCGGGTGCCGGAAACACAGGCACTCATCCGGGCCGTCACGGCCGCGGCCGCCACGCAGCGGGACGCGATGCTGGGCGTCGGCCCGGACGACGGCGTGGCAGGCTACCGCCGTTCCGTCGCCGAGCTTGCCGCGGCGCTGGAGACGGCCGAACGCGCGGCCGGAAGCACCCCCGGCGCCTGGCGCTGAGGCGCGGGCCGCCCGTCAGGGTTTCTTGGTGCTGTTCCCCTGGCCCGGGCTGGCCGATTCCTGGTTGCCCTGCCCGGGGTTCCCCGTGGCCGTTGCTTCCGGCGCGGCGGTGGGCTGCGCCGAGGGCACCGGCTGGGCTTCTTGGGTGGCCGGTGCCTGCTGCTGGGGCGCCGGCTCGGCCTCGGGTGCCACATAGTCGCCGGCCTTGGGGTCGTTGTCCCCAACCACCAGGGGTGCGGTGCGGGCCAGCATGGATGCCGGCGGCTGGGCAAACGGCGTGCCCGTGTAGGCGGGGTTGGCGTTGGCGGCGTTCATGACGCCAGCCCACTGGGTGCCGGCAATGTTGGCGCCGTCCACGCCGGCGTAGTACCGGCCGTTGATGGTGATGTCCTGGTTGTACCATTCCGGCCCGGTGCCCTGGTAGCTGCCAAACCAGGCAGCCGTGACGATGCCGCTCGTGCCGCCGATGGTCCAGGTGTCTGTGTTTCCGTCGGTGGTGCCGGTCTTGGCGAAGGCATTGGACTTGTCATCGAGCGGGATGTTCCAGCCCGAGCCCTTCACCAGCACGCTCTGCAGTGCATAGGTGGTGCCCGCGGCCACCTCCTCGCTGATGGTCCGCTGGCAGTTGGCCGACGGGACCGGGTACTTGTTGCCGGAGGCGTCAGTCACGGAGACCAGGGCCACGGGTTCGCAACGGGTGCCGCCGCTGGCAAAGGTGGCAAAGGCCGTCGCCATGTCCAGGGGCGCCACATTCTGGGTGCCGATCAGGTTGGCGATGCTATCCAGGGCGTAGGGCTTGTTGGTCAGGCCGTCCTTCACCCCGGCGGCTGTTGCCATCTTCTGGATGTTGCAAAAGTCCAGCGCCGCGGCCGTCTGGAACGTGACGGTGTTGATGGAGTTGTACAACCCCTCATAGGCGCTCATGGGGTAGTAGTGGTTGGGGTCGTCGTTGGGCAGCAGCGTGGTCCCCGAAGCGGGGTCGTAGTTGCCAGTGGTTGAACCGCAGCTGTTCTGCCAGGCGAATCCGGCCGGGTATTGGCGCACGGCCCCGTTGATCGTGGTCATCATGGAGTGCCCGCTGTTGAGCCACTCGGCAAACACGAACGGCTTGAACGTGGATCCAATGGGGAAGCCGCCGGCGCCATGCAGGGGCTCCCCGTTGGCGTCGTTGACAGGCAGCGCAAAGTTGCCCATGTAGTTTCCCGGCGCCGTGGCGGGGTCGTAGACAGTGTTTTGGGCCATGGCCAGGACCTTGCCGGTTCCCGGCTGGACACTGACAACGGCGGCACCGCGCTGGAGCGGGTCAGTGGCCGACATGGCGGCCGTGGCCTGTTCCTGGGCCACCTTCTGGAGCGCAGGGTCCAGGGTGGTCTGGATGGTCAGGCCGCCCTGGTACAGGAACTTGGTGCGTTCCTCCGGGGTGGCCCCGAAAGCCTTGTCGTTGAGGATGAGCTGCTGGACATAGTCACAGAAGTACGGGGCCGTTGCTGCGGCAGCACAGCCCTGGGCCGTCTTGGTCACGTGCAGCTCCAGCGGCGCCTTGACGGCGGCGTCGTACTCGTCCTTCTTGATGGAGCCGTGTTCAAGCATCTTGGACAGCACACTGTTGCGCCGATCCAGGGCGTTGTCGGGCTGGGTGATGGGGTCGTAATAGGCGGGCCGGTTGACCACGCCCGCCAGCACGGCGGCCTGGGGCAGCGTGAGGTCCTTGGCGGAGGTGCCGAAGTAGAGCTTGGCGGCGGCCTCGATGCCGTAGGCGCCGTTGCCGAAGTAAATGATGTTCAGGTAGCCGGCCAGGATGTCATCCTTGGACATCTTTTTTTCCAGCCCGATCGCCATCTGGATTTCCCGCACCTTGTCGGCCATGGTCTTCTCGGCGCCGAGCTTGGCCTCGTCGCCCTTGCCGTCGGCCACGAGCTGTTCAATCAGCATGTTGTTGACGTATTGCTGGGTGATGGTGGAGGCGCCCTGGCGGCCGCCCTGCAGCGTGGCCACGAGGGCGCGCGCAATGCCGGCGAGGTCCACTCCGCCATGCTCGTAGAACCTCGCGTCCTCAATGGCCACAATTCCGTTGCGGATGTAGGGCGACATGTTCTCCAGGTCAACCACCTGGCGGTCCTGGGCGTAGAGCGTGGCAAGGGTTGATCCGTCCGAGGCCAGCACCTTCGTGGCCTGGGCCGGGGGCTTGAAGTCCAGGCCCGAGGGGACCACGGACAGGAAGTCGTCGGCCCCCGAAACGGCGGCCATGGCCACAGCCCCGGCGGGTACAAAGAGGGTGGCGACCAGAACGCCCACCACAGCACAAATGCCGAACAGCCGGGCCAGGCCGGCCACGGCCCCGCGGCCTTCCGCGCCGCCGCGCCGTTGCTTTACCGTTCCCTTGGCCATGTGCCGTGTTCCCCTCGCTTGCCTGTCCTGCTTGTCGTCTATGGGCCCGTCTGCAGTCAATCCGCAACACAAAGCGCACTTTTCAGCTTGCGCCCCCTACATGGGAGTTCGCTGAAAATCCCGTGGGTGCGGCCCCTGTGGACGTAAGCTCGGGGCATGGCTAAATTCTTTGACATCCACCCTGATGACCCCCAGGCCCGTTCGGTCAGCCAGGTCGTGGCCATCTTGCAGCAGGGCGGGCTGGTGGCCTACCCCACAGATTCCTGCTATGCGCTGGGTGCGCAGCTGGGCAACCGGGAGGCGCTGGACCGCATCCGCTCCATCCGGAACCTCGACAGCAAGCACCACTTCACGCTGGTCTGCAAGGACTTTGCGCAGCTTGGCCAGTTCGTCATGCTGGACAATGACATTTTCCGCAGCATCAAGGCCGTCACGCCCGGCCCGTACACCTTTATCCTGCCCGCCACGAAGGAAGTGCCCAAGCGGCTGGCCCACCCGAAGAAGAAGACAGTGGGCGTGCGCATCCCCGACAGCCGCCTGATCCACGCCATTCTCGAGGAGCTGGGCGAGCCCATGCTCTCCAGCACCCTGCTGCTGCCCGGCGAGGAGGAGCCGCTGACCCAGGGCTGGGAAATCAAGGAGGCGCTGGACCACTCCGTGGACGCCGTGATCGACTCGGGCGACGTCGGTGCCGAGCCGACCACAGTGGTGGACTTCTCCAGCGGCTATGCCGAGGTGGTCCGCCGCGGGATGGGCGATCCCAGCCGCTTCGAATAGGCCCGCCCCTGCGCGACAGGTAACTTGGCGGGCTGCTTGGGCGATTCTCTGGAACTTGGGCCCCGATGTGGCTAGCGTGGGAGCCAGGCCGGGCAGCAGCCCGGTGGCGTTCACAGGAGCATCTGACACAAGGGAGTTTCAATGGCCACGAAGAGGACAGCCCACGCAGGATACACAGTGCCGGGGCTCACGCTGCAGGACGGCCACAAGGTTGCCGCGCTGTTGCAGTCGCGCCTGCACGCCCTGAACGACCTCCAGCTCACGCTCAAGCACGCGCACTGGAATGTGGTGGGCCGGGACTTCATCAGCGTCCACGAGATGCTGGACCCGCAGATTGAGAAGGTCCGGGCCATGGTGGATGAAACGGCCGAACGCGTTGCGACCCTCGGGGTCTCCCCGAACGGCCTGCCCGGGGCGCTCGTTGCCACGCGCACCTGGGACGACTACTCCATTGGCCGCGCCCACACCTCCGCCCACCTCGCGGCGCTGGACGTGGTTTACAGCGGGTTCCTCAAGAGCCACCGCAAGACCCTCGCGGAGGTGGGCCCGCTGGACCCCATCACCGAGGACATGCTCATTGGCCAGTGCGCCCAGCTCGAGCTGTTCCAGTGGTTCATGCGCGCCCACCTGGAGGACGACGACGGCGAACTCGTCAATGCCGGCGCCAAGACCGAACGCGCCGCAGCCAACAAGGCCAAGTGAGTCCCGACCCGGCCGGATCCGGTTTCGGCACGGCAGAGTCCCGGCCACAGGCTGCCCTGTATCCGCGGACTGCGGTTGTCACCGGCGCCGACCGGGGCATCGGGCGGGCCACGGCCCTTGCCCTGGCCCGGGACGGTTTCGATGTGGGCTTCACCTGGCATGACGACGAGGCCGGGGCGGCGGACACGGCGGCCGCCATCGAGGCGCTGGGCCGCCGGGCCGCATCCGTGTGGCTGGACACCACGGAGCTGGCCAGCTGCGCCCCCGCCGTGGAAGGCCTGGCCGGCACGCTCGGCGGGCTGGGCGTCTTTGTCAACAACGTGGGCGTGGGCCTGACGGCGTCGGTGGTGGATACGGAGTACGCAGACTGGCAGCGCATCCTGGACACGAACCTCAACGGCGCCTTCCTGTGCCTGCAGGCCGCCGCAAGGCTCCTGCAGGCCGGCGGTGCGGGCGGGCGGATCGTGGTTGTCACCAGCATCCACGCCCACCAGCCCAGGTTCGGCTACGGCGCCTACTGCGCGTCCAAGTTCGGCCTGGACGGCCTGGTCAAGACAATGGCCCTGGAATTGTCGGGGGACGCCATCACCGTCAACGCCGTGGCACCGGGCGAAATCGCCACCCACCTGCCCGTGGAGGAAACCAGGCACCCGCATGACATTCCGCGCCCGGGCCTGCCATTGGGCCATGCGGGTGTGGCGCAGGAGATTGCCGACGTCATTGCATTTCTGGCCTCGCCTGCCGCGAGCTATGTCACAGGGGCCAGCTGGGAGGTGGACGGCGGCATGGCCCAAATGGGCGCCCAGGCCAGCTCGCACCTCACCGGCAACGGCTGGCGGCAGGCCACCAGGACGGGAACCAGCCTTCCCGCCAAGTAGCCTGCGGACCCGGCCGGCCACAGCCGGCACCGCCACCGGGCATCAGTGCCCGGTGGCGGCAGGCTTCCCGACCGCCGTGCGGCTAAACTCGATGCGTGAACGAATCGCATTCCTCCCCAAAAACAATCGCCTATGCCGTGGCGGCCGACGCCGTCCTGGTGCTGGTCTTTGCCCTGTCCGGGCGCAGCTCCCACAGTGAAAGCCTGACCGCCGCAGGCGTGTTCACCACGGCGTGGCCTTTCCTGGCCGCCCTGGCGATCGGCTGGCTGGTATGCCGCAGCTGGAAGGCACCCTTGCGGATCTGGCCCCAGGGCGTGTGCCTGTGGCTCATCACGGTGGCCGGCGGAATGGCCCTGCGCATCGCCTCCGGCAGCACGGCTGAACTGCCCTTCGTCATCGTGGCCACCCTGGTCCTGGCGCTCTTCCTGCTGGGCCACCGGCTCCTGGCAACTCTTGTGGCGCGGCGCACCCGCAGCTCCTGACCAGCGCCGGGCCGCTGCGCTACGATCAAATGGTGCGCAGCGCAGGCGCGCCGCTCGCCACGACACACAGCTTTTTGCACCCGAACCGACAAGGACCCCACCTGTGATCACTGCTTTTGTCCTCATCAAGACTGACGCAACGCGGATCCCCGAGTCCGCCCAGGAAATTTCCGAGCTGGCGGGCATCAGCGAGGTCTACTCGGTGACCGGGGAATGGGACCTGATCGCCATTGCGCGCGTTGAAAAGCACGAAGAGCTGGCCGACGTCATCGCCGACAAGCTCTCCAAGGTCAAGTCAGTGGTCTCCACGACCACCCAGATTTCTTTCCGCGCCTACTCCCAGCACGACCTGGACGCGGCGTTTTCCCTCGGCTTCGACCACTGAGCCCCGGGATGCGCCTGGAGATCGCCGTTCAGGATGTCCCCGGTGCCCGGCTTGCCGCGGCCAACGGAGCGGCCCGCGTTGAGCTGTGCTGCGCCCTGCAGCTGGGTGGCCTGACACCCTCGCAGGGACTGCTCAAGGGCATCCGTGCCGCCGAGCCGTCCCTGCCCGTCCACACCCTCATCCGGCCCAGGCCCGGCGACTACGTCTACGACGGCGACGCCGTGGCCCTGATGGTGGCGGAGATCAAGGAAATGCACGACGGCGGCGCCTCCGGCGTTGTCATCGGCGCCTTGAAGCCCGGGGGCGGGATTGACTACGCGGTTGTGGAGACTCTCATCGCTGCCGCCAACGGCATGCACATCACCTTCCACCGCGCCGTGGACCACCTCTCCATGACCGAGGCCTCGGCCGCGGTGCCGCGGCTGGCGGACCTGGGCGTTGCGCGGATCCTCAGTTCCGGCGGGGAGGTACGCGCCGGCGCCGGGCTGAACCAACTGCGGGCCATGCACGAGGCAGCCCAAGGGCGCCTGGACGTCATGGCCGGCGGCGGTGTGGAGATCTCCGACTTCGCGGCCTTCCACGCTGCGGGCCTGCGCGATGTGCACCTGTCGGCCAAGCGAAGCGTCAACGATCCTCCCCCAGCACCGCTGACAGCCTCCGCCCAGGCTGAGGACCACAGTTACTTCGCAACTGATGCCGCCCTGGTGGCGGAGGCCGGCAAGGCGGCACGCGCCCTGGCCTGAGACCGGGCAGCCCGGCCGGCCTTACGCCTGGGAGCTGCCCAGGGCCACCCAGCTCTTGAGCACGTTGGCGGCCCCGCCGCCGTCGATGGACGCCTCCGCCCGGGCCAGGGCGAACTTGAAGCGTTCCAGCAGGCTGCCGTGGGCGGAGCGGTCGTAGGCCACCAGGCCCGCGGCGGCATTCAAGAGCACGGCGTCGCGGATGGGTGAGCGTTCCCCGTCCAGGATGCGGCGCACCACCTGGGCGTTGTACTCGGCGTTCTGCCCCCGGAGGTCATCAATGGTGGCCCGGGCGATGCCCAAATCCAGCGGGTCAAAGATGCTTTCGGTGACCACATTGTCCCGGACCTCCCAAACAGTGGAGGGGCCCGTCGTCGTGAGTTCATCGAGGCCGTCGCTGCCGCGGAACACCAGGGCGCGGATGTTGCGTGCGGCGAGGACCCCGGCCATGAGCGGCGCCATGCGGGCGTCGGCCACGCCAATGGCGGAGGCAACCACGCGGGCCGGGTTGGTCAGCGGGCCCAGGAAGTTGAAGGCGGTGGGCACGCCGATTTCCTTGCGCGCAATGGCTGCGTGGCGCATGGAGGGGTGGAAGAAATTGGCAAAGCAGAAGGTGATGCCCACCTCGCTTGCGGCCCGGGCCACGGTTTCCAGTGGGAAGTCCAGGCGCACGCCAAGCTTCTCCAGGACGTCGGCGGATCCGGCGGCCGAGGATGAGGCACGGTTGCCGTGCTTGACCACCGTGGCACCGGCACCGGCACACACGAGTGCCGCCATGGTGGAGATGTTCACGGTGTTCAGGCGGTCCCCGCCGGTCCCCACAATGTCCAGGGCATCGCCGGGCACATGCAGCGGGCGGGCGTTGGCAAGCATGGCCTCCACCAGGCCCGTCACCTCCGCCACGGTCTCCCCCTTGGCGCGCAGGGCAACAAGGAATCCGGCGATCTGAACGTCAGTTGCATTGCCGGCCATGATGGTGTTCATGGCCCACTCCGTTGACTCCTGGCTCAGGTCCTCCCCCGCGATCAGCGCGGCGATCAGGTTGGGCCAGGTGCGGGCGGCTGCGGGTGCGTTTTGGAGAGGATTCACCCTGTTGATGTTAGACGAAACAGCGCCCCGAACGGCCTTTGTGACCATTGACACGCGCACCGTGTTGTGCATACGCATCTGGGTTTAAGCTGTGAATCCGCCGGAATTTCGCAAGTTTGTAGAAAAAGATCCCGCAAACGGCATTTCGCATTGGGAACTCTGGCCGTTTATAGACATAATGTCTATGTGACAACTGCGACCCATGCCCCCAGTACCCCGGCGCATCCGACGCTGAACCGGCCGAACATGGTTTCTGTAGGAACCGTTGTTTGGCTGTCCAGCGAGCTGATGTTCTTTGCCGGCCTTTTTGCCATGTACTTCACCCTGCGTTCCACCACCGGTGGAATGTGGGCGGAAGAATCGGCCAAGCTGAACTTCCCGTTCGCCCTGGTTAACACCCTGATCCTGGTATCCAGCTCATTCAGCTGCCAGATGGGCGTGTTTGCCGCGGAGAACCTTCGGCCCCGCCGCACCGGGCGCCTCTTCGCGTTCTCCAAGTGGGGAATGACGGAGTGGTTCCTGTTGACGTTCGTTCTTGGTGCCATCTTCGTTGCCGGTCAGACGACCGAATACGTCATGCTGACCTCCGAGCACGTAACCCTGAACTCAAACCCCTATGGCTCTGCCTTCTACATGACCACCGGCTTCCACGGCCTGCACGTCATTGGCGGACTCATCGCATTCCTCCTCATCATTGGACGCGCCTACGCCGCCAAGAAGTTTGGACACTTCGAAGCCACCAGCGCGATCGTGACTTCTTACTACTGGCACTTCGTGGACGTCGTGTGGATCGGCCTCTTCCTGGTCATCTACGTGCTGAAGTAGGCTCCCGAAGCCTTCTTCCATCCCGGTAAGAATTAGCATTTGCGGCCCCTGTCAGGGGCTGCTGGATATAGATCAAAGGAACCACCAAGTGAAGGCACTTTCGCAGAAGCGACGTCATCCGCTGGCTGCACTAGCGTTGCTGGTGCTGGGGCTCATGCTGACAGGTGGGCTGTACGCCGTTGTCACAACCGTGAATGAGGCCAAGGCTGAGACCACCACCTACACGGCGCATGAAGTCGAGGAGGGCGAGAAGCTCTTCGTGGCCAACTGCGCCACCTGCCACGGCCTCGGCGCCAGCGGCACGGACGCAGGACCCTCCCTGGCCGGCGTCGGCGCTGCCGCCGTTGACTTCCAGGTCGGCACGGGCCGCATGCCCATGCAGATGCAGGGACCCCAGGCCAAGCAGAAGCCCAAGCAGTTCAACACCGAGCAGACCCGCCAGATGGCAGCCTATGTTGCCACCCTTGGCGACGGCCCGGCCCTGCCCGCCGAGGAATACCTCGACGGCAAGGGTGACGCCGCTGTTGGTGGCGAGCTGTTCCGCGTCAACTGCGCCATGTGCCACAATGCGGCAGCTGCCGGCGGCGCCCTGACCCGCGGCAAGTTTGCCCCGCCGCTGGACGGCGTCTCGGAGAGCCACATCTACAGCGCCATGGTCACGGGACCGCAGAACATGCCGGTCTTCAACGACGCGAACATCACCCCCGAGGGCAAGCGCGACATCATCACCTTCCTGAAGACCATTGAGAACCAGGGCGCACCTGGTGGAGCAAAGCTTGGCTCACTGGGACCCGTATCCGAGGGCCTGTTCCTCTGGACCGCCGTCCTGGGTGTCATCATCGGCTTCACCATCTGGCTGACGTCCCGCACCTCCTAGGCTTCAGAAAGCCGCAGATTTTGGCTGCCACGCAGCCGTGAAACATACATTACGACCCCGGGAACGTACCGGGATAAGAGAAGGATGAGGGGATTATGGGCAACCATAGTGACGGCACGCCGACAAGCTCGGACGCCGTAGCTAAGGCTGGTCGCGAAGAGGTGGACAAGTTCCAAGATCCGGGACTGCCTCCACATCGCCTGCGACTGGCCGATACCGACCCCAAGGCGGCCAAGCGTGCCGAACGCCAGGTGGCATGGCTATTTATCATTTCCATCGTGGGCACCCTGGTGTTCATGGTTGGCTACTTCGGTGTGCGCCTCGATGACACCATCGGCACCCTGCGCATCCAGAACACGCTTCTGGGCCTGGGCGTGGCATTTGCCATGCTGGGCATTGGCACGGGCATTGTGCACTGGGCCCGCGCCCTCATGCCTGACCACGAAGTTGCCGAGGAACGCCACGAGATCCGTTCCGAGGAAGACCGCCAGGCCGCCGTCAAGATCGTCGATGACATTCTCGACGAGACCGGCATCAAGCGCCGTCCGCTGATCCGCAACACCCTCATCGGAGCCGTTGCACTGGCCCCGCTGCCGGCAATTGCCATCTTCCGCGACCTGGGCCCGCTGCCCGGCGACGCCCTCCGCCACACCCTGTGGAAGGAAGGCGAGCGTCTGGCCCGCGACCCCGACGGAACACCCATCAAGGCCGCAGATGTCACCATCGGCTCCGCCTTCCACGTGATCCCCGAGTCGCTGAACGAGCTCGAGCACGGCAAGCTGAACGCGAAGGCCAAGGCAGTTGTCCTGCTCATGCGCCTGAACCCGGAAGACCTCAACCCCTCCGAGGGCCGCGAGGACTGGGGCTACAACGGCATCGTTGCCTACTCCAAGATCTGCACCCACGTGGGCTGCCCCGTTGCCCTCTACGAGCAGCAGACGCACCACCTGCTGTGCCCCTGCCACCAGTCGACCTTCGACCTGACGCAGGAGTGCAAGGTCATCTTCGGACCGGCCGTACGCCCCCTGCCGCAGCTGCCGATCACGGTTGACGCCGATGGCTACCTGGTCGCCCAGAGCGACTTCCACGAACCTGTCGGACCGAGCTTCTGGGAGCGTGGCTAATCATGAGCACTGCAACGCAAACACCGTTCGAACCCACCACCTCCACCGGACGCATCACCAATTTTGTTGATGAGCGCGTCGGCGGATCGGGCATGCTGCGGGAATTTGGCCGCAAGGTCTTCCCCGACCACTGGTCATTCATGTTCGGCGAGGTGGCACTGTACTCCTTCGTCATCCTGCTGCTCTCGGGCACCTTCCTGACGTTCTTCTTTGACCCGTCCATGGCGGAGACCCACTACGCAGGCCCGTACGTCCCGCTCAAGGGCGTGGAAATGTCCGTGGCCTACGACTCCGCACTGCGCATCTCCTTCGAGGTCCGCGGCGGCCTGTTCATGCGCCAGGTCCACCACTGGTCGGCACTGCTGTTCGTGGCCGCCGTGTCCGTGCACATGCTGCGCGTGTTCTTCACGGGTGCTTTCCGCAAGCCCCGCGAACTGAACTGGGTTGTGGGCGGCGTGCTGCTCATTCTCTCCATGGCTGCCGGCTTCACCGGCTACTCGCTCCCCGATGACCTGCTCTCCGGCAACGGCCTGCGCATCATCGACGGCGTGGTCAAGTCCATCCCCGTGGTTGGAACGTACATCTCGTTCTTCCTGTTCGGCGGAGAGTTCCCCGGCACCATGATCATCGGCCGCCTGTACATGATGCACATCATGCTGGTTCCGGCCCTGATCCTGCTCATGATTGCCATCCACCTGTTCATGGTGGTTGTCCACAAGCACACGCAGTACCCCGGCCCGGGCCGCAACGACCGCAACGTCGTCGGCTACCCGCTCGGCCCGGTCTACGCTGCAAAGGCCGGTGGCTTCTTCTTCATCGTCTTCGGCATCATCGCCTTCATCTCGGCGTTCTTCCAGATCAACCCGATCTGGAACTACGGCCCGTACGACCCCTCCCCCGTGTCCGCAGGCACCCAGCCTGACTGGTACATCGGTTGGGTTGACGGCGCCCTGCGCCTGATGCCGGGCTGGCTGTTCAACATCCCGATGGAATGGCACATCCCGTTCCCCTGGGGCGTCAACACGCTGACGTTCAACGTTCTGGGCCCGGCCCTGATCCCCGCAGGCCTGGTGTTCACGCTGCTGTTCACCTACCCCTGGATCGAAAGCTGGGTCACCCGCGACAACCGCGAGCACCACGTGCTGGACCGCCCGCGCAACGCACCGACACGCACCGCCATTGGTGTTGCCGGCTTCATCTTCTACTGCGTCATGTGGGCAGCTGCCAGCTCCGACCTGATCGCAACGCACTTTGAAGTCTCGCTCAATGACGTGACGTACTGGCTGCGTGCACTGTTCTTCATCGGCCCGATCGTCGGCTTCATCGTCACCAAGCGCGTGGCCCTGGCGCTGCAGCGCAAGGACCGCGAGATCGCCCTGCACGGCCGCGAGACGGGACGCATTGTGCGCCTGCCGCACGGTGAGTTCCAGGAAATCCACGCACAGGTGGACGACTACAAGCGCTACAAGCTTGTTGGCTACGAATCCCCCGTTGCCGAGGAAGGCATCCCGAACGAAAACGGGATCGTCACCCGGAAGGAAAAGCTGCGCTCCAAGCTCAGCGGATTCTTCTTCGAGGACCGCGTTGCCCCGGCATCGCCGTCCGAACTCGAGGCGGGCCACCACCACGAGGCAGTGGAGGCCGGCGAAGGCGACAAGGCCATCTCGCACTAGTCCCCACGCCCGAGGGCCCAGGTAGGACAAGCAAGCAAAAAGCCAGGAGGCGGTTCCCCACGGGGAGCCGCCTCCTGGCTTTTCTTGTGCCCTGCGGCCCGTCAGCGGGCTGCTGGCGGCCTGGCAGGCCCGGTACTAGTACATGCGCCTCGCGCGGACGCCGGGGCGCTGCAGGGGCACACGCAGCTTGTAGCGGTCGGCCCGGTAGAAGGACACCGAGTAGTCCACTGTGGAACGGGCCACGAAGGCGTGGCGTTCGGTGCGCAGGACGGGAGCCCCCATGTCCACCTTCAGCAGCCTGGCGATGGAGGGTGTTGCCGCATTGGCCTCGATGATGTCCTCGCCCCACTCGATGACAAGCCCGTACCGCTCCCCCAGGATGTTGTAGAGGGACGACGGCGGCCCCTCCTCCAGGATGCCGGGCACCCGCCAGGCGGGGATGAAGTTTTCATCGACGCTCATGGGCTCATCGTCGGCCAGCAGGAGTCGGCGCAGGCGGATGACGCCCTGGCCCTCGTCCAGCTGCAGTTCGCGGGCCAGGCGGGCCGTGGCGGGGATTTGTTCGAATGCCAGCGTCCGGGCGGAGGGGCGCATGCCGCGGCGGGCCATTTCCTCCGAGTAGGAGGTCAGCTTGAGTGTGACATCGAGCTTGGCGCGGGCCACAAAGGTGCCCACACCCACCACCCGCTCCAGGAGCTCCTCCTCCACGAGGGCCTCGACTGCATGGCGCAGGGTCATGCGGGCAACCCCGAACCGCTCCGCCATGTCGCGTTCGGACGGCAGCTGGCGCCCGGCCTTGCTGTGGTTTTGAATATAGTCTCGCAGCAGCTCCCGCAGCTGGATGTGCACGGAGACAGCCGAGTCCCGTTCGAGCTCGCCGGGGATGTCCGCGGCCGGGGGCACCAAATAGCCCATGAAACTCCTTTAGTTGACCGGTACCAGCCTAAAACACGACTACTCTCTATACAGAACATCTACGCACCTAGGAGTCAACCATGTACACCCGGAAAGCCACCGTGGCTGCCAGTGTCGGCCTGCACGCCCGGCCGGCCGCTGTCTTTGTCCGAGCAGTCAATCGGACCGGCTTGCCCGTGACCTTGGCCAAGGAAGGCTCCGAGCCCGTGGATGGCCGCTCGTTGCTGGCCGTCATGAGCGCCGACTTCCAGCACGGATCCGAGGTTGAGATTGGCGTGGCCGAATGCGGCGCGGGCGAGAGCGACATTTCAGCGGCCGTGGACGCCCTGGCGGAGCTGCTGGGCACGGACCTGGTGGATCCCTCAAAGGAGTCCTGAGAAAGAGGCCTCCGGGCCCCGCGCAGTCGATAAACTTCCGCGCAGGCCCGGGCACGGCAAAAGGGAGTGGCCCCCACCATTTGGTGGGGGCCACTCCCTTTTGCTTGTTGTCACCCCTTGCGGGCGACCGGGCCATGAAAGGCCCGGGTCTTGCTAGTGTGCGTGGTCTCCGCGGCTGTATTCGTAAACCCAGCCAACCAGTGCGATGACGGCCAGGCCGGCACCGAACATGAAGACCCACCAGCCCACGGCCAGGCCCAGGAAGCCTGCTGCGCAGGACAGGCCCAGAACCAGCGGCCACCAGCTCCAGGGGCTGAAGTGCCCCTGTTCGCCGGAGCCTTCGTGGACCTCGGCGTCGAGGCGGTCCTCGGGACGGGGGCCGACGCGGTTGCCGGTGTAGTACAGGTACACACCAACCATGAGGCACAGACCGGAGAGGAGGTACATGGCCAGGAAGCCAACGTGCTCACTCCAGTTCGACATGAAGCCGTAGACGGTGGCTACCGGGATGAAGAACAGTCCCGTCAGAAGGAACAGCCAGGATTCTACCTTCACTTCTGTGCTCCCTTCGAGGATGCGACTGCCGGTGCGGGCTGGTGGTGCGGGGCCAGCTCCGGGTGGTGGAGGTCCAGTGCCGGACGCTCCGAGCGGATGCGGGGCAGAGAGGTGAAGTTGTGACGCGGCGGCGGGCAGGAAGTTGCCCACTCCAGTGAGGCACCGAAGCCCCAGGGATCGTCAACTTCAACCTTCTTGCCGTTGCGCCAGGTGATGTACACGTTCCAGAACCACGGAATCATGGACGCGCCCAGGACGAACGAGGAGATGGTGGAGAACTGGTTCATCCAGGTGAAGTTGTCTTCCACCATGTAGTCGGCGTAGCGGCGCGGCATGCCCAGGACACCCAGCCAGTGCTGGATGAGGAAGGTGCCGTGGAAGCCCAGGAACAGGAGCCAGAAGTGGATCTTGCCGAGGCGTTCGTTGAGCATCCGACCCGTGAACTTGGGCCACCAGAAGTAGAAGCCGGCGAACATGGCGAACACCACGGTGCCGAACACCACGTAGTGGAAGTGTGCAACCACGAAGTAGGTGTCGGAGACGTGGAAGTCCAGCGGCGGCGAGGCCAGGATGATGCCTGTCAGGCCACCGAACAGGAAGGTGACAATGAAGCCCAGGCTCCAGAGCATGGGGGTTTCAAAGGTCAGCGAACCGCGCCACATGGTGCCAATCCAGTTGAAGAACTTCACACCGGTCGGAACCGCGATCAGCATCGTCATGAAGGAGAAGAACGGCAGCAGGACCTGGCCGGTGACGTACATGTGGTGTGCCCACACGGTCACGGACAGGGCAGCAATGGCGATCGTGGCGAAGACCAGGCCCTTGTAGCCGAAGATCGGCTTGCGGCTGAAGACCGGGAAGATCTCCGAGACGATGCCGAAGAACGGCAGGGCGATGATGTACACCTCGGGGTGGCCGAAGAACCAGAACAGGTGCTGCCACAGCATGGCACCGCCGTATTCGGCATCAAAGATGTGAGCGCCGAAGCGGCGGTCCGCACCCAGGGCGAACAGTGCTGCTGCCAGGGGCGGGAATGCCATGAGGACCAGGATGGCCGTGACCAGCGTGTTCCAGGTGAAGATCGGCATGCGCCACATGGTCATGCCGGGGGCACGCAGGCAGATGATGGTGGTGATGAAGTTGACGGCACCGAGGATGGTTCCGAAACCTGACAGAGCCAGGCCGAACACCCACAGGTCGCCACCGACGCCGGGGCTGAACGTGGTGTTCGACAGCGGGGCGTAGGCGAACCAGCCGAATGCCGCAGCACCCTGGGGGGTGATGAAGCCGGATACGGCGATGGTGCTGCCGAAGAGGAAGAACCAGAATGCCAGTGCGTTCAGTCGCGGGAACGCAACGTCGGGTGCACCGATCTGCAGGGGCATGATCACGTTGGCGAAGCCGGCGAACAGCGGTGTTGCAAACATGAGCAGCATGATGGTGCCGTGCATGGTGAACAGCTGGTTGTACTGGTCCTTGGTCTGCAGGATCTGCATACCGGGCTCAAAGAGTTCGGCCCTGATGATCAGCGCCATGACGCCGCCGAGGCAGAAGAAGATGAACGATGCGATCAGGTACATGTAGCCGATCGTCTTGTGGTCGGTTGAGGTGATCCAGTTGACGACGATGCGCCCCTTGGAGACCGGAACAACCTTAGGTGCAGCCGAATTCACTTCGGTTGCCGAGTACTCGAGTGTTGACACTTTCCTCTACCCCCCTACTTCTCAGTCGCCGCGTCGGCGGCGTTGGGATTGCGGTCGTACTCTTTGCCAATCGAGCCGGTCTGGCCCTTGGCCTTGAGTGCGGCCAGGTGTGCATCAAACTCGGCCTGCGTGACAACCTTGACGTTGAACAGCATCTCGGAGTGGTACTCGCCGCAAAGCTCGGCGCACTTGCCGTCGTACGTGCCCAGCGCCGTGGGCGTCAGGGTCATGTAGTTCGTCTTGCCGGGCAGCATGTCCTTCTTGTCAAGGAATGCGGGCACCCAGAAGGAGTGGATCACTTCGCGGGAGTTCAGCTGAAGCTCAACCGAGCGGTTGATGGGCAGGTACAGGGTGGGCAGCACCGACTTGTCGAACGGCTTGCCGTCCAGCTCTGCCTGCACGCCGACGTCGTAGACGGCGTCCTTTACGTCGTTGCCTTCAAGGTAGTTGAAGTCGAACGACCACTGCTTGGCGCGGACGTCGATGGTGACATCCGGGTTGTCCACGCGTGCGTTGATGGATTCCTGCTCCACGTTGGTGAAGTGGAAGAACACCAGCACCATGAACAACGGCACCAACACATAAAAAACCTCCAACGGGAGGTTGTAGCTGGTCTGGCGCGGGAAGCCCGTGGCGCCCTTGCGGCGACGGTACGCGATGATGCACCAGATGATCAGGGCCCAGGTGATGAGGCCAATGACCAGGACTGTGATCCAGGAATTAACCCATAGATCAATGATGCCAGCCGTGTGGTTGGTGGTTTCTGGCGTGGATGGCAACCAGCCATTCTTACTCTCTGCCGTACATCCTGACAAAGCTAACGCTCCGGCAATCGCCAACCCCGTGATCGGGATGACTTTTGCGCGTCGGCTGCCGGTTCGGTCCTGCGAACTCACAGACGGCCCTTCCTCTTGTTGCTTTGCTCCCGCGCGACTAGACGCAGCGGGAGCCAAATGGGTTTTACTACTCGATGTAGAGCTTACCGCCATGGCACGCAAAATGCGTACAAAACCCTCCGTGCGTCGGATGTACTTGAAGAAACATCCGAATAACAGCCCTACATCGAGCAGACCTAAGTATTTAGTGGAACGAATCGCCGCAGGCGCAAGAGCCTCCGGCGTTGGGGTTGTCGATGGTGAAACCCTGCTTTGAGATGGTGTCCTCAAAGTCGATGCTGGCACCGTCCAGGTAGGGAACGCTCATCTTGTCGATGACAACCTCGACGCCGTCGAAGTCGCGCACTGCGTCGCCGTCGAGCATGCGCTCGTCGAAGTACAGCTGGTAAATGAGGCCCGAGCAACCGCCGGGCTGGACTGCCACGCGCAGGCGCAGGTCGGTGCGTCCTTCCTGCTCAAGCAGGCTGCGGACCTTGCCCGCGGCAACGTCGCTGATCTGTACACCGTGGGTGGGCAGCTCAGCCTCTGCTACGGCAGTGGCAGTGGATTCTTCGTGGACATTTGCAGTCATGGCATTTCCTTACGTGGGGTACAACTACATGCTACTTCCCGCCCGGCAGGGGCGCTAACTTGTCTCAACCCCCCTGCCGGCGATTGTGTTCCCCGCTACACTGCGGGCAGTTCCAGGGCACCGGCATTGATGGCTGCCAGCAGCAGGGCCTGTGCCGTGACGGCCTTTTCAAAGTCGCCAAGGTGCAGCGACTCGTTGGCGCTGTGTGCACGGGAATCGGGGTCCTCCACGCCCGTGACAAGGATCTGGGCTTCCGGGAACGTCTCCTTCAGGTCCGCAATGAACGGAATGGATCCGCCCATTCCGGTCTCGACGGCAGCTACGCCCCAGGACTCCCCCAGCGCCCACATCGCGGCGCGGGCCGCCGGCGCGGACGTGTCGGTGGCGAAGGCCTGGCCGGCCTCGCCGGGCGTGAACACTGCCTGGGCACCAAACGGTGCGTGCGCCGCGACGTGGTCCGCCAGTGCGGCCATGGCCGCGGCCGGGTCCTGGCCGGGGGCCAGGCGCAGGCTGATCTTGGCCCGGGCCGAAGGCAGCAGGGTGTTGGAGCTCATTTCAACGCTGGGCATGTCCATGCCGATCACGGACAGGGCCGGCTGTGACCACAGCCGGGAGGCGATGGTGCCGCGCCCGGCCAGCTGCATACCCGCCAGCATGGCCGAATCGGCGCGGAAATCGGCCTCGGGGTATTCGACGTCGGACTCGTAGCTGGCCGCGAGGCCCTTGATGGCCACGGAGCCCTGATCGTCGTGGAAGGTGGCGATGAGGCGGGCCAGGATGGTGGGGGCATCCAGCAGCGGGCCGCCAAACATGCCCGAGTGGACGGCGTGGTCAGCGACCCGGACCTCCACGGTGCCGTCGACGAGGCCGCGCAGGCTGGTGGTCAGGGCGGGAATGCCGACCTTCCAGTTGGCGGAGTCGGCCACCACTATGACGTCGCCGGCCAGCAGCTCCCGGTGTTCCTTCAGGAAGGCGGCGAAGGTGGGCGAGCCTGCCTCCTCCTCCCCCTCAATGAAGAACGTCACGCCGATGCCCAGGTCAGCGCCGAGAATCTCGGTCACGGCCCGGAACGAGGCGATGTGGGCCATGATGCCGGCCTTGTCGTCGGCCGCACCACGGCCGTAGAGGCGCCCGTCGACCTCGGTGGCCTTGAAGGGCTCGGTGTTCCACAGCGCGGCGTCGCCCGGGGGCTGGACGTCATGGTGCGCGTACAGGACCACTGTGGGGCGGCCGGGAGCGGCGGCCTTGCGGGCAACAATGGCGGGACCGCCGGGGGTGCCGTCGTCCTTGGGTACGCGCAGGATCTGCACCTCGTCCAGGCCGGTGGAGCGGACCAGGGCGGCCACGGCGTCGGCGCTGCGGTCCAGGGCGCTGGGGTCGAAAGCCTCCCAGGCGATGCCGGGAATGGCCACGAGGTCCACGAGCTCGGCCACCGTGGCGGGGAAGTTGGCGGCCACGCTTTCACGCAGCTTGGAGGTGGGCAGGGAGGCGGCGTAGGGCGCGCCTGTTGCCGTTTCTGTGGGTTCGGGGGAAGTCATGCCACCCAGACTACCGCCGCATTTCGTGGCCCGGTCAAGGCCGGGACCCGGTTCGGGGTATCCTTTACGGGTGTTTGGACGCAAAAAAGAACAGGCCCCCGACCCGCAGCTGACGGCTGCTTCCGACGAGCAGATTGCCGGTACCCGTGACCCGCAGTCGGCCAAGGGCGTGCCCACGCCGTCGCGCAAGGCCCAGGAAGAGGCACGCAAGCGCCCCCTGGTCCCCAACGACCGTGCCGCAGCCAAGGTCGCAGCCCGCGACGCCCGCCGCGAGGAGCAGGCCCGCATGCGCCGCGCCCTGGACACCGGCGAGGAACGCTTCCTGCCGATCCGTGACAAGGGACCGCAGAAGCGCTTTGCCCGCGACTACGTGGACGCCCGCTTCAGCCTCGGCGAGTACGTCATGTTCGCCGCGCTGGCCATTGTGCTGCTGACAGTGGTCATCCCCGTGCGCAATGCCGACGGCAGCTCCAACGACTCCCAGCTGATCATCTTCGCCCTGTTCTGGGTCATGGTGGCGTTTGTGGCCGTGGACGTGTGGCTCATGGGCCGCAAGCTCAAGCGCGCCATCGCCGCCAAGTTCGGCTCCGTGGATCCCGGCGTCATTTGGTACGCGTGCATGCGTTCCATGCAGTTCCGCCGCCTGCGCCTGCCCAAGCCCATGGTGCGCCGCGGCGAGTGGCCCTCCTAGCCTGACCCGCCCGTTCCACACAACACCCCAGCGCAACACGCCGGCTGCCTCCTTCCAGGGAGGCGGCCGGCGTCGTGCTTTAAGTCACTAGGCTGTTTCTATGGAATACCGCTACCTTGGCCGCTCGGGCCTGAAAATCACTGAAATCACCTACGGCAACTGGCTCACGCACGGCTCCCAGGTGGAGAACGACGTCGCCACGGCGTGCGTGCGTGCCGCGCTCGACGCCGGCATCACCACCTTCGACACGGCCGACACCTACGCCAACGGCGCCGCCGAGACCGTCCTGGGCACCGCCCTGGCCTCCGAACACCGCGAATCACTTGAAGTCTTCACCAAGGTCTACTGGCCCGTGGGGCCCAAGGGACCCAACGACACAGGGCTTTCACGCAAGCACATCATGGAGGGCATCAACAACTCCCTGCGCCGCCTCAACATGGACTACGTTGACCTGTACCAGGCACACCGCTTCGACTACGAAACGCCCCTCGAGGAGACCATTGCGGCCTTCGCCGACGTGGTGCGCGCGGGCAAGGCCCTGTACATCGGCGTGTCGGAGTGGAACGCCCAGCAGCTGCGCGACGGCCAGGCGCTGGCCCGACAGGCCGGCTTCTCGCTGGTCTCCAACCAGCCCCAGTACTCGGCCCTGTGGCGCGTGATCGAGCCCGAGGTCATTCCGGCATCGGTGGAGCTGGGCATGTCCCAGGTGGTGTGGTCGCCCATGGCGCAGGGCGTGCTGAGCGGCAAGTACCTGCCCGGGGCTCCCCTGCCGACAGGATCCCGCGCCACGGATGAAAACGGCGGGGCGAACATGATCAGCGCGTTCCTGCAGGACGACATCCTCACGAACGTGCAGAAGCTGCGCCCCGTCGCCGACGAGCTGGGCCTGAGCATGGCCCAGCTGGCCGTCGCCTGGGTCCTGCAGAACGAAAACGTTGCCACCGCGATCGTGGGCGCCTCCCGCCCGGAGCAGGTTGCCGAGAACGTGAAGGCCTCAGGTGTCAAGATCCCGGCCGAGCTCATGGCCGCGGTCGACGCAGCCCTGGCCCCCTCCATGGTCAACGATCCAAGCAAGACGCAGAGCCCGCCCACCCGCGTGGCGTAGTCACCTACAGGGGCAGGCCCGCCATTTTTCCGGCGACTATCCGACACCACGGCCGCGGGCGGCCTTAGGCGTCTCCTTTACGTCGCCTACAAAAAATGCCGGCTCCTGCCCCTGTCTGCACGGGACCGTCATTTGCGCAGGGCGGCCAATTCCTTGTTGATGCGGGCCGCCCAGAAGGGGCCCTCGTACAGGAAGGCCGTGTAGCCCTGAACCAGGCTGGCGCCGGCGTCGAGGCGTTCCTGAACCTCGGCGCCTGTCTCCACGCCGCCAACGGAGATGAGCGTCAGCTCATCCCCCACTTTGGACTTGAGCTGCTTCAGGACCGCCAGCGAGCGGGCCTTCAGGGGTGCGCCGGAGAGGCCGCCGGCGCCCTTTTCCTCAACCATGGCGGAAGGGCTGGCCAGCCCGTCGCGGCTGATGGTGGTGTTGGTGCAGATGATGCCGTCGAGCTTGAGGTCCAGGGCCAGGGCGGCGACGTCGGCAACGTCCTCGTCGGCAAGGTCGGGGGCGATCTTCACCAGCAGCGGCACGTGGCGGCCGGCGGAGGCATCGGCGGCCTCGCGCACGCCGGCCAGGAGCGGGCGCAACGTGGCCACGTCCTGGAGCAGGCGCAGGCCCGGGGTGTTGGGCGAGCTGACGTTGACAACCATGTAGTCGGCCGACGGCGCCAGGGTGCGGGCGCTGACCAGGTAGTCCTCCAGCGCATCCTCCAGCTCAACCACCTTGGTCTTGCCAATGTTGACGCCCACCACGGGGCGCACACCCGGGTAGGTCTTGCCCAGTTCCACCAGCGCATCTTTCAGGCGCGGGGCCACGGCGGCGGCGCCGTCGTTGTTGAAGCCCATGCGGTTGATCACGGCACGGTCCTCAACGAGGCGGAACAGGCGCGGCTGCGGGTTGCCGGGCTGGGACTGGCCGGTGATGGTGCCCACCTCAACGTGGCCGAAGCCCAGGTTGGCCAGGGCGTTGATGCCCTTGCCCTCCTTGTCGAATCCTGCCGCGAGGCCAAAGGGTGTGGGGAAGGTCAGGCCGAGCGCCTCGGTCTGCAATGACGCCGGCGGCGTGAACATGCGGCGCAGCACGGCACCGGCACCCACGGCATGGATCGCCTTGATCATGGAAAAACCGATCTTGTGCGCCCGTTCGGCGTCCATCCAGGAAAAACAGAGCCGGAAAACTGTGGGGTAAATTCGCATACCCCTAGTTTTCCGGTTCCGCAGCGCATCTGCAAAACGCGCCACCCTGGCGGACATGCCCGGCCGGGGCTGGCGCGGGGCGCTAGCATGGCCTCATGGAGAGCAATGGTGGCGGCACATGGGCGCGGGCGGACGTTGTTGTGGTGGGGGCCGGGCTTGCGGGGCTGGTCAGTGCGGCCGAGGCGTACAACGCCGGGCGCACGGTGCTCATCCTGGACCAGGAACCGGAGGCCTCCCTGGGCGGCCAGGCCCACTGGTCCTTCGGCGGCCTGTTCCTGGTGGACTCCCCCGAGCAGCGCCGCCTGGGCGTGAAGGACTCCGCACAGCTCGCACTGTCCGACTGGCTTGGCTCGGCGGCCTTTGACCGGCCCGAGGATGAGTGGCCGCGCCGCTGGGCAGAGGCCTATGTTGACTTTGCCGCCGGGGAGAAGCGGGCGTGGCTGCATGCCCTCGGGGTTCGTTTCTTCCCCCTGGTGCAGTGGGCCGAACGCGGTGGCTACGACGCCCAGGGCCACGGCAATTCAGTGCCCCGTTTCCACGTTGTGTGGGGCACGGGGCCGGGCATTGTGGCCCCCTTCCTGGCCAAGGTGCGCGAGGGCGTGGCCGCCGGCCGGGTCCAGCTGGCATTCCGGCACCGCGCCACGGAGCTGGCGTTCGACGGCGGCACCGTCACGGGGGTGCGCGGGCAGCTATTGGAGGCATCCGCCGTCGATCGCGGCCAGGCGAGCAGCCGGGAGGTGGCAGGCGAGTTTTCCGTGGCGGCCGGTGCCGTCATTGTCACCACGGGCGGCATTGGCGGCAACCACGCCATGGTGCGCGAGCAGTGGCCAGGCGGCACCGGGCCGGCCACCATGCTCACGGGTGTGCCCGCCTCGGTGGACGGCGAGTTCCAGCAGGCCGTGGCGAGGGCAGGCGGCACCCTCATCAACACCGACCGCATGTGGCACTACCCGGAAGGAATCAGCAACCCGGAACCTGTGTGGCCCAACCACGGCATCCGCATCCTGTCAGGGCCCTCGCCGCTGTGGCTGGACGCCACCGGCAGCAGGCTCCCCGTACCGCTCTTCCCGGGCTTCGATTCCCTCGGCACGCTGCGCCACCTGGAGACCACGGGGCACGACCATTCGTGGATGGTGCTGAACAAGACCATCATCAGCAAGGAGTTCGCACTGTCGGGATCGGAACAAAACCCGGACCTCACAGGTAAGGACGTGAAGCTGCTGGCCAAGCGGGCGCTTCCGGGGGCCACGGGGCCCGTGCAGAAGTTCATCGACCACGGCGCCGACTTTGTCCAGGCCGAGACGGCGCAGGAACTTGGCGCCAAGATGAATGCCCTGGTTGGCTCCAGCCTCATCGACCCGGAGGGCCTGCACCAGACCATTGTGGCCCGGGACCGGCAGGTGGAAAGCGGGCTGGGCAAGGACACCCAGCTCAATGCCATCCGCGAGGCCCGCCGCTTTGCCACGGACAAGCTCATGCGGGTGGTGCCCCCGCACCCCATGCTGGCCCCGGAACACGGCCCGCTCATTGCCGTGCGGCTGACCACTCTGACCCGCAAGAGCCTTGGCGGGCTGGCCACCGACTTGAACGGCCGCGTCCTGGACGTGGCCGGCAATCCCCTGCCCGGACTCTATGCTGCCGGTGAGGCTGCCGGCTTTGGCGGCGGCGGCATGCACGGCCACCGGTCCCTGGAGGGGACGTTCCTGGGCGGCTGCCTGTTCTCGGGACGCGCAGCCGGACGCAATGCAGCGGCGGCAACCAGCACGTGAGCACCCGTCGACCGCGGTGGACCGCCGACATCCTGGGCCCCGACTACCAGGCACTGGCACTTGTGATCCCGCCCCGGGCCGAGCCCGCACATCCGGAACCCGCCAGGCAGGGCGCCACGGCAGCGCCCGACGCCCAGGCGCCACCGGCAACCCCCTGGCGCGCCACGCTGGTGCGGCACCGGCCACGCACGGCACAGGCCGCGGAAACCACCACCGCCCTGCCGCCGGTGCTGTTCATCCACGGCTGGAGCGACTACTTCTACAACACGGGCCTGGCCGAATTCTTCACGGGACGCGGGCACCCCTTCTACGCCATCGACCTGCACAACCACGGCCGCAGCCTGGATTCGCCCGAACTGGGCGGCTATGTGGCCGATTTGGCCGACTACGACGCCGAGATCCTCGCCGCGCACCAGGTCATCTCCGCGGAACACGGAGCCCCCGGCCCGCCGTCAGGCGCCGGCAGCAGCGTCCCCGTCATCCTGGTGGGGCATTCCACCGGCGGCCTCATCGCAACATTGTGGGCACACCACAATCCGGGGATGGTCAGCCACCTGGTGCTGAACAGCCCGTGGCTGGAAATCCAGGGCGGCGCCGCCATCAGGCGGGCGGCCACTCCCCTGGTCCAGCTCGCCGACCTGCGCCCCCTCATGCGCATGCGCGTGCCCGAGCGCTCCTTCTACTGGCGCGGCATCAGCGACGAGGCCTACGGCGAGTGGCCCGTGGACAAGGCCCTGCGCCCACCCAAGGCCTTCCCTGTCCGGGCAGGCTGGATGAAGGCCATCCTGGCAGCGCAGCAGGAAGTGGCCACGGGGCTGAAGCTGCCCATGCCGGTTCTGGTCCTGCTCTCCGGGAAAAGCATGCTGGGGCCGGTGTGGAGCCAGCAGATGCTCCGGGCAGACGTGGTCCTGGATGTCCGTTCACTGGCCCTGCGCACCCTGTCACTGGGAGACAGCGTGACCCTGGAGCGGGTCGACGGCGCCCTCCACGAGGTGTTCCTCTCCAGCCGGCCGGTGCGCGAGGATGCCTACGCACGGCTGGGACGCTGGCTTCGGGGCTACGTGGATTGAGCGGCCAGGCCGGCTATTGGGCAGCGGCGGCCGCGTCAACCGCGCCGCCGTAGCGCCGGTCGCGGCGCGCGTATTCATCCACGGCCGCCCACAACGTCCGGCGGTCCACATCCGGCCACATGGTGTTCATGAAAACGAACTCGGCGTAGGCGGACTGCCACAGCAGGAAGTTGGACAGCCGCTGCTCTCCGCTGGAGCGCAGGAACAAGTCCACATCCGGCATGTCCGGCTGGTACATGTACTTCTGCAGCGTCTTTTCATTGACGCCCCTGGGGCTGAGCCGCCCGGCGGCCACGTCGGACGCCAGGGCCGAGACGGCGTCGGCAATCTCCGCCCGGCCGCCATAATTCACGCACATGGTCAAGGTGATGGTGTCATTGTCCTTGGTGTGTTCCTGCGCCGTTTCCAGCTCCTTGATGACCGATCCCCACAGCCGGGGCTTGCGCCCGGCCCAGCGGATCCGCACGCCCCAGGCGTCGAGCTGGTCGCGCTGGCGGCGCAGCACATCCTTGTTGAAACCCATGAGGAAACGGATTTCCTCGGGTGAACGCTTCCAGTTTTCCGTGGAGAACGCGTACACGCTCACGTGCTTGATGCCCATCTCGATGGCGCCGGCCATGACATCCAGCAGGGCAGGCTCGCCGGCCTTGTGCCCCTCGATGCGCGGCAGCCCCCGCTGGTTGGCCCAGCGCCCGTTGCCGTCCATGACGATCGCCACGTGGCTGGGGATGAGTTCTGCGGGGATGTCCGGCATGGTCTCCCCCGAGGGGTGCGGCCACGGTGCCACGACCGGGGATTTGCTGCTTTTTCGGCTGCTGCGTTGGACGGCCATTGTTTTTACACACGCTCCACAAGTTTCAGGGAACGCACTGTGCGTTCCAAATGCCATTGCACATATCCTGCCACCAGGCCGGCTGCTTCACGGCGGTGGATGTTGAGGGAGGCATCTGCCCCGGCCCAGTTGGCGCTGAGCAGGTGCGCCAGAAGTTCCATGGTCTCCGGCGCCGGTGCCGGGGAACCAGGGGGCCTGCAGTTGTGGCACACGGCCCCGCCAAGCGACGCGTTGAACGCGCCGTGCGGACCGGGCTCGCCGCAGCGGGCGCAGTCGGAGAAACTGGGCGCCCAGCCGGCAATGGAAACTGCCCGCAGCAGGTACGAGTCCAGGATCAGTCCGGGCGCGTGCACCCCGCGGCTCAAGGCGGACAGCGCGCCCACCAGAAGCATGTAGTGCTGGCCCGAGGTCTCGCCGTCGGTGTCGGTGAGGCTTCCGGCGGTTTCGGTCATGGCCGCGGCCACCACATAGCGGTCGTAGTTGGCGGCAATGGCGTCCCCGTAGCTGGCCTTGGCCACGGCCTGGGTGATGATGTCCAGGGTCCTGCCCTTGACCAACTGCAGGTCGGCCACCATGAAGGGTTCCAGCCGGGCGCCGAACTTGCTGCTGGTGCGGCGCACGCCCTTGGCCACGGCACGGAGCTGGCCATGCCGGCGTGTCAGCAGCGTGATGATCCGGTCTGCCTCGCCCAGCTTGTGGGTGCGCAGCACCACGGCATCATCGCGGTAGGTGCGGGCGGCAAACGATTGGTTGGACACCCCTTCATTGTTTCACCTTTGCCGCGGCAGCGTGCCCTGCGGCTCACCGTTTTGGCGCGGGATGCACAACACCCCGGCACCAATGGGTGCCGGGGTGTTGTGGGAGCAGCGATCAGGCTGCCTGGGAATCCCGGATGGCGCGGTTCACGGCGGAGACCACTGCCTTCAGCGAGGATGTGGCCGTGTTGGTGTCGATGCCAACACCCCACAGCACGCGCTCCCCCACGGCGCATTCAACGAATGCTGCTGCACGGGCGTCGCCGCCCTCGGACAGGGCGTGTTCGGAGTAGTCCAGGACGCGCACGTCCATGCCGTCCTCGGACAGGATGCCCAGCAGGGCCGCGATGGGGCCGTTGCCGGTGCCGGTGCGGGTGTGCGCCGTGCCGTCGATCATGAGCTTGGCGGTCAACGTCACCTCGCCGTCGTCGTCGGTTGAGGTGGTGAAGGAACCGATGCGGTAGCGGCCCCACTGTTCCTGCTCGCCCTCGGCCGGCAGGTACTCATCCTTGAAGATGGTCCACAGCGCGGCCGCACTGACCTCGCCGCCCACGGTGTCGGTGCGCTGCTGGATGACGCCGGAGAATTCGATCTGGGCGCGGCGCGGCAAGTCCAGGCTGTGCTCGTTCTTGAGCAGGTAGGCCACGCCGCCCTTGCCGGACTGCGAGTTCACGCGGATCACGGCCTCGTAGCTGCGGCCCAGGTCCTTCGGGTCCACGGGCAGGTAGGGCACGGCCCAGGTGTGCTGGTCAACAGTGGTGCCCGCGGCGGCGGCGTCAACCTCCATGGCCTCAAAGCCCTTCTTGATGGCATCCTGGTGTGAGCCGGAGAAGGCCGTGAACACCAGGTCGCCACCGTAGGGGGACCGCTCGGGGACGGGCAGCTGGTTGCAGTACTCCACGGTGCGACGGATCTCGTCAATGTCGGAGAAGTCGATCATGGGGTCGATGCCCTGCGTGAACAGGTTCAGGCCCAGGGTCACCAGGTCCACGTTGCCTGTGCGCTCACCGTTGCCGAACAGGCAGCCCTCGATGCGGTCAGCGCCGGCCAGGTAGCCCAGCTCGGCGGCGGCAACGCCTGTGCCGCGGTCGTTGTGCGGGTGCAGGGACAAGATGATGCCCTCGCGGGGGTGCAGGTTCCGGCTCATCCACTCGATGGAGTCGGCGTAGACGTTGGGCGTTGCCATCTCCACAGTGGCCGGCAGGTTCAGGATGACCTGGTTGTCGGCGGAGGCCTCGAAGATGTCGGCGATGGCGTTGCACACGCGCAGCGCGTATTCGGGCTCGGTGCCCGTGAATGACTCCGGCGAGTATTCGTAGGTGATCTTCGTGTCGACGAGGGTTTCCTCGTACTTCTTGCACAGGCGCGCACCCTGCAGGGCAATGTCCAGGATGCCGTCCTCGTCCTGGTTGAACACGACCCGGCGCTGCAGCACGGAGGTGGAGTTGTACAGGTGGACGATTGCCGTCTTGGCGCCCACGAGGGACTCGTAGGTCCGCTCGATCAGGTGCTCGCGGGCCTGGGTCAGGACCTGGATGGTGACGTCGTCCGGGATGTGGCCACCCTCGATGAGCTGGCGGACAAAGTCAAAGTCGGTCTGGGATGCGGAGGGGAAGCCGACCTCAATTTCCTTGAAGCCCATCTTGACCAGCAGCTGGAACATTTTCAGCTTGCGGCCCGGGCTCATGGGGTCGATCAGGGCCTGGTTTCCGTCGCGCAGGTCCACGGCGCACCAGCGCGGGGCCTCGGTGATGACCTTGTCGGGCCAGGTGCGGTCAGGCAGGCTGACATTGATCTGGTCCTGGAAGGGAATGTAGCGGTGGACGGGCATTCCAGAGGGCTTTTGCGCATTTCGCATTGGGGTGACCTTAATGTTTTCAATGGTGGGAGGCCGGCCGGGCAACACAAACACCGCAGCGAGGGTGGCCTGTCCATTGATTAATTCAAAGGGTCTAGGCCTCGCCGCGGCAGCTAAGAAGAAGCATTCCAGTGCGCACATTTTTACCCTAGCACGGCACGTAGGATGATGGTGAACCAACTCACTCCCGCTCCAGCATGTGGACCGGGGACCGCTGAAACACTGAAGGGGAAACGATCCACTTGACCCATTCCGGCATCAACCTGAGCAACATCGACCCAGACACCCGGGCGCAGGACGACCTCTATGAGCACGTCAACGGCGCCTGGCTCGCAGCGGAGGTCATTCCCGAGGACAGGGCCGTGACAGGCTCCTTCACAGCACTGCGCGACGACGCCGAGGCCGCCGTGAAGGCCATCATCGAACATGCCGGCACGGAGGCGGGCAACCCCGATGCGGCCAACCCCGTGCTGTCGGCCGAGATCGGCGCCCTGTACGCCGGCTTCATGGACGAGGACGCCATCGAGGCCGCCGGGGCGGCTCCGCTGGCAGGGAAGCTGGAGGCCATTGCCGGCGCCGGCAGCATCGAGGCGCTCGTGGGCATCATGGGCGAGCTGGACCGCGACGGCGGCAGCACACTGTTCGGCGCCTACGTCAACAACGACGCCGGCAACCCGGACCGCGCCCTGTTCCACCTTTTCCAGGCGGGCCTTGGCCTGCCCGACGAGTCCTACTACCGCGAGGAAAAGTTCGAGCCCATCCGCACCGCCTACGTGGCGCATGTGCAGGCCATGCTGGAACTGGCCGGCGTGCCCGATGCCGCGGCCAAGGCGCCGCGCATCATGGAGCTTGAAACACAGATCGCGGCAACCCACCTGGACAAGGTTTCGCTGCGCGATCCGCAAAAGACCTACAACCTCATGGACCGCAGCGCCGTGCTGGAATTGTTGCCAGCACTGGGGCACTGGCTGGACGCCCTGGGCATCACGGAAGCACAAACGGCCGAGATTGTGGTGGCAACACCTGAGTTCTTCACGGGCCAGCAGGAGCTGCTGGTTCCTGAGCGCCTGGAGGACTGGCAGGCCTGGCTGGCGCTGCGCACTATTTCCAGCATGGCCCCGTACCTGTCCCGCGACTTTGTGGACACCAACTTTGCCTTCTACGGCACCACGCTCAGCGGCACGCCCTCAATCCGGGAGCGCTGGAAGCGCGGCGTGGCCCTCGTGGAGGGCGTGTTGGGCGAGGCCGTGGGCCAGCTGTACGTGGCCAAGCACTTCCCCGAGACCCACAAGGCCCACATGGAGGCGCTGGTCGCAAACCTCATCGAGGCCTACCGCGCCAGCATCAACGGCCTGGGCTGGATGGGCAGCGAAACCAAGGAGCGTGCGCTTGAGAAGCTCGACGCGTTCACGCCCAAGATCGGCTACCCGGCCAAGTGGCGCGACTACTCGGCCCTGGAAATTGTTGACGGGGACCTGCTGGGCAACATTGAGCGCAGCAACGCCTTCGAGCTGGCCCGCCAGTTGGCCAAGATCGGCGCCCCCATTGACCGCGACGAATGGCTCATGACCCCGCAGACGGTCAACGCCTACTACAACCCTGTCATGAACGAGGTTGTCTTCCCGGCCGCCATCCTGCAGCCGCCGTTCTTCGACGCCGAGGCCGACGACGCCGCAAACTACGGCGGCATTGGCGCCGTGATCGGCCACGAGATTGGCCACGGCTTCGACGACCAGGGTTCCCAGTTCGACGGCACGGGCGCCCTGCGCAACTGGTGGACGGACGCGGACCGGGCGGCTTTCGAGGAACTGACCGCCAAGCTGGTGGAGCAGTACAGCGCCCTGTCCCCCACGGCCGCCCCGGAGGAGAAGGTCAACGGCGAGCTGACGCTCGGTGAGAACATTGGCGACCTCGGCGGGCTGGCGATTGGCTTCAAGGCCTACCAGCTCAGCCTCAACGGGGCCGAGCCCGCTGTCATCGACGGCTTGACCGGCGCACAGCGCTTCTTCTTCTCCTGGGCAGAATGTTGGCGGACCCAGATCCGGCCGGCAGAAGCCGTGCGCCGCCTGGCCATTGATCCCCACTCCCCCGCGGAACTGCGCTGCAACGCCGTTGCCAGCAACCTTGACGCCTACCACGATGCCTTCGGCACCACGCCGGCGGACAAGATGTGGCGAGAGCCTGCCGAGCGTGTGAGCATCTGGTAGCTCCCAGGCCAACAAACAAAGGTGCGGCCCCCGCGGAGAAATCCGCAGGGGCCGCACCTTTTTTGCGCCCGACCGGGCCTGCCCGGCTAGCGCGGGTAGTAGTCCGGATTCACCTTCAGGCACTGGTTGGCCTGGTCGGCGGTGCTGGCGACAATGTCCTTGGGCACCGTCACTGTGCCATACGCCGTGCCGGATGCCCAGTCCGTGCCGACCACCAGGCTGATCCCAGTCACGGCGGGGTCTTCCTTGACGGCAGTGGCCGGCAGCTTGAACAGGGCCGCGATGTCGGCGGCGACGTCGGCCATGTTGGGACCGTACAGCAACTGGGTTTTGTTCTGCGCAGCAACGTCGCCCGCCTGCCATGAGTTGGTGAAGCCTGCGGTGGCCAGCCCCTGGAGCAGTTCGATGGAACGGCCAACCACGGCGGAGGCATTGGTCACGGACACCGACTGCAGGGCCTTGTCATAGGCCGGCAGCGACGGCGCCTCGGTGGTGGGTGCAGCGGCCGACGACGGGCCCGGCGTGCCGGGCGTGGCGGCCGGGGTTGTGGCAGGCGTCCCTGTGAGTGACTTGTCGTTGCGCAGGGCCGCGAAGAACTGCCCGGCTTCGGGTTCCTTGAGTTGCACCCGGTTGTTGTCTGCCACATAGGCCTCGGTGGGCACCGTGACGAAGGCCACGTTGGCGAGGTCAATCTTGGCCAGTCGGTTGGCAATGCCCACCATGGCAGGGATGTTGGCCAGGTCGCTGTCAATCGTGAGGTTCTTCGTCACCACGTCGGCCAGGTTGTACAGCTTGGGCAGGTTGGTCAGCGTGCCCTCGCTCTTGACCTTGCGGACCATGGAAGCCAGGAAGTACTGCTGCGCCTGGATGCGTGCCAGGTCGCTGGCGTCACCGAAGGAGTGGCGGGTGCGCAGGAACGCCAGGGCCTGTTCGCCCGCAACCAGGCTCTTGCCGGCCGGCAGCACCAGGTGTGAACCGTCAAAGTCATCCACGGAATGGTCAACACAGACCTCCACGCCGCCCAGCGCCGTGGACAGTTCCTTGACGGCCGTGAAGTCGGCCAGCATGAAGTGGTCAATGGTCAGGCCCGTGATGTCATTGATGGCCGAAACCGTGCAGCCGGGGCCGGCCGCCAGGGCCGCGTTCAGCTGGCCGGCCGGTGAACCGTGGACAATCTCCCCTCCTGCGGCGGGCGTGCAGTCCGGGATGGGGACAATGAGGTCGCGCGGGAAGCTCGTGACGGACACGCGGCTGTTGTCGGCCGAGATGTCCATGAGCAGCATGACGTCGGACTGTCCTTCGCCCGTGGAGTCCTCGGCCGTGCCGTATTGGCTGTTGGCACCGTCACGCGTGTCCGTGCCCAGGATGAGGATCTGCAGCGACCCGGTGTCGACGTCGGGCTTGTTCGAGGACTTGTTGCCCACCCCGGCAGTCAGCGGCGCCGTGGTGACGTTGTTCTGCAATCGATAAATCAGGAGCCCGGCCGTTCCTATGCCCAGCACCAGGACGGCGGCCATGGCCAACGCCGTGATGCGCAGCCACAGCGGGGCCTTGCGGGGCGCCTTGAAGTGCCTCCCGACCGGCTCATCCCCCGTGCGGGGACGGCTGCGGGAGGTCTTGGGGCCCGCAGGGGACCCCTTTTCGGCGCGGCGACGCCCCATGTACAAACCTTTCGATAAGGAACAAAGACTTTCAAGATCTTAGCGGCGAAGACTGGGAAGTTCCCACAAGCCACATACTTTTGGACAGGCCAGGCGGCAGAATGCCGCCCGCGGGATGCCTCGGTGGCGTCCCGCGGGCGGTCTCCCCGCTGCCGGCTAGAAGCCGAGCTTGACCAGCTGCTTGGGGTCGCGCTGCCAGTCCTTGGCAACCTTGACGTGCAGGTCCAGGTAAATCTTGGTGCCCAGGAGCGCCTCAATTCCCTTGCGTGCGTTGGTGCCCACCTCGCGGAGCCGGGCACCGCCCTTGCCGATGATGATGGCCTTCTGCGAGGGGCGCTCCACGTACAGGTTGACGCGGACGTCCAACAGTTCGTGGCCTTCCGTGCGCCCTTCACGGGGCACAATTTCCTCCACAACAACTGCCAGGGAGTGCGGCAACTCGTCGCGGACGCCTTCCAGGGCGGCTTCGCGGATGAGCTCGGCAACCATGACGGCCTCGGGCTCATCCGTCAGCTCGCCGTCGGGGTACAGCGCCGGCGAGAGCGGAAGGTGGCGGGACAGGACACTGCCCAGCGTTTCCACCTGGAAATCCTCAACGGCGGAGACGGGCACCACGTCGGCGAAGCCCTTCTCCCCCATGACCTCGCGGCCCAGCTTTTCGACGGCGATGAGCTGGTCGGTGACGGCCTGGCGGTCCACGGTGTCGGTCTTGGTCACAATGGCCACGACGGGCTTGTTGCCCACCTGGGCCAGCTGCGTGGCGATGAAGCGGTCACCGGGGCCGATCTTCTCGTTGGCGGGCAGGCAGAAGCCAATCACGTCAACCTCGGAGAGGGTGTCGGCGACGAGGTCGTTCAGGCGCTTGCCCAGCAGGGTGCGGGGGCGGTGCAGCCCCGGGGTGTCCACCAGGATCAGCTGGTATTCGTCGCGGTGGACGATTCCGCGGATGGTGTGGCGGGTGGTCTGCGGCTTGGCGGAGGTGATGGCCACCTTTTGGCCCACCAGTGCGTTGGTCAGCGTGGACTTGCCGGCGTTGGGCCGTCCTGCCAGCACAGCGAAGCCGGCACGGAACCCCTCACCCTTGTCCTGGATGACGCCGGGCTTGCGTAGTGACTTACTCATGATTGCTCCTGTGCTGCTGATCGGTGGTGCTGGCAGGGGTGCTGCCGGTGTGGCTATTGTCATTGTCGGCTTGTTCCACGGCACTGGCAATGACGTGGCTGACGCGGTTTCGGGACGGTTCCATGCGTTCGGCCTCCAGCAGGATGCCGTTGGCCTCCACTCGGCTTCCGACGGCGGGAATCTTGCCCAGGTGCTTGGCCAGGAAGCCGCCCACGGTGTCGACCTCGTCGTCGTCAATGTCCTTGCCGAACAGCTCGCCCAGTGCGTCAACGGCCATGCGGGCCCGGATCCGGTACCGCCCGCCGCCCAGGTTTTGCACATCGGGGGCCACGAGGTCGTATTCATCGGCGATCTCGCCGACGATTTCCTCGATGAGGTCCTCCAGGGTCACAAGCCCGGCCGTTCCGCCGTACTCGTCCACCACGATGGCCACGTGGGTGGATTCGCGCTGAAGTTCCTTCAGGAGGTCATCCACGGGCTTCGACTCGGGCACGTAGCGCACGGTGCGGGCCAGCTGGTTCAGCTGCGGCCGGGCCTCCCCTTCGGACAGGCGGTGCAGCGTGGCCACAACGTCCTTGAGGTAGAGGATGCCCTGGATGTTGTCGGCGCTGCCGCCGATGACGGGGATGCGGGAGAATCCGGTGCCCAGGAACGTTTCCAGCGCGTCCTCGAGGGTGTCCTCGGCATCGACGCTGACAATGTCGGTGCGCGGGACCATGACGGCGCGCACCATGGTTTCGCCGAGGTCGAACACGCTGTGGATCAGCTCCGCCTCGTTGTCTTCGATCATGTCCGACTCGCTGGCGCGGTCAACAAACTCGCGGAACTCCTCTTCGCTGACAAAGGCGTCGTCGCCGGCGGGCGCGTCCTTGGCAATGGCCGCGCCGAAGGCCACCAGCCATTCCGGGATGGGGCCCAGGATGCGGCGCAGGAAATGTACAAGCCCGGCCGAGCGCCCCACCAGGGAGGCTGCGTGCATGCGCCCCAGCCGGCGCGGCGAGACGCCCACCAGCATGAAGCCGAGCACTGCCATGATGACGGTGGCCAGGAGCCCGGCAACCCATTCGTTGCCCAGCAGCCCCGTGAGGAAGATGGCGACCGCAACGGCGGCGGCCATCTCGAACCAGACACGCCAAAAGCGCAGGGCGTTCAGGTGCTGGGTGGGTTCGTCAAGGACTTTTTGCAGGGTGCGCGCGCGTGCATGCGCGGCAATGCTCTCGGCGTCGTGGCGGGGGAAAAAGCTCAGGGCCGACTCGACGGCGGCCAGAAACGCTGCCACGGCCGTGAAGAGAATCCCCATGGCCGGCAGCAAAACGAGCGTCACTGCATTGTCTCCCGCGGGGCTTCACGGCCCAGGAAGCTGGAGAGGAGTTCACGCTGAATGCCGAACATCTCTTCCTTTTCCTCGGGTTCTGCGTGGTCGTAGCCCATGAGGTGGAGCATGCCGTGCGTGGTGAGCAGCAGGAGCTCCTCCTCCATGGAGTGGCCGGCCGTTTCGGCCTGCTGCTGGGCCACCACTGGGCACAGCACAATGTCGCCCAGCAGGCCCACGGCTGCCGGCATGGATGCCGTGCCGGGGCGCAGCTCGTCCATGGGGAATGACAGCACGTCGGTGGGGCCGGGCTCATCCATCCATTCGATGTGGAGTTTTTCCATGGTTTCCAGGTCGGAGAGAATCACGGAGACTTCCGTCTGGGGGTGCAGGTACATGGCGGAAAGGATGTGCCTGATGAGCCGCACGAGCTCTTCCTGGCGTACCTCCACACCTGATTCGTTGTTGATTTCAATGCTCATCGGGAGGTGCTTTCCTTGGGTGTTGTGGGGCTGGGGTGTGTTTCGTCCCAGTTGTTGTAGGCGCTGACAATGGCCCCGACGAGTCGGTGCCGGACCACGTCGGTGGCGTCCAGGATGGAGAAGTGGATGTCATCGACGTCCTGGAGGATTTCACGCACCACGCGCAGCCCTGACCGGGTTCCGGTGGGCAGGTCAACCTGGGTGATGTCGCCGGTGACCACGATCTTTGAGCCGAAGCCCAGTCGGGTCAGGAACATCTTCATCTGTTCCGGCGTGGTGTTTTGGGCCTCGTCCAGGATGATGAAGGCGTCGTTGAGGGTCCGCCCGCGCATGTACGCCAGCGGGGCCACTTCGATGGTGCCGGCCGCCATGAGGCGCGGAATTGATTCCGGGTCCATCATGTCGTGCAGGGCGTCGTAGAGCGGGCGCAGGTAGGGGTCGATCTTGTCGTTGAGGGTGCCCGGCAAAAAGCCCAGGCGTTCGCCGGCCTCGACGGCGGGGCGGGTCAGGATGATGCGGCTGACTTCCTTGTGCTGCAAAGCCTGGACGGCCTTGGCCATGGCCAGGTACGTCTTGCCCGTGCCGGCGGGCCCGATGCCGAACACCACAGTGTTGCGGTCGATCGAGTCGACGTAGTCCTTCTGGTTGGCCGTCTTGGGCCTGATGGTGCGGCCGCGGCTGGAGAGGATGTCGTAGCTGAGGATGTCCACCACGGAGGTTTCGGGGCGCGCCCTGAGCATGGCGGTGAGCTGCTCCCAGATGGATGCCGTCATGGGTGTGTGGCGGGCGGCCATGCCGCGGGCCTCTTCCATGAGGTGCATTATGCGCGGCACCACGGCTGCCGGACCCGTGATGGTCAGGACGTTGCCGCGGGCCAGGAAACTTACCCCGGGATAGAGGCCCTCAACGATGCGAAGGCCCTCGTCCTCGGCGCCCAGGGCCGCGACCATTTGCTCGGTCGAGCCAAAATGCACGACCTCGGTGCGTGTGCCGTCGACTGAATGCGGGAAGTGCCGCCCCGGGCCCTCATCGGGCTCTCCGTCGTGGCGGTTCGCTGCTGTCTCTGCCATAAGTATCGGCCGCTGCGGCCTGAAATCGCTCCTCGGTTTGCCGGTGGTTTTCACCGGGACTGGCCAATTGTATTGGCGTTTGAACTTCCTTAACCCCAATTCTAGTGCACCGCTCCGGGCGCGGCCCATATACCGGTTACGCCACCAGCGCATCTTGGTGCCACATGTTGGAGGCAAGTGTTTCGATACGGTTTCAGTTCTCCGTTGGGGGGCCGATTCCGGGGCCTGCGGCAGGGCCGCTGTGCCAAGCTGGTGTTCGTTCAAAGTCTTGTGGGGATGCTTTGGCGTTTCAAGGACCCATTGTGTTCCGGCCATGGCCGGACCCCTCGACCAGGAAAAGCGAGTGCCCCGCCCCATGCCTGCCACCAATTCCGCATCGACTCGGCGCCCCGGCGCCGCCTCAGGTGCGTGCAGCAGGAAGGGCCGCACCCTGGCCCGGCTGCTTTTGGTGGACAAGATTGCCATTGCCGGGCTGTCGGCGGCCCTGGTCCTGGCCGGCTGCACGGCGCTGGGCCCGAAAGAGCCCGACGCGAGCATGCCGGCCACCGATGCCACCAGCTCCAGTGCCCTCGTGACCAGCGCACCGCTGGAAACAGCCATGTCATCCCAGACGCTCCCGGTGTATTGGCTGGGGCGCAGCAATGACGATGTGTTCCTGTACCGCGAATTTTTCCCGGCACAGACGGCGGACGAGCCGATCGTCGCAGCCCTGCGGAACATGATGGGCAGCAAGCCCGATGACCCCGACTACTTCTCGTTCTGGAACAGCCCCACCCGCCTGGGTGCCTCCATTTCGGCAAAGAACGTGATCACTGTGGATGTCTCCGCCGATGCCTTTGGCCAAAAGGTGGACGCGGGCATCGCCGAACGCTCCGTGGCCCAGTTGGTTTACACGGCCACGGCTGCCGCCGCCATGGCCGGGCTGGTTGACACCGCCACCTCAATCCAGGTTTCCGTGCTGGTTGACGGACACACCGGGTACAACGCCTTTGGCCATGTGCCCCTGGACAAGCCCATGACCCGCAACCCGGCCTACGTGGCGCCGGTCTGGATCATCGACCCCTCGGAGGGCTCGGTCTACAACTCGCTGCCGCTGAAGGTCCACGGGCAGGCCGTCTCCCCCACCGGCACGCTGGCCTGGTCCCTGGCGACCATGGAGGGCAGCAGGGTGGGCGAGCAGTACCTGGACGGCACCGCCACGATTGCCGACGGCCCCGGCCAGCTCGGCACCTTCGCCTTCAACCTGGTGCCGCCCCCGGGCCGCTACCAGCTTTCGGTCTACATCTCCGATCCCAGCACCCCGGGCCAGCGGCTTGGCGTGGACACGAAGACCGTCAATATAGCCAAATAGGACAGGCGCGCGCCCTGTCCTGGACTGGGTTGCCCGGCTAGCATCATAGGTGAAGCACGGCTGGATGTTCAGCATGTCTGAGGAGAACAAGGCCGAGGTGGACGCTATCCTCGACGCCGCGTTGAGGATGGTGTGTGCCAGACCCCATCATTGACCACGGCCCAGGAGGTCACCGTGTCGGCATCAGTGCTCTACATGTCAATGTCCCTGGACGGCTACATCGCCGGGCCCCGTGACGAACCGGGCAATCCCGGCGGTGACGGTTTCATGCGGCTGCACGAATGGTATGGCTTTCCCCCGGACGGCGAGGCTGGCCCCAACGTGCGTCCGGTCCGGCAGGACGGCTGGAACAGCCACTTCATCGACGAGGGCAATGCCACCGGGGCAGTGCTCGCAGGCCGGCGCACAGTCGAGCAGGTGGACCACTGGGGCGGCGACCACCACGGCGTCCCGATTTTTGTGCCCAGCCACCGACCACCGGGCCCAACCGTGGCAAACTACCCGCTGGTGACGTATGTGGCTGACGGGATCGCCAGTGCCATGGAACAGGCCAAGAACGCCGCCGGGGACCGGGACGTCATGGTGCATGGCGCCTACACCGCGCAAAGAGCACTGGAGGCCGGTGTGCTGGACGAGTTGCAAATCCACCACGTCCCCGTGCTGTTTGGCGGGGGCCGGCGGCTCTTCGACGTGTTGCCCTCCCGCATTGAGCTGGAGGTCATGCGTGTCATTGATTCCCCGGAAGCCACGCACATCCGGTATCGCGTGCTTCATTGAACCCCCACGGGTTCACGCCACAGCGGGCGGCTAGGACCAGCGGCCCAGCTCCTGGTTCAACAGGACCACGGCGGCGGGACCGGCTGTGGATGAGCGCAGCACGTGGTGGCCCAGCAGGGCCATGCGTGCGCCGGCCGCCACGAAGGCGTCCACCTCGGCGGGGCTGATGCCGCCCTCGGGGCCCACAATCATGACCACATCCAGCGGTCCGGGCTTGGCGGGCTGTGTGGCCTGCCAGTTGCGGGCTACCACGGCCAGTGCATCGTGTGCGTCCTCGTGCAGGATGAGGGCGAGGTCGGCCGCTGCAATGCGTTCGCACACGGCGGCCGTCCCGGCCGCCAGGGCGCCGACGCCGGGAATCGTGGCACGGCGGGCCTGTTTGGCGGCCGCGGCCACCACCTGGCGCCACTTCTCCGGGCCCTTGAGTGCCTTCTCCATCTTCCACCGGACTATGGAGCGTTCGGACTGCCACGGCACCACGGCGTCGATCCCGAGTTCCGTGGCCATTTCAATGGCCAACTCGTCCCGGTCGCCCTTGGCCAGCGCCTGCACAAGTGTCAGGGCCACGGCGGGGGCGGCTTCCCGGACCACCTCAACGACCTCGACCTCCAGGACTCCCTTGCCGGCCCCGGCGACGGAGCAGACCAAGCGCAGCCCGCCGCCGTCGCACACGTCAACCGGCTCACCCTCGGAGAGGCGCTTGACTGTTGTGGCATGGCGGCCTTCAGCCCCGTCAAGGGAAAAGTGCGCGCCCGGGACGAGCCCGGCCAGCTGATCGGTGGCGGCGTAGAAGACCGGGTTGCTCATGGCCTAGAAGCTGCCGAACTTGTCCCGGAGGCGGGCAAACATGCCGCCGCTCGTGACGAGCTTGCCTTCGCTGAACGTCTCCCCGCGCAGTGCGGCCAGCTGCTTGAGCAGGGCTTCCTGCTCGGCGTCGGGCTTGGTGGGGGTCTCCACGTGGATGTGGACCTTCAGGTCGCCACGGCCGGCACCCCGCAGGTGCGTCACGCCGAGGTTGCGCAGGTTGACCACTTCGCCGGCCTGGGTGCCCGGCTTGATGCTGATGGGCTGCTCGCCGTCGAAGGTTTCAAAGGTCAGCTCGGTGCCGAGCGCGGCCGCCGTCATGGGGACGCTGAGCGTGGCGTGGAGGTCGTCGCCCTCGCGCAGGAATGCGGGGTCGTTGTTGACCTTCATCTCAACGTAGAGGTCGCCGGCAGGTCCGCCGGCGGGGCCGGCCTCGCCCTGGCCGCCCAGTTGGATGCGGGTTCCGGTGCTGACGCCGGCCGGGACCTTGATGGTCAGTGAGCGGCGGTTGCGCACGCGGCCCTCGCCCATGCATTCGTTGCAGGGGTCCACGATCATGGTGCCAAAGCCCTGGCAGGAGTTGCAGGTGGCCATGGTCATGACGTTGCCCAGGATGGAGCGCATGGGGCGCTGGATCTGGCCGTTGCCGTGGCAGACATCGCAGGTGGTGGGGTGGGTGCCGGGGCGGCAGCAGCTGCCGTCGCACGTGGGGCACGTAATGGCGGTGTCGATTTCCAGCTTCTTGTTGACGCCGAACACGGCCTCGCGCAGCTCGATTCGGACGGTGATGAGTGCGTCCTGGCCGCGCCGGGTGCGCGATGCGGGGCCGCGGCCGCCGCCTCCCCCGCCGCCACCGAAGAACGTCTCGAAGATGTCCTGGAAGGCAAAGCCGTCGCCGCCGTAGCCGCCACCGCCGCCGCCATTGTCGTTGCCGTTTTCATTGCCGGTGGTGTCGTAGACACGGCGCTTCTGCGGGTCCGAGAGCACCTCGTAGGCGTGCGTGACGGCCTTGAAGCGGTCCTGCGCGTCGGGGGCGTCGTTGACGTCCGGGTGCAGCTTGCGGGCAAGCTTGCGGTAGGCCTTCTTGATTTCCTCGGCCGTTGCGTCGCGGGAGACGCCCAGTGCGTCGTAGTGGTTGCTCAAAGTGCTGCTCTCTTTACGTGGATCTGGCGGCCGGTCAGCCGGCCAAAATTCGGGACAGGTACTGCGCCACTGCGCGCACGCTGGACATGGTGTTGGGGTAGTCCATCCGGGTGGGGCCGACAACCCCGAGCTTGGCGGTCTCGCCGGGGCCATAGCTGGTGGCCACGACGGAGGCCTCGGACAGGGAGTCGTGGGGGTTTTCGCGGCCGATGACGACTGCCATCCCCAGGGAGTCCTGCGCCATGGCCTCCAGGAGGCGCAGCAGCACCACCTGTTCCTCCAGGGCATCCAGGACGGGTCCGATGCTGAGCGGGAAGTCGTTGTTGGAGCGGGCCAGGTTGGCCGTGCCCGCCATGACTATCCGGTCGTCCCGGGCATGCCGCGCCAGCAGGGCCAGGCCCTGGGCCAGCCGCGCCGCGGGGCCCTGCACATCCGGCGGCACCGTGGCCGGCAGGCCGGCTGCGGCCTCGGCCAGCTGCGACACGGCCAGCCCGCTGATCCCGGCCAGGAACACCTGGCGCAGGCCTGCAAGGGCGGCGTCGTCCACGGAGGCCCCAATGTCGATCACCGTCTGCTCCACCTTGCCCGAGGCAAGGATCAGCACCACCAGGACCTGGCGTGCGGCGAGGGAGACAAACTCAATGTGGCGCACAGTGGCCGTGGCCGAACGCGGATACTGCACCACGGCCACCTGGTTGGTCAGGTGGGCCAGGGCGCGGACCGTGCGTTCCAGGACGTCGTCCAGGTTGGTGGAGCCCTCCAGCAGGACGGAAATGGCACGCCGTTCGGCCGCGGACAGTGGCTTCACGCTGGACAGCTGGTCAACGAAGAGCCTGTAGCCCTTGTCGGTGGGGATCCGCCCGGAGCTGGTGTGCGGGGCCGCAATGAGCCCCTCTTCCTCCAGGGCTGCCATGTCGTTGCGGATCGTGGCACTGGAGACGCCCAGGTGGTGCCGCTCCACCAGGGCCTTGGAGCCGACAGGTTCACGCGTGTGCACATAGTCTTCAACTATGGCCCGAAGAACCTCAAGCTTCCGCGGTTCACTCATGCCCGGCACCTCCTTCAATGGCCCTGAAAATCATTGGCACTCTACCCAATCAAGTGCTAAGTCTATTACTTTTTCCCGCGCCCGTGCTTGGCGGGCCTGCCGGGCAAATGCCCGGTTTCCGGGCCCTGCACCGGCTACCATGGGTTTTCACCCACGCTGCGTTCGCCAAGAGCGTTGCCTGCCGCCGCAAAAGAATGAGGGATTTCACGTGCACTACAGCCAATGGGGACCTGCGGACCTCAGCGCGCCGGCCCCGCGGGTCCTGCGCAAGGTCGAGGCCCGGACGGGCCTGGTGGTCGAAGACGTCCAGACTGGCTGGGTGGGGGCAATTGTCCGCTTGGAAAAGTCCGGCGGCATGCACATTGTGGAACTGGCCGACCGCCGGGACAAGGTGCGGGCGTTCCCGCTGGGCTTCGGTTTCCTGCTGGAGGGCGAACCCGTGGAGCTCGTGGCGCCCACCGTGGCCGCGGCCAAAAAGTCCACCCGCACCGCCTCCGGTTCCGTGAAGGTCGAGGGCGCCAGGGCCAGGGTGGCCAAGGCCAGCCGCATCTGGGTTGAGGGCAAGCACGACGCCGAGCTCGTCGAGAAGGTCTGGGGAGACGACCTCCGTGTGGAGGGCATCGTGGTGGAACCGCTGCGGGGCATTGACGACCTCGCCGCCGCCGTGGCCGATTTCTCCCCCGGCCCCAGCCGGCGCCTGGGCATCCTGGTGGACCACCTGGTGCCGGGCTCGAAGGAAACGCGCATTGTGGCGAATCTCATGAACACGCCCGGCGTGCGGGGGCATGTCCTGGTGGTGGGACACCCCTACGTGGATGTGTGGCAGGCCATCAAGCCCGCCACCCTGGGCATTCCGGCCTGGCCGGTGGTGCCCCGATCCATGGAGTGGAAGCTGGGAATCCTGAAGGCATTCGGCTGGCCACACACCACGGCGGAGGACATTGGGCTTGGCTGGCAGCGGCTGCTTTCGCGGGTCAATTCCTACTCGGACCTGGAGCCTTCGCTGCTGGGGCGTGTCGAAGAGGTCATTGATTTCCTCACGGCCCCCGTATCCTAGAAGCGGGGCTGCAGCAGCGTGTCCCGCAGTCCCGCTTGTTGAAAGGCCATATCACAGTGAGTTCTCCGGTAAACCAGGGCGCATCCCAGCCCCCGCTCACCCCGTCCGAGGACAAGCAGTGGGCATTCATTGCGCATTGTGGCGGAATCCTCGGCTGCATCCCCTCACTGGTGATCTACAAGGTGATGGGCCCGCGCGGCCGATTCACGGCCCAGGAGTCCCTCGAGGCCCTGAACTTCACCCTGCCGCCCACGGTGGTTGCCGTGGCGCTGAACATCCTGGCCGCGATCTTCGCGTTCATCGCCCCCGGGGTCGGCACCATGTTCTCGCTGCTGGCCCTGCTGCTCTGGGCCTTCCTGACGGTCTTCTCCGTCATTGCCGCCGTGCGCGTCAACCGCGGCCAGCCGTACCGCTACGCCCTGAACCTGCGCCTGATCAAGTAGGCATTGAGCTGCGCGGAGCGCACGCAAACGGGGGCGGCAATTATGCCGCCCCCGTTCATCGCTTAATCCAGTAGCGCCCGAGTCACGGCGTCGCCCAGCAGGCGGCCCTTGAGCGTGAGCACCAGGGTGCCGGCAAAGGCCTTGACCGGGTCAACGAGCTCCTGTGCAATGAGCCCGGCAACGGCCTTGCGGGCACCCGGTTCCAGGGTGTCGATGGCCAGCCCCTCGGCAAGGCGCGAGGTCAGCATGATGCGTTCCAGCTCCCGGGTCTGGGCATCGAGTGTTTCGCGCCCCGCGGCAGGCGATTCGCCCTTGTCCAGCCGGTTGGCGTAGGCCGTGGGGTGCTTGACGTTCCACCAGCGCACGCCGCCCATGTGCGAGTGCGCGCCGGGGCCGATGCCCCACCAGTCGTCCCCGCGCCAGTAGGCCAGGTTGTGCCGGCTGGCATCTTCCGGGGTGCGCGACCAGTTGCTGACCTCGTACCAGGACAGCCCGGCCTCGGCGAACAGCCTGTCCGCCAGTTCGTATTTGGTGGCGTGGTCGTCGTCGTCAATGTTGGGCACCTGGCCGCGGCGGATCTGTGCTGCCAGCTTGGTTCCCTCCTCGACAATGAGCGAGTAGGCGGAGATGTGGTCCGGCTCGTAGCCCAGTGCCGTCCGCACGGACGTCTCCCAGTCCGCGATTGACTCCCCCGGGGTGCCGTAGATCAAGTCCACGCTCACGTTCAGCCCGGCCTCGCGCGCCCAGGCCACGGCCTGGGGCACCTTTTCGGGGTTGTGGGTGCGGTCCAGGACCTTGAGTACGTGCGGCACGGCCGATTGCATGCCGAAGGAGACGCGGGTGAAGCCGCCGTCCTTCAATTCCTGCAGCGACTCGCGCGTGACGGAGTCCGGGTTGGCCTCGGTGGTGACCTCGGCGCCTGGCTCAATCCCCCAAAGCCCGACGGCGGCACCCAGGATGCGGGTGAGGTCGCCGGCGGGCAGCAGCGTGGGCGTGCCGCCGCCGAAGAAGACAGTGCTGAGCTTGCGCGCGGGCAGGCCGGAGGCTTCCATGGCACGGGCGGCGAACTCGACCTCGCGCACGGCTGTTTCGGCGTAGGCATCCTGGGATGCCCCGCCGCCCAGCTCGGTGGCTGTGTAGGTGTTGAAGTCGCAGTAGCCGCAGCGCACGGCGCAAAACGGAATGTGCGCATACAGGCTGAACTTGCGCGACCCCGCACCGACGGCAGCCTGCGCAGGCAGGATGCCGTCGGCCGGGGCCGGGTCGCCAAGGGGAAGAGCGGAGGGTGTCACTTCTTGGACTTGTCCTTGGGCGCTTCCGCGGTTGTCAGCGCCGCAATGAACGCTTCCTGCGGGACCTCAACGCGGCCCACCATCTTCATGCGCTTCTTGCCTTCCTTCTGCTTCTCCAGCAGCTTGCGCTTGCGGGAGATGTCGCCGCCGTAGCACTTGGCCAGGACGTCCTTGCGGATGGCGCGAATGCTTTCGCGGGCAATGATGCGGGCACCGATGGCGGCCTGGATGGGCACCTCGAACTGCTGGCGGGGAATGAGCTCGCGCAGCTTGCCGGTCATCATGACACCGTAGGCGTAAGCCTTGTCGCGGTGCGTGATGGCGCTGAAAGCGTCAACCTGCTCGCCCTGGAGCAGGATGTCGACCTTGACCAGGTCGGCGACCTGGTCGCCGTCGGCCTTCCAGTCCAGCGAACCGTAACCGCGGGTCTTGGACTTCAAGATGTCGAAGAAGTCGAACACAATCTCGGCCAGGGGCAGGCGGTAGCGGATCTCCACCCGGTCCTCGGAGAGGTAGTCCATGCCGCCGAGGATGCCGCGCCGGGTCTGGCACAGCTCCATGATGGCGCCAACAAATTCGGTGGGGGCCAGGATGGTGGCGGCAACCATGGGTTCACGTACTTCGGCGATCTTGCCCGAGGGGTATTCGCTGGGGTTGGTCACGTGGACAACCTTCTTGTCCTCCAGCGTGACCTCGTACTCCACGTTGGGGGCCGTGGAGATCAGGTCCAGGTTGTGCTCGCGCTCCAGGCGCTCACGGGTGATTTCCAGGTGCAGCAGGCCCAGGAAGCCCACGCGGAAGCCAAAGCCCAGGGCGGCGGAGGTTTCCGGCTCGTAGACCAGGGCGGCGTCGTTGAGCATGAGCTTTTCGAGGGCATCACGCAGCACCGGGTAGTCGGTGCCGTCCATGGGGTACAGGCCGGAGAAGACCATGGGCTTGGCGTCGTGGTAGCCGGCAAGCGCCTCGGTGGCGGGCTTGTTGAAGGTGGTGACGGTGTCGCCGACCTTTGACAGGCGCACATCCTTCACACCCGTGATCAAGTAACCAACCTCACCCACGCCCAGGCCCTTGGAAGGCTTGGGCTCCGGGGAGCTGACACCGATTTCCAGAAGTTCGTGCGTTGCCCGGGTGGACATCATCTGGATCTTCTCGCGCGGGCTCAGGCTGCCGTCGATGACACGGACGTAGGTGACCACGCCGCGGTAGGTGTCGTAGACGGAGTCGAAGATCATGGCGCGGGCAGGGGCGTCGGGGTCGCCGACGGGTGCCGGCAGTTCGCGCACGATCTGGTCCAGGAGTTCCTCGACGCCGGCGCCGGTCTTGCCCGAAACCATCAGCACGTCTTCAGGCTTGCCACCGATCAGGTTGGCAAGTTCAGCGGCGTACTTCTCGGGCTGGGCGGCCGGAAGGTCGATCTTGTTCAGGACCGGAATGATCGTGAGGTTGTTCTCCATGGCCAGGTACAGGTTGGCCAGGGTCTGGGCCTCAATGCCCTGCGCGGCGTCCACCAGCAGGATGGCGCCTTCGCAGGCTGCCAGGGAGCGTGAAACCTCGTAGGTGAAGTCAACGTGGCCCGGGGTGTCGATCATGTTCAGGCAGTATGAGGTGCCGTCGACTTCCCACGGGATGCGCACTGCCTGGGACTTGATCGTGATGCCGCGCTCACGCTCAATGTCCATGCGGTCAAGGTACTGGGCCTTCATGTCGCGCTGCTGGACCACACCCGTCAGCTGGAGCATCCGGTCGGCCAGGGTGGACTTGCCGTGGTCGATGTGGGCGATGATGCAGAAGTTCCTGATGATCGCCGGATCGGTCGCGGCGGGCACCGGTGCGGTGCGGGCCATGGGTGACACTGGGGTTCCTTACTGTTGCACGGGCATGGACGTTGCGCCGTCGCGCATGCACGCTAAGGACACTCATTGCCAACAAGTCTCCCACGTTTGGGTGCTGGCACAGAACTGGCATGCCGGGGCAAGGCACGGTGGTTGGCGACCCGCAGCCATGGCCGTGGCGGCCCGCACGGGAAATGTCCGCTCCGTTCGCTACCCTGTAAACCATGGCTTCCACATCCGAGCGTATTTTCGGCCTGCTGCGTTCCCTGGCAGGGGCATTGTTCAACCCGGGCAAGTCCGCCCCGCCCAAGGGCAGGCCAGGCACAGGCACGCAGTCGCGCCCGGCGTCGCGCCCAGGTACGCGTCCGACGTCGAACGGCCCCGTCACGGGGCTCAGCGCTCCATACCCGGGCGACTTCACGGGCACCTCCACCGTGGCCTACTCACCCAGGCCCGACGGCGTCGCAGACCCCGGTGAGATTGTGTGGACCTGGGTTCCCTACGAGGAGGACTACAGCCAGGGCAAGGACCGCCCCGTCCTCATTGTGGGGCGCTCGGGCAAGCGCCTGCTGGCGCTCATGCTCACGAGCAAGGACCACAGCAACGACCGGCGCGGCGACAACGACTACGTGGACATTGGCACGGGCCCCTGGGACCGGCAGGGACGTCCCAGCGAGGTGAAACTGGACCGGATCCTGCAGGTCAACCCGGCCGACATGCGCCGCGAGGGTTCGGTGCTGGATGCGAGGCGTTTTGCCTCCGTGGCGACGGGGTTGAGAAGCCGACACGGCTGGAAGTGATTTTTGGGGTGCCCGCGCCCTGATCTGGTAAACTTGATCCTTGTGTGTATCCGTGCAGGTCGGCGGATGCAACAGCTTGGCCAGACGTTCACCATAATTCGAGCATCCCCACGCCGCTGTCGACGGCCAAGCTACGCCCTCTACGACCGAATTTACGTATCAAAAGAGAGTTATACAACGTGGCTAATATCAAGTCCCAGAAGAAGCGCATCCTGACCAACGAAAAGGCTCGCGTACGCAACCTTTCCGTCCGTTCAGGCGTCAAGACTGCTGTCCGTGCAGTAAACACGGCAGTGGCCGCAGGCGACAAGGATGCAGCTGTGGCAGCACTGGTGAATGCCGGCCGCAAGCTGGACAAGGCTGTCAGCAAGGGCGTCCTGCACGCCAACAACGCTGCCAACCGCAAGTCGGCCATCTCCAAGAAGGTTAACGCCCTCTAAGGGAAGCTGACCCGCTTCGCAACTCAAACCTTGGGCCCCGCCATTTGGCGGGGCCCAAGGTGTTTAACGGCAGCTGTGGCCGGGCCGGATCCGGCCGCGGGCCGGCTCAGCGGCGGGCGGCCGTGGCGATCACGGTGACGGCACGCTCGACCGCGTAGACCGGGTCCTTGGCCTCACCCTTGACCTGGGCGTCGGCCTCGGCCAGGACCTTGATGGCTGTGGCCAGCGCGGGCCCCGTCCAGTGCCCGGCATCGCGGCGGGCGGCATCGACCTGCCACGGCGACATGCCCAGGTCTCGGGCCAGCTGGGCCGAGCTGCCACGGGCCGAGAACACCTTGGCCACCTGCCGGACCTTCATGGCCAGCGCCCCCACGAGCGGCACCGGGTCAACACCCGTGGCCAGCGCGTGGCGCAGCGTGGACAGCGCAACAGGGCCGTTGCCTGCCAGCGCGGCGTCGGCCACGCGGAAGGCAGTGGCCTCCACCCGTCCGCCGTAGTACTTGTCCACGTCGTCGCTGCTGACCATGCCTGTGGTGTCGGAGATGAGCTGGGAGCAGGCGGCTGCCAACTCCGAAAGGCTGGCCCCAACGGCGGCCACGAGGGCGCGGACGGCCGCAGCGTCGATCCGGCGCTTGTTGAGGGAGAACTCCGCACTGACAAACTGGGCCTTCTCGGCGTCCTTCTTCAGCGGCTGGCATTCCACTCGGGGTGCACCGAGGGCCTTGAGGGCGTCCAAAAGCTTCTTGCCGCGGGTTCCGCCGGCGTGGCTGAGCAGCAGCATGGTGTCGGGGGCAGGGTCCTTGATGTACGACAGCACGTCCTGCAGGAAGTCGTCGTTCATGGCGGCCAGCCCGGATGCCTCGATGAGCTTGGGCTCGCTGAACAGGGAGGGGCTGGCGATCATGCCCAGCTGCCCGGGCGAATAGTTCGAGGCGTCGAGCGTTGTCAGTTCCAGCTCGGGATTCTGTGCCCGCAACTTGCGCCGGACATCGTCGGTGGCGCGGCTGGCCAGGAAGTCCTCCGGGCCGAACAAGAGCACCACGGGGGCCAAGGGAACATCGCGCCAGTCGGCACCGCCCGTGGACCCCTGGGAAGCGCGGGGTGCCGGCGTCACGGCTTGATTCCTGTCCATGCAATATTCACAGCATCCACTTTGCCATCCCCAACCACTATTCCCAACCCGCGCCGCAGCCTCCGCACCGCCTTCCATTCCCCGCGCCCGGCACCGCGTTCACATCCGGAGCACAGCGGAGGTCCACCAGGCAGCCACAGCTGCAGCGATGAGCACGGCAAGCCCAAAGCCGTGGCGCCGCCAGCGGGCCGGCACCCGCGACAGCAGCCAGGCCGCTGCCGCCGCGGCACGCTCCCGTTCCACGATCGCGGCCAGGGCCGTGAGCACCGAAGCGTTCAGCAGCGCCATGAGCACCACGCCCGGCGCTCCCCCGGGCCAAGGCATGCTTGCACCGGGCAGATTGGCCATGTTTCTTGCCACAACGGCCACCCACCAAGAACCCGCACCGCTGGCCGCCGCACACAAACCTGCCAGCGGCGGGGCCACCGCGGCAATGGCCATGCCCAGTGTCCCCACAGTGGTCACGAGCGCCACAACGGGAGCTGCCAGCATGTTGGCGGGAATCGTGTAGGGCGTAAAGCGCGCCTGGAGCAGCACGATGACGGGCGCACAGAACAGCTGGGCGGCCAGCGGGATGGCCACCGCCTGGGCCAGCCACAGCGGCAGCAGGGCAGCCAGCCAGGTGGCGCAGCGGCGCCCCACCAGGTGAATGCCGAGTGTTGCCAGGACCGAGAGAATGAACGCATAGTCAGCGGCCAGCCAGGGGTCCGCCAGCAGCAGCACCACGATGCTGGCGGACAGCAGCGCTCCCACGCGCCGGGGACGCCCACCCACAACGGCCAGGGCCCCGATGGCCCCCATGACCGCCGCCCGCAGCACGCTGGGGTCCGGCCCCACCACCAAGACAAAGCCCAGCAGACCGGCCAGTGATCCGGCCAAGGCGAGGACGCGCGGCGCCCGCAGCGACCGCAGCAGCAACAGCAATGAGGCCAGGACCAGCGAACAGTTCGCCCCGCTGACGGCCGTCAGATGTGTCAGTCCCACAGTCTTCATGGCGTCCTCCAGCGTGGGATCCAGGCCGTCGCGTTGGCCCATGACCATCCCGGGCAGCAGGCCAGCCACGTCGTGCGAACGCCCGGCCCACACGGCCTCAACCGAGCTGGTCCAGGAGCTGCGCACGGTGGCCACGGCGCGGCTGCCGGCGCCCGTGGCCGGAACAATGTTCTGCGGGACAGTGGTCGGGCGGAGCACCCCGGCCGGCGATCCGCCCGCAGGGGAAGCCTGGACGTTGCCCGCCGTGGTTGCCGTCTCGCCCCGCCGGAGCACCGCCCACTCCGCGCCGGCGATGACCCTGATGGCAACACTTCCCGTCATGGCCCTGCCGTTGGCCGTGGCCCACACAATACGCCCGTCAAAGGCCACCTGTCCCTGACCATGGCCGGCCGAGAGCGTGCGCGGGGCCGAGCCAACCTCCAGCGTGAGCACCAGGTCCCTGCCCTGCGCCACAGCCTGCGCCAGGGGCGACGCTCCCGCGCTCCAGCCCCGCAGAGCCACTGAGAGGAGGACGGCCAGGACGCAGGCAGCGGCGAACAGGGCCGTGGGCGCAGCCGCGGAAAGTGCCCGACGCCGGCGCACGGCAGCCGCCGCGCCCAGGGCGGCGAAGAACATCACAGCTCCGCCCAGGAGAGCGGGCCCGGCCATTGAACCCGGCAGCGCGGCCGAGATGGCGGCCGCAGCCCACGTGGCGGCCGCCGCGGGCACGAGCCGGACATCCGGACGCCGCCGCTCAAGCTGGCCGGTCCGGGCCTCCTGCGCCATCGCCACACTGTTCCGCAAAGTCCGCCCGCGCTCGCGCAACCGCTCAGCCGCAGGACGCCTTGGCGCCGAAGTCGGCTCCCCCACGGCGGCCCGGGCAAATCTGGCCCACCGCGGTTCCCTAACCCTCATGAAACCACCACCAGCCCGCTGAGCCCGGCCAGGAGCTTTGTTCCAATGCCGGCCACGGCCGACAATCCCTCGACCGAGGCAAACGGCCCGTGCTCCGTCCGCCAGGCAACAATGCGCCCGGCAAGGACGGGGCCGACACCCGGCAGTTCCTCCAGTTCCGCCGCCGATGCCGTGTTGACGTTGACCGGTCCCTGTGCCGAGGAGCCCGGCGGGCCGCCCTGGCCGGCGGCAGGCGGAGCCCCGGCAGAATTTCCGCCTCCGGCGGCTGCCTGCTCCTTGGTGGGGACAAAGACCTGGATGCCGTCGGACAAGGGGGCTGCAAGGTTCAGGGCGGAGAGTTCTGCCACTGGCAGGGCTCCCCCGGCAGCATCAACGGCCTGGAACACCCGGCTGCCGGCAGCCAGCTTGTATATTCCCGCATGGGCGACGGCGCCGGCCACGTGCACCACCAGGATGCCCGCCACCGGAGTTGCCCCGGGAGGGCCCGCGCCCGCGGTAGCTGCCGCCGCAGCCCAGGACGGCCCCGGAGCCGGTGCAGCGGCCTTGGTGCCGGGAGGTTCCGATGCCGCCAGCGGCGGGACAGTCACCCGTCCCGCCGCACCCAGCTCGGCAGAAGCACCCTGGACACCGGCAGATTCGATCCAGAGCACACCGAAGGCCGCGGCCAACATGGCCAGCACCACGACCAGGGCACGCAGGGATACAACCCAGCGCGGACTCTGCCCGCCGGTGGCGCGTGGATGGGCAATCTGCGGGCGTGCGTGGAGGGCCCGGCCTGACCGTGCGGCCTCAAAGCCGTCCCAGCCGCCGTCCGGCCGGACTGCCCTGCCCGCGCCCCGGCGCAGGCCCCTGCGATTGCTGCCCATGACCCAACGCTAGGGCCGGAGGAACCCGCACCGCCCGCCAAAGGGGCAATCTGTGGCTGGCTAGGGCTCTTGCCCCACCTGTGGGGGAACTGGTCATCCGGCGCCGCCTGTGGCCTGCTAGGGCTCCTGCCCCACCTGTGGGGGAACCAATGCACCGGCGACCACCACGACCAGCACACCAAGGCCGGCATGCGCGGCGAGGACGGCCGGGAGCCGGGTCAGGGTCGCATCGGCTAGGCCGGGCGCCCGCGCCTGCAGGGAGCTGCCCAGCGCCTTGGCCTGGGCCTCGTTGCCGAAGTGGTGAACGCTGACCTGGGTGGCGGAGGCGCCCCGCGAGGCGATCTCGGCAGCGGCCAGCTCCTCCAACCGGGCTACTGCCTTGGCTGCCGTGCGGACCTTTTCCAGCGGCACCACGGCGCCGTCGCGGATGCCCAGGATGGGCTTGATGTCGAGCACGGTGCCAAGCCAGGAGGAGGCCAGGCTGATGCGCCCGCCCCGCCGGAGCTGTTCCAGGCTGGGCACATAGAAGTAGATGACAGTTCCGGCCACGGCTGCGTTCGCCGCGGCAATGACGTCTTCGGCGCTCTTCCCGGCCAGTGCCGCCGCGATGGCCGACTGCACACCCCTGCCCTGCCCCATGCCCACGGTGCCGGTGTCCACCACGTGGACGGGGATGGTGGCGCGTCCGGCGGCCAGCGACGCGGAGTCGTGTGTTCCGGAGAGCTTGCTGGAGATGTGGAGCGAGACGACGGCGTCATATCCGGCAGCCGCGGCCGCCCGGTAGGCGCGGTCGAACTGGCCGGGCGACGGCCGGGAGGTCTTGACCGAGGTGCCCGAGGCCAGGGCGAGGGAGATGTGGGACTCCAGCTCGGCGTCGTCGTCGGAAAAGACGTTCTCGCCAATGATGACGGGCATGGAGACAACACGCAGCAGCCCGCCCTCGGCGCAGCTGCGCACCCATTCCGGGGGCAGGGCGGCGGCCGAGTCGGTCACAACGGCAACTGTGGGGCGGGGCTGGGCAGTGGCTGCCCCGGGCACGGCGGCGTCGGCCCGGGGCCGCAGCCGCTGGAGCTGCTGGCGCAGCCAGGACAATGCCGGGGGTGTTTCGCTCATGCCCGCCTCCCTTTCAAAGTCCGTGCAAACGCACAGTGCCTCCCGCCCCCGGACGGGAGAGGAAGGCACTGTGCAGCGATGGCCCTGCTCCGCTTAGGCGGGAACGATATTGACCAGCTTAGGCGCACGCACGATCACGGTGCGGATGCCGCGGCCGTCAAGTGCCTTCTGGACGGTCGCCGAGGCCAGCGCCAGCTCACGAAGATCGTCCTCGGAGATGTCCGGGGACACCTCGAGGCGGTCCTTGAGCTTGCCCTGGATCTGGACGATGGCCGTGACGCTCTGCTGCACCAGCAGGGATTCGTCGACGGCGGGGAAGCCTGCGTTGGCCACCGAGGCCGGGTGGCCCAGTGCGTTCCACATGTCCTCGGCCGTGTACGGCGCGAAGAGGCTCAGGATGACGGCCACGGTTTCGGCTGCCTCGCGAACGGCGGGGTCGGCGGGACCGGCTCCGGAGTCGATGACCTTGCGCGTGGCGTTGACGAGTTCCATGAGCTTGGCGACCACAACGTTGAACTTGTGGCCTTCCAGCAGGGCCTTGGCCTCGTGCACGGTCCGGTGCGAGAGCGAGCGCAGGGCGGCGTCGCCGGCGGCCGGGTCGGTGCCCGGTTCGCTGGCCACGTCGTTGCCCAGGCGCCAGGCGCGGGCCAGGAACTTCGCGGAGCCGGCCGGCGAAACATCCGCCCAGTCGACGTCGTCCTCCGGCGGGCCGGCAAAGACCATGGTGAGGCGGATGGCGTCCACGCCGTACTTGTCCAGCTGCTGGCCCAGGTCAACACCGTTGCCCAGGGACTTGCTCATGGCCTTGCCGCCGTTGAGCACCTGGCCCTGGTTCAGCAGTGCGCTGAAGGGCTCGGTGGCTTCGAGCAGGCCGAGGTCGTGGATGACCTTGGTGAAGAAGCGGGCGTAGAGCAGGTGCAAGATGGCGTGCTCCACGCCGCCCACGTACTGGCCCACGGGCATCCAGTCGTTGACCTTGGCCGGGTCAAACGGGCCTTCGGTGAACTGCGGGGAAACGAAGCGCAGGAAGTACCAGGAGGAGTCCACGAACGTGTCCATGGTGTCGGTGTCGCGCTTGGCGGGCTTGCCACAGGACGGGCAGTCCACATTGACCCACTCGGCAGCTGCGGCCAGCGGGGAGGTGCCCTTCGGGGACAGGTCTTCGCCGCGCAGGTTGTCCGGCAGGCGCACGGGCAGCTGGTCATCCGGAACAGGCACTTCGCCACAGTCGGCGCAGTGGATGATCGGGATGGGCGTGCCCCAGAAACGCTGGCGGGAGAGCAGCCAGTCGCGCAGGCGGAAGTTCACGAACTTCTTGCCGGTGCCCAGCTTTTCCAGGATTTCAATGGCGGCCGGGATGCCCTCGGACTTCGAGAGGCCGTTCAGCTCGCCGGAGTTGATCAGGGTGCCCTCGCCGGTGGTGGCGGTGCCGGTCTCAGCGGGGTCTTCCATGCCGGTGTCCAGGACGGCGCGGACGGGCAGACCGAAGGCCTTGGCGAAGTCCAGGTCGCGCTGGTCGTGGGCGGGGACGGCCATGATGGCGCCCGTGCCGTAGTCGGCCAGCACGTAGTCGGCGGCCCAGACAGGCAGCTTTTCGCCGGTCAGCGGGTTGACCGCGTAGCGGCCGGTGAACACGCCGGTCTTGGGGCGTTCGGTGGACTGGCGCTCGATGTCGCTCAGCGCCTTGACCTGCTCGCGGTATTCGCTCAGGGCCTCGGCGTGCTCGGCCGTGACCAAGTCCAGTGCCAGCGGTGCGTCGGCGGCAACAACGAAGAACGTTGCACCGTAGAGGGTGTCCGGGCGCGTGGTGAAGACCGTCAGCTCCTGCTGTGCCTTCTCCTCGCCGGCTGCCTCGATCACGAAGGTGACGTGGGCGCCCTCGGAGCGGCCGATCCAGTTCTTCTGCATGGCCAGCACGCGGTCCGGCCAGTGGCCGCGCAGCGCGTCCATGTCATCCAGCAGGCGGTCGGCGTAGTCGGTGATCTTGAAGTACCACTGGTTCAGGGACTTCTTGGTCACGATGGTGCCGCAGCGCTCACAGGCGCCGTTGACGACCTGCTCGTTGGCCAGCACTGTCTGGTCCTTGGGGCACCAGTTGACGGGAGAGTTCTTCCGGTACGCCAGGCCGCGCTCGTGGAAGCGCTTGAACAGCCACTGCGTCCAGCGGTAGTACTCGGGGTCTGAGGTCTGCAGCCGGCGCGACCAGTCCACGGAGATGGCGTAGCGCTTGAAGGAGCCGGCCTGCGTGTCAATGTTGGCGTACGTCCACTCGCTGGGGTGGGCGTTGTGCTTGATCGCGGCGTTCTCGGCGGGCAGGCCAAAGGAGTCCCAGCCGATCGGGTGCAGCACGTCATAGCCCAGCTGGCGCCAGTAGCGGGAGACCACGTCTCCCATGGCGAAGGCCTCGGCGTGGCCCATGTGGAGGTCGCCCGAGGGGTACGGGAACATGTCAAGGACGTAGCGGCGTTCCTTGGATCCGTCGTCAAGCGGGGTGAAGACCTTAAGCTCGTCCCAGATGTCCGGCCATTTGGCTTCCATCGAGGCGAAATTGTAGACGACCTCTTTGCTGTTCTCTTCAGTCTGGGACTGCACGCTCACGTACCCTGCCTTTTCATTCATCATTGGCTTGTTGTTCCTTCTGTCCCCGTACACACAAAAGCCCCTCGACTCAGCAAGGGGCGGCCGCAATGGTGGTTGCGGCTAGGGAAGAAGGAGGAAGTTATGCACCCTCCCACTTTAGCGCATTGGGCACGCATGCCCGCCGCCGTGCCGCAGTGGGAAAAGCACGACGGCGGGACGCCTCCTTGGGAGGGCCCCGCCGTCGCACATTTTCATCCCCTAGAGGACGTCCTCGTCAACCCAGTCCATGGACTTGGTGACGGCCTTCTTCCACAGGCGCATCTGGCGGTCGCGCTCGGCGGCATCCATCTGCGGCTCCCAGCGCTTGTCCTCGGCCCAGTTGGAGGACAGCTCGCCCAGGCCGTTCCAGAAGCCCACGGCCAGGCCGGCCGCGTAGGCTGCGCCGAGCGCCGTGGTTTCGGTGACCTTGGGGCGGATCACCGGAACGCCCAGGATGTCGGCCTGGAACTGCATGAGGGCATCGTTGGCGACCATGCCGCCGTCGACCTTCAGCTCGGTCAGGTCAACGCCGGAGTCTGCGTTGACGGCGTCAAGCACCTCGCGGGTCTGGAAAGCCGTGGCTTCCAGGGCTGCCCGGGCAATGTGGTTCTTGTTCACAAAGCGGGTCAGGCCCACGATGGCGCCGCGGGCGTCTGCACGCCAGTACGGGGCGAAGAGGCCGGAGAATGCCGGGACGATGTACACGCCGCCGTTGTTCTCGACCGCTGCGGCCAGTGTCTCAACTTCCGGCGCGGACTGGATCATGCCGATGTTGTCGCGCAGCCACTGGATGAGCGAGCCTGTGACGGCGATGGAGCCTTCCAGTGCGTAGTGCGGTGCGGCGTCGCCGAGCTTGTAGCCCAGCGTGGTCAGCAGCCCGTTCTTTGAGTGGACGATTTCCTCGCCCGTGTTGAAGATGAGGAAGCAGCCCGTGCCGTAGGTGTTCTTGGCCTCGCCGGCTTCGAAGGCCGCCTGGCCGAACGTTGCCGCCTGCTGGTCGCCCAGGATGCCGGCAACCGGGACCTCGCGCAGCAGCTGTGAGGTGTGGACGTGGCCGTAGACCTCGGAGGAGGACTTGATGGCGGGCATCATGGACTTCGGCACGCCGAACACGGCCAGGATTTCCTCGTCCCAGGACAGGGTTTCCAGGTCCATGAACATGGTGCGGGAAGCGTTGGTGACGTCGGTGATGTGCACGCCGCCGTCGGTGCCGCCGGTCAGGTTCCAGGTGACCCAGCTGTCCGTGTTGCCGAACAGGAGGTCGCCGGCTTCAGCCTTGGCGCGGGCGCCTTCAACGTTGTCCAGGATCCACTTGATCTTGGTGCCGGAGAAGTAGGTGGCCAGCGGCAGGCCCACCTTGGCCTTGAAACGCTCCACGCCGCCGTCGGCCGCAAGCTCGTCCACGATGGACTGGGTGCGGGTGTCCTGCCACACGATCGCGTTGTAGACCGGGACACCGGTGTTCTTGTCCCAGACCACGGCTGTTTCGCGCTGGTTGGTGATCCCCACGCCCACGATGTCGTGGCGGGTCAGGTTCGCCTGGGCCAGGGCGGTGCCAATGACCTCGCGGGTGTTGTTCCAGATCTCGGCGGCGTCGTGCTCGACCCAGCCGGCCTTGGGGAAAATCTGCTCGTGCTCGAGCTGGCCGGTGGAGACAATGTTGCCGTCGTGGTCGAAGACGATGGCACGGCTGCTGGTGGTTCCCTGGTCAATGGCAATTACATACTGAGACATCATTGTTTCCTTTTGTTGTATGCGAAAGAAAGCTGCAGTTAGGCGGAAAGGACTACTTGACCAGCAGCGGCATCCACTGCGAGCACAGGCCGGCCAGGACACCGCCGATGACGGGTCCAACCACCGGAACCCAGGCGTAGCTCCAGTCGCTGGAGCCCTTGCCCTTGATGGGCAGCAGTGCGTGGGCGATACGGGGGCCCAGGTCACGGGCGGGGTTGATGGCGTAGCCCGTGGGCCCACCGAGTGAGGCGCCGATGCCGACGACCAGGAGTGCAACGGCCAGCGGGCCGAGCTGGTTGGGCTGGTTGCCGAACATGAGGATCACGAAAACGAGGACGAAGGTGCCGATGATTTCCGTGACGACGTTCCAGCCGTAGTTGCGGATGGCCGGGCCGGTGGAGAAGACGCCGAGCTTGGTGGCGGCGTCGGGCTCTGCATCGAAGTGCTGCTTGTACGCGAGCCAGCAGACCACGGCACCAAGGAAGGCACCGAGGAACTCACCGCCGAAGTAGGTGAAGATGGAGGCGCCGTCCACGGGAACGCCCGGGACGAATTCAGTGGCGCCGCTGGAGACAATGCCCAGCGTGACGGCCGGGTTCAGGTGTGCCCCGGACTTGGCTGCGACGAAGACACCGGCCATGACGGCCAGGCCCCAGCCCCAGTTGACCAGCAGGAAGCCGCCGGCATTTCCCTTGGTTCCCTTGAGCGCGACGTTGGCAACAACACCGCAACCCAGCAGGGTAAGCATTAGGGTTCCCATCACTTCGGACAGGAACACAATTCCTAGAGACATCTTTGACTCCTATTGCTTGGTTTGTTCATGGAAGGGCCCGCCCCGTCTGGGCGGGCCCACTTGAGCCCCTCTTTTGCCCCAGGGGGCTTCAGGCAATCAAGCTCTGCACCTGGACGCCGTGGAAGCGGTCCAGAATTTCAATGCTGTGGCTGATCTCCTCAGCCACGCGTGCCTCGTTCCATCCCAGCGGGCCTGCCAGTGCGGCGGCGGTCTCGGCGAGCAGTTCGCTCGTGACCAGGCCGCGGAAGGCCAGGGAGGTGCGGCGGATCATGACGTCAATGAGGTGGCCGATCTGTTCGTGCTCCACCATGAAGGCAACCTCGCGGTCGCTCAGTTCGCGGGTGGAGTCGAACACGGTGTCCTTGCCCTCGGCGAGGTAGGCCAGCACCTTCTCGGCGCGGGTGCCGTAGCGGGTCAGCAGCACGCCGGCACGGGCGGCGTCGACGGACTCGGCCGTGTGGGAGGCGATCCAGGCCTCGACGCCGGCGTCGGTGGCCGGGAAGTTGGCGCCGCCGCCGATGGGCAGCTTGGCCGTGGACGTCTTGCGCGGTGACCCCAGGATGGACAGGACCTCGCTGCTCATGTGCTCGGACAGGGCGCGGAACGTGGTCCACTTGCCACCCACGAGGCTGAGCACGGGCACGGAGGCGCCGGCGATGGTGCGGTCGGCACGCTCGATGCGGTAGTCGCGGGAGACAAAGCCGGGGGCCGTCTCATCGTGGCGGGGCAGCGGGCGCACGCCGGAGAAGCTGTACACGATGTCCTCGCGGGTGACCAGGATGTTCGGGAACACGTGGCCCACGAGGTCGAAGAAGTAGTCGATCTCCTCTTCCGTGCACACGGCGTCCTTGGTCATGTCTGCGTTGACGTCGGTGGTGCCCACCAGGACGCGGTCGCCCATGGGGTAGATCAGCACGATGCGGCCGTCGGTGTGCTCGAAGAAGATCTCCCGGCCGTTGCAGGCTGCCAGCAGCCCCGGGTGGTCCAGGACGATGTGTGAGCCCTTGGTGCCGCCCATGAAGCGGGTGCCGGCACCCATGGCGGTGTTGGTCATGTCCACCCAGGCGCCGGTGGTGTTGACAATGACGTCTGCGGTGAACGTGAACGTCTCGCCCGTGAGCTGGTCGGTGAGTTCGACGCCGTCGTCCTTGACCGCGGTCAGGGCAACATAGTTGGTGGCGCGGGCCTGTGATTCCCCGGTGGCGGCCTTGCCGGCCTTTTCGCCGTCCTGGAGGACGTCAAGGGTCAGTCGCTCGGGGTTGTGCACCGAGGCGTCGTAGTAGGTTGCGGCGTACTTGATGCCGGGGTGCAGCTGGGGCAGCTCGGCCAGGGCCTTCTTGCGACCCTTGAAGTCGTGGCGGGGAACCGTGCCACCGTCGCGGGAGAAGGCATCGTAGAGGGTCAGGCCGATCTTGATCAGGAAGGCGCCGCGCTCCTGGGGCTTGCCTTGCTTGTGCGTCAGGAACCGCATGGGGGCGCTGAGGATGCCGGAGAAGGTGCTGAAGATCGGAATGGTGGTCTGCAGCGGCTTGACGTAGTGCGGGGCGATCTTGAGCAGGCCGTTGCGCTCAACCACTGATTCCTTGACCAGGCGGAACTCGCCGTTTTCGAGGTAGCGGATGCCGCCGTGGATCATGTGGGAGGAGGCCCCGGATGCGCCCTGGCAGTAGTCGCCGCGTTCCACGAGCGCCACGTCAATGCCCTGCAGGGCCAGGTCGCGGAACGTGCCGACGCCGTTGATGCCGCCGCCGATGATCAGGACACGCGCGTTGGGGCGTTCCTTGAGTGCTTCAACCTGGGTCCGCACCACGGGCTGCACTGCCTGTGGTTCTTCGTTCTTGCCGCCGCTGCCTAGGATTCCCACAATCGACCTCTTCAAGTCCTGTTGCTGTGCGCATTGCGCGCCTGTTCCCATTATTGTTTGAATAGTTGGGAAATATAGTCAACTGCTTTGCACGAACGTGCAGAAAGGGCCGGGTTACCGTGCCAACAAAGCGGACAAGGCAGCAGGACGCGCTCCGGGCTGCACAAATGTACTACTTGCAGGACCAGACCATGGACGCCATTGCCCGCGAGCTGCGCACCTCCCGGTCCACGGTTTCCAGGCTTCTCTCCACGGCCCGCGAGACCGGCCTGGTGCAGATTCAGATCAAGACGCCTTCGGACCGCGCCCCCGAGCTGGAGCGGGTGATCCGCCGCCGCCACAAGGTCGATGTGCACGTTGTCCCCGTCTCCGACATGCTCAACGAGGTGGAGGTTTTGGAGCGCGTGAGCATGCAGGCCGCGCGCACCATTGGCCCGCTCGTGGACTCCAACGCGGTGGTGGGTGTGGCCTGGGGCTCCACCGTCAGCACCGTCAGCAGGCACCTGACCCGCAAGACCACCCACGGCACCACGATTGTCCAGCTCAACGGTGCCGGCAACACGCAGACCTCCGGCATCACGTACGCCTCGGAGATCATCCGCCGCTTTGGCACCGCCTACGGCGCCAAGGTGGAGCAGTTTCCCGTGCCTGCCTTCTTTGACCAGGCCGAGACCAAGGCGATGATGTGGCAGGAGCGCAGTGTCCGGCGCATCCTTGACCTGCAGGAACGCATGACCATCGCCATCTTCGGTGTGGGTTCCATGGACGCCGAAATCCCCAGCCACGTCTACTCCGGCGGCTATCTGGATTCCACCGACCTGGACGCGCTCGAGGCCAGCGGCGTTGCGGGCGACGTGGCAACTGTGTTCTTCCGCTCGGACGGCAGCGACGACGGCATTGTGCTCAACTCACGCTCCAGCGGACCCAGCCTGGACAGCCTGCGCAAGGTCCGGCGTCGTATTTGCGTGGTGTCCGGGCGGCGCAAGATTACCGGACTGCGCGGCGCCCTGGCGGCAGGGCTCGCCACCGATCTAATCCTGGACGAGACCACCGCCCGCGAGCTGGTGGAACAGGACAGCCAGGCCTCGGACCCCATCTTCGGGCTGCTCAACGGCCTGGACGGGCTGTAGCGGAGCTGTTGCGGCGCTGTTGCTGCCCTGCAGGCCGCGCGGCACTGCGCCCGGGGCCGCGCCAATGGGTAAAGTCGTGGGTATGCAACGCTCCCCCAAACACACATTGAACAACGGTGCCGAGATCGACGTCCTGGGCTACGGCGTCTACAAGGTCCCCGCGGAGGACTGCGCCGACCTGGTCTCCACCGCCCTGGACACCGGCTACCGCACGGTGGATACCGCCGCCCTGTACGCCAATGAGGAGGGCGTGGGAGCGGCCATCCGCGGCGCCGTTGCCGCCGGCACACCCCGGGAGGAACTTTTCGTCACCTCAAAGGTGTGGAACACCGACCACGGCTACGACGCCACGCTTGCCGCATTTGAGACCTCAATGGACAAGCTGGGGCTCGACTACCTCGACATGTACCTGATCCACTGGCCGTGCCCGGACCAAGACCTTTTCATCCCCACGTACAAGGCCCTGGAAACCCTCTACAGCGAGGGCCGCGTGCGCGCCATCGGCGTGAGCAACTTTGAACAGGAGCACCTGGCCAAGCTGCTGGATGCCACCGACGTGGTGCCGGCCGTCAACCAGGTGGAGCTGCACCCGTGGCTGCCGCAGACCGAACTGCGCGCCCTGCACGCATCGCTCGGCATCGCCACCCAAGCATGGAGCCCGCTGGCCCGCGGCCAAATCCTGGACGAGCCCGCGCTGCTTGAACTCGCCGCCACCCACGGCCGCACCGTGGCACAGATCGTGCTGCGCTGGCATGTGCAGTCAGGGCACCTGGTGATCCCCAAGGCCAGCTCGCCGCGCCGAATCCAGGAAAACCTGCACATCTTTGATTTCACCCTGGACGCCGCCGAGATGGGGCGCATCGACGCCCTTGAGAGCGGCCGCCGCTCCGGTTCCGACCCCAAACTGATGAAGTAGGGCGGCGTGAAGAAAAGCATTGCGGCGCCCGGCTCGCCCATCGCCGTCGACCTGGCAGACCGGGAAAGCGCCCACATCCTCGACGTTTCTGGCACACCGGTGCATTACTGGGAGTACTCCCCCGTTTCCGGTGTTTCCACCGGCTCCCGAACCATCGTCATGGTGCACGGCTTCCGCGGCGACCACCACGGCCTGGAACGAGTGGTGGAACTGCTGCCGCAGCACCGCATCATCATGGCCGACCTTCCCGGTTTCGGCGATTCGCCCGCCTTCGTTTCCGGCAAGCACGACATCCCCGGCTATGGCGCCTTCCTGGGATCCTTCCTTGGCGCCCTGGACCTGGGTCCGGGGACGGTGCTGCTGGGGCACTCTTTCGGTTCCATCGTGACGAGCCACTTTGTCGCGGCCAACCCGGGGCGGGTTTTCCCGCTCATCCTGGTGAACCCCATCGCTTCGCCCGCACTCGAGGGCCCCAAGGGGATCATGACCAAGCTGGCCGTGTTCTACTATTGGGCCTCGGCACGGCTGCCCGCCGGGCTGGGCAACGCCCTCCTGCGCAGCAAACTCATTGTCCGGGTCATGAGCGTAACCATGGCCAAGACCCGCGACCCCGACTTGCTCGAATTCATCCACGGCCAGCATCACGCCTACTTCAGCGGCTTCGCCAACCGCGACATGCTGCTGGAATCCTTCCAGGCGTCGGTGGGCGGAACCGTCCGCGAAGTCGCCGCTCGGCTGGCGCTGCCAACGCTCCTGATCGCCGGCGCTGAGGATGAGATCGCCACCCTGCCCCACCAGCACAAGCTGCTTGAGCTGCTGCCCGACGGCGAACTCGTGGTCATCGACAAGGTGGGCCACCTGATCCACTACGAGACACCCGAGCCCGCTGCAGCAGCCATCAACGACTTCCTCGAAAGGCACCCCGCCCCGTGAGCCAAGCAACCCCCAGCGGCCAGCCCCAACCCCAGGGCCGGCCGAAGATCGTCATGGACGCCCGCTTCACCCGCATGGACCACCACGACGGGATCAGCCGCTACGGCGCAAGCCTCATGGCCGCCGTCGCCCCCTATGCCGACGTCACCATGCTGATCCACGACGAGCGCCAGCTGGCACTCCTGCCCGACCTGCCCTGGGTGAAGATCAACTCACCGCTCTCCCCCATGGAGCTGTTTGTGGCCCGGCACGTGAACAAGCTGGGCGCCGAGCTGGTGTTCTGCCCCATGCAGACCATGGGCAGCTGGGGGCGGAAGTACCCGCTGGTGCTGACCCTGCACGACCTCATCTACTACGAGCACCCGGCCCCTCCCGGCTTCCTGCCGGCGCCCGTGCGCGTGCTGTGGCGGCTGTACCACAAGGCGTATTGGCCGCAACGGGTGCTGCTCAACCGGGCCGACACCGTGGCCACGATCAGCCAGACCACCTTGGGCCTCATGCGCAGGCACCGGCTCACGAAGCGTCCCATCCGGATCGTCGGCAATGCACCCCAGGGTTCGCGCACGCCGCGCGATGCCTCGGTGGCCCCGGAAAAGTCGCTGGCCTACATGGGCTCGTTCATGCCCTACAAGAACGTGGAAACCCTGATCCGCGGCATGGCCACCCTGCCCGATTTCACCCTCAACCTGCTCAGCCGCATCACGCCGGAGCGCCGCGCCGAACTAGAGGTGCTGGTGCCCGCTGGCGCCTCAGTGGTTTTCCACAATGGGGTCACCGATGCAGAGTACGACGAACTTCTGCTGCGCACCACGGCCCTTGTCACGCTGTCCAAGGCGGAGGGCTATGGCCTGCCGCTGGTTGAAGCCATGGCATTGGGGACTCCCGTCGTGGTGGCCGACACCGAGATTTTCCGGGAGGTTGGCGGGACGGCAGCGCAGTACGTGCCTGCCGATTCGCCTGAAGCTTTCGCGGCCGCCGTCCGGGCCTTGGAGTCTCCTGCAGACTGGGCTGCAAGGTCGACGGCGTCCGTTTCGCAGGCGGCCACGTTCAGCTGGGATGACTCAGCCCGTGAGCTGCTGGCGATTGCCCGGGAGCTGCGCGGCTAGCGCTTTTTCTGTTGGGCAATTTGCCGTTTGAACCATCGGCATCGGAGCGGTACTGCAATGTGCAGGACCGCCGCGATGCTTTTGAGGTTGGCTTGGTGCTGTGTCGGGTGGCTGCTGGATTCGGCCGTTTCAGGTGTCCGCGGCGTCCGGGGTGCCGTTCTGCCCGTCCTGCTGGAGTGCCTTGGTGATGTGGTTTTTGAGCCATTTGGGGTAGGCGGGGCGTGGGTGTTCTGTGTTCTGGGGTGGGTGGTAGTTGCCTGAGGGTGAGATCCAGCCGATGCGCCCGTCCTGGCAGGGCTTGGGCGTCCAGCCGGGCAGGCGGATTCCGGTGCGCCAGGGCTCGGCGATCCGGCGTGCTGTCCCGTGCCGGTTCTTGTCGTCCTTGAAGTGCTTGAGCCGGTGGTGGTGGGCGCAGGCCGGGCGCAGATTCCCCGGCGTGGTCTTCCCGCCCTGGGCGAAGGCCTTGACGTGGTCGAGGTCGGTGAGCAGGACCGGGTTGGTGCAGTTGGGGAAGTAGCAGCCCCCGGCCAGCGCTTGCAGCACGGCTTTCTCGGCGTCGCGCAGTGTGTAGCGTTCTGGTTCCAAAGGCAGCGCTTCCCCGCTGATCGGGTCCGTAAGCACCCGCAGGAACGTGGAGGAGGAGGCCAGCAGTTTCCGGGCGATGCCCATCGGCACGGGCCCGGCATGTACATCGTCGAGTTCGGCGGGTTCGTCCGTGAGGCCCAGCAATCCCAGGACCGGGACTGTCACGATGACCAGGGCCTTGGGCAGCGGCGGATCGGTGAGCACCACGTTGTTGGCCAAGTCGGCCAGTTGTTGCAGGTACTCGGCCTGGGGGTGTTCGAGGATGCCGTCCACGACCCCGTCCACCCAGCCGGATCCGTCCCCGACCACCACCCCGGCCACCGGAGCCTCCTCCCCGGCGGTGTCAGTGCCCTCGCCAGGGCCGCCTGCGGGCAGGATTGTCCCCTCGAGCGGGGTCCCGGCATCAGCGGCTGCGCCCTCCGCCACTTGAGGAAGGGTGGGCTGCGGGTCTGGGCGGGCGTGTTGCCAGGGTGGTTCTTCGTCCGTCACGGTGACCCCGAAGGCAGACTTCTGCCCAAACACCACATCCCCGCTGGCCGGGTCATTGCCGCATTCACGACCGGTGCCGGTGGCGGCGGTGTCCCCTGGCGGGTGCTGCCCGGCGGGGAAGAAGCTGGAACCGGCCTGGGCCCTCGCGCCCGCAGCGTCCGGGCCGGGATGATCGAAAGCCCCGCGCGGACCGAACGTGACGGGCGAACCGCCTGGGCCGGGGCCGGCCCGGAAACCATTGAAGCCGTTGCCGGCGCCGGCGCTAGTGCCGGGGCCCGGGCTGGTGGTGTTGGTGGTGGTGTACTGGGTGGTGGTGGGTGGTTCCTGGCCCAGGAGCAGGATTGCGGCGACGTCGGCCCGGAGCTGTTCCAGGGTCCGGTACTCCCGCATATCCTCCCCGCTCCCGCCACGGGCGTCGGCGGCGCGTTGGGCTTCGGCGGCGTTGGCCTTGATCGCACGGGCGGCCCGGGTGCAATGGACCATGATCGCGTTCGCCGCGAGCGTGGGCAGATGCAGGCTCAACCAGCTCATCCCGTCCCGCCCCGGTTCCACCCCGATCCGCCGGGACCTAAACGCCTCCGCCGTGCGGGTGCCCAGGGACGCCGGGAACAAGGACTCCCGGGCCCGGCAGGCCTTGGCAGCAAACACCCCCGCCGTGGTCCCCACCGCCAAACGCAGCAAGCGCTGCTCAAAATCCTCCACGTCGCTCTCGGTGACCGAGGGGGTTTCGGCCAGGGTCTCCAGCTCGGCCAGGACCGTGCACACATGCCGCCAGGACAGCGCCCCGGATACCAGTGCTTCCCGGGTGACGGGCCGCTGCTGCAGCGCCACCGCCCGATGGCCCAGGGCTGCGGCGGTGCGTTCGGCAATGCCCAACACCACCGCGATTTCCGCCACGCACCCGGATTCCGCGTTCACCCGCTGCCCCGCGTCCAGCTTGTACACCACCGCCTCCACCGACGCCGCGC
>NZ_JANKZF010000019.1 GCF_027568515.1 Arthrobacter sp. HY1533 | reverse complement strand
GGTCGGTTTTGACCTTATCGCCCGGTGCCCGCAACAGTTTCGAGGATGCCGCGACCACGCAATCGATCCCGGCCTCGCGCAGGTGCCGGGCGAGCACGTACCCGGTCGGGCCCGACTCGTAGACCGCCTTCACGGGTGGCTCGAAGCGGCGGATCCAGTCCAGGACGACCACCGGGTCTGAATCCATGGCCATCCTCACCAGCTCCCCGGTGTCGGGATTCAACGCGCATCCCACCACAGAAACCGCGTGAACATCGAGCCCAATAAACGTATGCTGAAACATAGCCGGGACCTCCCAAAACTCACATGTGGCACTACCAATGCAACACTCCCAAGGCCGCAAAGCCAAGGAGGTTGTTCACTGGCAACCCACGGAAGCTGTGAAACAGAAGGCCCCGGCCCTCACCTCATATCGTCTAACTCCTGAAATGCAGAATGGCCGGTTCCCGAAAGGGGAACCGGCCATTCTGTGGGCCCACGCGCCCGAGGGCCCCGATGTGCAGACGCGCCAGCGGCTGCACATCGGGAGGGCGTGGGGATTAGTCGCGGGTCAGGCGGCGGTGGGTGACGCGGTGCGGACGGGCCGCATCGGCGCCCAGGCGCTCAACCTTGTTTTCCTCGTAGGAATCGAAGTTGCCCTCGAACCAGTGCCAGTTGGCCGGGTTCTCATCGGTGCCTTCGTAGGCCAGGATGTGGGTGGCCACTCGGTCCAGGAACCAACGGTCGTGAGATACCACCACGGCGCAACCGGGGAATTCCAGCAGCGCGTTTTCCAGGCTGCTGAGGGTTTCCACGTCAAGGTCGTTGGTGGGCTCATCCAAAAGCAACAGGTTTCCACCCTGCTTGAGGGTCAGCGCCAGGTTCAGGCGGTTGCGCTCACCACCGGAGAGCACACCTGCCTTCTTCTGCTGGTCCGGACCCTTGAAACCGAAGGCTGCGACGTAGGCGCGTGAAGGCATTTCCACGTTGCCCACCTGGATGAAGTCCAGGCCGTCGGAAACTACCTGCCACAGGGTCTTGTCCGGGTCGATGCCGCCGCGGCTCTGGTCGGCGTAGGAGATCTTGACGGATTCGCCCACCTTGAGCTTGCCGCCGTCGAGCGGTTCCAGGCCAACGATGGTCTTGAACAGGGTCGACTTGCCGACACCGTTGGGGCCGATGACGCCGACGATGCCGTTGCGGGGCAGGGTGAAGGAGAGTCCGTCGATCAGTACGCGGTCGCCGAAGCCCTTCTTCAGGTTTTCGGCTTCCAGGACGATGCCGCCCAGGCGCGGGCCCGGCGGAATCTGGATTTCCTCGAAGTCGAGCTTGCGCGTGCGGTCGGCCTCGGCAGCCATTTCCTCGTAGCGTGCAAGACGGGCCTTGGACTTGGTCTGGCGGCCCTTGGCGTTGGAGCGTACCCACTCGAGTTCTTCGGTGAGGCGCTTTGCCTGCTTGGCGTCCTTCTTGCCCTGGACTTCCAGGCGGGCGCGCTTCTTCTCCAGATAGGTGGAGTAGTTGCCTTCGTACGGGTACAGGTGGCCGCGGTCAACTTCGGCGATCCACTCGGCCACGTGGTCAAGGAAGTACCTATCGTGGGTCACGGCGAGGACGGCGCCGGCGTAGCTCTTGAGGTGCTGTTCCAGCCAGTTCACGGACTCGGCGTCCAAGTGGTTGGTGGGCTCATCCAGGAGCAGCAGGTCAGGCTTCTGCAGCAGGAGCTTGCACAGGGCAACGCGGCGGCGCTCACCACCGGAGAGTACCGTGACGTCGGAGTCGGCCGGCGGGCACTGGAGCGCGTCCATGGCCTGCTCGAGCTGGGAGTCGATGTCCCAAGCGTCGGCGGCGTCGATGGCTTCCTGCAGCTTGCCCATCTCTTCGAGGAGGGTGTCGAAGTCAGCGTCGGGGCTGGCCATTTCCTCGGAGATCTCGTTGTAGCGCTGGATCTTGCCGTAGATTTCGCCAACGCCTTCCTGGACGTTGCCCAGGACGGTCTTTTCCTCGTTCAGCGGCGGCTCCTGGAGCAGGATGCCCACGGTGTAGCCGGGGCTCAGGCGAGCCTCGCCGTTGGAGGGGGTGTCCAAGCCAGCCATGATCTTCAGGATGGTGGACTTGCCAGCACCGTTGGGCCCCACGACGCCAATCTTGGCGCCGGGGTAGAAAGACATGCTTACGTTGTCAAGAATGAGTTTTTCGCCAACAGCCTTGCGGGCATTGGACATCGTATAAATAAATTCCGCCATACCCCCAAGGTTAGTGGGTGCAGGCTCATAACTCACATTCGCAGCAGGCAGTGTTTCTGCGGGTCCCGTTCGGGACTGCGGTGTGGGAAGGTTTGCCCTAGTGGACGTCGCCCACGAAACAGCGGCCCGAGGCCAGCACGGGGAGAACTGTCACGGCGACGTTGCCGTCGCGGACCTGGCCGATGACACATTCCTCGGCCACCAGGGTTGCAGCTTCAACCGCATCAACGGCAAGACCCGTCGGGGTGATGTCGATGGAGAGTTCAGTTTTCTCCTTGACGGCCCCTGCCTCGAGCATGGCGGCCATCATCTGCTCCCGGTTGGGGGCCTTGGTGGTGGCGGCCAGCTTAGACAGTGATGCCTTCAGCTTCGTGGAGAATTCCTGTGCAGCCGACGGGGGTTTGGTGGCTTCAGCAGGTGCCTCCGGAGCATCCTTGGCGGGTGCGGCGGCTGAGGTGGCCGGGGCGTCCTGCGCAGTGGACCCGCCGCCAGGCAGCATCGAACATCCACCCAACGCGATAGCCGCCACCAGAAGGATTGCCGCTCCGGCATTGCGGAAAGTCCTGCGGCCGGATTCGCCCTGCTGAAGGGGTTCTGTCTTGTCCAAAGTCACCCCGCCATTGTGCCATGGCCTGCTTCACATTTCCCCAACGCCTCAGAAGGGCACTGACTCGTCGACGATCTCACCGGTTTCCTCGTTGTACCCTTCGCCGTTCTGGAGACCGTCGGCGCTGTTCTCCAGGGCGGCAGCCTGTCCCCCGGTGTCGCCATTGTCACCTTCGTTTGGGTCGCCGGCTTCCTCGGCGTTTTCGTCGTTGTCGGGTGGGACTTCACCTTCCTCGTCATCTCCATTCCCATACTGGTGCGTTGGGGATGCGCCAGCTCCTTGCCACGTGCCGCCCTGGGTGTCTGACCGGGCATTGGAAGTGCGGTGGAAGCTGGCCTTGCCGAACTTCAGGTCAGGACCGATGGCCTCGGCTTCAATCTCCACCTTCGTACCCGGAGCCCCGTCCTTGCGCACATAGGAGCTTACGGAGAGCTTCCCGACCAGCACGATGCGGTCTCCCTTGTGGATGCTGACCACAGTGTTTGAGGCCAGTGCGCGCCAAACGGTCACGTGGTACCAGTTGGTTGCACCGTCCACCCACTGGTTCGTGGGCTTGTCGAATCGCCGGGTGTTGCTTCCCATGCGAAACTTGCCCAGGACAACGCCCGAGTCCAGGGTGACTGTTTCGATCTCGGAGCTAACAAATCCCGTCAAGCTGATCTGATCCGCCATTTCGATTCCTTCCGTGTGCCGCGGCTGCAGCAGTGATTGGTTGCCTCCAGCCAACGCCTTGGAAGCCATGCCGAACAGTGGGCAAGCTCCATCTGTGGACGGCCGCGTCTGTGGCTCCGCCTGTGGGGGAAGAGATCGGCGGATAAACCTGATAATTTAGATGCGGTCCCTTGTGGACCAACGCCTCGGTAGCTCAGCGGATAGAGCAGGAGCCTTCTAATCTCTTGGTCGTGGGTTCAATTCCCGCCCGGGGCACCAAAAAGTGGCTCTGACCTGCGGTTTCATCCTGCGGGTCGGAGTCACTTAAGGCCAAAAACGACCCAAGTCACGATTTACTCACGTTTTTGAATGAAAAATTCGTCACGTTTTTGGTTTGCTTTGGGGCGGAAATGGGTTCAATTTCTGCTCACGTTTTTGGCAACTTGAGCACTCCGCCATTCGGAGGGGTGTCCGGCTCGTTGCAGCTAAATCGGCCCTCATACTTCAATCCGGAGCCACCTTCAGCCTCCGTTCGCTCACATAGCCCCACCGCCGAAGTCCTAGCGCGCGGAGTTCTATCAACTAAGGGCCGCTCCCAACAGGAAAACACTCCAGGCCCACAGTGCAAGGCAGTTCAGCTCGGACTCTAGGCAGGCAAACAGGGCCATCTGGAGCTAGTCGACAATTAGCATCGTCCTGTTATGGAGGCCAAAAACTATGAGGCCTCCATCTCACACAAATCCTCGCCAAGAGTCGACATCCCGTACTGGCGCAGCATGGCGTGTTCAAGTGGAGGTGCCACATGGTTGCGGTTAGGATCCAATAAGCGCTAAAACGCTGATGGTATGGACTACAACTGGGGATCTAGTGACAACCGAGCAAATACTTCCACCTGATCCGCATCTCATGGAGTCAATGCGCGCAGTCGGGTACACGCTACAGACAGCTGTGGCCGACCTCATCGACAACTCGATTTCTGCATCAGCCACGATGGTCGACATATTTTTCGGAAGTTCACCTTATCCATATGTTGCCTTGGTCGACAACGGCGAAGGAATGTCATCCGGAGAAGCCATCGATGCAATGCGGCTCGCAGGTACTAGCCCCTTGACCAAACGAAATCCCAATGACCTTGGACGATTTGGTCTAGGTCTGAAAACCGCATCGCTTTCGCAGTGCCGAGACTTGGTCGTCGTTTCGAAACACGAAGGTGCTCTGTGCGGATTCGAGTGGAACATCGACCACATGATCGCACAACAGACGTGGAGCCTGCTCGTCCTCGCCGGAGATGAGCTAAAGTCCTTGCCCCGGTTCAACGAATTGGCCGATCGCACCTCAGGAACCTTGGTCATCTGGCGAAATCTCGATCGACTAACCGCAACTGTTGGAGACCTAAGTTCATCGTTCGACGCGGCAATGACTGAAGTTAGAAGTCATCTGGCACTTGTCTTTCATAGATTCCTTGCCGGAGAGCATGGCCAACGTTTTGAGATACGAATTAACCGCGTAGCTATACAAGGTTCTGATCCTTATCTAGAGTCCAACAAAGCAACCCAGCTCGGCCCATCCGAGTCGTTCTCCGTCGCCGGAGAACAAATAGAAGTCCAGCCATACACGCTTCCACACCTAAATCGCATGACCCCACTTGAGAAGAAGCGAGCTCAAGTCGCGGGCCGCGTTCGCGACAGCCAGGGCTTTTACATTTACCGTGAACTTCGGTTAGTCATCTGGGGAACTTGGTTTCGGATTGCCCCCAAAGACGACCTAGGAAAACTCGCGCGAGTCAGAGTCGACATCCCAAATACACTCGATCATTTGTGGTCCCTCGACATAAAGAAAGCCTCCGCCGCACCACCCCCTCAGATTCGCGACAACCTTCGCCGAATAGCAGGACGAATCGTGGCACCGAGCAGAAGTGTTCATCTCTATCGTGGCCGAATTGTCCAAGAACAGTCCCGGACTAACCCAATATGGAACGTTATCGACGACCGCGGCAATTTTCGTTACGAAATCAATCGGGAAAATCCGGCTGTGGCGGCACTGACCGACCGGATGATGCCAGAAGATATGACGCAAATGTCGACTTTGTTAACGCTTCTGGAATCCACATTCCCGGTTGAGGACGCATACAACAGACTCGGTCAAGACGAGAGCCATTCACCTCAACAGCCAAGTGGTCCGGGCCTCGAAAGCTTGGCATCAGCGCTTTGGAAAGCCTATAAAGCCAGTGGCGGCAACCCAGAGCAGTTTGTCTCCGCCATGGCATCGATCGAACCGTTCATCCTCACGTCTTCCCCGAAAGAATTACTTCGAAAGGTCGTCAATGACTAGCCAAGCCGCTTCCGACCCCAGCTCCATTCGTTCTCAAACGGAAAACCTCGAAAACGTCGTGAGTCTTCTCCTCAGCGACAACAATCACAGCGAATCTGAACTTCACAACGAACTGGCGAAGTACCGACCGCTCGTGGCACCCCACATTTCCGACGATGATGTGGCCACGGCGCACCGCCGTCTTGTAAGTAAATTAAGCATAGATGTCGAACTCGGCGTTGGGATTACGGATAAAGATTTTAAGCCTTGGCTCGCATCAAAAAAGCATCACGTGGAATGGTCTCGGTGGCTCACGTACAAACAATGGCTACGAAGCAATAATCGTTCTCCACGAGTTCTCGAAAAAATGGAAATCTTCACTGACGAGATATTAGACTATGTCGGTGACCCGACACTGCCCGGGCCTTGGGACCGAAAGGGCCTAATCATTGGTGACGTACAGTCAGGGAAAACACAAACCTACTTGGGCCTGCTCAACAAAGCAGCCGACGCCGGCTATCGCCTCATCATCCTCTTGGCCGGAAATACTGAGTCGTTGAGGCAGCAAACCCAAATTCGTGTTGATGAAGGATTTCTTGGAAAGGATTCAAGTCGGAACGTCTCTAGGTCAGGAACGGGTACGTCGGCCGACCGATTTGTTGGAGTCGGCCGACTGAATAAGCAGTTGACTTATGCCACCGGAATGACGACAGTCGTCCAAGACTTTCTCCAAGCGAGCAAGGACGCCACCAGCATTAGTGTGTCCGAGGAGTCACCTAATCCATTCATCTTTGTCGTCAAGAAAAACGTCCATGTTCTGAACGCGCTCATTGACTGGACGAACGACCAACCAAAGTCTCATGGCCGGATCGAACTGCCACTCTTGCTCATTGACGACGAATCGGACTACGGCTCTGTTAATACTGGCAAGGAAGACGACCCGACAAAGACGAACTTCCTCATTCGCAAGCTCCTTGGAAAGTTTTCACGGAACTCCTATGTCGCCATCACGGCGACTCCGTTCGCAAATATCCTCATCGACCACGAGGCCGAGACTGTCAAAGACGGCGAAGTTCACCCCGACCTATTTCCGAAGGATTTCGTCTACGGGTTGGAGGCACCCACGAACTACGTGGGAGCCAATCAAGTCTTTGGAACCGAGGACAACATCAATGAAGACAAAGTCATAGACCTCCACGATGTGGAACCATTGCTCCCGCTCAAGCACAGGCAGTACCACGTAGTCCATGACATCCCCGAGAGCCTAAAGACAGCCATAAAGGTCTATGTTGTCGCGAACGCCGTTCGTGATATACGAGGGCAAGAAGACCAGCGGCGCGCCATGCTGATCAACGTTTCACGTTTCAAGCGAGTTCAAACGCACTTGCATGACTTTGTGAAGAATGAAATTGACAGCATCAAGAATGCACTCGAAGCCCATGCCATCCTCTACAACGAGGGCGTCGAAAACCAGATCATCGATGGACTGAAGTCAACCTTCGAAACGTTCTATTCCACGGCTGGGCCCACGTGGTCGGAAGTTCTCGCCGCTCTCCCGAACTCAGCCAACGAAATTACCGTCAGGACGTTCAACTCGGACACCGAAAAACTCCTGAAGGAACAGCAACAAAGCGCCGAAATGCCAAAGCGCGTCATCGCCATCGGTGGTGACGTCCTCAGCCGCGGTCTAACCCTCGAAGGCCTCATGGTCAGCTACTACTACCGAAACGTCCGAGCAGCCGACACTATGATGCAAATGGCTCGTTGGTTCGGTTACCGGGACGAATACGAAGACCTCTGCCGCATCTGGATCGATCCTGGTGTAGCAGCCGACTACCGTTTCATAGCCGACGCCGTTGCTGAACTGCGCTCAGATCTAAGACTCATGCAGCGCCAGTCATTGACCCCCCTCGATTTCGGGCTGTCTATACGCATGCATCCTGGCGCACTTCTGATCACGGCGAAGAATAAGTCCAAGTCGGCCGCAGTAGAACCTAAAGTCATCAGCCTTATCGGGCGGCGCATTGAGACCTCACGGCTCGACCCGAGGAAAATGACCATTAGGGAAAACAGGGGTGCTGCCATCGCCCTTGCAGAGACACTCGTCGGAACATTCGGTCAGCCCGGTCAAACCCGACGTGGCTACCCGCGTTTCACAAACGTCCCGCAAAACTTGGTCGCTGCCTTCCTTGACGAGTACACCGCACACCGTATGGACGAACTCTTCTATGGCAACGCCATCAGCAAGTTTGTGAAGAACAACAAGACAGCCAAGTTCACGAAGTGGGATGTAGTTTTCATCAACGGCACAAAAAAGGCCGATTCCGAAGAATCGTTTGGCGGTGTGAAGATCCATCCACCGACCCGAACAATGACCGTCGGCGCCGCTGATGAACTACTCGTTTCAGGAAAAAGCAGCAGGCTGGCAGGTAGCGACGACCTAAGAAGACTACTCGACTCTGCCATCGATGACGCCCTTACCGAAGGCTTTAAGCAGGAGTACCCGGGCAAGCAAGTCCCAGAATCAGCCATCTACGAGCACCTTCCGAGGCCAATCTTGCTTGTCTACGTTCTGGTACCCAACTTCAAGGAATTGCCAGAAAAGGATCGGAAAAAAGTCGCAAACATTGAACAAGAGCAAATCGTTGGCATAAAGCTCGCTTTTCCGGGGAACCGCCTCGACGTCAACAATCGGGACGGTGACGTTCGCTACCTCATCAACACTGTCGCTCAAAAACAATGGTTCGTAGAGTACTCCGGAACTGATGAGGATGACGATGTCTAATCCCGTTGAAGACCTATGGCTGAGAGCCATTGAGCAACGGCTGCCTAAAACGCTCGAAGTTGATCCGGATCTAGAGCTTCGCCTCGTATGTGGAACTGACCAAGCGGGACAACCGATGTTCTGTTCCATCAGCAGCCTCAAGCCCGGCATTCCTGAACTGTCCGACGCGGTTGATGTAGCACGCACACAGAGGAGTATCGACGGCCATTGGGTGCTCCTGCTGACGCTCAAGGCGCCCAAGTTTACGGACGTTTTCGTCCGGCTCTGCGCACATATCGTGGATCGAGTCTCAGGGACCAGTTCTGAAGCTCAAGGACTCGCGACCTTCATGGCTAGCGTTGAGGAGTGGCGGACGCTCCTCAAGGCACCTCCGAGTCAACGACTATCCTTGGAGGCTGCCCGTGGCCTGTTTGGTGAGCTTTTGATCGGCTTTTCAAATCTTGCCCTGGAATGCACAGTCGGTGACGTCATAGATGCGTGGCATGGACCGTTCCAAAGTGATCAAGACTTTCAGTTTCCTGGTGGGCCCTTAGTCGAAATCAAAACCATACATAGCGGCACCCGCCGCATTCAGATTTCGTCAGAAAACCAATTGAATCGCCTGCCGAATCAGCGGCTGTTCGTCTGCGTCGTGGCCGCCGATGATGCCGTGGCGGATACGCCAGGGGCCTTGACGATTCCTGGCCTTCTTGACCATGCGGATCGGTTGCTACAAGAATCCGGCGTTCCCCAGTCCGAGCTGGCCCGCCGTCTCGACGCAGTCTGTTTCGATCGGTATGACGAGGCATACGAAGACATGTATTTCCTTCCGACAAGACACCAGTTCCTCGAAGTTAAGGGCGCGTTCCCCCGACTCGAGCCCAGCAAGTTACCAAACGGTGTAAGTCGGGTCTCGTATTTCTTGAACTTGGCGGACCTAGCACCGTTTGAATGCAGCATTTCAGAGCTTGGGTTGCCGCCCACCGAACCGAAAGCGTCGCCGAATGAATCTAGATGATTTCCACTTAGACCTGCAAAACACTGTTAACGCCCGTGCCGCCGTGGAGAATGATTACACATCAATGGCTTTCATGGCTGAAGTGTCGGAAAGATTTGCCGAAGCTGGTGAAGTTGAAAACTTCACCGTCCTGCAGTTTGAAGGCAAAGGCCAGCGCAACAAGAAACTGGCCGTCCACGCTTATGACTTGGACGACGCCGACGAATCGGTTTCACTGGCCGTACTCTTGTACGCCAACTCTGATTCGCTCGATGTAGTCACTGCGACCGACGCAAAGAAGCGGCTAACTGCTCTCGAGGGCTTTCTATCTGAAGCAGTTTCCGGACAATTCACTGTTGGAAGGGAAGAAAGTTCTGCGGTCTATCAACTCGCCGTAGATCTAAACCATCGTGGACGCGCAGTTTCGCGATATCGCCTGTACCTTGTCACGAATGGTCGGCTCAGTGACCGGATCAAAGAAATCCCATCCTCGAGCATTAACGGTATCCCCGTAGATTTTCACCTCTGGGACCTGCAGCGACTTCACCAAGTTCAGGAGTCCCAGCAGGGTCGTGAAGCCTTAGAGATCAACTTGACCAAATGGGTTCCGGAAGGTCTCCCCATATTGGAAATAAACGGCGACTCAACAGACTTCGCCACGTACATGGCCGCTGTACCGGGAGCTTTGGTGGCTGACCTGTATGGGCAGTATGGAAGCAGGCTGCTTGAAGGGAACGTGCGTTCATTCCTTAGCGGGCGAGGCAAAGTCAACAAAGGTATTAAGGCCACCATTCACTCCGAACCTGAGATGTTCATGGCGTACAACAATGGCATCACTGCAACTGCTACAGGTCTGACACGCACGGAGGACGGCCTTCGTGCGACGGCCCTCGTAGACTTACAAATTGTCAACGGTGGACAAACTACCGCCTCGCTGTTCTATGTCGCAAGGGAAGGCACCGACCAAACCGTACTCAGGGACGTATACGTGCCAATGAAACTTGTAGTAGTGGATCCCACGAAAGCCGTTGACCTAGTGCCGAAGATCTCTCGCTTTGCAAATAGCCAGAATCGGGTCAGTGAAGCAGACTTCTTCTCCAATAGCCCATTCCATATCCGTTTGGAAGAGCTGGCGCGAAGGTTGCTGGTTCCAGCCCGGCCTGGCCTCAATTACCAGACCAAGTGGTACTACGAGCGAACTCGCGGACAGTACCTCAATGAAAAGAACAAGCTAGCCACGGCCGATGCGAATAAATTCCTAGCAACCTTTCCGCGAGGGCAGGTAATTACTAAGACTGATGTGGCAAAATATGCCGTCTCATGGGCTCAGAAGCCGCATCTTGTGAGCGCGGGTGCGCAAAAGAACTTTGTTGCCTTCGCTGAAAGTATCGCAAAAGTTTGGGAATCGTCTAACGAGGCAATAAATGAGCAGTACTTCCGGGACCTAGTCGCCAAAGCGATCATGTACGAAGAAGTGCGAAAGGCTGTCGCCAAGTCCGACTGGTATGACAAGGGCTACCTTGCGAACATCGTCACGTACGCCATAGCCAAACTTTCTCTCGAAATCGACAAGCAAGCTCCTGGGAATCACTTCAATTTCTCGGCGATCTGGAACCTCCAGACGTTGCCCGATGCGGTCCTAGAGACAGCCCTTGCGTCTGCCAAGCTTGCCTTCGAAATTCTCACGGCTCCTAGCCGTCGGGTAGCCAACGTTACTGAGTGGGCCAAATCACAGGCCTGTTGGGAGGCTGTACGAACGGCCACCTTCGAGCTGCCAGATAACTTCAAACGCGGCCTTGTCGACACGTCTGATCGCGCGGAGGCGCTGAACAATTCAAAAACCACTCAGCGGATCGACAACAGCATCGACATCCAAAAGCAGGTTTTTTCAACATCTAAGGAACAATGGGAAGGCTTACGAGAGTTCGCTCTCCGCAGTCGCATTGCAGGGCCAACTGATATTGGCATACTTGATATCGTCACTGGACGTAAAACCGGGTTTCCTTCTGAACGGCAATGCGCACGCCTCATCGCAACGCTAACAAAGGCCCGCGAAAAGGGATTTGCACAATTCTAGTCCACGCTAGATTCGGCAGCGACGCCCAACCGCAATGTCTCCACCACTTTCTCCGCAATCAAATGCGCCAACAGCGGAGGCACGGCGTTTCCAACCTGGTGATACTGCATCGTCCGAGTACCTTCGAAAAAATAGTTATCTGGAAACGTCTGAAGTCTAGCGGCTTCACGGACCGTTAAACTACGCATCTGTGATTCATCGGGGTGAATATAATAGTGACCGTCTTTAGAAATGTGAGAGACAATGGTCGTCGACGGCTCATCCCACACTTGAACCCTAAATCGGTCAAGGAAGGGAGTGTCTTTCTGGCCGATATTCTTGTGATTTGGCTCAAGACCGTCGGGTAAGTCCGAGAACTTAGGGCTCTTCCCTAATTCACCGGCTTTCCACGCGAGATGCGCATAGCGTTCAATGTCAGATTCCATATGACTTCTCGATTGATGCTGGAGAGTTTTCTCTAAGTATTTATCTTGGATCCACTTTTGGTATCTTTCTTTGGGCACATCCAACCCGGCATCCTCGATAGGTTCTTCAGGCTCCACGAAAACCGCTGCTAGTGAATCGTCCGTGTCATCTGCAGCAAGTGCATCACGACGGGCAACCGTCCGCTGCTTGAGCATTTCCCAGTTTTCGTCACTATCAAAGCGCATTGGCGAAATCCGCGAACGAAGAACTGGAAGATCTGCTATGGCGTCCCGCACGGTGACTTTCGAAGTTTTCTCCAAGACTGCATAGTCTGTTCGCTCAACGACGTCAGTTCTAACGCCGAGAAGGATTATTCGATGACGTTTCTGCGGGATACCATATTCTTCCGCACGTATGACGAATTCTTTCGGTAAAATTTTGCCATTTTTTGGATCAACAACCAATGACCTAACTTCGTAACGAACAGAATCGCTCGGGCGTCGCAGGTCGTTGAGTATTTGGTCAATCATGCTAACGCCATGATTCTTTGAAGACAGCAACCCTTTGACGTTTTCCATGACAAACACCGAAGGCTTGAATCGCCTAAGTATGTCCAAGTACTCTTCATAAAGAAAATGCTTCTTATCAAACGCGAAGTCGGAGTCGTTCGTTCGGCGTGATCGTCCTGCTAAGGAGTATGCCTGACATGGTGGACCACCAATCAGGACCCAGTCTCCTGCAGCATTTTTCGGTGAAGCAGCCAGCGCCTTCGCGATCCGATCGCCTACGTCTTTGCGAGTCGCTTGACCAAGCTCGATTTCATGCACGTGATCATCAGCGGCTACAACTGCCACATCAACTCTCGGTTCAGTCTTAAATTCGTCCCACTCCATTACGCCCGATATGTAGTCGTAGTAAGCCTGAGGCACGCCGCCGTTGCGCTTGAGGTGACGGTAGACCGAACGAAGTTTGAGGGTCTTGACTGCATTGGCTTCCATCTCAAATGAGGCGACAGTTTGGAACCGAGGTTCTCCCTCTTCTTCCCCTATGCTCGAAAATCCCTCGTTCAGTCCGCCTGGCCCCGCGAACAGGTCGATTACGGGCATGGGGACCAAGCGAGAGGCAGGAATTTCAGATGTCATAGTAGCTCTAAGTTACCAGGTTATGCAGGGGTCTCTTGCATTGGAACCCAACACGATCATGTCGATCCAGACACGTGCCAATGGTGATCCTGCCAAGAATGGCGGTCACGTCATCTCTCGCCACGCTTCTCCTCACAGCCAGATATGTCGTCACGCGCGGCTGTTCCCAGGACCAGCCCTGAGGAGGGCAATAGACACCTCCTGCGGCACCGGTTGCAAGTCATGCAGTCAGTTAGAACTGGCGCTTTAGCCGATGGAACTCTATGAACACATGCCAAACACCGTGGTGCCTTCTGGTACCCCATCATCGCTGGGCGGGCCCTCCACGCAACCAGGGCGCTTCGCGCCGGTCACTCCTCCAAAAATTCTTCCTCGGCGCTCCTGCGTCGCTTATTTCCTCGAAACAATTTTTGCCCCGTGCCCGGTACCCCAAGTTGCCCTCCGGCCCCTAACACCCAGCGGTGATTCCTCTTACCAGAAGGCACCAACCGAGCAGGCGGCCGCGAACACCCAGCCACCGTTCACACAGGAGGAGCAGGACAATGGAACCGATCAGAATCAGCAGCCCAGCCGACGCCATCAGCTACATGAGCCACAGCCTCGGCTACTGGCCCAATGAAAGCCTCGTCTGCGTCGCCCTCGAGGGCAAGACACTCGGCCCCACCCTCCGAGTCAACCTTCCCCACACCACAGTCCCAGCTGAGAACTTCGTCGACGTCGTCGCCCACTCCGTCGGCATTGACCGCGACGCCACCGCTGTCCTCATCGCCCTCTTCACCCACCAGCCATGGGGCAAAGGACAGTCCAAGCCCTTCGCCGCCATGGTCCAAGGACTCAAGCAGCGGCTCATGGCTGCCGGGCTGCTCGTCCATGACGTGTGGATCGTCGGCCCCGAATCCTTCGCCACCTACGACGGCGCCAATCCAACCTCATGTGGCGAGGAGACCCCGCTGGCCGCCGTCGAGTCCTGCCTCCTGAACGCCGAGCTGGTCTACCAGGGCAGCACCGTCGGACACAGCGATTCACCGGCCATCCCCGAGTTATTCACCGCTGTCGACAACGAAGCAGTCGAGTCGGCGCTGCGGGACATGGCCACCCACCCGGCACAAAGCCTTGCCGCGGCCTACCGACTATGGACTGAATTCGTTGACCACGATGCCGACCCCACCCACGAGCAGTTGGCCGAGGTCCTTGCCGGGCTGCAGCACGTTGGGCTCAGGGACCAGATCCTGGCCAACATGCCCGGCATCAACGAACCCATGGGCGCCACCCTCCTGGGTGCCACAGATGAAGCCCCTCAATGGGACCGCATCGACAGCTCCGAAAAGCTGCTGCGACAGTTGCTCACCATCGCCGCCCCGACCCATGTGGCGGCCCCGTTGACGATGCTCGGGCACATCTGCTGGTGGAAGGGCAAGGGAACGGCAGCTGCGAACTACATGCACGTCGCCCTCACATTCGACCCCGACTACCACCTCGCCAAGCTGCTTGACCAGATGCTCGGCGCCGGCGTCGTCTCGGGCTGGGCACAACACAAAAACACCGCGTACCGGAACCACCATCAGTAATTTCACGCGATCCAGCACCAGCGATAACAGAAACGGAGGTGAGGGCAATGCACATCACGGTGTACAGCAAGCCCGGCTGCCAGCAATGCAAGTTCACCTGCCGCAGCATGGACCATGCCGGCATCGCGTACACCGTCGTCGACCTGACGACCAACGCCGCCGCCCTCGAATATGTCCAAGACCTCGGATATTCTCAGGCCCCTATCGTTGTCGTCAGCGAGCACCACCATTGGTCGGGCTTTAACCCGTTCGAGATTGAACGGCTCCGACTCGCCTTGAAGTAGGCAACACTGCCCGTCAGAAATTCCATCGCCGGCCGCGGCGACCAGCGGACACGACAGTCCTGCGACCGGTCCAGCCAGAAGTCACTGTCCGTTGTCGACGGATGCAGCATGACCACCCGAAGCCCCTCGTGTATCTATGCTGTATCGCCCGCGATCACGGCCCAGCAGGCCAAGGCACTGTTCACGCTGGTCCAGTACCCGTACTGCTCGTAGTAGAAGACGGCCCAATGAGCCTGCATATCCGGTACATGGGGTGAAGTGGGAAGGGCCCCGTTGATGGGCGGGTCGGAGGCATTGCGGACCACCAGCCATCGCGGGGCCGCAGCTCCGAGCTCCTCGGCGACGAGTCCCAGGACGGCATCACCCATCTCTACCCCGCACCCCTCATCCCCCAGATTGTTGGTGCTGGTCCCGAATTCAAAGTAGTCCGTCGTCAGGATGGGCAGGTACTCCGCAAAGTCCATCCCATCACAGAGAAGTCTCGGTGCGTTCGCGAACCCAGGAAGCAGTGCCCCAAAGGGGTAGCGTTTGGTGGGTGGGCCAAAATCCGGCTCCTTCAGGCGCCCCGTGGCCACATCCAACAAAGCCGATGCTGCTCCCAACTGGGTCGGTGGGATCTCGCCCGGGCTCTTGTACAGCACGCCATTGAAGGGCTCGTTGCGGAATTCATCGGCAAGCCGGAACCGTGCCGCCCTGGTGACAACGACGTCACCGAGCTCAGCGTCCGCCAAGGTACCGCCCGCCGTCCCCGTGGTGATCACCAAACGTGGTTGGGCTTCGCCAATGATCTGGCGAAAGAGTTCAGCGACCGGCAACGTGGCCGTCCCATCCCCCGTCGAGATTGAATCCTGGTTCAGGTGGAGTTCTGACTTCATGACCAGAACTGATTTCCCAGCGATGCTTGTCCTGTCCCAGCTGGCGAGCCGCTTCGCTCCCCTGGCCGGAGCACCCGCGCGAATGGTCGGCAGCAACGCATCATAGTTGTGGGTATACGAGTGGAACCTAGTGGCAGGGTTGATGCCCGGTGTAAGTACGTTCGCCAAGGCCCTGGCCTCGGCAACCGTCCACGCAATCACAACGTAGTCAGCAGGCGGCAACGGGGCGGCAGGATCAACTCCCGGATCGTCCACCGGGGTTGGTGCCAGGCCCGCGGGCCAGCGATGAGCAAGAGCACCTGCCACTCCCCGGAGGGCAACACCCAAGAGGACCCCGTCGCGTTGCACCTGCTCGACTTCCACGGGTGGCTCGACAATCGTTGGTGAAAAATCGATGACCTGGCGAGACAAGCCCCGTCGACCCCGGACGAAATCAGATACGGCAACCATGGCCCGCTCCCATCACGAATCCCGCCAGCAACCAAAGCACCCTTCAGCATCGAGCTGACAACTGTGCCTCTCCCCATTGCACGTCCGAAACCAACCCCCGTCAACAACCATTTCTCCGTCCCTGTCCACACAATCGCGTTGTCCAAAGTTTTGCCGCCCCAACGTCCGCTTTCGACCGGCCTCCAGCATGACCAAAAAATCCTTCACACTGTTGGCACCCAAGCACGCTGCCGTCACGGCAGCGTGACGGCAATGCAACTGTTGGTCATGGTGTAAACCGGCCGAATCACCATGGACTGGTATGACTAAGCGAACCTGCCCCGAATGCAACATCAACTTCACACCGGCCAGCCCCCGGCAGCGCTTCTGCCGACCGGCATGTGCCCACCGCCAGCGGCAACGCCAATACCGCCAGAGCAATACGAGGTGCTACCCCCAAGGAGTGGCTCAAGCGACATTCAACAACCGAGAAGCAACTTTGGCCGCGATCACCGCCCGCTTCCAGTCCGAGCTCCAGCTGATCCGGATCGCGGACAAGCGAAAGCAGAACTCTCTGATGCGCACATATGACAACAAGCTTGACGCGGCATACGCAAAGCTCAACGAAAGCGCCCGATCACTATCACGGGCAGAGTCGAAAGCCGACGAGCTAGAACGCTCGGTGCAACACTTACAGCACGAAAACGCCGATCGATTGCTCCAAGAACGCCAGGCTGTAAGAGACATGCAGCAACTCGCGGCCCGGGTCTTGGCATTGCATTCGGAGACGAATACGCGTCTGGATCCGTCGACGGCGGCGATCTTTGCACGCCACGGCTGGAACACGGAAATGGGCAGGTCATGACCGTCTCCATAGCCCGCCTCTCCACCGAGGCAGGCGTCTCCTATCTGCTCAAGACCACCAGCCATGCCGACGTCGAAACCCGGGACCTCACCGGCTACTACACCGCCGCCAGCAACCCGCCCGGGAAATGGCTCGGCGCAGGACTTCCCGGCATCGGCATGACTCCCCACGACACCGTCACCGACGCGGCCGCGAAAGCCCTCTTTGAACGGGGCGAACACCCCGCCACGGGAGCACCCCTGGGCCGCACACCCAACCAGGCATCCACCGTCACCGGCCCCAACGGCCAAAAGGTGCGCCGGGCGGCGGTGGCCGGCTTTGACCTGACCTTCAGTGTGCCCAAGTCCGTCTCCGTTCTCTGGGCGCTCGGCAGCGACGAGTACAAGGACAAGGTCATGGCAGCCCACCACGCTGCCCTGGAAGCCACCCTGGCCTGGCTGGAGAGCTCCGCCATCCACACCCGTGCCGGACACGGCGGCGTCGCCCACGTCGGCGTCCACGGCGCCATCGCGGCCGCCTTCGACCACTGGGAATCCCGCTCCGGAGATCCCCAGCTGCACACCCACGTCGTCATCGCCAACAAGGCCCAACGCGTCAGCGACGGCGTCTGGACCACCCTCGACTCACGCACCCTCTACAAGGCCACCGTGGCCGCCAGCCAACACTACAACGGGCTCCTCTATGACCAACTTGGCCGGGACCTGGGAACCGAGGCCGAAGTCCGCACACCCACCAGCGCGATCCACAATTTCAGTTTCGAGCTCTCCGGCGTGGACGATGCCCTCATCCGTGAGTTCTCCAGCAGGTCCCGGCTGATCGACATCGAGGCAGACCGGCTCATCCACGACTGGTCCGAAACCCACGGCAGGGAACCCAGCAACGCGGTCAAACTCAAACTACGGCAACAGGCAACACTGTCCACCAGGATGGCCAAGAACCATGACGTTGTCCCCCTGAACACCCGGACCCGGCAATGGCGCGAACGAGCCCAGGCCAAGGGTTTCGATCCCGAGGCCGTGCTGGCGGCCACCATCAACCGCTCCCACACCCATCCACTCACTGACGCCGATGCGGATACAGCCTGGATCACCAGTACGGCAGGGCTGGTCAAGGACCTGGTCGCCAGGCGCCGGGCCACCTGGAACCGCTGGAACCTGATCGCCGAAGCAGAACGGGTGTGCCTTGAGATCCGCTGCGCCACCGCCACCGACCGGATTCACCTCATGGACGCCATCGCCACCTCCGCCGAGGAGCAGTCCGTTGCGATCAACGAGTTCCGCTACTCCATCCCCACCACCACAGCCCCCGACTTAGTGTTCAACGGACGCAGTGTCTTTGACCTGGCCAGCGCCCACCTGTTCACCGACGTCTCCACACTGGCCAACGAGGAAGCCATCATGGGCGCCCACATGCACCACGCCGGCCCGCACCTCGACCACACGACCGTCCATGACGCTCTCCAACTGTTCCTCAGCACCCGCGGCGAGCCACTGCAGGGTGAGCAACGCAGGACGGCGGAGGCTGTCCTGACCAGCGGCAGGCTACTGGACGCCGTCGTCGGCCCAGCCGGGACCGGGAAAACAACGACGATGAGCGCCGTCAAAACCCTCTGGGAAGACGTATTCGGTGCAGGGACAGTTGTGGGGTTGGCCCCGGCAGCTGCCTCTGCCGACGTCCTTGGCCACGAGCTCGGGCTAGCGACGGACAACGTGAGTAAATGGCTTTACGAATCCACCGGCCCCGGGGCGGCCATCAGGGCAGGACAGTACGCAGAAGCCGCAAAAAGGTACCAGGCCGCCTGTCAATCCCCACGCCTGGACAATCAGTCCCGAAAGACGCTGGAGCGCCTGGCGCAACGCATGAGCGCCCTCACAGCGACGCAGTCAAAGTGGCAGTTCCGGCCCAACCAGCTGGTCATCATCGACGAAGCATCCATGGTCTCCACCTACCAGCTCGCCGCCCTCCTGGACCAAGCCACAGGTGCCTGGGCCAAGATCCTGCTGGTCGGCGACCCCGCACAACTAGATTCCATCGATGCCGGCGGAGTTCTGGGCTGGCTAGACCGGTCCGGCTGCGCGCAACGGCTCAGTACGGTCTGGCGCTTCACCAATGATTGGGAACGCACAGCCTCCCTGAAACTACGCACTGGCGACTTTGATGTCATCACCGAGTACACAGCCCATGACCGCATCAGCAGCGGAACCTACGACGCCATGGTCGATGACGCCTACAACCGCTGGGACGCCGACATCCGCACCGGCGGGACCTCGATCCTGATCGCCCCAGACAATGACACCGTCTCCATGCTCAATGAACGTGCCCAGGCTGACCGTGTCGGCTCCGGCGCTGTCGACGCAGAAGCAACTGTGGATCTGAGCGACGGGCTCCATGCCGGGCGCGGGGACACGATCCTGGCCCGCCGCAACGACCGCCGCCTCCTGGATGATACAGGCGATTTCATCCGCAACGGCACCCTCATCAACATCAGTGGCACGCCCAACCCGGACGGCTCCATCGCAGGGATCCGCCAAGACAACGGCGCAAGAATCATCCTGAGCGCCAGTTATCTCGCCGAGTCCGTGGAACTCGGCTACGCCACCACCGCCCACCGCTCCCAAGGAATCACCGTGGACACCGGCCACACACTGGTCAGCGAAGGCCGCCTCACCCGGGAACTCTTCTACGTCTCCATGACCCGAGGAAAGACCGCAAACCACGCCTACATCAGCGAACCCGACCCCCGCGACCACCACAACGTGGACCCCTCCTCCCTGCCGGACTGGCGGCAAATCCTTTGCGGCATACTCTCCATCGAAGGTGCCGAACACACCGCCCACGAGGTCCGCGAGGAACAACACAACCAGGCCAATTCCCTATCCCGCTTGCTCGCCGAGCATGACTACCTGGCTCAAATCGCTGCGTCCGACGACGTCACCCACCTCATCAGCACCCACTCCCCCGGCCTTGTGGATGAGATGCAGGCGTCGCCTTCTTGGGGCGCCATGGTCTCCGCGTGGCGGCGCACCGCAGCCACCAACCGGGCCCTCGCCGATCAAGTCTTGGCCGGCGGACTGGAACCAACAGCTGATGCCCGCGACGTTGCTGCCGTCGTGCACTCCCGCCTGCAAACCCTCCAACAGCACCTCCCCGCCACGTCGTCCCTGACGATGACGCCGGTGTCAGTGCCCACGGACCGGGAAGACCTCAGAGACCTGCTCGACGACGTTCAGCAGAGGATCACCAAAAGGCTGGCCGCGGTGACCGTCCACGCATTCGCCATTGAAGAGCCCTGGATGGGTGCCCTGCGCGCTCAAACCGGTCTGCAACCCAGTGACGGGGCTTGGAAGTCCTTGGTGCGTGACGTCGCCGGCTTCCGTGACCGCTGGGACATCAACAATCCTGCGCTGCCCCTCGGGACACCACCCCACGAAACCGAATGGGACCACACCAGCCAGCGGGCCCGGCTCGAGGCCCGCATCACCGACACCAGAGCCAGCAACCAGGCTGTACAGCAGTCGCCCGAACCAGTGGCCGGCATCCACTCACCAGCCCCCGTTGTCGGACCCTCGCTGTAAAATCGGTAAATAGGCAGAGGTTGAGTCATGCGAACGAATCCGATGGTCAAACCCCGGACCTCATCCGGCTGGGCGGTCACACTCACCGTGGTCAGCTGTGTCTGCCTCGCCACAGCCATTCGGCTGTTCCTGGGCGAGGCGGCGGCCGCAGTGGTCGGCTGGGCTTTGGTGGCTGCTGCTGTCATCCTGGCCGGCGTTGCGGCGGCGATCTGGTTCGTAAAAATCCGCCGTTCCAAGGCGTGGATCACCCATGCCGTCCAGCAATGGGAACACTTCGCCGCTGTCAAGGGTCACCTGCGTGTCTCCACCGAAATCACCATCCTGGACATCCACGCCACAGATCCACTTGGCGCGTGGGCCACCATCCGCTGGGACAAATTCGGACACATCCAGAGGGCCTGGGTGGAAGCTCTCCCCGATGAAATCTGGCGCGGCTCAATCCTGCTCATCTCGCCTGACCCGGCCCAGATCCATGTGCACGGTCCATGGCCGGATATCTATTACCTGATGGCGGCTGACTATCATGCCTACGCTTCAGCAGCTGCCGTTCCCTATCTCAATACGCGAAATACGTTGTCAAGGACTGCTTGACTTCGAAAGTAAGTCTGAGGGTCCAGCGAGTAAGCTCCGATCCCTCTCAATCAGAGATTCAACGCGGGGTTGCCATTTAGACACTTTTGGTCCATTCTTCTATGACTAAGCGAAAGAGCGAGGGGCGATGAATGAGCAAACGGCTTCATCTCATGGCAGCCTTCGCAAGCGCTTAGTTTGCTGGTACTTGGTGGGCGCATCCGCGTTCAGTGCCGGAATCGTGACAGGATTAGCCCGCGATTGGACAACAGGCGGTGTTGTAACCGTAGTTCTTGTAACTGTTTGGTTAGGATACCCTGCGGCTTTGACGTCACTGGGTAAGCAATGGTCGGCAGGACTGCCACTTTCCCGCAGCTCACGGACAAGCACTTCAGAGTTTCAAAGCGATCATGAAGTATTTAATGCAAACCCAACGGATCTCCAAGCACATACTAGTTTGACGAATCTTAGCCGAAGCGCTCCGGCAAGCGATGAATATATCAAACAAGTTTCCACATCCAAGGCGAATGGAAGCCTTACTATGAATGATTCAGAACGTAGAGCTGATTTGATACGTCTTGGTGATTTACTTCCTGTTGCAATATCATCTCCTCAAACCATACGACAAATAGCCATCCAAGCGGGGATTATTCCCGGCAAATTAGTAGATGAAAACATTTCGGCCGAGACGCTCTGGCCAGATGTCATTGGAATATCCGAACGCTTTGGTAAGACCGATAATTTAATTCTTCGTATTCATAAGAAACTGGAACATCGCGTAGATGTAGATGAAATACGCGAAATAATTTCGCGACTGAATCGTCAGTAGACTGTGTAAATGAAGAAATGGTCGCGCCTACAGCACTCGATGGTTTAGGCCTCGAGCTTTACGACGAAATTTCCTCAATAATAACGAAACCCAAAATCGTCATGAGAATCGCACTAGAATCGGGGCTTCGTGAAGGATTGTTTCCTGATGAGGTCGAGGCTGATATCCTATGGGACGAAGTAATAACCGCTGCTGTGAAGTACGGCTTCGTGCCAGAACTGGTCGAAAGAATAAGGAAGGCGATTTCCGGCCGAGCCGACACTGACGAGCTAGAAAAGGTTCTTGAAAAAGTCACTGCCGTCGTTGGGACGCCGATTGAAAAAACAATCGTAGAAGACATCAAAGCGATAGCAATAGCCATCCCAACCTTATTGGGTCAGACTGATCCCTTGGCCGCTTTTGGCATTACATCAAATCTTCGCCGGTCAATCCTCAACCTCTATGAGTTCCTAGACGATCCAGCGGCGTCATCGAGCGCCGTACTCGGCCTAGAGGGAGAAACGGAACTGCTACGTGAAGGTCTAGTCACGCGTTGCTTTGCCGTGGTGGCAGCCTTAGACAAATTGCGCTCGGTAAGGTCGTCCGAACAAAGCTCACCGCGATTATCTGACGACAGGAGAGATGCTCAAAGACACGATGAGTCGTATCGCGCATCACTTATAGACGCAAAGATGGGGCTAATCCACGTCCTTCGTTCGCTTCGCACGGAAATGCGCAATGTGCTGACAATTTCGGGCGCAGAGCTGGGCCCCAACGATAGCTAGTTGTCAACAAAGTCACATTTGGATACCGTTGGTTCCAATTCCTCCGAACTGCGGCGACGTGGCTGGCATTGTCGGTACCCAACCCGAACTATTGGTAATCCTTGGCTCGGATTGAACATGTTCTGGGCTTCCCAAGGTTACCGTAGGGATCGGTTTGGGCGTCGGTTCGTAGGACGTTGTTCCAAATCTGAGGTCGGGTCCAACGATCTCGGCGATGATTCGGCGGGCTTCGTGCTGGGCGCCATCCTTCTCATAGGACCTGAATTCCAGTTCCCCCGAGACGATGACCGGGTCGCCCTTCTTCATGGAACGTGAGATGTTCTCGGCCAGAGCCCTAAATGCGGAGACGTTGTGGAAGACCGGGATACCGTCACGCCAGGTGCCGTCGGCTGCCTGGAAGCGCTGGTTGACAGCGACGCGCAGCTTCGCGTGGGCGATGCCGGAATCCCCGTAGGAGAGTTCCGGATCGGCGACGAGGTTGCCGTTGATGCTTACTGGGATTCTGGTGCCCATTTTCTTTTCCTGCCTTTCTTGGTTCCGGCCGGCGTGCCCGGCTGGGTGTCTTGCTTGGTTTATGACGCGCCCATCGTCGGAGTGGTACCGATGGCTTGGTGGCCGGCCACGGGCCCGGTGAGGTCGCCGCGCTCGTGGGCGACGGCCGCACCCGCCGTGGCGGGTTTGCCGCCGAGGTTGTGTGGCTGTGTGACTTCGAGGATGGACCGGCATGCGGATGTCACTCGGGCGAGGGTGGAGCGGGCGATCTCGAGCCTGCTGGATGGTTTCTTCCCGGTCGATGAACCCGACAGTTGGGAATGTTCGACGGCCAGCACTTGGTCAGCCCATCCTGCGAGGTAGCTGCCTGATTGGGCACTGTGATTGATGCCGTGGGCGAGCAACACCGTGTATGCGACAGATTCGGCTTCAACTTCGGCCAGACCGCGATGCTCCAGACTGCTTCCGTAGAGCATCCCGAGTTTGTCGTCGGGGCCGTGGAGGCAGACGTGGCCGATTTCATGGGCCAGCACGGACAGTCGTTCTTCTCGGTCCAGCCACATGCCAATGTGGATCTTCCGGTCAGCGAAGTCCGTGTATCCGCTCGCGAGGCCGTATTGACCCATCGATTGCTCAACAGTGAATCCTTGGTTCTGTGCGAATTTCACTAACGCCTCCCACAGACCCTTGGTGGTAGTTCCAACAACCACCTTGGGTCGTGGAATATAGATCGGTTGCCCTTCGGTTTGGGACACGTCGAAAACCGCTTGGGCACGCCAACCAACAATCTTGCGATGATCGGTGTCCTTGGAGTCGCCGTCGAGCTGTACGTTAGGGGAAGGTGCCGCTTTCGCGTCGGTCATTTGGTCCACATTCGTGTTTTTGGTTGCTGTCCGTGGCGCGAGGACCCACAGGGCGTGCTCGCCTTTGAGTACATAGCGGCCGTTCCGTTCCCACTCGCGAAAGCCTGCCACCAGGAGGGGCAACTGTTGCCCGCGTTCTGCCATTTGAGCTATGAGTAGGGCGACGTTGCCGCCGGAGTATCGCCACATGGTCGCCGAGGTGTCCAGTAGCATGTGCCAGCGTCCTGGCGTGGATATGGCGTTTTCCAACTGGGTCTGCAGTTGCTGGGTCAAGCCAGCCAACCGGTCTTCATCGCTCGGACGTGGGCCGGCAGGGTGCTGGCCCACTTCCTCCTCGCTGTCCGGGTGTTCGCTAGTTGCAGGGGCCACGACGGCCACCTCCCTTACTTCTAAGAGTTATCTCCGTGTTTGCGGTGATACTTATCCATGGCGCGAACTGCCCCGAACCACATGACCAGCGTCTCCTGAATTTTCAGTCGCCGTTTGGTGTGGTTCGGTGGTCCATGCCATGAACTCGGGATCATCGGTGGGAAGCAGCCGGGGACTGGTCTCACGGTGGACTTGGAGTCCCACGCAGCCAATGGTTCTGGTCTCCAGCCTCAGGCGTTCGATGGCCAGGGGCAGCCGTTCGTGGAAGCCGAGCGGTCCGAAGCCGGGATCGGTTTGGGTGAAGGAGGCCAGCTCGGCTTTTTGTAGGGCGTAGAGCTCGGCGACGAGTTCCGGGTGCCTCCACCAGCAGTCAGGGACGACCGAGGTCGTCAGCCGGTAGGTGGCCACAAACCAGGACACCCACCCGATCAACGCCCTCCACGCCTTGGGTGCGCTCACACTGTCAAGTTCCCGCCACCGATAGGTGGGATCCACCAAACCACCGGGAAGGCCGTCGAGGAGCTCTCCCGTGGCGAGGTCGCCGAAGAGCGTGTCGGCGGCTTCGTCGTCGTCAAAGGGATTCATCACGGGCCTCCTTCCCCACAACTTGTTGGTGGATGTGGCCTTGGGCGAGGGCGTCTTCTGCTTCGATCTTGGAGCGGCCCAGCGCGGCTGCGTCGCGGCGTTGGTGCCAGCCACGCAGGTCTAGCAGGATGGGGCGGGTGCGTCGGCCCAGCATCAAGGCTGTCCCTACGGGCAGGCGCCGGATTTCGTGCAAAGCGATGACGGGCAGGTCCCGGATCTGCTCGCCTTCCTGCCTGCCTTGGGATGACCAGGAGTGGGTTCTGTAGGTGTGGCGCCGCTCCCCCAACAAGGAAGCCAGGTCGCGCAGGTCCCGCTCGTCCGAGCCGCCTCCGAAGATGACTTTGATGATGGCTGATTCCCAAATGGTGGAGGCTTCCTCGATCGACCAGCCCGAACGTGCTTGGGAGAGGGATTGGAGGACGACCAAGGTGGAGATCCCGATGCCTCCACCATCGGAGAGCACGATCGGCAGTCCCGGCCAGGGCGAGAGGTTGGCGATTTCATCCAGGATCAGGGACAGGGGCGGATCCAGCCTGCCGCCTGGTGCGGTGAAGGCCAGTTCCCTGGCCGCGGCGTCAATGTCATCAATCAATGCTGAGAGGTACGGTCCCGCTGCTGCTGCCCCGGACTTGGTACCGATCAGGTACAGGGTTCCGCGGTCGCGGATGAAGGCTTGGGGGTCAAATTCGTCCTCACGGTTCACCGGGTCCAGGGCGGCGAGGACTCGGGGTGAGGATAGGGGTGCGGCGGCGGCGGAGACGCCGATCCATGAGTTCGACGTGTTCCTGGGGTCGTCTTCGAGGATGCCCATCAGGTCTGAATGCCAGCCCAAGGCTGCCCGGGGCCCGTTCAGGATGTCCAGCGCCTCGCTGGCCAATGTAGGGTTCGATGACCAGCGCCGGAACGCTTGAATGCCTTCGCCCGAGAGGGCTGCAGCGTGCAGCAGGCATTGCAGGACGATTTGTGCCCGCTTCTGCCAGGCCGCGTTTTCCCCGCTCATTTTCGAATCCGCCGAAATCACCAGCGCCCGCCGAACTGCCACATCCGGATCTTCACAGCCGCGTACTGGGGACCAGCGCAGTGTGGAGGTCAGTCCGGACATGCCTTGCGGGTCAAAGACTGTCACGGGGCGCCTGCCGGTGGCCCGGGCTTTCATGGTGACGGCTAGGTTGTCGGCTCGGGTGGAGGTCGTTACGACCGCGCCGGGTGCGTCCAGAATGGCGTTGATGACGACAAACAGGCCTTTGCCGGAGCGTGGGGCGCCTTGGATGACCATGGATTCCTCGGTCGAGACGTGGACCTTGGTGCCACGGGAGGTGCCCAGGGTCCAGGACACGTCAGCCAATGTGGGGTGTTTTAGTCCGGGGCGGGTGATCCTTCCCCGTTTCAGCGCAGCCCGGCGTCCGTACTCGCGCACTACTTCGGCGCGTTGGGCCATGCCGTCCCGGCCGAGGATGTCTTGGCGCAGCCACGCCCCTGATTGGCGCCAGCTCCGCCACAGGAAAAAGGCGAACAGCACGGCCACCAGCAGCAGGACCAGTACCGGGCCAAGGAGGGCCCAGACCGCACCGGTGCCTACAGTGCATCCTGGTGGTGGTTGGCCGATGGCGGCAAAGTTCCCGGTGAACATTCCGATGGCGGCCACCGGGCTGGGTGGTCCGCTCAATCCCTGTCCACATTTCCACTGTGAGGCGACGTTTGCGGCTGCCGCGGTTAGTGCGCTGAATCCGACATACCCTGCAACGGACAGCAGGCCGACGGTGATCAGCGGTGTGGAGTCTGCGTGCACGATGCTCATGGCATCATCCTGTGATCGGTGCTGAAGACGGTGAGTTCATCGCTGGTGACTTGGTTGGCGACGATGAAGGAACGGTTGCCGACCTTCCACAGACCGACCCCCTTGGGCAGTTCTTCAACCTGGCCGCATTCGGCCTCGGTGAGGCCGAGGGCGTCCTTGGTCAGCCGCATGGAGTCGTGCTTTTGCCGGTAAATTATCCGGGTGTCCGCCTCGGTCAGTAGCCCGAGGGCTTTTTGGCGGTGGCCGCTGGTGCTGTCGCCAATCTCATTCAGGTCTGCAACTTTGTGCATGATCAGCAGATTGGAGATGCCGTAGGTACGGGCGAGCCGCCACTGTTCGCTCATTTTGACCAGCATGTACGGGTCAGCCAGCATGCGCCATCCCTCGTCGTAGACCACGATGCGCTTGCCACCGTCGGGGTTGGTGATGGCCGCTTCCAACCAGGTCGCCCCGCAGGCCGCGGCGAGGGAGAGCGCCTGTTCCGAGGCCCCGATCAGCGCTGAGGTGTCCATGACCATCATCGGCGCGTCAGCGTCAAAGGAGACTGTAGAGGGTGCATCAAACATGCCCTCCAGGTCCCCTGACACGGTGCGCCGCAGGGAATGAGCGACGGCCCGGCCACCGTCGGGGCCGACGAGTTCCCGGGTCTCCTTCGAGGGGTTGAGCAGGTATTCCAGGACCATGGGCAGTGTCGGGGTCTCGTTGGCGGCAACGGCCTCGGTCAATGCCATGTCCAAGGCCGTGTGTTCGACCGGAAGCATCGGAACCCCCTGTCTCATCAGGGATACGAGGGCGACGAGCAGCTGTCGGCGTCGTTGCCGGACCACGGCCTGCCATTGCGCGTTCGATAGGTCCCGGGATCGGGGACCAGCGTCGAGAGGGTTGACCCTAGTGGGCCGCCCCGGACCCACGGAGATGACCTTGCCACCCACAGCTTTCGCCACGGGAACCCATTCCCCTTTGGGATCGGAGGCGACGGCGGCTTTGCGGCCCAGGGTGATGGAGCGGGCTACGAGGGACTTCGCGCACATGGACTTCCCTGTCCCCACGGTGCCAATGATCACGATGGAGGGGCCGCTGATAACGCCCTTCTCGTACAGCACCCAGGGATCGTAGGAGAAGGCGCCGGAGCCGAAAACATCGCTGCCGATGTAGGTGCCTTCGTGGCCGAGCCCGGATTCAGTGATGAAGGGATACGCGGCGGCGAAGGTCATGGTCGAGGCGCGGTGAGGAGCCGGGTGCAGCCGGTGCGGGCCCTTGAGGGAATGAGGACCGAATGGCTGCAGATGTTGCGCGGCGGCTGGTCCTTCCTCGTCGCCGACCAACAGTCCCAGCTTCTTCCAGAAGGGTTCCTGCTGACCGGCGACGGCTTGGCCCTGCAGCGCCCGGCGTTGCCGCCTGGCGCTACGGGACTCATTGCTGGGAATGAAGGTGACGGATTGCTGGGTGGTCTTCATTTCAGTCCTCTTCCCAGGGGCAGTCCCCCGGCGATGAAGGCCGGCCATTGCTCGCCTACGAGGAGTCTCAGGTCGACGAAGGCGCTGGCGGCTGCTGATTCGAGTTCCTGGCGGTGGCTGGAGAGTTCTTCCAGCGTGCCACCGGTGATGGTGATGTACGCGGCGGGGCGGACGTCACCGTGGCCTGCGACGATTTCTTCCTCGCGCTGTTGGACTTCATCTTCCTCGGCGCGTTGTTCACGTGTGGTGGGGCGGTCAAACTTTGTGTTGATCCGGCGCCTGGTTTCGTGGGCTTCCTGGGCAGAGCGGATGTCCTTCAGCGCCTGGTCGGTGGGGATGGCCTTGATGACCTGGGTGACGGTGTGGCGGAAGCCGCCGACGTATACCAGAGGGTGCAGGAAGCCTGGGAAGACTTTTTGGCGGGGCCATTCCGCGATCCAGAAGGTTTGGTGGAAGCCGCTGTCGGTGCGAATGTAGGACCAGTGTTCCTCCAACGCCGTGGGGCCGCCTTGACTCGGGTCGACTCCCTTGAAGTCCCCAGAACGTTGGGAGATGCGCATGACCGATTCGGGGTCAAACGCCCCGCGCAGGACCGCGGCGAAGCTCCTGTCTCCGAGCCATTCCTCCACGATCACCCCGTGGGTTTTGAGCCCGGTGCGCAGGGCATGGATTTCTGAGCGGAGCGTGTGTTCCAGCCCGAGGGCGCCGCCGCCGGCGTCATGGATCCGGCGCCTGGCCTTGGCGGTGTTCAGCACCAGTGTCAGGAGAATGTCATGGCTTGATGCTGTCCCGGCTGCGGCGATGAGGTCCTTGTAGGAGCTGTCACCCCAGTCCGAAACAGGTGTCTCCCCGCCACGGGAGGTCACTTGCTGGTCGTAATAGTCGTGGAGGGCTGTGGCCGGGAACTGGACGGTGTGGTCCTGGATGGCAATCCTGGCCACGACGGGCCGTTTGGCCAGGGCGGCCTGCACCCGGGACCAGCCTTGGACGGCGTAGGCCTTGTCGTCATCGTCGAGCAGGGCAAAAGCGCCGGCCCGGCAGCGCAGCACTGCGAAGGCCTCATGGGCCTGGGCATCCACGACAAAGCACTCACCGTAGACAGTTCGATGAATGACCAAGGACGCGAGCCCGCCGGGAAGAACCAGAGTACCGACCGGTACGGGGTCCTCGGTGGGCAGGAAGTAGGCGGTTTGCCCGGTCAACTTCCGGAGTAGAAATCGGGTCAGGGTCAGCGCCCAGAGGGGATACGGCGTTCGCGCATATTGCAGGACACCGAAGAGCAACAGGAAGATCCAGGCCGGGCTGGAACCCAGGAATCCGGCAGGGCCGCCAATGGCCGAGGACACCCCTGCAATCAGGATTCCGCCTCCGGCGAGAGCAAGTTGGTACCACTGCAACCCCAAGATGATGCCGCGGCGTTCGTGCCGGGGAAAACTCACCGCTTGCAAGACGTTACTGTCTTCAGTCATGATGACTCTCCAGTGTGGGGCGGTCTGATGGGTGGGTTGTATGGCGGGGACGCCGGTGGCCGCGGCTTCGGCCCGGACGGTGAACCTGGGCGTGCGGTGCCAGAACTCGATGTCTCAGCTCCTGGGCGCGGCACGCCGGGGCTAGCCGAGGGCGGTGTTGTCACAGTGCTCTGCACTGTCGGGGTGGGTTTCCCCGGCGGTGGCGGCTGGGGCGCGCGCGGCTGGCCTGTTGACTGCTTTCTAGTCGGGGTTGTCGATGCCTGACCCGGAGCCGAGGTGGCAGCAGACTGAGTTGTTGGCGCCTGCGGGCGTTGTTGTTGAATCTTGGGTTTATCGGGCGAGGATGTCGCCCCAGACGCAGCAGGCTTTCTGACGGGAAGCGTCTCCGGCTTCGCACTTGACTCCACTACCTTTGGACTTTTCAAACTGCTACCCGTTGTGAGCTTGTGGTGTCCACGGAGCTGTTGCCCCAGCTGTCGCCCCGCAAAGCTGGCCCCCGTGTGGGTAAGGTGGCCTCCACCGGCCGTTTGGGCGGCTGCCGCCAGTTCTCCACCGGCGAACCCGACAAGTTTCAGAGCCATCAGCGGTGCCGCACAGGCCAGCGTCATACCCACGGCACCGGCAGCCATCCCGGCAAAAGAGGTGGAATTCGCGTACAGTTTCACGGCCACAGCCAGAACAGTCGCGGCCAACGGTTTCGCGAGCAGTAATGCAACGACGAGCTCGCACCACCGCCCTGCCCAGGACTTTGTCTTCTCCCACGGCATCAACATCAGGGCCACCGGGGCAACCGCTGCCAGCACGATCAAGGCGAAAGAGCGGAAGATCATCGAACACATCAGGATGAACGCCAGCACCCACACAATCAGAGTTGCCAAGACAGTGATCACGATGGTACCGGTGATCTCGGTCGTGGTTGAGGGCTGGCCTCCCATCGGGTTCATGATCCACGCTTGACCGGACCCCGCTGGGCCTCGTTGAAATCCAAAGAGTCGCATGAAGACCACATAGGGGTCTGGTCCCATGGTGTCCAACAGGGCCGCTGAGGCGCTGTCGCTGACATGGGTCAGAGCCTGCATGAGATACACGGCACCGCCGACGATGGGCACGGCCACAAATCCGCCGATCAGTGCCCGCCAAATCCGGCGGGGTTGTTGCGCGATCAGGCCCGAGATTAGTTGGAGAATCATGACGGCCACCAAAGGTGTCATCATGACGACAATCCACCAGCTCGTCAATCCCTGGACCGCCGTCCACTGGGAATCATCGACATCCGAGACACCGAACGCGCCGGAGATGAAAGACCACAACCAAGAGGCGATGCTCTCCAAGACTCCGGCAAAGAAGCCGCCGATGCTCGAGGTGACCGTGTCCGTGGCCGCCGACAGTACGCCGCACCCCAGGGGCCACCATCCCCCGAAGGTGCATTCCAGCGGTTGCATGGCGGAGGCTCAGAACCCGAGGTGGAAGGCGGTTTGTGACCACAGGATGTAGCCGTTGATTCCGCCTAGGATTGCGGCGATGGGGCCGGTCCACAGCAGGATCATCCCACCGCCGGAGGCGAGTCTGGATGATTGGCTGAGTTTGCCGGCCAACAGCATGGCGGCACCAATGATCGCGACAATGGCGATGATGATGAAGGCACCGACCAGGATTCCTCCACCAATCTGCTTGAGCGAGTCCAGAAACGGGAAATTGCCGTTGGGTACGATTCCGGGGTCTACGGGCGCGAAATTCATGACACTACTCCATCCGGATGCTAGAGGCAGACCGTGCGTTTGCTTCTCCACTTCCATGCACCACCCGGCCCCAACCCGCATGACCTAGGTTTGCCGTCGAACATCAGTTACCCGGTGCCGGTCCTAGAAGGTCGAAGTATTGGGTGCCGGGATTCCAGCTCACGGGGTGGAGCAGCGTGCCCACCGAGGGATTCAGGGCGCTGTACATCATCCCTGCCCCCGCGTAGATGCCGACGTGGCCCCAGTGGTTTGGCCCATCCGGGTTCTGGACCACCAAATCGCCTGGCTGCGGCATGGTCGTGGTGTGCCCGGCCAGCCACTGTTCTGTGCGAGGCAGGGCAATCCCCACCTGGTTATAGATCCATTGCACGTAACCGGAGCAGTCCCACGCCTTGAACGCGGTGCCGCCCCACACGTAACTGCCGCCCACGCCTTCCTGGGCATGGTGGAGAATGGCATGCCTGGTCGCGCTCAGGTCCGCCGGAACCGGCGGTGCTGCGGGGTCCTCTACTGGGGCTGGTTGCAGGCATGGTTGCCGGAGGCCCGTCCCGGTGACGGACGCCATGATGGTGAGGGCGGTGGGCCCCCAGCGTTCGTACAGTTCCGGGAACGCGGACACCTGCACGGACTGGGCCGCCTGCCCCAGACCCATCGATTCCCACCCTGGGATGTCCAGGAGCCCGCGAGGTGACCCGTGGTTGGGCCCCCGCGGGCCACCAAAGAACGCTTCGGCATTGTAGGAGGCAATCATCAGTTCCTGGATGCTTCCCCACCCAGCACTGGGCCGTTGTTGGGCTGACCCAAGGGAATCATGGTCATAGCCCAGACCGTCATGGGGCATGCCCAGCGATGCGGGGACAGCAGGATTGGCCAGCATCCTGAGCCCGGATTCTTGGAGAGCGACCATGATGGCAATCTGAATCCCCTTCGCCGACACACCCAGAGACTGGCCCACGGACAGGTAGCTACCGGCGGTGCTTTGCTGCTCAGGGTCTAGCGTCAGGGATACGCCGTCGGGCCCCGGAAGAGTCAGGCTCCCAACACCGTTACTCAGCGATGCCACTGGTTGCAAGGACGGTCCGACGAACGCCGATTCCTGGGGTGCTGACGTGCACGAAGTGTTTGTACCCGCGATCTGGGCGACGAGGATGCTGGTCCCGCCGAGCAGGGCGGCCATCCCTACAGGGACCACCACTACCAGCGCGGCAAGTACTCTCTGGATCAGCCGCGCTTTCGCGATCGTGGCCAGGGCTGCCGCAGGCATCAGTAGACGATTCTGTTAGCGGAGGTGTAAAAACCTGCCAGCGCGCAACGATGTGCCGGAGCCGTTGCCGCCGGTGGGCAGTTCACCATGACACTGACCGGAACGCGGTATGCCGTCTTGTGGGGTTCCACCGTGGAGCGGTCGGTGACGCTGAGCGTCATGGTGCAGACATGCAGCCCGATCCAAGGGGCCGGATGGTCCCTCACCTGGGCCAGCTGGTCATCGCAGCTGGTCTGGATGACGGTGGCTGTCCGGTACGCCCCGTAGGCGGAGAGTTGAGCGAATGCCGCGGAGTTGATTCCGGTTCCCTCTAACTCTTGTGTATACACGGTGAGCGGGTTCGACCCGTCAGGCAGGACGATCCACCAGCTGCGCACATGCGCATAAGTCTGCGTATAAGTTGAGGTACGTGTGTCCCAGGTGTACAGCGCACGGGCTGTGTTCTCGGCATACGCCGTGAAATCGAGAGTCTGCGGCTCCCCCGGCGACAACACCACACCAACCGGCGCCTCGGTTACAAGGGCAGCAGGACCTGGCCCTATTGCCGTCTGGCCTGCCTGGGGTGGGGATGTCGGCACACTCGTGGCCCGTTGAGACGTACTGGTGCTTGGTAGCCAAAACAGCGCCATAACCACGCCGGTGAGAGTTCCCAGTATTGCGATCAGAAACCACTGCCGCCGGGAACGGGGCAGGTATCTGTTCCATGCTGATACTCCGCGCATTGGAGACCTCCTTTACCCGTCCATGCGGCAAAGGAGGCAACTGCGTATGACCCTGCCGCGGCGGATCTGCGGCGGCGTCCAAGCCAGGCCACGCCGTCGTGCGCGTTCAAACGAACTTGATTCGAGCTGCCAAGGTCGGTACCTGGCTGCCGGTGTCGCCTGGTATGCAGGAGCACCGGGCGAATCCACGTTCCTGACTTTGGTGCTACAAGAGCCTGACCTCGGCCGGTTGAGACATCCGAATGACTCGCAGTGCCGCCATATACAGCGCCCTGGCCCGACCGGTCTGGACGGCGACGTACCGGGGAGTGACGTTGGTCTTGGCAGCTATGACAGGAAGTGCGGCAAGCCGTTCCGATCCACTCAACCGAGGAACGACAAGTGTTTCAGCGATGGCGCGGTGCAGCTCGGTGGGCAGGCACTTCGACGCGCGCATGGCCGTCTCGCCCCTATTCCCATCATCGGAATCCACCACGGCCAGTGCGTTCCGCACCGTGATGGCCACTTGTCGCACGAACTTCAGATCCCTGCGCGCCCTGCGATAGGCCGGCGTGTCCGCACGGTCAGCACCGGCGGTCACTGCGCAGCTGCCGTCATCATAATCATCCAAAAGGAGGAACATGGCTGATCCCCAGGCTTCTTCCCCGGCACACATCCGCGTCAGGTTCAGGACATTGATCGCCCATTCCCGATCCGCAACCCCGGAAGGCTCCGCCACGACATCCTGCGGCCGATCGAAGACGGGATGGTCATCGGAATCCTCCGTGAACAGTGGAACCGTGTAGTGGGCAGATGCCTTAGCGATGCGAGCCGTGCAAACGTTATTGGCAATACCCTGGACCCATGCCCCAAAACGGACACCGGGCAGCGGTTGATACTGGCCCCGCGAAACACCAGACCACACCGCAATGCGAATGTCCTGAAGTACGTCTTCCAGCTCATTAGGGCACCCCGCCCGAGCCAAGCGTGAACGAACAAACCGGGAAATATCATCCACGGCAATCATGACATCCTCGCCACGGATGACACAGTGGCTAACAGTTAGGTCCGGCTTGAAATCCGCTGGAAGTTGGTCTTTGCGGTGGATTGTTCGAGCTGATGCATAAGAGACCATCGTCGTCTTCGTTCAAGAAAAACTGCACGCTGTGTGGGTGAACCCCTACGCTGCCCGAATGAAGCGGCGGCGTTACGGCCATGTAAGGGATCCCAGCTACTCACCCGAATCCCAAAGACTATATAAACCAGTGTCAATTCAGGTTTTTCCAATGTCAACCCCTGCTATGTCAATCTGTGGATAAGTAGAGCAAAATGGGATCATGCCTCGAATCACGCATCCCGTAGACATGGCCTGGACTTCCAACGTGGAGGCAGCCATCGAGGCGTTCGGCAATCGCGGACGCAACGAAATCATCCGGTATCTGGAAGGAAGCGGGCCGGTACCCCGCGGAGACATCGTTGATGCCGTCAGCGCAAGTGAGGCAAGCGTCGCCCAACACCTGATCGCACTAGAAAAGACCGGTGCCATAGTCGTGGACATCGCCCAAGGTCGCCGCCATGGCAGGTCGCCCCGCTATTCCGTGGACGAAACCCGCATCAAGGAACTTCTGGGTGCGCATCAGGACTATCTCCTGAATCGTCGACCGCTTCTCCCCCAGGCGGCCGAGCAATATCCCGATCCAGGTATTCAATAAGCGCGTCCAACACCTCAGGCGAGACGTCCCCCAAGGTGTTGACCGCAAAGGACTTCACCCTCGCCACCCGCAACGACTTCACAACCTCGAGCTGCTCGCCTGTGAGGGCAGTCCCCTCGACACTGAGCAAATACTCCGGATCCGCGTTGAAATAGTCAGCCAGCGCCGTCAACAGTGGCCGGTCCCGAATCAAGGCACCGTTGCCATCCTTCATGTACAACCACCGTGCCCTGGACAGTTTCACCCCACGGACAGTCATCGCAGCACGAACGTCCGGAAACAACACCGGCCCGCCCCCCTCCGCGACAGCCGCTTTAATCAAGAGTCGAAGCCTTCGAGCAAGCTCAGCCTGCGGCGTGTGCTTAGAGCGCTCGGCTCCGTCCTGATCCGCCATTGCACTCCAATCTACGTCCCGTGAGTGTCTCACGTATCGTCTGGGACATCGAGCGTGACAAGGCACCAAACTCCCGTGCCGAGCCGCGGTATTGGGTAAGGTCGCCGCCGTCATTCCTCCGATTTGGCAAAGGTGGTCACGTAGTTCCGACGCTATTCCACCATGAACAGAGGCAAGGCCACGTTGAACAAGAGAATCCAATGAATGAGCAAATAGACCGGGCTCCTTCCGCCGCGGAAATGGGAAGTGGATCCGACGACGGCAATCCTTGCAGGGATGGCGCTGGCATTGCCTAAGTCCTCGACAGGCAGGTGAATCGCCGTCATCCAGCCGGCAGATCAACGTAGGTCATGAACTTTCATCGCTTTGGCGCCATGGAAGAGAAACACCGATATTGAATAGGAGATTCCGATGACCGACCAGCCAAACCATGCACCGTCGATCCCTGCGTTCGTAGACGAATGGATGACGCCTAAGGAGATCTGCCATGAGCTGCAGATTCCTGAGCAAACCTTCTATCAGTGGCGCGTCAAGCACGCGGGCCCGAGGGCTCACAGGATCGGACGCCACCTTCGTATCAGCCGCACGGACTTCAACGCATGGCTCGCCACCACGGAAGACCCCATTGGCTAGAGCAAAAACACCACTCGGGACGTGGGGAAAAGTAACCCGCCGGAAGCTCGGGCCAACCACATGGAGGGCCCGGGCAACCATGCGCGGCTACGACGGGAAGCCCCGCATGTACCAATCAACCGGGCCAACAGGGGCACAAGCCGAAGCCACCCTTCTGGCGAAGTTGAACGCGATGCTGCCACCCACCGATGACGTGATCAGCCCCGACATGGCCATGAGCGAACTTGCCAAATTCTGGTGGCTAGAATTCGAAGACCTCGGCAGAGCCGCCAATACACGCCGACGCTACCGGGAAATCATAGACACCTACATCCTGCCCGGCGTTGGCAACCTAACCATCCGTGAAGCCAACGTCTCCACCCTGGATAAGTTCCTCAAAGGTGTACGAACCAAACACGGCAATGCAACAGCCAAAATGTCTAAGACACTGCTCACTGGCATGCTGTCCCTAGCTACACGCCATGGTGCAGCCCCCGCTAATCCGCTCCGTGAGGTCGCCCGCATACCCACCAGCAGCAGCAAAGAAGTTAGAGCATTGACCATCGACGAGGTGGTCAAACTCCGTCACGACGTCTATGCCTGGCAGCAACCAACCGGGCGGCAGAACGGTTTGCACGAAAAGGACATCCTCGACGTCGTCGACATCATGCTAGCCACCGGCGCTAGGATTGGCGAGGCGCTAGCCATTCGGTGGTCCGACGTTGATCTTGCCGCCGAGAAGCCAACCGTCACCATTCGCGGGACAGTCATCAACGTTCGGGGCAAGAACGGGCTCAGAATCCAAGACCACCCCAAAAGTGCTAACTCACGGCAACGCTACTTCCTGCCGCCCTTCGCCGTCGAGATGCTGCGCAGGCGTCAAGCTGATCCAGTTCGCCAGAATGACCTTGATCTGGTGTTCCCGTCCAGCACCTTGACCATTCGGGACCCTAACGGGTTTCGCAAGCAATGGCGCGACGCAAGGAAAGCTGTCGGCATTGACTGGGTCACGCCCCACACTTTTCGGAAGTCCGTGGGGACCATCCTGGCCAACACCCAGGGCATGGCCGCGGCGACGGCGCAGCTCGGGCATTCCAGCGAGCAGATTACGAGCAAGCATTACGTCCAAAAGACGCACGAGGCACCGGACAATACTGAGATACTGCAAGCCTTTGGGGATCAACTGAATATACCAGAATCTGGTGAATAGTAAAAATCTAATAAAATCCAAATAATGACGAACAAACTAATTTTCCAGCGATGGTCGAAACTAGCATCCACCCGTGAAGAAGGTAACCCGAATATTAACACACGGCGAATTTTTCGCCGACTTAGATCCCGGACGAAGATTCGACGACCATACCAGAATGAAAGTCAAATAATCGCCTGAGTTTGTTAGTCACGACGGAACTGCCGGCATTAGTGGCCAGACAGTTGTGTGTTTTGGATATTTATAAGTCGCAAGGAGCTCCGGAATAAACTGAGCTAAGGCAGTAACGACCGCATCCAGTTTCGACTCTCCATGGACGGGCAGATTCCTAGCTTGATGAAACAGGAAATTCCGAACGGCATAAACAGCCTTCACACCTGACATTTCGCCTGAAATCTTGAAATTAACAGACCTCATGAAGTCAAGCGAAACACTGGCGAGGGAGCCCAAACTTGACTGGCAATCGGAGTACTTGCCCACGAGCAATTGGAGCCTCTCTTTCTCTCGCATGACCTCAGCTAGTAGCGAATAATCATCGTACAGATCACCGGATCCATTTTCAATTTTCCTTAGCATCTCTATCGCAACCTCTGGAAGCCTGTGCTTCAGAACACTTTCCATTAAGTATTCGAATATTTGATACAAATAGAAAAACTGCATAATCGAGGATCCACTTGCCTTCACAGCAAGCGAGCATAGATCACCAATCAATTCAGGGTCACCAATATCGTCAGAAATTAGCGATACCTTCAGTGATTTAGTATCTAACTCGATTGGACTCCTCCAAGCTAGCTCCTGAGGATTACAAACGTCAACAGGAACAAATCCATTAGCCAAAAGACTGGGTACTATCTTGGTCAAACTAAAATTCTTAACTTTGCTGGCTTCGGCGTTGTCAACTAATAGAAAACAAGTGTCGTCATGAAATAGATCTGAGAACGGAATAGGTCCATTGATTCCTGCATACGGCTCAAAAAACTGCGGATCTCCAGCCAATTTTTGCCCAAGAATATCTCGAATGATCACATATGCACACTTGGCATAATACGCCTTCCCGGCCCTGTCGTGATCAACTGACCCCACAGCATTTGCTGGAGTCAAAAGTGCAAAATTACGGCCACCTCCCTTTACCGATACGTCAAATGTTGAGTTCTCCGAAAGTCCCTTAAAGAGGAAAGTATGCACAGTGTATGAATCATCCGCAAAGCCCGCATCAAGATTCAAGGGAGACGAGATGCGAACTTCAACACCGGAAGCCGAATCGGTAGCAACAAAGTCAAGCCCGTCAAAATCCACGGTCCAAGCGTCGTCTAAAACTCCCACTTTGATTGCCATGCGCCTATATATTCTGGTCTTGGTATTTACGCAGGGCCGTTGTGGCGGCCGACTGAAGATCGAGATAACTATCAGTTTCTGGATTTAAGAGCTCCCGGAAATAGAAAGTAAAAAACGTTCTTTGAGCATTGCCAATTTTTGTTGTATGGTTTTTCAGCCAAGACAGTGAGCGGTTTATTTCGACCAGAAACTCTTCGGGGTTATCCATCTTAATGTTTTCGATAGCTTCAGATGCCTCATCAAGATTATTGAATACGTTCCGGTCAATAAGCTTGCCCAAAGCAGCTCCAAGCCCTGACATTGCTTGAGGTTTCTTAAAAACTTGATTTACTGTTCGACCAAATGGACTCGACCCAATAAGATCGTCTTCAGCCAGCTCTGCATCTCCACCAAGGTCAACAACTTGGAATATAAAATCGTCCAATATCTCCGAATACTTGCGGAATACATCAGAGTCTTGGTTTTCCTTCGAAAGTTTCTCGAGGCTTCGGATATTTTCCAACAAACTCGTACGGTCGATTGGAAGCTCATCTCGATTTAGATATGCATTGAAGCCCTCAACAACATCCTTGAAGTTGTACTCATGAGGATTCTTTACAATCCTATTATCAGCCTCCCGTATGAGGTCAATGCGAGATTCAGGATCATGGTAATCCAAATAGAGCATTTCAATTTGTTGACGAAGGGACATCGGCGTCTGTCCGGTGTTAAGGGTGAGCATTCGGTATAGGATACCTAGGCGGTTTAACCCGACGTAAACTTCAACGCGAACCGGCATATCACCAACAGGCGTAGCTGAGCTCTGCGGATCTATTTTATCAATCTCTTGCAGGAGATCAATTATTGTGTGTGTTCTCTGCAATCCATCTAGAATTACGAGCCGGGATGCCTGATCAACAATAAGTGCCTCGAGTTCAGCATTACTCAGTCTATCTATCTCAACACTTTCCTCAGTGAGCGCTAACACCAAAGGGGGAATTACGCATCCACGGCGCATGTCATCCTTCAGCAGTGCATAGACTGTTTTCGAAGAACTCACGCGGCGTCGCTGAAATTCATTCTTGGAAAGATTATCAGAAATCAGATCTGCATACTCGGAAAGCGACATCTCGGCCAAGACATTTACGGCACCAATGCGATTATCCTGTAATCTCGATGTAATTTTCATACCTCGCCACCCCATTTTTTCCTAATTGCCGGTCCCATGTGCATTCTGACAGTATATAGCGTTTCAAAAGGTTTAATTCTATTTCATGTCCGTGTCGCGCTAAACATACAACCCTTGTGGTCTGCTCAAGGAGTAGTTCGCGAGTGCCTCATCTATCGTGCTCGCGAAGTTGACACACCGCACGCGGTGTTTGGGGGTAGGTTTTTGGCGGCGGCCACGTGGAGGAGTTGCTATGTGGGTTCCCTTGATCCGGTTCGTCAGCCCGGGCAAGTCCAGGCAGGGGGGCTACTAGAGATCAGTACGGACCAACCAGCATCCGGCCTCATTTTGGCTTGTCCAGGCGCCGGCGGAATGTTGGCCAGGCGCTTTGGAGGTGAGGTCGTGGACAAGGCACTGACTCCGAAGGCTATTTATGGCGAGGCCTAGTGGTATGGCTTCACCTTCCTAGAACTCCTATCTGCCATCCTCAATCATTCGAATTAGAATGTCAGTACTAGATGGCAGGATGGCGGTCATGAACAAGTTCGATGCAGCAGGTTTTGAAAAGATGATGGCCCGGATGAAGGCCGAGTCAGTGGTGCCTGGGGATGGACCAATGACGGAGTTCTCCCCCAGTGAAATTCCCCAAGTGAGAGCCGGTGACATCCATGGCAGGGCAGTGGCATACACCTGGCATCACGGGCTCATTGAATGGACTGACTCAAGGGGTAAGTATCATTTCGATTGGTTTCCCGCTGAACTAATCAAGCGAGAGTGATCCCGATTCGAATACGCTTGCGTCATGAGTGAAACTGGCAGCACAAAACCTGAGGCGAAACAGGTCTCATGGTTTCGCATCTGGTGGCGAGATGAGAAATTCTGGCGGGATGTCGTTGCTCGTACGATTTCCGGCCTAGTCGTCGCTGGAGTTCTGTACTGCTTTGCTGTCGCCGCAGGCTACCTGAGAAACCCTGGAGCATGGGCAGTCCTACTTTGGGTACTTCAAGTTTCCGGACTTGCTGTTGGGATCGTACTCATATGTTCCGGATTCGTATACGTTACAGAGCTCGTAATCGAAAAGTCTGGCCTCGGCCGAGCAACCAGTAGGATTTATGGAGCTCTGCGGGACTCCAAGAAATCTGAATAGCGCTGCTACGCCCGCAGACATGCCAGTATGTCGGCGGGCGGCGGGATAGCTACCCCAAAGAGCCAATGACGCCATTGCCCATAGCCACAAGAGCATCTGCTACTCCCGTGGCAGTTCCTGTTACGACGATTTCCAAGACTTTTCCCATCAGTTGCTTCAGCCGGCCCTGGTTTGGAGCGGTCGAGGTGGACTCAACTTCAAGCTCACCAATGACCTGCAAGGCGCGCTCTTGCTGATCCCCATCTAGACCCAGAGCTGGCACCAGTGACCTGGCACTCCCGATGAACTTGGTGGTCTGTTCGATCTGTTCAATCGTCACCGAGTTGGACTGATTGACGTTCTGGCTATTCAATGCCACGTTGACGCCGCTAGATCCCTCGACCTTGAGGTGATTGTTGGTCACCGTAGTTACTCCTCCGTTGTGCTGATCATTGACAGATGCCCTACCTTCAACAAAGCGTATGCCCTTCGGGGTGATGCTAGGCCGAGGGACAACGCCCGCGTTCGTCCTAGTACCCGCGATGAATCCCTCAGAGTGCAACCACGTGCATGCACGGATGACTTCGGGCCAGGTGAAAGGAACGCCATAGAAGTTCTCGAAGGCACTTTCAGAGAACCTGTTGATCACGGGGTAAGAATTGCCGTCAAGGTATTCGTCATATAGCCACTGCACAAGGGCATCCCGAGCTGCGGGGACTCTGTTTCTCGGATTGGTCCTGAACTTCTCGAATGCCTCACCGGCATCTGCGCCTGGCTGCTTGAGAACTACTTCGTCGATACCCGCCACCGAAGCGAAGTAGTCGACCCAGCCGCGCGCTTTGAAGGCGGCCAAGTCAGCGTCCATTGCCCGCTCATCAGCATTGAGCAGGTGCCCGCCCCTGTAGAGCGATTCTGTCGGTACCTGACGATGGCCAGTTTCTTCCGATACCTCAAGAATTCGCCCAATCAGCTTGTACTGACGCAACTCGGACGGAGAAGCTAAATCCGCAGAACTAATCATGCTTGATATATCCCCAACTCTCTCTGATACATAGGCGCCTCTGGGCCAAGCACAAGACTACTGGGGAGGACTGACAAGAACGCAATGACACACATTCCCTATCTGTCCCCTGCTAGGGAGGTCCGCGGCTCAAGCCTCGGGGCTTGGGCACTCTAAGTGCTCCCTCTTATTTCCCGTAGAAAACGGAGGGGAGTTGTTACCGAAACAATACCTGAGTGGGGTACGCGGCGGTTCGTCAATCAGGGAAAGCTTTACTAGCAACTCCCCCAGTAGGTTTCGGATCCTAGAAACGATCCAACACTAGGCGAACGGCACGGTAACGAACTTCAGCAGGAAAGTTCTTGGGCATACATGCAATCTTTCTCAAAAGGACAGCGGCATCAAAGCCGGGGTTCAGTTTCTGTTAGGCGCCAAATAGGCCATGTTTTGAATTGTTTGGCTAGACGAGTGTCGAGTTTCTTCAAACAGAAATCTCTCTCTGCATCATCTTGGAGAAGGATGGCGCAGGCAAGTTCTATTTCTCTGGCGCCTTCTTTATCTTCTCGTGTAGCTTGGTGTTTGAGTGTTCGAATGGATTCTTTGTCAAGTGAGGAAAGATCTCCTGTGCGTGCGGCGATTTGCCATCCATTGATTAGATAATGGGGTTGTTTTCCGTACTTGGCTTGGAGCCAAGAGTTGAGTTCGGTTGCGGCGGTGAGAAATTCTACTCGTCTACGAGGAACGTCGTCGGCAGCGCGAAGGAGATTTAGAACTGTTTCATTGGCTCGATCATCTGTTCCTGCGTGGCCTGAGACCTTTTGGTATGCAGCGACCAAATTCTCTAGGTGCAGGTTCAGTGTGAATGGAAGGTACATGTATTCGATCACGTCGTAGACAGTGACGATGGCGGGGGCATCGTGCGTGTCCGTAGATTGAGAAACGATGTGTCCTGGCATGTTTGGATCGAATGTCCCGTACAAGCGCCATGTACTAGTTGTTGGATCATTGAGCACGATGAATTGGAGATTCCACTCTCCGATAGGTTGGGAGATTCTTCCTAGGTGTTGATGTTCCAAGGAGAGTGTTTCACCGTGAAGTAGCACGCCCTCAAGGGCCAGCAGCTGCTTTCCTCTGTACTCCTCAAGAGATTCAAGGTCCACGAGTCGGGTGTCTACGCCTAGACGTCCACATAGTTTGGCGATAGTTTCTAGGAAGTGAAAGTGGCTACGGAGATCACTGGTTTCTTCATTGGGAGTTACGAGCATTGCGTGAAGGGTGCCATTGATCTTGAGAGACTGGTTTTCTAGGAGTGTGAAGTAAAAGCCAAGGTCGTGTAGGCGCTCTTCGAGTGTGGGACGCATGGACACTCTGATGCTACCTGGCGATTTGAGCGTCGATCCCTCCCTAGACATGGTCATTACTATTCCCTTGGAGAGAGTGACCTCAACCGTGGAGTCGTCTAATTTCCTCAGGCGCGGATTCGCGTACTCAAAGTCTCCAGCTTCAACACGCACGTTGGTGTATCTCCCGTAGTAGTCCTCCGGAAAGATCGCTAATTCGTGGTCAACGAAAACTCTGGAACCGTCGGCGAATTGGTAGGAAACGGAGTAGTTTGCCCTATCTCGCGTTAAGGTCAGAGGAGCTGAAAGGTCAAGCGTCTTGTCAGAATGCAGGGTGATACTTACCGGATCTCGGAGCAAATTGAAGTCAATTCGAGCCCGCGGGTCCTCTGATTGTGCGTTTGCCGCAAATCGAATGATTTTCTCGATTTCCGAGGGATCGTGGGGGAATGGTTCGAGGCGGATGCTGACACTTCCACTAGCCGGAATTTTCTTAAGTAGGCCCTCGATCTTGAACGGCGTGAGTTGTGCGTACATCAACCTAGTTTGAAGTGTCTTTTTGTTGATGTACACAACGAAGTAGAGAACGCCGCGCAGTTCTAAGAACCCTCGAAGGTCGTTCGCCTTTACTGCGAATGACTTCGGCGGATTCTTCCCGGCTTTGTGTTCTCGGGCCTTCACCTGGACATTTACGCGGTGCTGGAAGTTCGCGTTGGAGATCTTTTCAGCATCTGCGTAGACGTCAATGTGTCCGTCGGTCAATGGTGTGCGGTCATTCGCCAAAACGTAGGCTCTGAGCCGACGGCACCTGAGAATTCTTTCATTGACGGCGGTCACGCCTTGCAGCTCCATATCCATACCCTCAATTGTGGACTATGGAGATGACATAGTTTGGGCCACGATGGCGGCGCCGCAGAAAACGGAAAAATCCTACGCAATGGGCAAGTTGAGCTGGGTGGTCACTGGACTAGAGCTTGCCAATGGAAGCTACCCAGAGCCTGTCGGTATCGGGAACCCTCTGCGACAGCGAAACGAGAGTCAGCAACTCTGGCTCTGGGGTGTACTCAACCCAACAGGACCAAACATCATACGCTTGGTCATAGACTGCCGGGATGGTTAAGTCGTATGAAAAGGCGCAAATGGTGGCAGCCATCATCGTCACTGCCACGTCAGCATTCGGAGCGTGGCATTATTCTCAACCGGCCCTCGCTTCCGTCCCATCGCTGAGCATGCCCGGTGCAATTTTTGTGGGCGTGAAGCACGGGTCAGCATCGGCGCCTGTCCGAGTGGATGTTGACTTGCGCTACTACCCTTCTCCAAGCCTGACCTTGTTCGACATGGTTCTGAAAGGAGATAGCGCCGCCGCTGTGCCGCCGGACCAAGCAGGCGAGCTGATGGTCGGGTTCTGTGGAGCGATGAAGGATGTTCACCTGCGCAAGTCGAGCAATGGCGACGAACTCAGTTTTGCGCCTCCGATACCGCCGACAGATTCGAATCCGAAGGCAAGTGAGATCGGACTCGAATATTCCCTTGATGACGACTGCGTTATGACCGATATCAGCCCAACGGATTTCCAGGATACGACCGTCGGAGAAGCGGGTCTTGGCTGGGCCGTGTCCCTCCAGGGCAAAACCGCTGCGCCGACTGAAGCCTTTGCAGGATCCCATCACCGCTATGCCTTCCCTCGTATCGCTACTCTGACATTGCCCGCTGAAATCGGTTCACTGGGCATTCAGGCGGTAGCTGCTGAATCCGTGGTCAGCATCGAACCCAGAGATCTCCCCGCTGAATACGTGCCAACTATTTCAAGCCCACAGGTGGAAGATCCGACGGCTCCCACATGGAGTCTTCCCCTTCGAAGTGCTGACACGACCGCAGGATTTCGGCTGACTGGTGTCGACCAGCAAGACGAGACTGAGGCCCAGCGCAAGCTTTTCCTCGCTTCCGCGGCTGCAGGCACGACCGGGGGTGGCCTAATATGGCTGGTTGGTTCCACAGGCCCTGTACTCAAAGACGTTGTCCAGAAGCGCCAGAATCGCAGACCGCCTCCAGCAGAAAAGGCAGGAGAGGCAGGAGAGCTGACGCCATCTCTAGGCAACGAGACCGATGTCCCGGATTCTATTGACTACCTCCGCTTGTTCGCAGCACCCGCACTTCTAGCCCTTGCTGGATCTACGTTGGCCTGGGTGTTCAGTAGACGCAGGCGTTAGCTCCAGGGCCGTTGCGGCAACTCTAAGAATGAGAGGTTGTTCACGTCCGCTAGCGCTGTCTGGTGAGCTGCAGTGTGATGACAGTTTAGCGATGGAATGCTACCGATCATTGTGGTCCCGCCGTTGCATTGTGTACGGAAAAGCCCGAATACAGCATCCACCACTCAGATCTGCCGCTCCATTCAGCCAATGCGAGTTCCGCCTCAACACTTATTTTTTCGCGCCTGTTCACAGTAGTAACCTGCAGTAAAAGTCAGGGGCAGGTTCCCTGTTATGGACTACTGAGGGTCCCACGGCCAAGAGCTGCGGGGCCCTCAGCTTCTAACTCCATTTTTGTTCCTGACGCCATTGGTTCCGTCATCATTCTCACCTATTCGGTCCTCGGCAAACCCCGCGGATACTCTCCGGTCTACAGCCTGTTCGCTCTTATACCGTTCGCAGTTCGGCATGAAATTGATTCCATTTTGGGCTGACCAGGTCGGCCGGCCGGAGGCAAATGACGACCCGATATGGGTGGATGGTGCTCCATTCCCTCAGCAAATAGTCAACAAGAAGCACGATTCACGGCCGATAGTGGACACACGACGGGTGGGGCCGAACCCACGCATCAAACAACGTGAATTGTTGATCATTGACGGAGCCACATTGACAACCAACGACATGCCGTCCACCATGCCGATGAACCCGCAAACGGCCGCCAGACAGCAGCTCCGACGCTACGCTGGAGGGAATCGTCACGTTTTACTCACGTTTTTGAACGAAAACCAACCATTGATCATGGCATATCGATGGACTCCACTGACCTGAAGATCCCCGGAAATTGGCTTTTTTGGCATTGAATGACGACAGAAGGCATGAGACTCCTGAGTTTCTCTTGGTACCGGGTTCAATTCCCGCCCCAGCACACATGTGATGTCGCGGGACAAGATTCATACATGTCCCGAGACGTCGTTCTTAGAGATCGTTCCACAGCTGGCGCCATGGAATTTTTTCTCTTGGGGCTGGCGGTTCTTTGCGGCGTCGAGTGTGTATCCGCCGAGAATTTCTCAACTGCTTGTCTGGATCACGGTGGCCGCGTTGTCGGCGACGAGGATCGTGACGTCCTTTGCCGACCTGTTCGCGTCCCACATCGAGGTGGAGCAGTTGCCTTGATAGCTCAGGAGTACTTTTCCCACGGCATCGAACTTGTCGGGGCGCGCCGATGGTGCCGTTCAGCGCTGAAGACAGACATTGACGAAGCGGGCCAGGTCCACAAAGAGCGGTTCAACATCATCACCTTTGCGGACTTCCAGCTGCGGGTCAGCTCATGCGCAGCCTGGAAGTCCCCATGATGGTGACCCCAGAACAGGCCTGGCCGCGCTGCAGAAGCTGGAGGGCCACCCACGAAAAGGCTACATACGTGCTGGTACGCAGACACCCCAACTGCCCCTTCGGCACAGGCGACAGACAGGATCCAGGTCTATTCCACGGCCCCCGCCCTCCAAGTACAGTCGAAGATCTGGGTGAGCGGTGTTTGCGCCGGATCGTCTGGACGGCCATTTACGGGCTAGTTTTTGCCCTCACTGCCCCTGCAGGTGGAGGCCGGGTTGGGGAAGCAGGCATTTACATGTCAACAGCATTTGATTCCGGACCGTCCGGCTCCGTAACCGCAGGAATTACGGCCGGACCCGAGCCGCCGTCGGGTATGGGGCTCCCCGACCGGGTCACCGGGGTGCGAGCGCTTCTGGCGCACCGCCGGTTCACGCCGTTCCACCGCATCCTGATCCTTGGGGTCCTGGCAAATTCAGCCATGGCTGTTCTGCTGCTGGTTTCCGCGCCGCACAGGGATGCTGCCATGGCTGCAGCCATCACGGCAGCAACTGTCAATATTGCTATTGCCACGTTGGCGCGGCAGCAGTACGCCGTCAATGCACTTTTTGCCGCAGTCTTGAGCGTCCCGCACAGTTGGCCGTTGCGCCGCCGGGCATCAGCCGCCCAGGTACACCAGGTTCCGGGCGGCATCCATGTTGGCTGCGCGATCTCAGCAACCGCCTGGTTCGGGATTTACGCCGCCTTGACCTTTACCGGAGCCTTGCCAACCGCCGACGTGGCACGGGACGTTGGCCTGCGCATCGTGACTGCCGCGATACTTCTTGACCTTCTGGCGATGTCACTGTGGGCACGGCCGTCAGCCCGTGAGCGGCACCACGACGCCTTCGAGGCAACACACCGCTATGGCGGCTGGCTCGCACTGGCCCTGTTCATCGCCTTGACCATCATGGCTGCGGCCGACGGCCGGCGCCCGGTCCCCATCGCGGTCCTCACCTCCCCGAATGCGTGGATCGTTGCGGCCCTCATTGTCATGGTCGCGATTCCCTGGCTGCAATTGCGCCACGTCAGGGTCCATGTGGACTGTCCGTCCGAGCATGTGGCGGTGGTGACGATGGCCTCGGGCCTTGTGCTGTCCGGTTCGGCGGCCAGGCTGGCCCGCAGCCCGTTTGGCCAATGGCATTCCTTCGCAACCATGACGGTGCCGGGACAGGACGGTTGCCGTTTCGCCATCTCCCGCACCGGAGGGTGGACTGCCCGTTTCATCGAGGACTCCCCCACGCACATCTGGACCCGGGGCATTCCAACGGCCGGCATGGTCTCCGTGTCACACGTCTTTCACAGGGTGGTGTGGCTGGCCACCGGCAGCGGCATTGCCCCGTGCCTGCCGCAGCTGCTCGAGGGCGCCACGCCGTGCACCCTTGTCTGGGTGACCCGCGATCCCGTGCGCACCTATGGGCGGCAGCTCGCCGGAGAAATCCGGACGGCAATTCCGGATGCCACCTTTTGGAACACCGATCTGCTGGGCAAGCCTGATCTCACCGTGCTGGCCTACCGCGCCTACCGCCAAACCGGCGCCGAAGCTGTCATGGTGGTGTCCAACAAGTCCACCACCTTGGCGGTGGTTGCCGACCTCCGCAGCCGGGGCGTCCCGGCCTTCGGCCCGATCTGGGACTCCTGAAAGACCATGCACGACGGCGCTCGACCACACCACCGCTCAGCGAGCCCCGGGCTTCCCGTCCGCGGCCCATGCCACACCCAAGGCGAACAATGTCGACACGCCGTACTGCTCCATCGCCGCCGCAATGCGACGACGACCCGTTCGAGGGTTGATTCCGAGCCTGCGAGATGCCGAGTCGAGCGTGACACCCTGCTTCATCAGCTCAAGAAGCGGCGCCCACGGCTGCTCCACACCACCGATCGGCTCGGCGCGGCGCCAGAGCTCGCGGAACAGGCTTCGGCCCAGCTCTGCCAGGGAAGCGCTGCGGACACCGACCACGCTGGAAGGCCACCCCTCGCCCCATTCGATCGGCAGCGCGAGCACCTCGCCGTCGATCCAGAACCAGCTCGGAAGGTCGTCAAGGAGGCGGAACTCCACCCCGACGGCGGCGTAGCGCTCGGCGATCGCCACAAGCCGGGCGTCTTCTGCCATCGAACGCGGGAGCAGCGCCCGCACCGATCGCTTGCCGGCGAACATCTCAGCGAATCGGCTGGCGCGCGCGGGATCGGTCTGCAGGTAGCGTCCAAGGTCGGGCAGCACTGACCAGGCGGTGTCGCTGCCCTCCCGCGCGATGTCGTACCAGAGGTCTTCTGCCGCCTGCGGCCCGTGCCGCACAAAAACGGGAACAAGGTCACCGGAGGCCTCGCCCACAGCCCAGTGGCGCATCAGAGCCGGCAGCTCGGCCACGAGGGCCTCGATTCGCGTGGCGGCCCCGTCTGCGGCCTGGCGAATCGCACGCACTTCGCGTTCGACGGCGTCGGCCGTCCACATCGCCGGCGTCGCATACGCGATCGCGCCATCGCGCACCGAGATGGCACCTCCCCGCGCGAGGCGCGCAACGGCGTCGGCGGTCCGGCCCTCATCCGCGTGCGCGGTCGCAGCGAGCTCCGCAACCGTCCTGGGGCGGCTGCGGTAGATCAGTTCGAGCAGTTCCCTGTCATCCATGGCCACCTCCGGAGCGTGTGGACACCATTATGGCGCAACTGCCCGGATCCGGACGTCCTCTAGAGGCCATGTCCTGAAGCGGTGGTTGTTTTGTCCGCTTCCGTCCATGCACAATTGTCCCCAGGGGGACCAGGTGCCATGGCTTCCTACGCGAATAGGAAGCCATGGCACCGCCACAGACCGTCCAGGGGAGGCAGCGGCATGGGCAGCACGAACAAGGGGATCGTACGCTTCGTCGCCGTTTCGACGGCGGCAGCTCTCATGCTGGGAATCACTGCATGCACCGGGGGTACGGGTGGGGAACGGCCGTCCTCGAGCGGGGTCCCCGTCACACTTGGCGAAGCACCCAACCAGGACGTCATGGATCTCTACACTGATCGTGACACGGCAGTTGCCGCAGCCGTCGCTGCGCTACCCCAGTTCATCGACAAGGCGCTCAAGCAGACAGGAGTGCCCGGCGCGGGAGTCGCGGTGGTCTCCAACGGCAAAGTCGTGTTCGAAGAGGGACATGGCGTGCGGGATGTGAACACGAAGAAGCCAGTGGACGCCAACACCGTGTTTCAGATCGCGTCTTTGTCCAAGCCCCTCTCCTCAAGCATTGTGGCCAAGGCAATCACCGAAGACCCCGGCCTGTCTTGGGATGATCCGGTGGTCAAGTACCTCCCCGACTTCGCACTCAACGATCCGTATGTGACCAGGCATGGAAAGATCGCCGACTACTTCTCACACCGCACCGGCATTCCGACCGGTGGCGGCGATGACCTCGAGGACATCGGCTTCGATGTGGACTACATCATGGCCCACATGAACCAGATTCCCCTGGCGTCGTTCCGCGACACCTACCAGTACTCCAACTTTGGATTGACGGTGGGCGGCGAGGCGGTCGCGGCGTCTCGCGGGCAAACGTGGGCGCAGACGGCGCACGAGCTGCTGTTCGAGCCGCTCGGCATGACATCCACCACCACCGTCCACGACGAGTACCTTGCCGCAGATGACCGCGCGTCGATGCATGCGCGCACCGGCGTAGGAAAGTACGAGCAGCTGTTCGACCGAGACGCTGATGCCGAGGCTCCTGCCGGCGGTGTCGCCTCCACTGCCGGAGACATTGCGAAGTGGATGAACATGGTGCTGGCCAACGGCAAGGTCGACGGTGCTGAATTCATCGACCCGCTGGTGCTGGCAAAAACCTATTCCGCCCACTCAATCACCGGCGGCGATGCCGCGAACCTGACATCGCGCACCTCGCACTATGGCTTCGGCACAAACGTCGGTGCCACCGTGACCGGCCGCGTCAGCATCAGCCACTCCGGCGCCTTCGGGTGGGGTTCCGCCACGAACGCCACGATGATCCCGGACCTGAACCTCGGAATCGTCGTGCTCACGAACGGAGCACCCTCGGGTGTCCCGGAGCTGATCGTTTCGGAGTTCGTCGACCTGGTCCAGTTCGGTGCGGAGACGCGCCCCTGGTTGGACCTGTGGCCCGGCGTCTTCGCGCACTTCTCCGACCCGGCCGGCGACCTCGTCGGCAAGAAGCCACCCACGGACGCTGCGCCGGCGGGTCCGGCCGGCGACTATGTGGGCACGTACACGAGCCCCTACTTTGGCAAATTCGAGGTGACCGAGAAAAACGGTGTCCTCACCGGCGCGCTTGGCCCCGAGGGCGGGTACACGTTCAAGATCGATCCGTGGGACGGCGACACGCTGTCCTTCGTGCCGACCGGTGAGAACGCGCTCCCCGGTTCACTCTCCTCCGCGGTCTTCGTCCGCGAGGACGGGCAGATCAGCGGGGTCACCTTGACCTACTTCAACAAGTTCCCGGGGCCCGGACAGGAGCCGAACGGGCTCGGCGTGTTTAGCCGGGCCGGCTAAGCCTCGCTCCACCGACAATTGCATGGGCAGTCCAGCACAGCATCACTCATCGGTCACGGCAAGCTTCGCGCCTCGTGTTCACAAGCAATCCGTTCTGCCGGCTTATCACCCCCGGGCAGTCGTTGGATTGATCTCGTGTTCGTACCAGTCATGGCCGTCGGCGGTCTCGGTTGAGTGTGCCACCAGGGTGAAGCCTGCGCGCATGGCAACAGACACTGAGGACGCGTTCCCTGGCTCGACCCGGATGAGCGCCGAGTTCACGCCGGCCTGTGAACGCAAGAACTCCAGGGCAAGATTGACTGCCCGAGTTGCCAGCCCCCTGCCCCGCCACTGCGGATACAAGCCATAGGCCAGGTTGGCCTGGCCGGGGCGGTACGCCGGCTGGTCCAGTTGGACGTCGATTGTTCCGGCGAGGGAGTCGCAGGCACTTGGGCGGATGGCGAAGGTGAATATGGGGCCGTGGTTGGCCCACATCTGTTGGGCCCGCTCAACGCAGGCCCGAACTGTTTCCTCGGTCCCGGGTCCACCCGACAGCCACCTCACCAGTTCCGTATCCTCGCCGGCCAGATGGTCCGCCGCATCATCGAGCTGCAGTGGTCGGAGCATGACCACACCATCATTGAGCTGAGCATCCCCGGGTTCCATGGTCATCTGGACCCTAACGGCCGGTGCGGTCGTAGGTGACTACTCGCACGCCGGATTCCAACAGGGTCTCGTCCATAGGCTCGAACATGACGGGCTGGAACGGGCCGTCGAACAGGGGAATGCCGGATCCGATGATGGAACGGTTCTGTTTGAGGATGAGCCGGTCGATTTCAGGCAGCAGGGAGTGGGCCAGCTTGCCGCCGCCCACCAGCCAGATGTCCTTCCCCTGCTCTGCCTTCAGTTCGCGCACCCGCTCCAGGGCGCCGCTGCGGACAGTTTCGACTGCAGGGTCAATGCTTTCCAAGGTGGAGGAAAACACGAGGTGGCGAAGGTGGGGGTATGCGTCCGTCAATCCGGCGGCGAGGCCAACCTCGTACGATGCCCGGCCTTCCAGGACCGTGTCGAAAGCCAGGCCGGGGCCATCCAGGCCCATTGCGGCCCTGGCAGGTCCGGGAAGCGTCTCCGGATAGTTCTCCACAATGAACCGGACGACGTCGGGCGTGATCGGGAAATACTCTGCCCCGCTGGGGTCGCCACCGTCCGGGCCGGCGATGTAGCCGTCGAGGGTCGTTGCCACGTAGTACACGAGTTTGCGCATATGGTGATCCGTCCTGGGTCGGGCGTCGAGTAGGCGTTTGGCTGAGTCCAATGGTGGCCAATCTAGCAGCAGTGCTGCCTATCATGGTGACCATGCACATTGAGGAAGTGGACGAGCGGGACAGCACCTGGGAGCAGCACGACTCCACTTTCCGGGTCTACTTTGCCCAGGGACCCGAGCGATCAATCACCACGTTCGACGTTTCCGGTGCCACCTTCAGCGAAGTTCGCGACTGGACCAGGAACCAGGCGCCCGACGACACAATCATCGCGATCGCCCTTGTGGGCCTCGACTCCCGGGGGCTGAAGGGCTTGACGTGGTTGCTGGGCATGGACCCCAATGACCACCCTGAATCCGAAATCGAAGTTCGCATGCTTGCGGAAATGGAACCCGGCAGCCCCTCGAGCTGACGTTGCGGTGCCTCCGCTGGACGCGGCCAGTGGTCCAGGACCACTGGCCGCGCCTGCGCCGGCTCACCCGGCGATGAGTTCCATGACCGGCCCCTGGTGGAGTGCACCATAGATGTCATCGCGAATGAGGTTGGCTTCTGCCGCCGTCAGTGTCCTGTCGATGGGCCGGAGCACGATCCGGATGAGGGCGTTGGCCTGGCCCTCATCGATCTGAAGTCGCTCCCTTGCGCCGAGTGGAAGATCCCGGCTTGGGGTCAGCTCAAGGAGTTCCACGGATTCAAGGTCATCCATCCGTGATCCGAGCGCTTGCCGGACTTCGTCACCCAGAATTTCCTCGTCGAAGGAGTCGGCGACAACAATGGAAATGTCCCTTTGTGCCGGCGGCAGCAGGGAGACGTGGCGCCACGGCTCAAGGTTGAGCATTTGGGCACTGATGCGTTCATCCCCGGCACGCAGGAGCCGAATGTCGGGAATGCCCTTGCGCAGCATCAAGGCGCGGTCCAGGCCCATGCCCAGGGCAAGTCCTGACCACTGTTCCGGGTCCAGTCCCGCAGTGGCGAAGAGGTGCGGTGCCATCAAACCGCATTCGGCCAGTTCCAGCCATTCCCCGTCAATGAGTGCATCCACCTGCATTCCGCTCGTTGTGTAGGGATGGACGGCCGGGACCGTGCGCCATTCGGCGTCGGGCAGTACCGCCTCCACAACGACAGCCACCATCGCCTCCAAGTCCTCGGTGCCCAGGGTTCCTGTATTGGACACGCGCCACAGGTCCACCTGGTGGGGCGCCCCAACGTGGGTGCGGTCGATTGCGTCCCTGCGGTGCACCAGGCCAGGCACGACGGCGAGTTCGTCCAGGGCAGTGGCCTCCGGCAGCTGCCTGAGCAGCCCGGGGACAGAAGCGGAGGTGTGGCTGCGCAGCATCACAGTGGGACTCACGTACCGCGAGTATCTCTGGTCGCGGGTCACCGCCGACGGGGCGAAGCCGAGATTGTCGTAGTTGTCCGCGACCGAAACCAACGGGCTGTTTCGCACGGTTCGGGCCGGGACTCCCCAGGCTTGGGCCAGGGCGGTGGTCACGTGGCCCAAGAGCGCCTGCATCGCATGGGGGCCTTGGTCCGGGTCGGAGAGGTCGCGAAGCATCAACGCCGCATGCAGCTCGGCGGGGGAAAGGTAATTTGTCATGAAAGTCCTAGGTCTGGGATTGGATCGGCGGGTGCTCCCCCGAGCCATTCCGCCGCCAGGACTTAGGCGCGCGCCTCGAAGCCCTCGCGACCGGGATACGGTCGGGGGCTGATAAATCGCATGGGGCTACGCATGTTCTCCAGCCTAGCAGGGCCCCTCCCGCGGGCAGGTTCCTGCGGGAGTGGCCCGCTGCTGGCCGCTCCACGGGCACGCCGCCGACGTCGAATGGCTATCCCCGGAGCGCCGCACGCACCGCGGGAAGAACCTCGGTGGCCAGCAGCTCAATGGACCGCAGGGTGTCCGCCTGCGACAGGCCACCCAGCCCCACCTGCGCAAGGAACCGCGTGTGGCCCAGGATCTCATGCTCCCAGAGGATCTTCTCGACGATTTCGGCAGGACTGCCCGCGAAGAGCGCTCCCCGAGGGGCTGCCCAGGCATCAAAGCTGGAACGGTCCAGCCTGCCGGCCCGCGGCATGTTTTGCTGTATGTAGGAGGAGTAGTGCGGAAAGAAGGTGTCCCTGGCCCCTTGCGAGGTTTCTTCAACGTAGAAGTGGGAGGTGACCCCGATCTGGCCAGGTTCCCGGCCGGCTGCCCCCGCCGCACGGCGGTACAACTCAGCCAGCGGCCCAAAACGTTCCGGCGCCCCCAGGATGGCCAGGTAAAGCGGCAGGCCAAGCATGCCGGCCCGCTCTGCCGAGGCGGGTGTGCCTCCCACGGCAGCCCAGATTGGCAGGGACTCCTGCACCGGCCGCGGCCAAACCCCGGCGCCGGCCAGCGGTGGACGAGTTGTCCCCTGCCACGTGACGGGGTTTTCATCGCGAATGCGCAGCAGCAGTTCAAGCCTGTCCTGGAAATATTCGTCGTATCTTTCCAGCTGCTGCCCGAACAGGGGGAAGGACTCGAGGTAGGCGCCACGGCCCGCCGTGATCTCGGCCCGCCCGGCGCTGATGAGATCCAGAGTGGCAAAGTCCTCGAAAACGCGGACCGGATCGGCACTCGAGAGGACTGTCACCGTGCTTGTCAGGCGGATCCGCGTGGTTTGCGCTGCCGCAGCCGCCAACAGAACCGCAGGCGAGGAAACAGCAAAGTCCTCACGGTGGTGCTCGCCAACACCGAACACGTCCAGGCCGGCCTGGTCCGCCACCCGGGCCCACTCCAGAATGTCGCGCGTGCGGGACACCGCCTCCATGGGCTTGCCGTCTGCATTGCGGGTCAGCTCACCGAAGGTGAAAATCCCAATCTCAAACGAGGGGGCTGGGGTCATGCCGCCACCGCGCGGGCGCCAACTTCCAGGGCCAGGAATTCGCGCACATCGGCGAGCTCGGCGGCGTTGATGCCATGCCCCAGCCCGGGATAGATGCGTTCATTGAGCGCGGTGTGGTTCGGGAGGAATTCGCTGGTGCGGGCAATGGCCACTGGAGCTATGACACCATCTTCGGCACCGCGCCCCCAGAAAAGCGGAGGGCGCTGCGCAGCCAGGAGGCCGTCCCCGGGCTGCTCGGCACCGAGCACAAATCCGCCGAGCACAACGGGGGCAACCACCCGCTCCGGCCGGGTGCGCAGCAACTGGCTGGCCATGAGGCCGCCCTGTGAGAAGCCAATGGGGATGATGCGTGTCCCGGGATCCACATTCTGCTCAATCCACGCCCAGATGGCATCCGTCGCCTGTTGCACCGGCGCAACATCGGGGACACCCGGCGTCGTGATCTGAAACCATGCCGCTCCCCCATTGCCCAGCTCAAGCGGCGCGCGCAGTGATGCCCAAGGCAGCCCGAGTCCGAGGGCAGGGGCCAGCGGGGCGAGGTCCAGTTCGTTGGAACCGAATCCGTGGAGGAACAGCACGGCCTCGCTGGGGGAAGGACTTGTGGCCCAGCCGGGGGAACGCACATCGCGCAGCGTGGTGTTCATGGGGACTCCTTGGGGGTTGCTGACATCTTCGCGGCCACGGGCAGAGACCCGGCCTGCTTCCAAAGATACACCATTACTTGTAGCTTCAACTATTCGCAGGGGCTTAGGGGTTGACGGCCCCGGGGCGGGCAATGGCAGCATGGAGGCACATTGCGAGTTTTGGGGAGGAACAGCATGGGCCGCATCGCCGTCGTAAATTTCCTGAGCATGGACGGAGTGATCCAGTCGCCGTTGTCGCCGGATGAGGACCGCGACGGCGGATTCGAACACGGCGGGTGGGTGCTGCCCTACGTCGACGGAACCGTCAACGACTTCATGGAACAGGAAACGGTCGCCGCGGCCGGAATGCTGCTGGGCCGCCGCAGCTACGACATATTTGCCGGCGCCTGGGCCCAGGCGGATCCTGCCGAGCCTGCGGTCGCGGCCATGAACGCGATGCCGAAGTACGTTGTCACATCCTCGCCCGGGACACTTGCATGGCAGAACTCCCATCCTGTCCGGGGCGAGCTGGCGCCGGCCGTCCGGCACCTCCGTGAGGCAAGCGACGGCGACCTGGTCGTTTTTGGTTCGGGCACCCTGGTTCGGGGCCTCGCCGGGCTCGACCTTGTGGACGAGTACCGCCTGCTGGTTTTTCCTGTGGTGCTTGGAGCGGGCAAGCGAATGTTTGGCGAAGCCAGCCTTCCGGCCCATTTCACCTTGACGGGGACAGTTGCCACCCCCAGCGGGGTCGCCATGCTCAGCTACACACGCGCCCGGGGGCATGAGTAGCCGGCCAGCCCTGGACCCGGGCGGACCCGGCTTCAGCCCACCTTGCCCGCAAGAAACTCGGCAAGGCTGACTGGCCTGCGGCCCGTGATCATTTCCACGTTGCCGGTGACCGCAGCCAATTCGCCGGAGGCAATGGCGGTGTAGGTGCTCACCCAGGCATCGACCTGCCAGTCAGGGGCGCCCCACTTTTCCCTCGATGCATAGGCTTCAGGCAGCGTTTCATCGTGAAAGGTGACAGTGCTGCCCCGGGACGCGCTGAGGATGGAGGCAACATCTTCCATCCGCAGCGATTCGGGCCCAGTGAGGTCGTAGCTGGCATTCCTGTGGGCCTCCGGATTGAGCACGACGGCGGCCGCGACGGCAGCAATGTCGGCGCGGGCCACGATGGCTGCCCGGCCGCTGCCCGCGGGGCCGCGGATGACGCCGTCGTCCCCCACGAGGGCGTCCATGAAGTCGATGTAGAGGCTGTCGCGCAGGAACGTCCAGTCCATCCCGGAGGACTTGATGTATTCCTCGGTTGCATGGTGCTCGCGGGCCAAGGTGAAAGTGGCATCCGGGGCCGCCCCCAGGAAGGACGTGTAGACCACATGCCGCACACCGGCGTCGGAGGCCGCATCAATGAACGATCTGTGCTGCCCCAAGCGGCCCTCGCTTTCAGGAGCGGACACCATGAACAACGTGGCGGCGCCCGCCAAGGCCAGCACCGACGCCTCGCGGTCCTCGTAGCTGAAGGGGTGGACAGTGGCCCCGGGCAACTGCGGTGCCTTGGCAGGCGTGCGGACCAGCAGCCGCTGCGGCACTGCGGCGTTCGCCACGAGCCCCGCAACAAGCCGGCCGAGCACACCCGTTGATCCGGTGACGGCGAGATCGGGCATCGATGTATTCATGGCAAGGTCCTTCCTCGTTGGACACGAGCCTATCCACCCAGCCGGCGGGCAGCCAAGGCATCACCCCGGATTGGGCGGGGAACTGGCCCGGCGGATAGGCGCACCTCGGTGCAAACCCCGCTTCCACTAGTTTCCTGGCCACCGCCGGACGGTGCTGTTGGCCAATCCAATCAACACCGCCACCCACCAGCAGAGCTGGGAAATGGTCAGGGCCACCATGAGGCGGGTCCTGAGGCGGCGGCCCATCTCACCGAAGCGTGTATGGGGCGGCAGCGCCAACATTTGATGCATGGCGGGGGCAATGCCCAGCCCGTTGAGCATGAGCACCAGCACGCAGAGCAACTTGATCACAGTGACGGGGTTGGCCAGGTCCGGGTGGATCAATGCGCCTGAAACCAGCATCAAGGCCAGGCCGCCCCAGATCAGCGGCTTGGCTGCCGCCTCAAGACGGCCCGATTCATGAATCTCCTTCTTGCCCAGCAGCCAGAGGAAGCCCAGCCAGTCGACCACAAGTATGGTCCCGAACGAGAGGACCAGGGCCAGGATGTGCACGGCAAGACCAATGCGGTGCAATTCCTGGCCCGCGTCCACGTAGTAGCCGAAAGCAACGGCGGCCAGCCACCCGGCCACGCACAGGCAGCCACAGAGGAACAGCCGGACGCGGGACTGGTTCGGCAGCTGTCCGGACAGCCCGGCACCCAACGCTTCGGCTCCGGATGGCGGACTCAACAATTTAGCGCCCATGGGACCGCACCGCATTTCCCTGGCTGGGGCACCCTGTGCACTGCGGCATGGAGGATTTGTTCATGGTTGTTCTTTCCGTGCAAGTGATGGGGTCAACGAAGTGGGGCTGCGTCAGCTCCGACACCGGCCACGCCAGGCGACAAGAGGAAAGGCTAACCTAACCATAATAAGGGCAATGGATTGTTGCGTAATCATGACACCCGGGCCGTAGGGAGCTACGACTCACTAGAAAGCCGTTGCCCGGCGGGCTGGGGCGACTTGACCTCAGCCGCTCAGACCACTTTCCACTCGATCAGGCTCCTGGCGCAGTCCACGACGGCCTGTTCCGCCGGCCGCGGCTGCCAGCCAAGCACCCGCGTGGCCTTGTCGGTGCTGTGCCGGTTGCGCCGCCCCAGGGAGACCGTGATGGACCGCAGCGGCGGGTCAAACAACGCTGAGATGCGCACCAGGAAATCGGGCAGCTGGCGGGTTGGCACCTTGTACGCCTGCGCTCCCAGCGCGGCACGGAGCTGCAGTGCCATCTGGCGCATCCAGGTGAATTCTCCCGTGGCCAAGAAGCGCTGCCCCGCGGCCTCGGGGGAGGTCATGGCGCGGATGTGGATGTCCGCCAGGTCCCGCACGTCGACAATTTCCAGTCCGATGCGCGGGCTGCCGGGCATCTTTCCACCCAGCATGCGCGCGACGATCTGCACCGACCCCAGGTTGGCGGTGGACAGGACCGGCCCCAACACGGCCCCGGGCAGGATCGTGGCCAGCGTGGTCCCGGGCTGCCCGGCCATGAAATCCCAGGCCGCCAGCTCGGCCACGGTCTTGGACCTGCGGTACGGGGTCAAGGTGGGATCGTCCGGGTCGGTCCACAGCGATTCATCGGTCACGCCGTCGTCCGTGTACGACGACGGACTGGCCGCGTTCGCTGCCGAGGTCATGACCACGCGCTTGACCCCCTGCCGCACTGCTGCGCGCAGCACCCGAAGCGTGCCGTCGCGGGCCGGCCCGATCAGTGCCTCCGGGTCGCGCGAGGTCTCGGCGCCCAGGGGCGATGCCACATGCAGCACATAGTCAATGCCGGCCACGGCCGCATCCCAGCCTTCATCGACGCTGAGGTCGGCGACGGCAAAGGTGAGCCGCTCCCCCGGATCAACCATTGTGGCAACGGCAGCGCGCACCTCGCCGGTCCGGCCCAGGCTCCGCACGGTGGTGCGCACGTCATATCCGCGCCGCAGCAGCTCCACGATGCACCACCCGGCAACGAAGCCGGTTCCTCCCGTAACAAGCACGCGTTCAGGCATCTGGTCTCCCTGTGTCTATTCGGAGAATACGCTTCCGGTGGAGTGGCGTGCAACGAGCCTGGACACGGCCCGGCAGCCAGGCGACCATGGCCCGGGGCCGGTCCTACTGCCAGACTGGAGGCTGAACCAGCCCGCCAGCTGAAGGAACCCGCCGTGAATGATCTTCTGCTCAGCCTGCTCCTCATTCCCCTCGTGGCCACGGCCGCTCCCCTGCTCGCCGCGGCGGTGGGCAAGGTCGCCAAGGTTCCGCTGGTGGTCTTTGAGATTGTCCTGGGCATCATCATCGGCCCCAGCGTGCTCGGCTGGGCGGAGCCGACGGAGTTCGTCAAGGTGCTGGCGGACCTGGGCCTGGCCATGCTGTTCTTCATGGCCGGCAACGAGATTGACTTTGCTGCCATCAAGGGCCGCCCCCTCAACCGCGCCAGCCTGGCGTGGCTCATTTCGCTCGGCGGTGGGCTGGTTGCCGGCATCCTGCTGGCCCCGACTCCGGCGGCAGGGGTCTTCATTGGCGTGGCACTCGCTTCCACCGCGTTGGGCACGCTGCTGCCCGTGCTGCGCGATGCCAAGGAACTTTCGACGCCGTTCGGCAAGGCTGTCACGGCGATCGGCACAGTGGGTGAATTCGGCCCACTGCTGGCCATTTCACTGTTCCTCAGCGGCCGCAACCTGGGGCCCTCCCTGGTTGTCCTGGTGGGCTTTGTGCTCATCTCCGGAACCGCCGTCTGGCTCACCGGCCGCGGCAGCAACAAGGCGATCCACCGCATGGTCAACCTCACCCTGCACACCAGCGGCCAGTTTGCCGTGCGCCTGGTCTTGCTGATCCTGGCACTGCTGGTGGGCCTTAGCGTCGCCTTCGGCCTGGACATGCTCCTTGGCGCTTTTGCGGCGGGGGTGCTGTGGCGCGTCCTGATCGCAGGGGCAGGCCACCACGACCGGGAGGTTGTGGAACACAAGCTCGACGCCGTCGCCTTCGGATTCCTGGTCCCGGTGTTCTTCGTCAACACGGGCGTTGACTTTGACCTGGCCGCCCTGCTGGCCGATCCGCTGGTCCTGGCACTGGTCCCGCTGTTCCTGGTCCTGTTCCTGGTGGTCCGTGGCCTGCCAAACCTGTTGGCTGCACCCGCCGGGGCAACCTCGCGGGACAGGCGTGCCATTGTGCTGTTCGCAGCCACCGGGCTCCCCATCATCGTTGCCGTGACCGCGATTGGCCGGGAGCGGGGCCTGCTTCCCTCGGGAATTGCCACGGCCTTGATCGGCGCCGGCATGCTCTCGGTGCTGCTCTTTCCCCTGCTTGCCCTCCTCCACCGCCAGCGCAGCCTGAAGGAAGCTGACAGCGAATTGGACTAGCCGGCGGAGGGCCAGGCATGCCCTCTGGAGGCCATTGTGCTCGGGTACATTTGGACGATGAACACCGTGGACGAACAAGCCGCCCCCTCCATCAAGACGCTGCTGCAATTGTCCTTGCCGGCAATCCTGGTGGGCGTGGTGTCGGCCCTGTGCCTGTTCCTGGTGGACGAGGCAGCCCACCTGCTTCAGGAACTGCTGTGGGTTCACCTGCCCGGGCAGGTTGGCATTTCACCGGACTCGGGCTGGTGGATCTTCGGCGTCCTCACCCTCACGGGGCTTGCCATCGGGCTGGTTGTCACGTTTGTCCCTGGCCACGGCGGCCGGGACTCGGCCACCGTGGACCTCATCGCACCTCCACTCCGGCTTTCCGCCGTGCCCGGCCTGGTGTTGGTGACCATCCTGGGCCTGGCCGGCGGCGTGAGCCTGGGCCCGGAGTCGGCCATCATTGCCATCAACACCGCGATCCTCGTTGCCCTGGTCAACCGGTTCTGGCCGCAGATCGGGATCCAGCTGGTGGTCATGGTGACCGCGGCGGGAACCATTGGGGCGCTCTTTGGAACCCCTGTGGCCGCAATCCTGGTTCTGACCGGCGTGGTTGCGGCCGCCAAGTCAGGCGGCGCCTTGTGGGACAGGCTGTTCCTGCCGCTCCTGTCGGCCAGCACCGCCTCGATGACCCTGCTGTTTCTGGGCGGCCAGCAGCTGCGGTCACCTGCCATGCCGCTGCTGGATGAACCCCTGCTGGGGCTGCTGCCTGCCGCTGCGGCCATCGCCTGCCTCGCCGCCCTGGTGGGGTTGCTGGGCGCCGTCCTGTTCCAGCCGTTCCATGCAACGTTCCGCAAATTGCGCTGGCCTTTGCTCTACACCACGGCCGGCGGCATGCTCCTGGGCCTGCTGGGCGCCCTGGGCGGGCCACTGACACTCTTCAAGGGCAGCACGCAGATGGTGGACCTCGTGAACCGGGCGGGGGAATTCACGGCCCTGCAGATCGCAACCATCATTCTGGTCAAGCTCTTTGCCTTGCTCATTGCCTCCACGGCCGGCTTCCGGGGCGGCCGGATCTTCCCGGCTGTGTTCATCGGCGTGGCCGTGGGCCTGCTCTGCCATGCGTTGTTCCCGCAGGTCCCGCTGGGGCTGGCCGTTGCCTGCGGCGCGCTGGGCACCGTCCTGGCCGTGTCCCGGGACGGCTGGATTGCCATCTTCATCGCCGTGGTGGTTGCCGGTGACATCAAGCTGCTGCCACTGCTGTGCTTCGCCGTTTTGCCCGTATGGCTGCTGGTTGCCCGGGCCCCGGAAATGCTGGCACACGCAGCCGAAACCAACCCTGCGGCACCCGGGCGGAAGGCGAACAAGGCGGCCTGACGAGAGGGCTGGTTTGGCGGCGCACCCCCAAGCCCGGTGTCCGGACCCCCTTGTAGACTGTGCGGCAAGGCAACATTTGCCTGTCGCCGGAAGGGGAACAGCCATGGCCACATTTCGGGAACTGCACCACGGCACCACCCCGCTCCTGCTGCCCAATGCCTGGGATGTGGGCACGGCCATTGCCTTCGTCGCGGCCGGCTACCCGGCCGTGGGAACCACCAGTTTTGGCATCTGCGCCAGTGCAGGCCAGCCCGACGGCGGCCATTCCGGCAAGGCTGCCACCATGGCCCTTGCCGCCCAACTTGGCCCGCTCCACGTCCATGTCACCACGGACATTGAGGACGGCTATTCCGCCGATCCGGCGGAGGTGGCCGACTACGTGGCGGAGCTTGCAGCGCTGGGCGTGGCCGGGGTCAACCTGGAGGACAGCGTGGACGGCCACCTCGTTCAGGCAGGCACCTTCGCAGCCAAGATTGCCGCTGTCCGCTCAGCCAATCCCGGCGTGTTCATCAACGCCCGCGTGGACAACTTCTGGTTCGCCGAACAAGCCACGGTGGATGCTGTCCTGGAACGTGCCCGCATTTACGCCGATGCCGGTGCCGACGGGATCTTTGTCCCGGGCCTGGCCGCAGCCGCGGACATCGGCGCGGTCACGGCGGGAACCTCACTGCCGGTCAATGTGCTGGCCCACCCGTCCCTGACGGTGGCCGAGCTGGGCGGGCTTGGCGTCAGGCGGGTCAGCTCCGGGTCCCTGCCCTACAGGAGGGCAGTCGACTCGGCCGTGGACGCCGTCAACGCCCTGCGCGATGGCCGCCCGGCCCCGGCCGCAACACCGTACTGGGACATGCAGGCGCAGCTTGTGGCGTTCCGCAGCGGGACCGCCGGCTGAGGGCGTCCGGCACAGTCACGCGCGCCGGTGCCGAAGGGTGCTAGGCGCGGCCGCCGGGAGGGCCAATGAACAGCATGGTGGCCATGATGCCGCCAACGAACACCACGAACAGCACACCCAGCAGCACGGGCCGGTTGAGCATCCAGCGCAGCACCACCTGGACCCAGTGTGAGTCGCGCGGGTGGTCGGTTGCGGCGGTGCGCCATTCGCCGTCGAGCTTGTTGTTCTTCTCCAGCCAGCGGTCAAAGGGGATGGTCAGGTAGGGCACAAACGCCGTGAAGGCGGCTCCCGTGATCTGCCTCTTGGGCCAGCGCTGGTTCAGGCCCACCAAAACAGCAGTTGAGACGTAAGAAATGAACACCAGGCCGTGGGCAAAACCGCCAACCTTGACCGGCCAGTCCCCCACCTTGAACACATATTTCAGGATCATGCCGGCAATGAGCATGGTCCAGGTGACGGCCTCTGCGATGGCCACGGTGCGGTAAAAAGTGCGGGGAGTCATGGGCTGGTTGCAGTCCTTGGCTAGTTGGTGACAGTTAGTCGGCAAAATGTGCCGTGACCAGCCTAGCGGTGCTTGCTGGGAACCTGCTCCAAGCCCAGCCGGCGCCGCCGCGCCAGGGCCGATGCCTCACTGGGCCCGGGCGATCCCAGGCTCCAGCCGACGACGGCGAGCACGGCCTTGGCCGGCAGCGCCACAGGGAGCGGCACCGGGCCAAGGGACGGCGCTTCCAGCCGCAGCAGTTCCCGGTAGCCGGGAGGCAGTGACGCCACCGCGGCGGCAAACAGCACCTTGTAGCCCTGTTGCTGCGAGCGCGGCAGCGGCGGGTCCTTGATGAAGCGCACAGTCTCTGCCACGCGCTCATCGAAGCGCAGCTCCGGGGCAAAGGCGGCCAGCTGCTCCTGCAAAGCCGCCCGGGTGGCGGGTGGGTTCTCCACGCGCATGAGCGCCCCGGCCACGGCCCAGTCGGCCACATAGGCGTCGGCTCCCCCCGGAATGGGGCCGCCATAGGCTTCGTGGGAGCCGAGGAACGCCTGCGTGAACGCCAGGTGGACCCAGCGCAGCAGCTCGGGGTCATTGGCCGTGTAGGGCACCTCCTCCCCCGAGTTGGCGGTGTAGCTGCCGCGTATGTACTGGTGGATGGCCAGCACCTTCCCCGATGCTGCGCGGGCAGCCATCGTGTCCCCGTATGTGACCGTGAAGATCCAGCGGATGGTGCCAGCGAGCCTGCCCAGGGGGTCGGCCCGGTAGCTGGAATGGTCGTGGACTCCTGCGAGCGCACCGGGGTGCAGAGCCTGGATCAGCAGGGACTGGATGCCTGCCACGAGCGTCGTCATGGAGCCGTGCACGGCCCAGGCCGCCGATCCGGGCCCAAAGTAGCCGCCGTCGTCGCCCTTTTCCAGGTCAAGCTCCCACTGCGGAATGGTGGGGGAATTGTTGCTGAAGGTGCCGCGCAGCTCCCTGCGCCAGCGGTCCACAAAGTTTTCCATGCCCCCAGTCTGTCCCTCCGCCCGCCACGGGGCCACAATGAAGGGGAGGCCGCGCGGCGCAAGGATGCCGCACGGCGCGAGGGAAGGTCGCACCATGAACAGCTCGCCAGCACAAGGTTCACCGCTGGAAGGCACCACCGACGACGGCACGCTGCGTGAACACAGCGAGACGGCGGCGGAAGGGAACGACGGCTCCGACATGCCGGAAATTCGCATGCACTCCCAGGAAGCCGCCGAGGGCCCCGACAGCGCCTAGCCGGGGCATGGACGGGCGCATACACTTGCCTCATGTCATCATTCAGCGTTTCGCGCACGGCGTTCATCCCGGCCCCGCCGGAGGCAATCTTTCCGCTGGTCAGCAATTTCCGGGAGTGGATCAGCTGGTCGCCGTGGGAGGGCCTGGACCCCTCCATGCAGCGCAGCTATTCGGGCCCGGTTGAAGGTGTGGGTGCCAAGTACACCTGGAAGGGCAACGGCAAGGCCGGCGCCGGGACCATGGAGATCCAGGAAGCGGCCGAGCCGTCGCGAATCCTGCTGCGGCTGGAGTTCACCAAGCCCATGAAGGCCGTCAACCCCACCACCTTCACCTTTGTCCCCGAGGGCCACGGCACCCAGGTCACCTGGACCATGGCGGGCGAGAACAAGGGACTGGGCCGGGTGTTCGCCTTGTTCGTGAACATGGACAAGCTGGTGGGCGGCGACTTTGAAAAGGGGCTGGCCCAGCTCGCCTCAGTGGTTCAGTCCAAGGGCTGAATCCCGGGCCATTTCTGCCGCGGCGATGTGCCCTGCCACGTGCGCGGCATCCCTGCCCACCCCGCCCAGCAATGACGAGGTCAGGCCGTACTGGAACGGCATGCCCACAAAATAGAGCCCGGGCACGGACTCAACCACGCCGCGCGTGGTGACAGGCCAGCCGCGGCTGTCCAGGGGCAGCCCCTCGATCCAGCCGTACTGCGCCTTGAACCCGGTGGCCCACAGGACGGTGTCCGCCCCCTGCAGTGCCTGCCCGTCGAACATGGGCCGTCCGCTGCCGTCCACCTCCTCCAGGCGCGGCAGGGCGCGGACACCTGCCTTGCGGGCATCCTCCATGGAAACCGAGATCAACGGCCCGCCGTGCGCCGTGAAGCCGCCGGCAACTTTTCTCCCCATGGGCGTGCTGCGGGTGAGCACACGGTGGATGAACTGCCAGTACAGCCCGCCGGCATGGTCAAGCAGTGCGTCGGGGACATGGAACGGGACCCGTCCGGCCAGCCACACCTGGCGGGTGCGCGAGAGCTCCACGGCGATCTCAATGCCCGAGGTGCCTGCCCCCACCACGAGCACACCTCCGGGCGGCAGTGCCGCGGCATTCCTGTAGTTGCTGCTGTGCAGCTGGTGGATGGCGGGGTCCAGACGTTCCGCAATCCCCGGGACAAACGGCACCGACGTTGCCCCCGTGGCCACAACGACGCTTCGTGCTTCAAACGTTCCGGCGGAGGTGTCCAGGGTGAATCCGCCGCTGCCCCGGCGCACGCCTTCCACGGCAACCCCAGTGGTCATGGGCATGTCAGCGGCGTAGGCGGCCAGGTAGTCGGCAACCTGGTCCTTGCCGGGTTTGGCCCCAGGGGCTGCCGGGAACGTGGCGCCGGGCAGGGAGCAGTGTTGGGCGGGCGTAAAGAGCCGCAGCGAGTCCCAGCGGCTGCGCCAACTGTTCCCCGGCGAATCGGCGGCCTCCAGGATTTCACATTCAACGCCGCGGTTGCGCAGCTGTGCGGCCGCGGCCAGGCCTGCCTGCCCGGCCCCGATGACAATGGTGTGGTTCATGTTTCCGGCCATGGTGCGCCTCCAAGGAAACTGCTGCGAAACTATTTCACTAGAATACGCTTCCAATCATTGGAATGCTATTCTTTTTTCATGAAAGAGGCGGCAGAAAAACCCCGGAACCGGCGGCAAGTCCAGGCCGCCGAGACCCGCGCCGTGGTGGTGGAGGCGGCCGCCGAGCTGTTCTTGGGCAACGGCTACGTCTCCACGTCCATTGAGTCCATCGCAAGCCGCGCAGGCGTGGCCATCCAAACCATTTACAACTCGGTGGGCAACAAGCCCGCCCTGCTGTCCGCCGTGCTGGACGCCGCGGTGGCCGGACCCAATTCCCCCAGGACCGTTCCGGAATTCATGGCCGAACGTGTGGCAGCGGCGGCCGATGTGCCGGCGGTGGTTGCCGTGCTGGCCGACTGGTTCGCCGAAGGAATGCCCCGCAGCCGGGCCACCTTTGCCGCGATAGGCCAGGCCGCCGCCGTCGACCCTGCAGTGGCAAGGCTGCGCGATGAACGGGCGCGGCAGCGGCTGGCCAACTACCGCCGCGCCGCGGCCGCCATCCGCGAACGAGGCGGGCTGGGCAACGGCATGGACGACGACGAGGCGGCTGCGGTGATCTTCGCCGTGGGCCATCCGGACAGCTACGCCACCCTCGTGGAAGCGTGCGGGTGGAGCCTGCCCCGGTACCGCAACTGGGTCTATGCCTCACTGCTGGGGGCCCTGGCCTGACGGCTGAACCCGCCAACAATGCCTGGATCGGCCGGACTATCCGGTGATCCCCAGCAGTTCCTCCAGCCGTTCGTAGCCCTCGCGGACTCCCCGCTCCATGCCTGAGGCGACCATCCCGTCCCTGTCCTGCTGCGACTGGAACGCCGTGTGGTTCACGATCCGGGTGCGGCCGCCCAGGTCAATGAACTCCAGCCGCTCCAGGCTGACGTGGCCGGGGAAGCCGTCGAACTCGAAGGTCTGGACGATGCTGCTGTTTTCCGTGACGTCGTGGAAGACGCCGCGGAAGCCATAGCGGTTCCCTTCCGCGTCGATGTGCGTGAAGGCCCAGCTGCCTCCGGTCCGGGCATCCCAGGCATCGATTTCCATGGAGAGGTCCCGGGGCCCGAGCCACTGGACCACGAGGTCCGGGTCCACGTAGGCGCGGAAGACGTCCGCCACGGGTGCCTCGAATTCGCGGACGCTGCTCACAAACGGCACGCCGGGCTCGGCGGTGACAACAAGTGCATTGGTGGTGGTCATGGTGGTTTCCTCTTGTCCTTACTCGTTTCCTGCGCCGCGCACCCTGGGCGCGCCGGCACCTTGCATGTTTTCCAGGAGGCTGTCGAGCCTCCGGTAGCGGGCCTCGGCAACGAGCCGGTGGCCGTCGATCCAGGCAGTGAGCTCCTCCAGCGCGGCCGGCGCCAGGTGGCAGGGGCGGCGCTGCCCGTCGCGGCTGCGCGTGATCAACCCGGCCCGTTCCAGCACCTGGATGTGCTTGGAGATGGCCTGCTTGCTCAGCTCGAAAGGCTCGGCAAGTTCATTGACCGTCGCGGAACTTTGCGACAGCCGCGCCACGAGCTTGCGGCGCACCGGATCTGCCAGGGCCAAAAATGCCCTGTCCAGCCTCGCCTCGTTGTCCTGGTTCACAGCCACGTCCCGATAATCAACCATCTTGTTTATCAACCAACTGGTTGACTATCTCAGCATGACCCTGTTGGTTCCAGCTTGTCAAGGGTTTGGCAGGCCCCGTCTGCCTTGATTTATCCGTGCAGCGGCGGGTGTGCGTCGAGCCGGGGAATGGCTAGCACGGGCGTGTGCTGGGTGGCCAGCAACTTGCGCACCACTGAACCGGTCAGCGCCTCGCTGACCCCGGCCAGGAGCCCAGGCCGCCGGGCACCGACCACGATGACGGCGGCCTGCAGTGCCTCTGCCAGCCGCCCCAGGGCCATGGCCGGATCGCCGCCAAGGACGCGGAAGCTGCAGCGCAGCCCGAGTTCCTGCGCCGCAGCCGCCAGCAGCGGTCCAAGTTCCAGGACGGCGGAGGCCGCATCATCTTCCGGGTCCAGGGCCCGGTCCAGGGAGTTGCCCAGCACGTTTCCGCTGGGGTCCCACTCAATGAGGTAGCTGCCGGGGTCGACGTAGGCACCGACCAGCTCTGCCCCCGAGGCCGCGGCCAGTGCCACCGCGCAAGCCAGCACGGCGGGATCCTGCTCCGGCAGCATCCCCACGACCACTGCCCCCTGCCCGAATCGAGGCTTCACGGCGCACCCCCTCCATCTGTGCCCGGCCCTGGTTGTGCGGGCTGTTCAACCATCTTCGCGCATCCGGTCCCTGAGCGAAAGGAGGCTTCTAAATTGGCGGACCGGCCAGTCGGCAGGAGGCACCATCCTGTCCGTCCAGGATGCCAGGCGTTGCGTTGAGCGGAGTGCAACCAAGACATGACCATTCATGGGCTCTCCCGCGCCATGAATGCACTGAACCCGCGGCCTTTACTCCGGGCGGAGAACCACAACAGCAAGCGTTTGTCGTGGGCAGGTCAGGGTGCTGTGAACTTGAACGTGGCGATCAGGTCTTGGGCCGGAGGCAGGAGTGCGTCGAATTCCGCTGTCGGCGCCTGGATAAAGACCGCGGCAGTATGGCCGCCTCCGAGGTCAAGAAGAAAGACCTGCGCGCGCTCCACCGAGCTGACGCCCCACAAATACGGATCGGGCGCACCTTGACGGCCGGCAATCAGGAGCGCATAAGGACCCGCCCCATCGCACGTCAACGAGGTGGCAGGGTCAACGCGGATGTCGAGACCATCGACGGTTGCACCGCCTATCCGGGCGCTAATTGGCGTCGCAATGACGCCCCGAAGCGTCGTCATCCAAGCGAGGAGGTCCACTGCCTCGGTGGGGCCAGCGGGGTCGGATTCCTCTGGGCAGGACGGGAAAGTCTGAGCGGCGGCTGCAACGTCGCCCCATACGTAGACTCCGGGCAGCTGGGCGTCGCCGTTGCTCGCGGCATAAGCGTCGGCACGCTGAAACCAATACGAGGGCGTGTGATCAAGAGCGTTGGCCCAGGACGAATCGACTGTGTAGGAGAACTGCCCGGCAGACGGTTCGCCGAAGGTCGTGAAATGGACGCTTTTGTGGGCACCTGGGGAGAGAACCCCGAGGCACCCGCCGTCGGTCCGCAGACACCCATCGGCCGTGTCTTCGAGGACCGAGGTGGAGCTCGGCGCGACTTGTGCCGGGCTGCCTGCGCAGCCGGTCATGAGGCCAAGTGCGGCGGTCAAGACGAGGACTCGCAGTGCAACCGCTCGTCCTGCTGCAAACTGTGATGGCCTCAGTAGATTCATGCCCACTCCAACGGTCCGACACTGAACGCCGCTTGGCTTCAAATTGTACTCCGCATCGACTTCCTCCAGGAGGAAACTGCACTTCCCGCCGCGGGATGCCCACACGCCGCCGGCACGCGGTGCGCAGCGGCTCAGTGGTGGAAGGCCACTGCTTCATTCTGGCGGCCGGACAGGCGGTCCACCGATTTCGCCACGTCGGCCAAGAACATCCCGGCCAGGTCAAAGGTGAAGCCGTTGCGCACCACCACCCGCAGGACGTCGGTGTCCGCCATCCCCTCCGGCATTGGGTAGGCGGGCACAATCCAGCCAAAGGTGCGCAGTTCGTGCGAGAGGTCGTACACGGACCAGCCAGCCGGCGTCGTGCACTTGAAGGCAAGGACTGGCAATTCATCACCCCGGCTGAGCAGGGTAAACGGCCCCATGGCCTCGACACCGCGGGCAATGGTGCCGGCAATTTGCCTGGACCGCTCCTGGATTCGCCGGTAGCCCTCGAATCCGTACCGCACCAGCGTGTAGTACTGGGCAACGACCTGGGCGGCCGGGCGGGAAAAGTTCAGGGCAAAGGTGGGCATGGAACCGCCCAGGTAATCGACGCTGAAAATCAGATCCGAGGGCAGGTCCTCTGCACTGCGCCACAGCACCCACCCCACGCCCGGGTACACCAGGCCGTACTTGTGCCCGGAGGCATTGATGGATTTCACCCGCTCCAGCGCGAAGTCCCACAGGAGTTCCGTGTCCAGGAACGGGGCGATGAATCCGCCCGAGGCCGCATCGACATGAATGGGGACATCCAGGCCGGTGGAGGCCTCAAGCTTGTCCAAGGCCGCCGCGATCTGCGCCACGGGCTCGTAGGAACCGTCAAAGGTTGAGCCCAGCACGGCGACCACGCCAATCGTGTTTTCGTCGCAGGCCGCTGCGGCCTGCCCGGCCGTCAGGTGCGTGGCTCCCTCGAGCGGGACCAGCCTGGCCTCCACGTCCCAGTACCTGGCGAACTTCTCCCAGCAGACCTGCACATTGGCGCCCATGACAAGGTTGGGCCTGGTGGCGTCCAGGCCGGCTGCCTCCCGGCGCGCCCGCCACCGCCATTTCAACGCCATGCCGGCCAGCATCGCCGCTTCGGAGGATCCCGTGGTGGAGCACCCCACCGCATCTGCCCCGCCCGTGGGTTCCGGCGCATGCCACAAGTTGGCCAGGATGTTCACGCAGCGCCGCTCAATCTCAGCCGACTGCGGGTATTCATCCTTGTCGATGATGTTCTTCTCCAACGATGAGCGGATCAGGGCCACCGCCTGCGGTTCCATCCAGGTGGTGACAAAGGTGGCCAGGTTTTGCCGCGCGTTGCCATCGAGCATGAGTTCGTCCTGGATGAACCGCATTGCCGCATCGGGGTCCTGGATTCCCTCCGGAAGTTCATGCCGGGGAATGGTCCCCAGCGCGGTGTCGAAGGCGCTGCCGGACATGGCTTCGTGGCGGCGGATGTGGTGGCTGTGCAGGCTCATAAAGGTCTCCCCCGTCGGCATGGTTGCTTCCCTGTATCGAGGCTAGCCACATCAGCGGCCGATATGAAGCTCTCCGGCCGGCGAAAGCATGCCGGCAACCACTGTGGCATCCAGCTCGTCATGGGAGGCAATGGTGACCGTGAGACCGCAAGATGCCAGGATGGCCGCACTCAACGGTGCCTGCCGGGCACTGCTTTCCAGCAACAGCGAGCCGCCGGGCCGCAACCACTGAGAAGCCTCCCTGGCAATCCGGCGGTGCAGGTCCAGCCCGTCGGCTCCGCCGTTGAGGGCCCGCTCCGGCTCGTGCAGCCGGGCTTCCTGCGGCATGAACGCGATGGCCCCGGCCGGAACGTAGGGGGCATTGGCGGCAATCAAGTCGATGCCCCCGCGCAGTTCTTGCGGCAGGGCCGCGAACAAGTCCCCGCAGTGGGCACTCCCGCCGAAGGGCGCCAGGTTGGCCGTGGCGCACACGACGGCGGCAGGGTCCACATCCGCTGCATGCAGCTCGCACCCCGTTGCAGCAGCTGCCAGGGACCTGGCGATTGCCACCCCCACGGCACCGCTGCCGCAGCACAGGTCAAGGACCACGGGACGGCCGGCCCGCCCGGCCAGGGCCGCAAGCGCCTGCTCCACCAGGAATTCGCTGCGTCGCCGCGGCACAAAGACGCCCGGGGCCACCTTGACCCGGAAGCCGCAGAATTGGGCCCAGCCCACAATGTGCTCCAGCGGCTGCCCTTCGATCCTGCGTGCGAGCATCATGGCAAGTTCGGCGTCCGTGCGGGCCGACTCCAGAAGAATGGCAGCTTCCTCCTCGGCGAAGACGCAGCCGGCCAGCCGCAGCCCCGAAACGAGCGATTCCTCGGGCAACGTTTCACTTTGCTCCATATCAACCACATGGTAGACCTCCCGCAGTTACGCTGGTGGAATGACACCCTCCGCCCCCTCACCCGTCACAGGGACACCGAACGAGGCTTTCCTGGAAGCGCTCGGCCCGGCCCTGGACGCGGTTGCCCTCCCGGAGAAAGCCGCCGGCATGGCCGCGTACATGAAATCCACCATGCCCTACAAGGGAGTGCCCTCCCCCATTGTCCGCAAGACGGTGCGGGACCTGGCCCGGGAGCACCCCTTCACGAACGCAGCGGTCCTGGCTGCCTCCGTGACGGAGCTCTGGGCAGCAGCCACTCACCGCGAGGAACGCTATTGCGCCATCATGCTGACGGACTCGAAGCTGGGACGCGGCGACCCGGGACTGCTGCCCTTTTACGCCACGGTGATTGGCACGGGACAGTGGTGGGACTTTGTGGACTCGGTGGCACCGCGGCTGTGGGATCTGCTTCACAAAGACCGTGCGGGCATGGAGCCGCTTTTGCGCGAGTGGAGCGTGCACCCCGACTTCTGGTTCCGCAGGGCTGCCATCATCGCGCAGCTGCCGGCGAAGTCCGCCACCGACACCAGGCTGCTGGCCGAGGTGATTGAGCCCAACCTGGCGGACAAGGAGTTTTTCATCCGCAAGGCCATTGGCTGGGCGCTTCGGCAGTACGCAAGGACCGAGCCCGAGTGGGTCCGGGACTACGTGGGCGGGCTGGGCGAAAGGCTCAGCCCGCTGTCGCGCCGCGAGGCACTCAAGCACCTCCAGGCCCCCTGAACCGGTCCCGGTTTAGGAGGGAAGCTGCACCTTCTCCGCGCCGCGGCGCTCCCACTTGGGCACGAACATGCCCCGGGTTTTCGGATCCACGAACATGACGTACAGCACGCCGCCCAGGCCCACCCCGACAGCCACGCTGCGCACCACGGCCATGGGAATCCACGGGAAAACGCTCAACTGGTCCGTGAGGGCAATCAGGATGAAGAATGCGGTGGCGTAGTACACCACGCGCACCTGCCAGCCGTCCTTGATGCCCGTGATGGCAAAGAACGCCAGCAGCCAGACCACGTACCAGGGCTGGATCATGGGGGCCAGCAGCACCACGGCGGCAAAGGCCCAGGCCATGCGGCGGAGCACGGCATGGCTGTAGCGCTGCGGTTCAGGGAGCGCGGTGGCCGAGTCCGTCCCCGGCTCCACCTTGACCTTCAGGAAGGCCAGGGCCACGACGAGGAGGATGGAGATGGCCTGGGCCACCTTCTGGATGCCATTGGCGACGGCGTTGCCGTTGCCGCCCAGGACGTCCACCAGGGACCCCAGTGAAACGGATCCCATGCCAATCGGTGCGTACCAATGCCACACCGTGCCGGGGGTCTGCAGTGCCGCCAGCCAACCAAAGCCCAGTCCGTTGACCGCGCCCATGGCAGCCATGGCACCCATGGAAATGCCCAGGGTGGCAGCCCAGATGGCGAACTTGCGCACCCATCCAGCACGCGATCCGGCCCACAGCAGCCCCACGAACGGCAGGGCAATGAGCGTAATGGGCTTGATGGCAATGGAGGCGGTGACCAGCAAGATGCCCACCACGGGCCGCTTGTTGCTTGCGTAGTAGAGTCCGGCCACCACGAGGCCCATCATGAGGGAGTCGTTGTGGACGCTGGCGATGAAGTTCAGCAAGGTGATGGGGTTCAGGACGGCAAGCCACATGGCCCTGTGTGGGTTGAATCCGTGGCGCTGGGCAAGCTTGGGCACATAGATGGCCAGCAGGACCACGCCGGCCAGGCTGGCCAGCCGGAACGGAATCAGGGCAATTTCCGGGCTGTTGGCCGGGAGCAGCACTGCCAGCTGTTCCACCCAGAGCCAGAGCGGCCCGTAGGGGGTGGGTGCCTCGGTCCACATGGTGTCCGGGCCCAGCAGGAAGTAGTTGTTCAGTGATGAGATGCCGTCGGTGTAGGGGTTGAGCCCCTGTTGCATGAGCCGGCCCTGGCCAATGTAGGCGTAGGAGTCGCGGCTGAAAAGGGGCAGCGCCAGCATCATGGGAGCAACCCACAGGGCCAGCGCTTTCTTCAGCAAGGGGCCGGATTCTTCGCCCCAGCCGGCCAGGTGCCTGCGCAGCAGCAGCCAGGCCCGGAACAACAGTGCGGCACCAAGGCAGAGCACCACTGTGGCGGTGATGACGGCAACCGGCGTGGTGCGGGCCAAAATGAACAGCGGGTTGCGGATGAGCACGGAGCTGCTGGCCAGCCAACCGACGCCAAGTGACCCCACCAGGATCATGACCGAGCCGGCAAATCCCTGCCAGATGGCCCAGGACGCGGTTCCGGTGCCTACAGGCCGTTTTGCGGACACCCGGTTCCTCACCTTCGACGTGGCAACATCAGTGCTGGTCAACAACAAACTCCTGAACTATCTGTGTCCGCAACTACGGCAGGACGGCTTGGCATGCGCATGGACGGGCTACCCGGGAACAAGTTCCGGCTGCGCTAACATGGAAAAGCCAAGCGCTACATTCTTGGCATTCTACCCACTCCAGCCGAGCATCTCCTGAGTAAGCGGGCCACGCAACCACGGCGTTTCACTCAATTGCTGCGCCCACAACAGGCTGCCGCCGCACCCCAGAAGGACTGGACCATTTCCACGGACACGTTTTTCTCCGCCCTTGCCCGCCTTCGGGACGCAGTTGTGCCCACGCCGGCGCAGAACTGGTTGAAGTCCCCTGCCGGGTTGTGGGTGGCCTTTGGTGCCGTCCACGTGTTGTTCCTTGTCTTTGCAGCAATCCTGTCACTGCGCGGGGAAGCCTACAGTGACACTTTCATCTACCGGGTTTGGGCGTCAGTGGACTTCGACGGCTCCCGCGTTTCGGGCCCCAGCCCCTGGGTGTACCCCATCCTGGCCCTGGTTCCCATGGCCGTGGCATACATTTTTGGCCCGGCCCCCTTCCTCTTTCTCTGGGTCCTGATGATCGCAGCCCTGAACACTCTTGCCGTGGGCAAGCTCACCAGCTGGGGCCGCAACCGCAAGGCCATTCCGGCCGCCCTGTGGTGGCTTTCCTTCACCACCATCATGGCGTGGCTCGGCTTTGCCCGCGTGGACGGGTTCACCGCACCCGTGGTGCTGATTGCCCTGTCCATCGGGGTTGCCAGCCCGTTCCTGACCTCCTTCATCCTGAGCGTGGCGACGTGGACAAAGGTCTGGCCGGCCGCCGTCGTGCTTGCGCTTTTCACAGTGGTCAAGCAGCGTGTGCAGGTGGTCCTGGCCGGAATGCTGGTCACAGCCTTCGTGGTGGTGCTGGCCCTGGCCATGGGTGCGCTGCCGCAGCTGTTGAACTTCCTGCTGGAGCAGGGCGACCGCGGCATGCAGCTCGAGGCCACGTTCACCACCCCGTGGCTGTGGATGAGCGTGCTGGGCCTGGGCGGGGCGCGCATGTACATGAACACCGACATCAACTCCATGCAGGTGGACGGCCCGGGATCCGAGCTCATGAGCTTCCTCATGCAGCCCCTGCTCATTGCCGCGGCGCTGCTGGTGGCGGCCCTGGTTTTCTGGGCGCTGCACACCGGCAAGCGCAATGGAGGCGCGGACCGCACGGCACTGCTGCTGTTTGGATCGCTGGCCCTGACCACGGCGTTTGTGGTGTTCAACAAGGTGGGTTCGCCGCAGTTCATGGTGTGGCTTGCGCCTGCCGTTGCCGTGGGCCTGTCCCTCCACTGGCGTGCCTGGCGCGTCCCGGCCGCCATGCTCATCGCCGTGGCCGGGCTGACGTTCCTGGTGTTCCCGCTGTTTTATGACCTGCTCACCATGAACCACGCGGGCATGGCAGCCGTGCTGACACTGCGCAACCTGCTGCTGGTGGTGCTGTTTGTGTGGAGCGTGCGCCAGCTGTTTGTCCTGGGCCGCAATCCGCAGGCCATTGCCCGCCATGACGCCGCGGCCTCCCCCGCAGCCACCGTCACGCCAAGCCACCTGCCCCGCAGGCACTGAGCAACCCACGCGGGCATGGCGCGTTCACGGTACATTGGTCGGGTGGCTATTACTAATGAACGCATTGTGTGGATTGACTGTGAAATGACCGGCCTGGACGCCGAGAACGACGCCCTGATTGAGGTGGCAGCCCTTGTCACCGACTCGGAGCTGAACATCCTGGGCGAGGGCGTCGACGTCGTCATCAAGCCCAGCGCCGAGTCCCTGGCGCAGATGGGCGACTTTGTCCGCAACATGCACACCACCTCCAAGCTGATCGACGAGCTCGACGGCGGCACCACCATGGAAGACGCCCAGGCCCAGGTCCTGGCCTACATCCGCGAGCACGTGCCCGTGCCCAACAAGGCCCCCCTGGCCGGCAACTCAATCGGCACCGACAAGGTTTTCCTGGTCCGCGACATGCCCGAGCTGGTGGAGCACCTGCACTACCGGGTCATCGACGTCTCCACCATCAAGGAACTTGCCCGCCGCTGGTACCCGCGCGCCTACTTCCAGTCGCCGGCCAAGACAGGCAACCACCGCGCGCTGGGCGACATCAAGGACAGCATCAACGAGCTGAAGTACTACCGCGAAGCCGTTTTTGTGCCTGCCCCGGGCCCGGACACCGCCACCGCAAAAAAGATTTCAGCCAAGCACTGAGTGAAAATTCCGCGCAAATTCGCGGAACTTCCGCCACCGCAATGCGATTTGGCTCACAAAACGGGCAAAATCGCGGCAAGTGGTCACGACCGCCTCCCAATTTCAGGTAGAGTATTGGTCGTTGCCACAAGCACGGAGGACACCGCAAGGTGACCAAAGAGCAGCGGCGGACATGGTGGGATTAGCTCAGTTGGCAGAGCGCCTGGTTGTGGTCCAGGAGGTCGCGGGTTCAACCCCCGTATCTCACCCCAAGTGATTCCCTGCGAATCGTGAAACACCCCGGTCATTTGGTCGGGGTGTTTTTCATTGCCTGAAAAAGCACCAACAACGCCCGCTTGCCCCCGGCCTGCAAAGGAAGCCACCATGACCATTCGTCCCGTCACCATCCTGGGTGAACCCGTGCTGCACCGCCGCGCCGACGAGGTCAAGGCCTTCGACGCCGAACTGAAGGCCCTCGTGGACGACATGTTCGAGACCATGGACGCCGCCAACGGTGTTGGCCTGGCCGCCCCTCAGATCGGTGTTGGCCTGCGGATCTTCACCTACCAAATGGAAAACGACGACGGCGTCCCCGCCCGCGGCGTGGTGGTGAACCCCACGCTCACGGTGGGCAAGATCTCCGGCAACGCCCCGGACCCGGACGACGAGGTGGAAGGCTGCCTCTCCGTGCCCGGCATCGACTTCCCGCTCAAGCGTGCCCTGTGGGTGCGCGTGCGCGGATTCGACGTGGACGGCAACCCCCTGGACTTTGAGGCCACAGACTGGTTTGCCCGCTGCATGCAGCACGAGTACGACCACCTGGACGGGAAGCTTTACGTTGACCGGCTCAACGCCCGCTTCAACAAGAAGGCCCGGCGTGCCGCCAAGAGCAATGGCTGGGGCGTGCCCGGGCTGACCTGGATGCCCGGAGTGGATCCGGACCCGTTCGGCCACTGAGAACATTCTCACGTTGCACGAGCCCCAAATTGGGGCCGTGAGGTGGCGGGGCATGCAGTAGCTTGGGCATGGAGAAAAATCTCCGCCATTTTGTCGACTCCGGCCATGACAGCTTTTCTCACGGCCACGAGGGAGAACCATGTCCAGCTCCAGCACACCTGCACCGGCAGCCACCGGCATCCCCCGAAAGGTTGTTGGCCTTGCCGTGGCCGGCGCCGTGGGTGGCTTCCTGTTCGGCTTTGACTCCTCAGTGGTCAACGGCGCCGTCGATGCCCTCCAGGACGAATTCGTCCTGGGCGATGCACTCACGGGGTTCGCCGTCGCCGTCGCACTTCTGGGCTGCGCCGTGGGCGCCTACCTGGCGGGCCGCATTGCCGACGCCAAGGGCCGCATCCCGGCGATGAAGCTCGGCGGCATCCTGTTCCTGGCCAGTGCCATTGGAACCGGCCTGGCGTTCGGCGTCTGGGACCTGATCTTCTGGCGCCTGGTGGGTGGCCTGGGCATTGGCCTGGCCTCGGTCATTGCGCCGGCCTACATTTCCGAAATCGCGCCCCGCCAGCACCGCGGCCGCCTGGCCTCGCTGCAGCAGCTGGCCATCACCATCGGCATCTTCGCCGCCCTGCTGTCCGACGCCTTGTTCGCCAACGCGGCAGGCGGCGCCGCGCAGGAGTTGTGGCTGGGCCTGCCTGCCTGGCGCTGGATGTTCCTCGCCGCGGCCGTCCCCGCCGTTGTGTACGGCTGGATCGCCTTCATCCTCCCCGAATCCCCGCGCTTCCTGGTGCTGCAGGGCAAGGAAGAGGAGGCAGCCCGCGTGTTCCGGGCCATTGCCCCGCATGACGACGCCGAACGCAGCATCCGTGACATCAAGGCCGCCGTTGCGGAAGACACCCTGGCCGCACGCAAGGGCTCGCTGCGCGGCAACCGCTTTGGCCTCCAGCCGGTGGTGTGGATCGGCATCATCTTGTCCATGCTGCAGCAGTTCGTGGGCATCAATGTCATCTTCTACTACTCCACCACGCTGTGGAAGGCCGTCGGTTTCCAGGAGAAGGACTCGCTGACCATCTCCGTGGTGACCGCCGTGGTCAACATCCTGGTCACGCTCGTGGCGATTGCCCTCGTGGACAGGATCGGCCGCCGCCCCATCCTACTGGCCGGCTCCATCGGCATGGCCGTCTCGCTCGCCGTCATGGCCCTGGCCTTTGCCTCCGCCGACGGATCCGGCTCCGACATCCACCTGAGCGGCGCCTGGGGCCCGGCCGCACTGGTTGCCGCGAACGTGTTTGTGGTCAGCTTTGGCGCCTCGTGGGGCCCGCTCGTGTGGGTCCTGCTCGGCGAGATCTTCCCCTCCCGCATCCGTGCACGTGCCTTGGGCCTTGCCGCAGCGGCGCAGTGGGTGGCGAACTTCCTGATCACGCTGACGTTCCCGTCCATGGCCGCCGCATCGCTGCCGCTGACCTACGGCATGTACGCACTGTTTGCCGCGGCGTCGTTCTTCTTTGTCATGTTCAAGATCCCCGAGACCAACGGCATGTCGCTGGAGCAGGCGGAGACCCTGTTCACGAAGAAGCCCAAGGCCGGCAAGAAAAGCTAGGCCCACTGCCTTCCCGACGCTCACGCGCACGGTTGGGCCGCAATGGCGCGCAACTCCTGGAGTTGCGCGCCATTGCCCCTTTAACAGTGCGCAGGAGCAGGGCCGCACATTGGCTAAACTGGCCCCATGACCCTTCGCACCGCCCTGAGCCCCGAGCAGACCCTCGACATCCTGGACATTGCCCCGGAAGACCGGGCCGAATGCCTGGAACTCATCACTGCTCCGGCATCCCCCGCCGTCGAACGGGTCCTGGACCACCTGGCGGCCCGGCTGGGCAGCGCCGATGACTCCAACCCGGAACTGGGCACCGCCGAAGTGCCCGTCGGCGAGATGGACTGGCTGGGCGCCATGGTGCGGTTTGTCCCGGAGGTCATTGCCTGGCACCAGGGCCGGGGAATCCCCGAGGAAACCACCCTGGCCACGCTGGCGGACTTTGGCCGCAACATGGCCATCAACCGCCGCGTGCACAACCGCTTCGGCATGGACACCTACAAGTGGCTCAACCACGTCTTCTCAGGGCGCATCTACCAGCTGGGCCGGCTGCAGTACCTGATCCACCAGCCCACTGCACCCATTCCCGGTGTGGCCGACGGCGAGTGGATCCTGGGCGTCCACATCCCCGAGGGCGGCGGGCTCGGGGCGGAAGCCGTCAACGACAGCCTGGCACAGGCCGGGGCATTCTTTGCCGCACATTTCCCCGAGAAGCCTGTCCGCACAGCCAACTGCGAGTCCTGGCTGCTGGACCCGTACCTTGCCGGTCATTTGGACCCGGCTTCCAACATCGCCAAGTTCGCAGCCCTGTTCACCCCCTACGGCGAACCGCGCAACGAGCCCACCGACGCCGTGTACTTCACCTTCCGCACCCGCAGCATGGACAACCTCGCCGCACTGCCGCGTGCCACGGCGCTGCAGCAGGTGGTGCTGGAGCGCATCGATGCCGGGGGCGCCTGGCAGCTTGGCTTCGGCAGCCTGCAGCTTCCCTGACGGGCGCAAGCGGCCGCCCAGCGGGTCCCCCGGTGCTGCGGTAAACTTGATAGTTGCGCCTTGCCCTTGCTTGAACAAATTCTTCACCGCTAGAAAGTAGTCTCGTGTCCTCTCCGGCCCAGTCCCCCGCCCGCGCCACCGAAATTTCCGGCCAGGCGGAACGCCGTCGCACCTTTGCCGTCATCTCGCACCCCGATGCCGGCAAGTCCACGCTGACCGAGGCCCTGGCCCTGCACGCGAAGGTCATCGGCACCGCCGGCGCCACGAACGGCAAGTCCAACCGCAAGGACACGGTCTCCGACTGGCAGCAGATGGAAAAGGACCGCGGCATCTCGATCAGCTCCGCGGCGCTGCAGTTCTCCTACCGCGACACCGTCATCAACCTGCTGGACACCCCCGGCCACGCCGACTTCTCCGAGGACACCTACCGCGTCCTGGCGGCCGTGGACTGCGCCGTCATGCTCGTGGACGCGGGCAAGGGCCTGGAAACCCAGACCATGAAGCTCTTCGAGGTCTGCCGCCAGCGCAACCTGCCCATCATCACCGTCATCAACAAGTGGGACCGCCCGGGCCTTGACCCGCTGGAACTCATGGATGAGATCACCGAGCGCACCGGCCTGACACCCATGCCACTGACCTGGGCCATCGGCATCGCCGGGGACTTCCGCGGCGTGTGGGACATCCGCCGCAACGAGTTCGCCAAGTTTGCCCGCAACAGCTCCGGCGCCCAGATTGCCCTGACGGAGTACCTGACCCCGGAGCAGGCCGCCGAATCTGAAGGCGCCGCCTGGGAGGACTCCACCGAGGAGGCCAGCCTGGTGGTCGACGAGGCGAACCCGCTGGACCTTGAGGCGTTCTACGCCGGCAAGGCCACGCCCCTGCTGTTCTCCTCGGCCGCCCTGAACTTTGGTGTCAAGCAGATCCTGGACACCCTGGTGGACTTCGCACCCCCGGCCTCGCCGCGCGCCGACATCACGGGCAACGCCCGCGCCGTCGACGCACCGTTCTCCGGCTTCGTGTTCAAGGTCCAGGCCGGCATGAACCAGGCGCACCGCGACCACGTGGCCTTCATCCGGGTCTGCTCCGGCATGTTTGAGCGCGGCATGGTGGTCACCCAGACCCGCACCGGCAAGTCCTTCGCCACCAAGTACGCCCAGCAGGTGTTTGGCCGCGAACGCGAAGTCATCGACACCGCCTTCCCGGGCGACGTCGTCGGCCTGGTCAACGCCTCGGCGCTGCGCGTGGGCGACAGCCTCTTTGTGGAGGAGCCCGTGGAGTACCCGGCCATCCCGCTGTTCGCGCCCGAGCACTTCCAGGTGGCACGCTCCAAGGACCCCAGCAAGTACAAGCAGTTCCGCCGCGGCATCGAGCAGCTCGAGCACGAGGGCGTCATCCAGGTCCTCCGCTCGGACCTGCGCGGGGACCAGGCACCCGTGCTGGCCGCCGTCGGACCCATGCAGTTCGAGGTGGTCGAGGACCGCATGCACCACGACTTCAACGCCCCCATGCGCCTGGAGCGCCTCCCCTACTCCCTGGCCAGGTTGACGACGCCGGAGGCAACAGCCGTGCTGGCCAACCTCCACGGCGCTGAGGTGCTGGAGCGCACGGACGGCGAGTTCCTGGCCCTGTTCAACGACATCTGGGCCATGCGCCGCGTGGAAAAGAACCACCCGGACCTGCCGCTGTCGGAAATCGGCACCACCATGCAGAATTAGCCTCGGCGTTCTGACGGGCTGACGGGCCTGCCCTTCGCGCCTCCTTCACGGGAGGTAGCCGGAGGGCAGGCTTTCTTGTTCCGGGCACAGTCCCAGCACGCGCACCATGGCGGCCTTCTCCGCCGGGGCAACCCACAAGTGGTAGGCGGCCTTGACCGAGATTTGGCGGGCCACATAGTGGCAGCGGAACTTTTTCGAGGGCGGCAACCACGTGGCGGCGTCGGAGCTGGACTTCTCCTGATTGGCCGGCCCGTCCACGGCCAGCAAGTTCAGTGGGTCGTTGGCCAGGCTTGCACGCTGCTCTGGCGTCAGGGCCGCAGCCCCGCTCTGCCACGCGTTGCCGAGGGCCACCACATGGTCGATTTGGACCAGGGCGCTACTGTCTTTTCCGCGCCGAAAATGGATTTGCCGGCCTGTGTACGGCTCGTTGAGGATTCCGGAGGCCACAAGGCAGGAGGAACCGTCAGTGAATGTTGCCCCGGCCAGGTCCCGGCGCAGGACGTCGTTGCGGGTGTCGCAGCCATTGGCGTCGGCGTCCACCCAGGCTTCGCCGAACAAGGAGCGGTCGTAACTGCTGGAGGGCGCCTTTCCCTTGACCGGCAGCGTCTCCAACAGGGCAACAAGGGCTGTGCCGGGGCCAACTGCCACCACGGGGCGGCCCAGCCCCGGAGGTGGGGTGCTGAACACGGGCGGCGTGCCGGCGTCGTGGTCAAAGGGCCAGCGTCCGGCGGTGTGCAGCCAGCCGCCCAGCGCCACGAGCAGCAGGACCGCAAGTACGGAAGCCATGCGCCACGGTGGGCGGGGCTGTTGTTGGACGGGGCGGACCGGCGGTCCGGGGCGGCGCAGCGCTGTGCCCTGTCCGTCTTGCTCGTGCCGTCCCATGGATTGGCTGCCCCTGCCCGCACGTCCGGCGTCGAAGGCGCCGGGGAATTCGTGATGGAACAAGTCTAGGGAGCCGCGCGGCCGCGTGCCCGGAGTTGTCCACAGGCACTGCGAAAGCAGCAAGATTGTTGGATAGGGCAGCCTGTACGCCGGGTTTTGTCGTCCGCCGCAGTTGCCCGCGGCGGAGAGGCAACCATCCATCTACGAACGCCGTTGCCGACGCTCTCTAGCAGCCTACCCGGACACTCGGGCGAACAGCCCTCAATCATGCCCTGTCTGGCCTTGCTCCGGGTGGGGTTTACCTAGCTCCCCCAGTCACCTGGGGCACTGGTGGTCTCTTACACCACCGTTTCACCCTTACCCGCTCCGGTACGAAGCCGTGCGGGCGGTCTATTCTCTGTGGCACTGTCCTGCGGGTTACCCCGAGTGGGCGTTACCCACCACCCTGTCCTGTGGAGCCCGGACGTTCCTCGAGCCACTTGCGTGACGCGCGGTTGCCCAGCTGCCCTATCCAGAGATCAAGTGTACCCTCTGGGACGGCCAAGGTCCGGCGTCGTTGATGCACGACGCCGGACCTTGGCTTGGCAGGGTGGGCTACACCGAGGCTGTGGCCAGCTCGGGCGAGGCTTCCAGCGCGGGGAACTGGCGAGGGTGGACCCCTGCCATTTCCTCCATGACACGCACCACCTGGCAGCTGTAGCCGAATTCGTTGTCGTACCAAACGTAGAGGACAAGGTTCTTGTCGGTGCTGATGGTCGCCAGGCCGTCAACGATGCCTGCACGCCGGTAGCCGACGAAGTCCGAGGAGACGACCTCGGGTGAGTCGATGTAGTCGATTTGCTTGCGGAACTCGGAGTTCAGTGACACGTCGCGGAGGTAGCTGTTCACTTCTTCCTTGGTGGTGCCGTGTTCAAGCGTCAGGTTGAGGATGGCCATGGACACGTTGGGGGTTGGCACGCGGATGGAGTTTCCCGTGAGCTTGCCCTCCAGTTCGGGAAGAGCCTTGGCGACGGCCTTGGCGGCACCTGTTTCGGTGAGCACCATGTTCAGTGCTGCCGATCGGCCCCGACGATCGCCCTTGTGGAAATTGTCCGTCAGGTTCTGGTCATTGGTGAACGAGTGCACAGTTTCCACATGGCCGTGAATGATCCCGTACTTGTCATTGAGCACCTTCAGCACCGGCGTGATGGCATTGGTGGTGCAGGAGGCGGCAGTGACGATCTTGTCCGAGGCCTCAATCATGTCGTGGTTGATGCCGTACACGATGTTCTTCAGCGAACCCTTGCCTGGGGCTGTCAGCAGCACGCGGGCCGCACCCTTGCTCTTGAGGTGCTGGGACAGGCCCTCTTCATCGCGCCAGCGGCCGGTGTTGTCCACAATGAGGGCATCGTGGATGCCGAACGCCGTGTAGTCGATGGTTGCCGGGCTATCGGAGTAGATGACCTGGATGGCAGTGCCGTTGGCCTGGATGATGTTGCTGTCCTTGTCGACGGTGATGGTGCCGTCGAAGGGGCCGTGGACCGAGTCGCGGCGCAGCAGGCTTGCACGCTTGGTCAGATCGAAGTCGCCGCCCTTGCGGACCACGATGGCCCGCAGGCGCAGGCCGTGGCCGCCGCCATTGTGTTCGATGAGAATGCGGGCCAGCAGGCGCCCGATGCGGCCGAAGCCGTACAGCACGACGTCGGTGCTGGTGCGGCCGTCTTCGCCGCGGCGGCCCACGATCTCCGCCAGTTCTGCGCGCAGGAAGGTTTCCAGGTCCGCCGCGCCAGAGGCCTTGAAGCTCGCGTTCAGGCGGGCGACGTCCAGGGATGCCGAGCCGAGCTCGAGGGTGTCCAGGGCCTGGATCAGCGGCAGGGTTTCAGCCAAGGGAAGTTCCACGTCGTCAATGTGGCGGGCGAAGCGGTGCGCCTTGAGGATGTCATACGGGGACTTGTTGATCAATGAGCGCCCGTGGACACTGGTGATGACATTGTTTTCTCGGTAGAGGCGCCCGATCAGCGGGATCAGTGCCTCGGCCATGGTTTCGCGCTGGATCCAGGTGTCCAGGGCGGCGTCACTTTTCAGTGCCACGTCGTTGTGCGTCACGTTTTCTACCTCTTCTAGCTTAAAACACCCTTGGTTCAAGCCAAAACAAGTGTGACAGCGGACGCAGGCTACCGGCGAGTTCCGTGACCGGATTCACTAGACCGGTCTATCCCCACGCCCTCCCGCAACTCGCCTCGCTCGCAGCCGGTCCCTCGGGCGCGTGGGCCCAAGTCGCAAAGCCGATAAGCTCTTCTGGTGCTCATTTTGCTTCCCCCCTCCGAGGGCAAGACCCCGCCCGACGCCGGCACGCCGGTGGACCTGTCCACGCTGAGTTTCCCGTCGCTGACGCAGGCGCGGCAGGACGTCGCGGCCGCCTTGGCGCACGTCTCCGGACAAGAGGACGCCTTGGCGCAGTTGGGCGTGGGCGCCTCCCTGACCCACGAGGTCATCCGCAATACCCGGCTGGCCCACGAGCCAGCCGCGCCGGCGCACAGCATCTACACCGGCGTGCTCTACGACGCGCTGGGCTACAAAACCTTGACGGCAGCCCAGAAGCGCAAGGCCGATGAATCGATCATCGTCATCTCGGGCCTGTGGGGCGCCGTGGGCTTTGCCGACAGCATCCCGGCCTACCGCCTGTCCATGTCCGTGGGCCTGCCGGGCCTGGGGAAGCTGGCCAGCCACTGGAAGCCGCTGTTGGCCGCGGCCGTGTCCCCGCATGCCGAGGGGCACCTGTTGGTGGACTGCCGCTCCAGCAGCTACGCGGCCGCCTGGGTGCCCGACCCGGCACGCACAGTGGCCGTCAACGTCTTCACCGAGCGCGACGGCGTCCGCAAGGTGGTCTCGCACTTTGCCAAGCACACCCGGGGCGAGCTGGCCAGGCACCTGCTGACCCGGCGCGGCAAGGCCCCCGAATCCCCCGCACAGCTGGCCAAGGCGGCTGGCGAAAAGTGGACGGTGGAGCTGGTCCCGGGAACCGCACGCAAGGCGCACGCCCTGAACATCATCCTGGCGGACTAAACCACGCCGGCGCCCTGCCAGCTGCCGCCGTTGTACCACTCACTCTCCAGGTGGTGGATCCGCCCGTTGTGCGTGGCTTTTAGCCCCACTCCTCCGAGCGGACCAGGATGGCGCCCGAATCCGGGCAGAACACAATGGTGTCGGGGCTGGCCTTCTTGATGTCAACGAGATCGCCGGCACTCAGCTGCATGCCCGAACCCTCCGACTTGCCGTGGAACAGGCGGGCCGCGCCCACACCGTACTTACCCAGTGCGCGGTCGTAGATGGCCATCAAAGCCGGGTCAAAGGTGGCGGTGAGCGTGGCACGTTCGGCCAAGGTGGCGTCGCGTTCCATCTTCAGCCCGCCCAGCTTGCTGCGCACCTCATCCAGGACCTCGTCCAGCACGCTCTGCATGTTGGCCACCAGCTCGCGCTGGGCGGCCTGCCTGGCGGTGGCCTCCTCGAAGGCCTCCATGGCCTCGAGCTCGGTGTCTTCCAGGTCGCTGCGGCGCCGACCCAGCGACTCAATTTCGCTCTGCAGTGCCATGAGGTCCTTGGACAGTCCGGTGCCGCTGTTCAGCTTGGCCTCGTCGCGTTCAATGCGCGCCACCACGGAAGCAACATCGTCCTCGGACTTGGTCAGGGCCCGCTGTGTGTCGCTGACGGCGGTGTCCAGGACCACGAGGTCGCTCTTGGCCACCGTGACCCCGGCGTGGAGGTCGGGAAGGCGCGGGTCTTCCTTGAGCGCCTTGGCCTGGACGTCCAGGCCCTTGAGTTTGCCGTCCAGTACTTGAACGTCCAGCAAGCGCATCTGCTCGCCCGGTGCTGCCTTGGCCATGAAAGCCCTCCTGCATGCGTTGTGTTGGGTGGTGTTCCTGGGCTAAGCCTAGTTGCCGGGGGTGAGAATGAAATCCCACGGGTCCGTGTTGGCCTGGCTCACGGCGAGCTCGGCCTCGAAGCCTTGGTCCGCCAGCACATTGCCCAGGGCCTGGGCCGCGGCCGGCAGCCACAGCCATTCGCTGGCGAAGTGGGAGAGGTCGATCAAGTACGGCCTGCCGTCGGCCCGGGCCTCCCGCGCCTCCGACGCCGGGTGGTGGCGCAGGTCGGCAGTGACAAAGACATCGGCATCGCTGGAGCGGACCGCCTCGAAAAGGCTGTCGCCCGAACCGCCGCACACGGCAACCTTGCGGACCAGGGCATCCTTGTCCCCCGCGACGCGGACGCCGCCGGCGACGGCGGGCAGCTGCAGGAAGATCCTGGCGGCCAGGTCGCCCAGCTTTTCGGCACCCGGCAGCATGCCCACGCGGCCAATGCCTTCCTCCACCAGGCCGTGCGCGGCCGGCATGAGGGGCAGGACATCCGTCAGGCCCACGGCATCGGCCAGGACGTCGGAAACGCCGCCCACGGCGCTGTCGCCGTTGGTGTGCACGGTAAGCAGTGCACAGCCGCCCTCGATGAGCCGGTGGATGGCGCGGCCCTTGCCGGTGGTTGCGGCTACGGAGTTGACGCCCTTCATGAGCAGCGGATGGTGCGTGATGAGCAGCTGGGCACCCCAGTCAAGCGCCTCGTCAATAACCTCAATGGTGGGGTCCACGGCGAACATGATGCGGTCCACCTCGGCGTCGGGGTGGCCGACCACCAGGCCCACGCGGTCCCACTCCTCGGCGAGCGATTCCGGCCACAGTTCCTCGACGGCCACGAGCACATCGGACAACACGGGGGTGTCCAGGTGAAGGTGCCCGTCCCCGTCAGCCGGCTCCGCCGCATCGGCGCCGGGGTCTGCATCCTCGTCAACATCGGCCTGGGCGGCCACGGAGTCGGTGCCGTCGTCTTCGAGGCCCAACTCATCTGCCTCGGCAAAGACTGCCGCGGCATCCCCGCCGACTACGGCGAAAGGGGTGTTCCCGGAAGCCGCGTGGGAGTCGGCGGCCTGGGCAGCTGCTTCGGTGCCGGCGTCGGACTCGGGAAAATCTGGTTCCTTGCTCATGCTCCTACTTTACTGGCGGGCGGGGGCAGGCGGACGCAGAGGCACGGCCGCAGCCGCCGCGGGAATCTTCGCGGGCCGCCATGGCTTATAAAGGAGCATGAAGACTTTTGTATTGGGCGGAGGCTGCTTTTGGTGCCTCGACGCCGTCTACCAGATGACCCGCGGCGTGGAATCAGTGGTTTCCGGGTACACCGGCGGCGCACTGCCCAACCCCACGTACGATCAGATCTGCACTGGCATGACGGGCCATGCGGAGGTGGTTTCCGTGACGTTCGATGACACAGTCATTCCGGCCGACACCATTTTGGACATGTTCTTCGTCCAGCACGACCCCACCACGCTGAACCGCCAGGGGTACGACGTCGGCACCCAGTACCGCTCGGTCATGTACTACCGCAATGAGGAAGAGCAGGCGCAGTTCCTGGCGGCCATTGAGCGAAACCAGCCTCTGTGGGCCGACCCGATCGTCACCGAAGTTTCGCCGCTGGAGGTTATTTACGAGGCCGAGGACTACCACCAGGACTTCTACGCGCAGCGTCCCGGGGTGGGCTATTGCCAGGTCATTATCAACCCGAAAATTGCCAAAGTGCGAAAACATTACGCGAAGTGGCTCACCGCCTAGAACGCCGCCGCCGTACTCGCTACGCTGACGGATATGCCCCGTGTGCGGCCCTTGCAGGGATGCACCCACCAAACTGTGAATGAAGCTAAGGACCCACCCATGGCACGTATTTATGACAATGTCACCCAGCTGGTCGGCGGCACCCCCCTGGTGCGTCTGAACCGTCTCACGGAAGGCCTCGCGGCCACGGTTGCCGTCAAGCTGGAGTTCTACAACCCGGCCAACAGCGTCAAGGACCGGATCGGTGTCGCCATCGTTGACGCCGCCGAGGCCTCCGGCGAACTCAAGCCCGGCGGAACCATTGTCGAGGGCACCTCCGGAAACACCGGAATCGCCCTGGCCATGGTGGGCGCGGCCCGCGGCTACAAGGTCATCCTGACCATGCCGGAGACCATGTCCACCGAGCGCCGCGTCATGCTGCGCGCCTACGGTGCCGAAATTGTCCTGACCCCCGGCTCCGAGGGCATGCGCGGCGCGGTTGAGAAGGCCAAGGCCATTGTTGCCACCACCGAGAACGCCATCTGGGCCCAGCAGTTCGCCAACCCCGCCAACTCGGCCATCCACTTCGCCACCACGGGCGAGGAAATCTGGGAAGACACCGACGGCGAGGTCGACATCCTCGTTGCCGGCGTTGGCACCGGCGGCACCATCACCGGCGTCGGCCAGCTCCTGAAGAAGCGCAACCCCAATGTGCAGGTTGTTGCCGTGGAGCCCATCGACTCCGCCATCCTCAACGGCGGCGCCCCCGGCCCGCACAAGATCCAGGGCCTGGGCGCCAACTTCATCCCCGAGGTGCTGGACCAGGACATCTACGACGAGGTCCTGGACGCCTCGCTGGAGGACTCCGTGGCCGTCTCCCGCGCCCTGGGCAACCAGGAAGGCATCCTCGGCGGCATCTCCGCCGGCGCAGCGGTCTGGGGCGCCCTGGAGCTGGCCAAGCGTCCGGAGAACGCCGGCAAGCTGATTGTCGCCGTTGTCCCCGACTTCGGCGAACGCTACATCTCCACCGTGCTGTACGACGACATCCGCGGCTAAGCCGGCCTTTGCCCGCTGCCGGAATAATTCCCGCATCACTGACGCTGTCGAGTCAGTGATGCGGGTCTTCTGGCTTGCGGGCCCCTGCAACGAGCACCCGCCCGGGAATCCCGCGGCGGCCAAATGAAAGAAGTCTGTGGGATTTTTCGCCAGGATACGTGAAGACCTTGAGTCGGCCCGCTCTCATGACCCGGCCGCGAGGGGTTCCGCGGAGAACTTTTTTGTCTATTCGGGGCTGCACGCCATTTGGGTGCACCGCCTGACGCACAAGATGTGGACCAGTCCGGGCCTGCGGTTCCCGGCCCGGGTGCTCTCACAGCTCGCGCGCTTTGCCACCGGCATTGAAATCCACCCCGGCGCCACCATCGGCCGCCGCTTCTTCATTGACCACGGCATGGGCGTGGTCATCGGCGAAACGGCCGAAATCGGCGACGACGTCATGATCTACCACGGCGTGACCCTGGGCGGCCGCTCGCTGGCCAAGGTCAAGCGCCACCCCACCATTGGCAACCGGGTCACCATCGGTGCCGGTGCCAAGGTCCTGGGCCCCATCCACATTGGCGACGACTCCGCCATTGGTGCCAACGCCGTGGTGGTCAAGGACGCCCCGGCGGAATCCATCCTCACCGGCATCCCGGCCAAGGTCCGCCACCGCGATTCGGCCAAGGAAATGGCCCCGGCGGTGGACCCGGCGGAGTACATCGACCCCGCCATGTGGATCTAGCTACTTCCAATGGGCCCACGCCCGCGAGGGCCCCGCTTCGAGCTTGCGAGAGGTGGGAGCGGGTGGGGTACGACGGCGGCCGGTGACCTTCCGAAAGGAAAGGGCGAGTTCTAGCGGTCGTTGCAACACCTAGTTTTAGGAGTTGCAACGACCGTGTCGTCTTTAACGAAAAAGTTGGATCTGGTGGGGGATCCAGAGTTGCCGCGGAAATGGCGGCGGTCCTCGCCG
>NZ_JANKZF010000018.1 GCF_027568515.1 Arthrobacter sp. HY1533 | reverse complement strand
CCGAGACCCTGGAGCTGGTGGAGGAATCCTTGGTGGACACCGCACGGGTGCAGGGCCCGGATTTTGTGCGCACGGTCGGGAACCAGATCCTGGGCCATATTGACCCTGACGGGCACAAGCCCAGCCACGCGGAACTGCTCGCGAAACAAGGATTGTTCTTCCACCGGCCCCGCAACGGGCTGATCAGTTTCCACGGGGCCGTGACACTTGTGCAGCATGAGGAACTCATGGCCGCCCTGGACGGGTTCACCAACCCCAACAAACACAAAAACATCGACACCATCAACACCAACCCAACCACCACGGACGGCGGCGGGGCTGGCAGCGAGGTTGATGGCTGTGCGGGGCAACCGAGCCTGTTGGACGGCCTGGGCGCTGTGGCCGGGTTGTTCCCCTCCACCGCCACGGCGACGGCACAGCCAGGCCCACCAGCGGCCGATTGCCCGGAACCCGGCCGTCCCCGGTGGCCCGAACCACCAGAGGATGCGGGAGCACCCGCTGCGGCAGAGGAAGCGGACCCGCCAGGGCCACCAGATGATCCAAAACCACCGGATGGTGCGGACATGCCGGATCCAGCCATGACGCTGGTGCAGTCGGAGCCGCCGGATGCCCCGGAGCAGCCGGACCCTCCAGGGCCAGGAATTGCTGCCGGCGAGCCTGCTGGCGGGGGTGGCGTCACTGCTGGTGTGGGGTGGTGGGGCCGACGGCTGGAGCCGTGGGAGATCCCTGCCCGGCCCCCGGAGGCACCGGAGTATGCGACACCACCGGTGTATGAGGGCCAGGACTGGTTCTGGCTCCCCACCGAACCCGCCACCCACGGCTGGACCACCCCCACCACCAACAACAGTGACTTCTTCGACATTTTCGAAGACGCACCGACCCGGTGGCCGGTGACCCACCGGGACGACACCTTCAACATCTGGCAAGACCACACCGCCGCCAACGCCCTGGCCACCACCCTGGCCGCAACAAACACCGGGGACACCAACGGTGCCATGGATATCGGGGATGCCTGTGAGGCCCGGGTGGAGCAGACCCTGGCCGGGCTGGATTCGATCGATCCGGCCAGCACGGACCCGGCGGTGAAGGACACCCGCACCCGCGGGCAGCAACTGCTGGAGGGGCTCATCTCCTGCGTGAAGCTGGCCTCCCGCACCGGGAAACTGCCCCGCAACGGCGGCCTGAAAGCCCAACTGATCCTCTCCTGCTCCCAGACCGAACTGGAGAAAGCGTTTGCGCCCGGCGGGGCAGGGACCATCAACACCACCTTCAACGGGCCCCTGCCGCTGCGCCTGTTCGACACCGCCCTGTGCGATCCGGAGATCACCCGGATCGTCTACGGCCAAGGCCAGGAAATCCTCAACGCCGGCCGCACCCAACGCCTCTTCCTGCCAGCCCAACGCCGCATCCTGTACGCCCGGGATTTGGGCTGCTCCTTCCCGGACTGCACCAGTCCGGCCACCTGGACCGAAGCCCACCACATCATCCCCTGGCAGGCAGGCGGGGAAACCAGCGTTGAGAACGGCTGCCTGCTCTGCAGCCACCACCACACCCTGCTCCACACCAGCGACTGGAGCATCCAGCTCATCAACGGCACTCCCTGGTTCACCCCACCCTGGATCATCGACCACACCCAAACACCACGCCGCAACACCTACCACCACGGCCTCACCCCACAACAACACCCCTAACCACCACAACGGAAAAGGGCCCCGATCCACAGATCGAGGCCCTCACCAACGTCATTGGACTACGGCTTCATCCCCGCCAGGGGCCCAACCGTTCCGCCCCAATAGAGCTGTGCTGCCGATGAATCCAGCAGCCACGCCACGGACATTTGACGCAGCAGACCATTGTTGGCGGCCTGAACGTCCGAAGCCGCCGGCTGCACCTTTTCAACTTCGGAGCTGGAAGCCGCGGCCGAGGCGACCGGGCGGGCGCTGGCGGACGACTCGCTGACCGCCGGTACTTCTGCGGCTGCAGGTGTGCTGAGCGCAGCGAGGTCGGCATAGATGGCGCCCAGCTCGGCTTCCAATCCGGCCAGTGCCGGTGCGGGAGCTGACGTGAACGATGGATCCAAGGCGAAACCGGCCACAGGAACGGCGAGCGGCAGGCATCGGACCGTGAGCTCGGCATTCAGCAGGTCCAGCTTCTGCTGGTGCCGCTGCAGCATTTCCGAGGCCCTGCCAAACTGCGGTTCCGCGAAGCGCGTGGTCGCCACTTGATATGCGTAGACCGCCTTTTGCTCACCATGGGCAGCCGCGACCAAGGCTGAATCGACTGTGACCCCGGGCCGGGGATCCAAGGTTGAACTGCACTGGGGGCCGGACGGCTGCGGGAAGTTGACTCGCGCTGCGCTGAGTTCCGACGCGGCAGGAGCGCTGCCAATTGCCGACCCCAGCTGCTGGCCCTGCAAGAGCTGGCTGGTGCCTGCAGCGGCAAAAACCCGGCCCATGGCCTGGTCCGCAGACGCAGCGTTGTTCAACAGTTCACTTCCGCTGGCTTTCAAGCCGATCACCAAGCCTGACACGGATGCGGATGCGGATGCAGCCGCAGTTGCCGAGGTCGTGGAAACGGCCGTTGCTGGTGGCAGGCCGTTTCCGAGCGCTGCCGCCTGGGCGGCCAGATCTGCTGCCGTCTTGCCCAGCGCCTCCTGCAACTTTGGCGTGGACGTGGACTTGCCAAGCTCCGTGGCCTGGACCAGAAGTGCAGTAGTCCGCTCCCACGCAGCCTGTCGATTCACCTCGGTGCTCGACGGCCCAACAACGTCATCCTTCTGCCCGGCCAGCACCGTTCCTGTGGCGGCCACGACCACCGCAATCACCAGAAGGACAAGCAACCCCTTGACCATTGCCGCGAAGCTCTTCCGTTCCCCGGCTGGCTTGGCCGGCTGGGTCGTGGCGGTGGCGGTGGCGGTGGCGGTGGCGGTGGCGGTAGCCGTGGCCGGGCTGTCGGCGAAAGCAGAAGCGGCAACGGCGGCCGGACCGGATTCCCTGGTCTCTGCTTCGTTTACGGCTTTCTCGGAAGGTTCGACGCCGGGCACGGCCCTCTGCTCGGCAAGTCGCCTTTCACGTCGCGACAGCGGCGCTGCGTCCTGGGCTTCAGTCGGAGTGGGTTCGCTGGCGTCGCTGTCTGCATCTGCTGCTGGCTCGGGATCCTCGTGGTTGGTTCCGGCGTCAGCGCTTTCTTTGGAGTTATCGGGAGATTCGGGAGCGTCCGTTTCCGGGGCTTCCTCGTCCGCCTCAGCGCTCTCGGAGACGGTTTCGTGGCTTCCGTCGACAGGCAAGGTCGCAGATGCAGTGGATTCTGCGGTGTCTGCTTCTGCGACCGGCTCGGGATCCTCGTTCTTGTTTCCGGCGTCTGCATCGGCGGGTGCATCGGAGTCATCGTGAGACGCGGGAGCATCCGTTTCCGGTGCTTCGTCGGAATCCGCCTCTACCGGCTGAGGTTCGACAGATTCGTCGGTCTCTGCGACGGCATCGTCAATCTCGGCAGCTGATTCGGCGTGGGTCTCGGCAGCTGAGTCGGCGCGTGTCTCGACGGCGTCGACTGAAACGCTCTCACCCGGGCCGTCCTCGACGGCACCGCACTCGACTGTCCCTGCTTCTGTGTCCCCGTCCTCGGCGGGGGAGTGCCCGGCGTCGTCCATGGAAAGTGGGGTGCGGGGGGAGGGGACCACCATGCCGTCGGCGCCCACGGTCAACAGGGCAGGCGCCGCCTTGGCCGAGCTTGCCGGGGCGCCCGCAGGAGCCGTGGCTCGGCGCGGGCCCTTGCGGGGATTCCGGGTCTTTTTGTCTCCGTGGGACGCGGTGTTGGAGGTGTCGGCGTCAGGCGGGGAAAGTGGGTTGGTCACAACTGTTGATCATCTCATGTTCGCGCTATACAGTGCACACTGTCAGGGCCGTGGTGCCCGGAACAGGGCGTGGTGCGTTCAGGCTCACACCCGATCCGGTCTGCGGCATGAAGCGAAACTCGGTAGGCTGTATAACTACAACATCATCAATAGGGAGGCGTGCGTTTTCATGACCAAGCCAGACAGGCCAAAAGTGGCCGCACGCTCAGGGAACAGGCCAACGGCCATGGATCCCGTCGCTGAAGCCGCCCGGCTCCATGCGCTCCTGGCCCCCACCGTGGCCGCCGCGGACCTGTACCTGGAAGAAGTCAAGGTGCACTTTGCCGGCTCCCACAGGACCGTCTCGGTAGTCGTTGACCTGACCGAAGACCAGGCAGGCGGGGTTGGCCTCGATGCCATTTCCGCCATCTCGCGTGAGCTCTCCGACGTGATGGACACCGATCCCCACGACGACGGCAACGCCTACGACCTGGAAATTTCCTCCCCCGGCGCAACCCGCCCGCTGACCGAGCCCCGGCACTGGCACCGCGCCCTGGGCCGCATGGTCAAGGTCAATGCCTCGGACCGCGAGAACTTCATGGGCCGCGTCTTGGCAGTGGAAGAAGACGGCATACTGTTCCGGCCCGAGCTGCCGGTGAAGAAGGGCATGAAAGCCAAGCAGGGTGAGCCGGAGAAAATCGCGTTTGCGGTGATCCGCCGTGGTGTTGTTGAACTGGAATTTGCCCGCCTGGACGAGGCGGAGCTTGATTTGGAATTTGAACCGGCCAGCGGCGACGCGGCTGATGGAGAGGGAAGCTGAGCTATGGACATTGATATGAGCGCACTGCGGGAACTGGAGCGCCAGCGGGAAATCCCCCTGGACAAGCTCATCCCCACCATCGAGCAGGCCCTGCTGATGGCCTACCACAAGTCGCCCGGCTGCCACGACCTGGCCCGCGCCGAACTTGACCGCAAAACCGGCCACGTCACCATTTGGGCCGCCGAGCTCGACGACGACGGCGCCGCTATCGGCGAGTTCGACGACACCCCCAAGGGATTCGGCCGCATCGCTGCCAGCACGGCACGCCAGATCATCCTGCAGCGCCTGCGCGACGTTGAGGACGACGCCGTGGTGGGCGAGTTCCGGGGCAAGGAAGGCCAACTGGTCTCGGGCCAGATCCAGCAGGGCAACAACCCCAACATGATCCAGGTCAACCTGGGTGCCGTTGAAGGCGTGCTGCCCCCGAACGAGCAGGTGCCCGGCGAGGACTACCGCCACGGCAACCGCATCCGCACCTTTGTGGTGGATGTGCACCGGGGCCTGAAGGGCCCCTCCATCACCCTGTCCCGCTCACACCCCGGCCTGGTCCGCAAGCTCTTCGAAATGGAAGTTCCGGAGATCGCCGACAACACCGTGGAGATCGTGGCGCTGGCCCGCGAAGCCGGACACCGCACCAAGATCGCCGTCCAAGCGAACAAGGCCGGCGTCAACGCCAAGGGCTCGTGCATCGGTGAAATGGGCTCGCGCGTGCGCGCCGTCATGACCGAACTGAACGATGAAAAGATCGACATCGTGGACTTCAACGAAGACCCGGCCGTTTTCATCGCCAATTCACTCTCCCCGTCCAAGGTGATTTCGGTCACGATCGTCGACGAGGCTGCACGCTCTGCCCGCGTGGTTGTCCCCGATTATCAGCTGTCTTTGGCCATCGGCAAGGAGGGGCAGAACGCCCGCCTGGCCGCCAAGCTCACCGGCTGGCGCATCGACATCGTCTCCGACGCCGCGGCGGTTTAGGTCTGCGCCGTTGCGGCGCGGTAGAATAGAAAGACCCGGGCCCAAAACCGCCCTGACACCCAAAACACCTGAAGGCACAGCACCGTTGGCAAAGAAAGCAGTCTCAGCGCAGTCGGATCACACGACGCGCGAAACTGGTGGAGCCGGCACCGCAGTGCGGACGTGCATAGGGTGCAGGAAAGTGGGGGACCGGCAACATCTGGTGCGGCTGGCCAGGACAACCATGGACTCTGGTGAAACAGGGGCCACGGTGGACCTGCGACGCCGCCTGCCTGGCCGGGGAGCATGGCTGCACCCCGATCCGGAATGTTGGAAGCTGGCGATCAAGCGCCGCGCCGTTGGCAGGGCCCTCCCGGGCGTCGTCAACGTGGGCGGCGTCGAAGCGTTTGCCGCCAACGAACTGCCACTCGTGGCGGATCCCGATATACGAACCTAATTGTCCCTTTGTGAAAGCGGGTCAGAAAACCGATGGAAACCCGATGAGTACCCAGCGATGAGTGCCCAAAAATGAGCATCTTTGTGCTCTCTCATACCGCCCATTCCGACGTGGAATGTTGCAGTAAGAATTAAACGGTTCGTACCTGTCCGGTGCGGGCCGAGACAGGAGTAATGTGGCCAAGGCCCGCGTACACGAGCTTGCAAAAGAGCTCGGCATCACCTCAAAAGAAGCAGTCAGCAAGTTGCAGGAGCTCGGCGAGTTCGTCCGCTCTGCATCATCGACCATTGAGGCCCCCGTCGTGAAGAAGCTTCGCGACGCATTCCCCATGGCAGCAGGCGCTGCCGAATCCAAGCCTGCAGCTGCGCCCGCCCCGGCGGCAGCAGCCCCCAAGGCTCCGGCTCCCCAGGCTGAGGCAGCCGCTGCCCCGGCAGCACCCGCAGCAGTGCCCGGCCCCAAGGCAGCCACCCCGGCCGCCAAGCCCGGCGCCAAGGCAGCACCGGCCGCTCCGGCGCCCGTTGCCGAAGCTCCCGCCGCAGCGGCAGCACCCGCTGCGCCTGCCCCGGCAGCAGCAGCGAAGTCTGCTGCACCCGGAGCCCCGCGCCCCGGCAACAACCCCTTCGCCACGTCCCAGGGCATGCCGCGCTCCGGCGCGCGCCCCGAAGGCCGCAGCGAAAACCGTAACGAAAACCGCAGCGACAGCCGCGCACCCCGTCCGGCCGGCGCCGGCAACGCGGCTGGTGGAGCAGGGCCCCGTCCCGGCAACAACCCGTTCGCAACCTCGCAGGGCATGCCCCGCCCGGGCGCACCCCGCACCCCTGAAGCCGGAGCAGGCGGCCCCCGTCCGGGTGGCCCCCGCCCCGCTGCAGGCGCAGGTGGACCCCGTCCCGGCGCTCCGCGTCCGGCCGGTGCCCCCGGTGCAGGCGGACCCCGTCCGGGCGCTCCGCGTCCCGGCGGACCCCGCCCCACTCCCGGCATGATGCCCAACCGCACCGAGCGCCCCGCTGCGCCCGGCCGCGGAACCGACCGCCCCGGTGCTCCGGGTCGCGGCCGTCCAGGTGCTCCCGGCGCAACGCCGGGCGGCACTCCCGGTGGAGCTCCCGCCGGTGGTGGCTTTGGCAAGGGCGGCCGCGGACGCGGCGGCACCCAGGGTGCCTTCGGCAAGGGTGGCGCAGGTCGTGGCAAGCAGCGCAAGTCGAAGCGTGCCAAGCGCCAGGAACTGGAGCAGATGAGTGCTCCTTCGCTGGGTGGCGTAACTGTTCCCCGCGGAGACGGCAGCACGGTCATCCGACTGCGCCGCGGCTCCTCCATCACCGACTTCGCCGACAAGATCGAGGCGAACCCGGCAGCACTGGTCACCGTGCTCTTCCACCTGGGCGAAATGGCCACGGCCACGCAGTCCCTGGATGAAGACACCTTTGCCCTGCTGGGCGAGGAACTGGGCTACAAGGTCCAGGTTGTCTCCCCCGAGGACGAAGAGCGTGAACTGCTCAGCAGCTTCGACATCGACTTCGATGCCGAGCTCGAAGCAGAAGGCGACGAGGATCTCGAGGTCCGCCCGCCGGTTGTCACGGTCATGGGTCACGTTGACCACGGTAAGACCCGCCTGCTGGATGCCATCCGCAAGTCGGACGTTGTTGCCGGCGAGCACGGTGGCATCACCCAGCACATCGGTGCCTACCAGATCGAACACGAGCACGAAGGCACCGACCGCCGCATCACCTTCATTGACACCCCCGGCCACGAGGCGTTCACCGCCATGCGTGCCCGTGGTGCCAAGGTCACCGACATCGCCATCCTGGTTGTTGCCGCGGATGACGGCGTCATGCCCCAGACCATTGAGGCACTCAACCACGCACAGGCCGCCAACGTGCCGATCGTGGTTGCCGTGAACAAGATCGACAAGGAAGGCGCCAACCCGGAGAAGATCCGCGGCCAGCTGACCGAGTACGGCCTGGTTCCGGAAGAGTACGGTGGCGACACCATGTTCGTGGACGTCTCGGCCCGCAACGGCATCAACATCGAGGAACTCCTCGAAGCTGTGCTGCTGACTGCCGATGCCGCCTTGGACATGCGCGCCAACCCGAACAAGGACGCCCGAGGCATTGCCATCGAAGCGAACCTGGACAAGGGCCGCGGTTCCGTGGCCACCGTCCTGGTCCAGTCCGGTACCCTGCACGTCGGTGACACGATTGTTGCCGGCACCGCACACGGCCGTGTCCGTGCCATGTTCGACGAGAACGGTGACGTCATCTCCGAGGCCGGACCTTCACGTCCGGTCCAGGTCCTGGGTCTGTCCAACGTTCCCCGTGCAGGTGACACGTTCTTCGTCACCGGCGACGAGCGCACGGCCCGCCAGATCGCTGAAAAGCGTGAAGCAGCCGACCGCAACGCCGCACTGGCCAAGCGCCGCAAGCGCATCAGCCTGGAAGACTTCGACCAGGCCGTCGCTGACGGCAAGGTTGACACCCTTAACCTCATCCTCAAGGGTGACGTGTCCGGTGCCGTCGAGGCACTGGAAGACTCGTTGCTCAAGATCGATGTTGGCGAAGGCGTGCAGCTGCGCGTCATCCACCGCGGTGTGGGTGCCATCACGCAGAACGACGTCAACCTGGCCACGGTGGACAACGCCATCATCATCGGCTTCAACGTCAAGCCGGCCGAGCGCGTTGCCGAACTGGCTGACCGCGAGGGCGTTGACATGCGCTTCTACTCGGTCATCTACGGCGCCATCGATGACATTGAGCTTGCACTGAAGGGCATGCTCAAGCCCGAGTACGAGGAAGTTGAACTGGGTACCGCGGAAATCCGCGAAGTGTTCCGTTCTTCCAAGCACGGCAACATTGCCGGCTCGATCGTCCGCTCCGGCATCATCCGACGCAACACGAAGGCACGTGTGCTTCGTGGCGGCAAGGTCATTGGCGACAACCTCACCGTTGACTCGCTCAAGCGCTTCAAGGATGACGCAACCGAAGTCCGCACCGACTTCGAGTGTGGCATCGGCCTGGGTTCGTTCAACGACCTGCAGACCGAGGACATCATCCAGACCTTCGAAATGCGCGAGAAGCCGCGCGCATAGCGAAAGTACGGGCCGGCTGGGCGTCCACTTGGGCGCCCAGCCGGCTTTTTGTTCCCTAGGATGGTCTCAACACCATTCCGCATTCCACTTTCAAGGAGTACACAATGGCTGATTCAGCCCGCGCGTCCAAGCTGGCCCAGCGCATCAAGGTTGTCGTGGCCGAGGGCCTGCGCTCCAAGGTCAAGGATCCCCGTGTCGAGGGCATCACCGTCACCGATGCGCGCGTCACCAACGACCTCCAGCACGCCACGATCTACTACACGGTCTTCGGCGACGAGACCGCCAACAGCGAAGCCAAGATTGGCCTGGAGCGCGCCAAGGGCGTGCTGCGCGCCGAAGTTGGCCGCAACATCACAGTCCGCCTGACCCCCACGCTGGAGTTCATCGCGGACGAGATCCCCGAGAACGCTTCCAACCTGGAGGCCCTGCTGCGGGTTGCCAAGGAACGCGACGCCAAGCTGGCCGAGCTCTCCGCCAACGCCGAATTTGCCGGCGAGGCCGACCCCTACAAGGCTCCGGCCGACGAGGACGAAGAAGCCTAGGCTTCAGTCCACTTTTTAGGCCCGACGGCGGCCGGGAACCTTTCATTGCGAAATGTTTCAGGCCACTTTCCCCCCCCCCGGGCGCCCGGCAACCATTACTGCCCCCTGGTGCCCGCCCGCCGTCGTATTTTTTTGCCTTCTGCTCCGGGGCCGGCGTCAGCGCAGGCCCATCCTGACCAGGCTGCCTCCAGTCTGTTCATTGAGCGCGTTGGTCAGGGCTGCCATGGTGGTGCCGCTGATCTCCACGTCGGAGACCATGGCGGCCGGCAGCACGTTGGTGGCCTTGCCGTTCTTCAGGACACTCACGCCGTCACCGAAGAGCTGCGCCACGTAGACATTGTTGGTGCGGTCCACGGCAATTCCCGTCGGTGCCAAAAGGCCCTGGGCAAGCAGCTGCGTTGTGCCACTGTTCAGGTTGGTCCTGTAGGCCTTGCCCTGTCCCAGTGCCTCGCCCGGGACGCCTGGCAAAACCGTGTAGTACAGCCACTGCCCGTTGACTTCAACATCGGTCGGGACGGCCTGCGAATAGTAGTTCAGACCCATCATGCACTCGGGAACTGCCATGCCCATCTCGGTGGCGATGGCCACAAAGGCCGCGTCGATCACAACAGGTTCCGCAGGCAATGCGCGCACCAGCTTGACGCGCCCGGAATCACTGACATGCAGGAGGGCATTGGCTCCGGCATCGGCCACGTACACGCCGTTGCTTGCCGGGGCGGAGGCGTAGGGATGGGAGAAGACTTCGCCCAGGGCCTGCAGGTAGGGTGCCTGTGCAAGGCACTCCGGAGCCGCGTCCCGCACCCCGTAAACGGTGCTTCCGTCGGGGTTGTTCTGCCCCTCAAAGACGCTCAGATCCGCAATCTGGCGGATGTTGCCGCCGTGGTCCATGGCCATCAGGCGGGCCGGCAGCAATTCCGCGCCGGGCTCCGGACCCGCGCCCTGGTCATTGTTGAAGTAGTAGGTGGTGCCATTGGCGTACGAAACGCCGGCGATCTCCTGGCCCGGCGCATTGACGAGCGTGGTCTTGGCGCCCGACGCCGAAAAGCTGCTGAGCTGCCCGGCGAAGGATTCGGCAACCAGCAGGCTGCCCCGCGGTCCGAAGGCCACCTTGAGCGGGCTGATGAGCCGGCTGGCAACCTCCGTCACGGGGGAGGGGTGGTGATTGCCATGCCCCGGCCTGTTGCCGGATTGGGCCAGCGCCGGCCCGGCTGAAACGGTCAATGCAAAGGTGCAGGCGGCAGCAATGGCCGCAATTCTGTTCCTCATGGGTGTGCTCCCTGATGGGATGGCCCGGTGATGTCGGGCGGTAAATAGGGTGCCGGCCCGGGCTTTTTGCCCGGGCCGGGCGGCCTGCCGCAAGGGCGAATCGGATGGCTGTCCCCCAGAACCTGCATTCGTCAACGGCCGCGGCAAACCTTGGGAATCGTTTGCCGCAGATGCGCCAAGCCTAGGACCGGGCTGTCGGGGAGGTCAACGATGGTTTTTGGCACGCGGGAACTAGTTGCCCCAGACCACCGGGTTGTCGCGGAACTTGTTGTCCTTGTAGCTCTCATAGTTGAAGCTGGAATCGTCGTAACTGGCGCTCGTGACGGCATCGCCCGCGGGGGCCAGGAACACCGAGCACGTGGTCTTCGTGGAGCCCACCGCGTAGCTGAACGCGTCGCCGTCGCCCTCGGTGTCGAAGTCGGTGGAGTCGCACTGGTCCATCGATCCAAACACGATCAGCTTCTGCGCCTCGGTGCCGTCCTTGAGGTGGCCCTGGACGCGGGGGTCGCTGATGCCTGCAGAAGGCTTGTTCAACGACGTCAACACCAGGTCCGTGAAAACGTAGTACGGGACCTGGCCGGCAAACTTGGCGGCATCCTTGAACTTGGCCAGGTCTGCCTCGCTGCCCTGGACAATCTTGGTGACCTTGGTCTCGTAGGTGGCTTCCTTGTAGTCGGCATCGCCGCTCTTGCCACTGTTGCTGTGGGTGTAGGCAACCTCGCCGAGCTTCAGCTTGGTGCCGGGCTCCGTCAGCTTCCCGGCGGCGGCGGGCTTGGCCGCATCCGACGCCGGTGCGGCACTGGCGGGCGAGCTGGCATCCCCGCCGCCGCGTTCCCCGGAGGTGGCCGAACCATCCGCAGCTGCGGAGCTTTGCGGGGCCGGCGGGGCAGAATCGGAGGACTTGGCCCCTCCGGCTCCGGGCAGGCAGCCGGTCAGGGCCAGGGCGAGGGCCGCGGCCACGCCGAGTGCGGCGAGGGGGCGCTTGGGGCTGGCAACTGCTGTGTGCTTCATGGTTCTCCGTTGGTGATGTGTCGGCGCTGGTTATTCCAGTCAATAGACTAATTGCCGGCCGTTCCTGCCGCGATGGGCACAACTCACCATGGGGGAGGGCGGGGAGCAGATATACTTCAAAGCGTGCTTTCTGGACTGGTAATTGTAGACAAACCGCAGGGATGGACCAGCCACGACGTGGTTGGCCGGATGCGAAGGCTGGCGGGGACCCGAAAAGTGGGCCACGCCGGCACCCTGGACCCCATGGCCACCGGCGTCCTGGTGGTGGGCATCAACAAGGCCACGCGCCTGTTGACCTACATTGTGGGCACCTCAAAGACCTACCAGGCCACCATCCGGCTCGGCGCCTCCACGGTCACCGATGACGCCGAGGGCGAGGTTACCTCCACCACCCCCACCGACGCCGTCACCGACGAGGCCATTGAGGCCGGCATCGCCGCCCTGCGCGGCCCCATCGAACAGGTCCCCAGCAGCGTCAGCGCCATCAAGGTCAATGGCGAACGCGCCTACGCCCGGGTCCGCTCCGGCGAGGACGTCAAGCTTGCCGCCCGGCCCGTGACCATCCACAGCTTCGACATCCTGGACATCCGCCGCGGCACAGTCGCCCCCTCGGGGGAGACTGACGGCGTGCAGGGAATGGCCGACGGCGCCACGTACGTGGACATTGACGTCACCGTGCGCTGTTCCTCGGGAACCTACATCCGCGCCCTTGCCCGGGACCTCGGTGCCGGACTGGGCGTTGGCGGCCACCTCACGGCCCTGCGCCGCAGCGCCGTTGGCCCCTACAGCCTGGAGCAGGCCCGCACCATCGAGGAGCTGGCCGGGGAATTGCGCATCCTGGACATTGCCGACGCCGCCCGCGCCCTCATGCCGGTCCGCGAGCTCACGGCCGAGGAAGCCATCGAGCTGTCCTTTGGCCGCCGGATCCCGGCCAGCGCCGAAGGCACCCACACGGCCGATGCGCCCGCGGCCGCGTTCTCCCCGGACGGCACCCTCGTGGCCCTGCTGGCCGACGCCGGCCGGCACGCCAAACCCATCCTCGTCTTCCCGCCGGACCCCGAGCCGGCAGCCAAGGCCGAAACCGCCGCCGCGCCGGCGGAGGATGCCCAGTGACGGTTGACGGCTGGTTCATCGCCGGCGCCATCGTCGGGGTGGCCTCCACCATCGTGTGCTTCGTTGCCGCGGTGATGAAGAAGAAGCCCAACGACATCACCATCCTGGCGCTGGCCGCCGTCGAACTTTTCATCCTGGTCTACGCAGTCGCCTCGGCCATTCGGCTGGCCGGGCCCGGATCGCTGGTTGGCGAGGCCTGGGAGTTCTGGGGCTACATGTTCACCGCTGCCATGCTGCCCGTGGCCGGCTTCTACTGGGCCATGATGGAACGCACCCACTGGTCCAACTACGTCATGGGCGCCGTGGGCGTCACTGTGGCCGTCATGGTGGCCCGCATGGCCCAAATTTGGTACGGCACCGCGGCCCAGATGCCCGCCGCCGCACACGCACTGCTTCCCCTACAACTTGGACTTGGACTATGAGAACCACTGAACGGGCCGCCACGGCCCCGCACGGACGGACCACAGGCGCCGGCCGGCTCCTGATCACCGTGTACGCAATCTTCGCCGTCTCGGCCACGGCTCGTGCCGGCTACCAGATTGCCACCCAGTTTGCCGACGCCCCCGTGGCCTACCTGCTCTCGGCCTTCGCCGCCGTGGTCTACATTGTGGCCACCATTGCCTTGGCCAAGCCCGGCCACCGCTGGGCGCTCGTGGCCACCGCTGCCATCTGCGTCGAGCTCCTGGGCGTGCTGGTGGTCGGCGCGCTGAGCGTGTTCGACCCCGCTGCCTTCCCGCACGCCACCGTGTGGAGCATGTTCGGCCGCGGCTACGGCTTCGTGCCCCTGCTGCTGCCCATCATTGGCCTCATCTGGCTCTACCGCCACCGGGACGCCAAATGATGACACAGGAACAGACCCTGGTCGATCCGCGCCTGGGCGGCACCCCCACCCTGCTGCGCCGCTTCACAGCGGCTGACGCCCCGGCGTTCGCCGCCATCAACCGCGACCCCCTGAACGTGAAGTGGGCCGCCTCCGAAGCCGAGATGGACACCGCGCGGGCCGCTGAGCTCATCGACGGCCACATCGCCGCCGGCTGGACAAGCGGCAACCAGCTGCGCTTCGCCGTCGTCGAACAGCACGACGGCGCCGAGGAAGTCATCGGCACCGTCAGCCTGCAGGACGTGTTCTCCACCGACGGCGGGGGATCGGCCAGCGTCGGCATCAAGATGCTGCCGGCCGGGCGGGGCACGGGAAGTGCGGCGCGCGCCATTGAACTTCTGTGCACCTGGGCCTTCGAGGGCCTCGGCCTGGAAATCCTGCACTGGCGCAGCACTGCCGGCAACGACGCCAGCACCGGGCTCGCCGCCCGCAGCGGCTTCGGCCAGGCGGCACACATCCCCGGCTACGGGCATGTGGACGCCAAGGTCTCCGACGGCGTGATCCTGAGCCAGACCGCCGCACAATGGGCCGCCCGTGGTGGTGCCCCGGCGCCGGCCGCTGAACTGGACCCGGAACCGGTCATCCCGGTGCTGCGCGGTGACAAGGTGGTGCTGCGGGCCCTGACCATGGCCGACGCGCCTGTGCTGGTGGAAAACTGCATCAACGACGAGGCGGTCCGCTGGACCACGGTGCCGCTGGGCTACACCCTGGACCACGCCGAATTCTTCATCAAGGAGTTCACCCCCGACGGCTGGAAGAGCGGGAAACTACTCACCTTCGCCGTCGCCGACCCCGCAACTGACATGCTGTTGGGCACAATCGACCTGCAGTGCAAGAAGCCGGGGGCTGCCGCGATTGGCCTGAACTTCGGGGAGCACGCACGCGGCACCGGCGCAGCCGAGGCGGCCATGCGCCTGCTGCTCGACTACGCCTTCAACCAGCTCAACGTGCAATGGGTGCACTGGCATGCGCTGGTGCCCAACTGGGGCAGCCGCAAGCTGGCCTGGAAGCTTGGCTTCCACTTCGACGGGCAGCTGCGCGGCGGCTACGACGACAGGGGAACACCCGGGGACCGCTGGGTGTTGTCCCTTGCGGCGGGCGAGCCGCAAACACCGCAGGAGCCGTGGACCGGCCCGGCGCCCGTCAACAGGTAATCTTTAGAAGTCGCGGCAACCCCGCAGTTTGCCGGACCCACGCAACGCAACGGATGAGGAAGTAGCAGTGCACATTTGGAACTCCCTGGCCGAGGTTCCCCGTGACTTTGGCCCCTGCGTGGTCACCCTTGGCAACTTTGACGGGCTGCACCGCGGGCACCAGGAGGTCCTGGCCCAGGTGCGTGCAGAGGCTGCCGCCCGAGGCGGGCGCTCCGTTGCACTGACCTTCGACCCGCACCCGGCCCAGGTCCACCGCCCCGAGACAGCGCCCGCCCAGATTATGGGCCTGGCCGACAAGCTCGCGGCCATGGCCGCCCTGGACCTGGACGGCGTGCTGGTCATGCCCTACAGCCTGGACTTTGCCCAGCAGACCGCGGAGGAATTTGTCCGCAGCGTGTTCGTGGACGGCCTGCGCGCCTGCGCCGTGGTGGTGGGCCACGACGTCCGCTTCGGCAAGGGCAACTCCGGCGACCTGCAGACCATGGTGGACCTCGGCGCCGAACTTGGCTTCGACGTCGTGGTTGTCAACGACGAGGGCCACGACCGCCGCTGGTCCTCCACCTGGGTGCGCGAGGCCCTGACCAAGGGTGAGGTGGACACAGCGGCGCAGGTCCTGGGCCGCAACCACACCATGAGCGGGGAAGTGGTCCACGGCGCCGCCCGCGGCCGCGAACTGGGATTCCCGACGGCGAACCTGTCACCCGATGCGTGCGGCAGCATCCCGGCCGACGGTGTCTACGCCGGCTGGCTGACGGACGCCCATGGCCACCGCTGGCCGGCCGCCATCTCCGTTGGCTCCAACCCCACCTTCGTGGGCGTGTCCCGCCAGGTGGAGGCCTATGTCATCGACCGCCCCGAGGAACCCGTGGAGGCCTTCGACCTGTACGGCCAGCACGTGGTGGTCGAGTTCGTGCGGCGGCTGCGCGGCATGGTCGCCTACACCGGCCCCGAGGCGCTCATTGAGCAAATGCACCACGACGTGGTCGAGGCCCGCACCGTCCTGGCCTGAAAAATGACGGCCCGGACAGGTCCTGCCCGGGCGCGCCGGACGTAAAATGGGAGGGTTCCATTTCCCATCGAGGATGGCATCCCATGTCACTTTCATCCAGCCCGCTGACAACCATCATTCCCGTGACCGACGGCGAGAGGTCCCGGAAGTTCTACGAGGATTCCCTGGGACTTCCGTTCCAGGGCCAGGCCATGGACGGCAACCTGGTCTTCACGCTGGCCGGGGACGGATCCCTGGCCCTGTTGAGCGACCCCGCGGCCACCCCCTCCCCGCACACAGCCGCCAGTTTCGAGGTCCACGACATCGCCGCCGTCATCAGCGAACTCGGCAGCAAGGGCGTGGTCTTTGAGGACTACGACCTCCCGGACCTCAAGACAGTGGACCATGTCTGCATCCTGGGCTCGGAGCGGGCCGCCTGGTTCAAGGACCCCGACGGCAACATCCTGTGCCTCCACGAGAACTCCTGACGGGCCGCCGCACCCCCGCTTCGACAGAAGCGCACTCTCTGGACTAAACTGAAGGTTGGAATCCGGCTGCAGTCCGTGGTGGCTGGATTCAACTGTGTTCGCGCCGGGAAACCGGCGTTCGGAAACAGCTCACATGTTCACGGCACATCATAGGAGTTACTTGTGGCACTTGAAGCCGCTGTAAAGCAAGAAATCATGCAGGCATTCGCAACCAGCGAAGGCGACACCGGCTCACCTGAGGTTCAGGTTGCAATGCTTTCGCGTCGCATCTCTGACCTGACCGAGCACCTGAAGATGCACAAGCACGACCACCACACCCGCCGCGGCCTGATGGCCCTGGTTGGTCGCCGTCGTCGCCTGCTTGGCTACCTCAAGGACACGGACATCACCCGCTACCGTGCGCTCATCGAGCGTCTCGGCCTGCGCCGCTAGTCATGTGACTTAAAGGCGGCCTTCCCCTACTGCGACACTTGTGTCGCACGGAGCGGGAAGGCCGCCTTTCACAGTGTAGGAACCTATATTGTGAAAGAGTGGGCGGCCCCGTCGGGGCTGCGCACGCCCCTGCCGCCAATGGGCGCAGCCGACGCATCCACGCATTCGCGGTCCTCGGTAGTGGCCTCCGGGAAGAAGCACAACGTTGCTTCCATGCCCGTGGGCCTCGATCGAAGACCGGGTGTCGTACAGAGAGCCACAGCACGATCCGGTGGTGTCCTGGGACGGATGCGCAGCTGTTTCCGGCAGGGTTCAAACGAAGAACATCTACGAAGGAAATGGAGGTGACTCTTCTTATGGAGGGTCCCGAGATTCAGTACGCAGAGGCCGTTATCGACAACGGCCGCTTTGGCAAGCGCGTCATCCGCTTTGAAACCGGACGCCTTGCCCAGCAGGCAGCAGGTGCTGCCATGGTCTACATCGACGAAGACACCGTTCTGCTGTCCGCCACCACGGCCGGCAAGCACCCCCGCGAAGGCTTCGACTTCTTCCCGCTGACGGTTGACGTTGAAGAGCGCATGTACGCAGCCGGCCGCATCCCGGGCAGCTTCTTCCGCCGCGAAGGCCGTCCCTCCACGGAGGCCATCCTGGCCTGCCGCCTGATGGACCGCCCGCTGCGCCCGGCATTCGTCAAGGGCCTGCGCAACGAAGTCCAGATCGTTGTCACGGTCCTGGCAATCAACCCCGACGTGCTCTACGACGTGGTGGCCATCAACGCCTCCTCCATGTCCACGCAGCTCTCCGGCCTGCCGTTCTCCGGCCCCATCGGCGGCGTCCGCGTTGCCCTGATCGACGACGGACAGGGCCCGCAGTGGGTTGCCTTCCCGAAGCACTCCGAGCTGGAAAACGCCGTGTTCAACATGGTTGTGGCCGGCCGCATTGCCGGTGACGACGTCGCCATCATGATGGTTGAAGCCGAAGCAACCGACAACTCCTGGAACCTCATCAAGGAACAGGGCCACCAGGCCCCCACCGAAGAGGTCGTTTCCGAGGGCCTCGAGGCTGCCAAGCCGTTCATCAAGGCCCTGTGCGAGGCACAGGCAGACCTGGCAGCACGCGCCGCCAAGCCCACGGTTGAATTCCCCGTTTTCCTGGACTACGAGGATGACGCCTACGCAGCCGTCGAGTCCGCAGCAGCCACCAAGCTGGCCGCCGTGTTCTCCATCGCCGACAAGCAGGAGCGCGACAACGCCTCCGACGCGCTCAAGGACGAGACCCTGGCCGCCCTGGCCGGTGCCTTCGAAGGCCGCGAGAAGGAGCTGTCCGCAGCATTCCGCTCCGTGACCAAGCAGGTCATCCGCCAGCGCATCCTCACCGAGCAGATCCGCATCGACGGCCGTGGCCTGACGGACATCCGCCAGCTCACCGCCGAGGTTGAGGTTCTTCCCCGCGTGCACGGCTCGGCCATCTTCGAGCGTGGCGAAACCCAGATCATGGGCGTCACCACCTTGAACATGCTCAAGATGGAACAGCAGATTGACTCGTTGAGCCCCGTAACGCGCAAGCGCTACATGCACAACTACAACTTCCCGCCGTACTCCACCGGTGAAACCGGCCGCGTGGGCTCGCCCAAGCGCCGCGAAATCGGCCACGGCGCCCTGGCAGAACGCGCCATCGTGCCCGTGCTGCCTTCGCGTGAAGAATTCCCCTACGCCATCCGCCAGGTATCCGAGGCACTGAGCTCCAACGGCTCAACCTCCATGGGTTCCGTTTGTGCCTCGACCCTGTCGCTGCTCAACGCCGGTGTGCCCCTGAAGGCACCGGTTGCCGGCATCGCCATGGGCCTGGTTTCCGACCAGGTTGACGGCCAGACCCGCTACGCGGCCCTGACCGACATCCTCGGCGCCGAAGATGCCTTCGGCGACATGGACTTCAAGGTTGCCGGCACCGCCGAGTTCGTCACGGCCATCCAGCTGGACACCAAGCTCGACGGCATCCCCGCCTCCGTCCTGGCCGCCGCACTGAAGCAGGCACGCGAAGCACGCCTGCACATCCTGAGCGTCCTGACCAGCGCCATTGACGTGCCGGACGAGCTCTCCGAGTTCGCGCCCCGCGTCATCGCGGTCAAGATCCCGGTTGACAAGATCGGCGAGGTCATTGGGCCCAAGGGCAAGATGATCAACCAGATCCAGGAAGACACCGGCGCCGACATCTCCATTGAAGATGACGGCACGGTCTACATCGGTGCAACGAACGGCCCCTCGGCCGACGCTGCCCGCTCCGCCATCAACGCCATTGCGAACCCGCAGGTCCCCGAGATCGGCGAACGCTACCTGGGCACGGTCGTGAAGACCACCACCTTCGGTGCGTTCATCTCGCTGACCCCTGGCAAGGACGGCCTGCTGCACATCTCCGAGCTGCGCAAGCTCTCGGGCGGCAAGCGCGTGGACAACGTTGACGACGTGGTTTCCGTCGGCCAGAAGATCCAGGTGGAAATCACCAAGATCGATGACCGCGGCAAGCTCTCCCTCTCCCCGGTTGTTGCCGAGGACGAGGACGCCGTCGAAGAAGCAGCTACCGAAGGTGCTGCTGAATAATTCATGGCGATCACCCTTTTGCCGCTTCTCAGCGCTGCCGACGGACACAACGGCAGTGACTCAACCATCATCTCCGGACAGGCCGGCGGCGCAGTAGTGCGCCGCTCGGTCCTGCCCGGCGGTGTGCGGGTCCTTACCGAGTCCATGCCCGGACAGCGCAGTGCGACAATCGGGTTCTGGGTTGGTGTTGGCTCTCGGGATGAAACCGAGGGCCAACACGGCTCAACCCATTTCCTTGAACACCTGCTGTTCAAGGGGACCAGGCGCCGCACGGCCCTGGAAATCGCCTCCGCCTTTGACGAGGTGGGCGGCGAATCCAACGCCGCAACGGCGAAGGAAAGCACCTGCTACTACGCACGCGTGCTCGACACCGACCTGCCCATGGCCATCGACGTCATTGCCGACATGGTCACCTCAGCCGTGATTGACCCGGCCGAGCTGGAGCAGGAACGCGACGTCATCCTGGAGGAAATCGCCATGGACGGCGACGACCCCACCGACGTGGCGCACGAAAAATTTGTGGAGGCCGTCATGGGCCGCCACGCCCTGGGCCGCCCCATCGGCGGCACCCCCGAAGCCATCATGGCAGTGCCCCGCGCATCAGTGTGGGAGCACTACCAAAAGCACTACCGGCCCGAGACGCTCGTCATCACGGCCGCCGGCGGCCTTGACCACGATGCCGTGTGCGCCATGGTCATGGACGCCCTGCGCACCGCCGGCTGGTCCCTGGACGAGGGCGTGGCACCCGTGCCCCGCCGCTCCAGCGAACCCGTCGAGGTTACCGGCACCGCCGGGCTGCACGTGGTCAACCGCCAGGTGGAGCAGGCCAACATCATCATGGGCTGCCCGTCACTGCGCGCCACGGACCCCCGCCGCTACGTCATGAGCGTGCTCAACTCGGTCCTGGGCGGCGGCATGTCCTCGCGCCTGTTCCAGGAGATCCGCGAGAAGCGGGGCCTGGTGTACTCCACCTATTCCTTCGCCTCCTCTTACGCCGACACCGGCTACTTCGGCATGTACGCCGGATGCGCCCCGGCCAAGGTGGGCCAGGTCATTGGCCTGCTCACCGAGGAACTGGAAAAGCTGGCCGAGCACGGCGTCTCGGACGAGGAACTGAAGAAGGCCCTGGGCCAGCTCTCCGGTGGCATCGTCCTGGCCCTGGAGGACAGCGGATCACGCATGTCCCGCCTGGGCCGGGCGGAACTCGTCACCGGCGAATTCCAGGACATTGACGAATCCCTGTCCCGCATCCGCCAGGTCACGGCCGCCGAGGTCCAGGAGCTGGCCCGCGAGCTGGCCGCAGCCCCGCGGACCATCACAGTGGTTGGCCCCTTCGACGAGACCGAGACGTTCGGCCTCTAGGACCCGCCCTTGGGCACGGGCAGGCTGAGCTGTTCAACGATGCGTGTCTTGGGTCCGCCGGCCAGTGCCGGGGAAGCTGCCGGTGTGGACCACACCTGCGACCTCAGGCGCCCCAGGAACAGCTCAGCCTCCCCGGCCGTGGCGAAATCCAGGTCCAGGACCACGTAGTGGTCCTCGCCCACTGGCCGGTACACGCGTTCGGCGAGAACCCCCGAGGCGGCACGCCCCAGCGGATCGGCCTGGTAGGCCCCCAGCCACATGCCGAAGTCCTTGATGCCGTGTTCAATCTGCAAGGTGTGCATTGCCCTTTCCTTTCGTGGGAACTGATGCCTTGAGGCTAGGCCCGCGGGCAGCGTGGCACCATCCCACAAATCTGGGAATCCATGCCCAGTCTGTGTGGGCGCGCATACTGGAATCATGACCAGCGAATGGGCCCTGCACCGCTGCCTGGAGCGGATCGTGGCACTGGGGGATGCCCGGCTGGACAGCCACGCCTACCGGACCGGGGTCCTGGCGCAGCTGCACGCCGTCGTCGGTCATGACGCCTGGGTCTGGCCGCTGGCGGACCCCGTCACCACCGTCGGGATTGCACCCATGGCCCAGGGCCCTTTTGCCGGGGAGCTGCCGGCGCTGATCTCCCTGCGCTACCGGACCCCCGTCAACCGGTGGACATCATTGCCGCGCAACCCCTCGCGTGCGGTGTCCCTGAAGCAGGCCACGGGGGATGAGCCGGCCCGCAGTGCCTTGTGGCCGCTCCTGTCCCGTTTCGGGGTGGTGGACGTCTTGTCCGTTGCCTTTGCCGACCGCTGGGGCCTGTGGGGTTGGCTCGAACTGTGGCGGGTGCAGGGCCAGCCGGACTTTTCCCGCGCCGAAGCGCAGGTCCTGCAATCCATGGCGGCGGCGATTGCCACGGGCCTGCGGCAATGCTCCGCCCGGGAGTTCCAGCGCGGCGCCCCGGACGGTCCAACGCCGGGCCACCGTCAGGCCGTGCTCGTGCTGGCCGACGACTTGTCCATTGTGAGCCAGACCGAATCGGCGGCCCCGTGGCTCGAACTGTTGCAGCGGGCACCGCGCCCGCACCAGGGTGTGCCGGCCGAGGTGTTGAACGTGGCTGCGCAGCTTCTGGCGGTGGAGTGCGGCGTCGACGCCCATCCGGCCCGCTCGCGCGTCCATGTGGGAGACGGGGTGTGGGCCAGCCTTTCAGCCGCCAGGATGACGACGGGCGTTGCCGGAGCCCCTGCGCCGATTGCCGTCACCATTCAGGACGCCCTGCCCTCGGAACGGATCGAGGTCTTCGAACGGTGCTTCGCCCTGAGCCCGCGTGAATGCCAACTGCTGGAACTGGCCGCGAGCGGGGCGGACACGGCAGCGCTGGCACGCGCCATGGCCATCAGCAGGTACACGGCCCAGGATGTCTTCAAGTCGCTCTTTGCCAAGTGCGGAGTCCAAAGCAGGGGCGCCCTCCTGGCCCTGGCACTGGGGCCCCTGGCGTAGGAGGGTGTTGTCAGCCGCCGGCGAAGGGCGGCAGCACGTCCACAACGTCGCCGGGGGAGAGTTCCGTGGACAGGTCCCGGGCGGCCACCTCATTGAGCAGGAAACTGCAGCGGGTCAGGATTTCACCCAGCGGGGGAGTGCCCGCCGAGGCCGACGCCGGGAAGCTTGCGGCCAGCAGCCCGGACAGGTCCGCAAGCGTGAAGGGTCCGGATGTGGTCAGCGCGGCGAGGTCCACCCGCTGCTCCTCAACGCCCGTGGCTGCGGCTGCCGCTGCAAAAAAACGTACGAACATGCTCATCCTCCGATGGCGCTCATGCTGCGGTCAGGCTGCACAAAGTCGGCGTCGCCGAGCCCGGGGTGGCCCATGCCGTGGGCGCGCGGCTTGGCCCACATGGCGTCCTGCCAGCGGGCGGCGACGGCGTCGTCGTCGGCCGCGGAACCACCGGCCCGCAACAGGGCCAGCAAATCAACTTCGGTGCGGGAGAACAGGCAGCTCATGACCTTGCCCTCGGCCGTGATGCGGGTGCGGCGGCAGTCGGCGCAGAACGGCTCGGTCACCGAGGCGATGATGCCCACGGTGCCCAGCAGCTCCGCGGAGCCGTGCCTGCGCACCTCGAAGCGCTCCGCCGGGGCGCCGTCGCGGGCGCGGGGGTCGGCGGAGAGGTCAAAGTCAGCGGCCAAAAGGTCACGGATCTCCGCCGCCGTGATCATGCCCTCGCGGGTCCAGCCGTGGTCTGCGTCCAACGGCATTTGTTCGATGAAGCGCAGCTCGTAGCCGCGGTCCAGCGACCATTGCAGCAGCTCTGCGGCGTGGGCGTCGTTGATGCCGCGCAGCAGCACCGCATTGATCTTCAGCGGCGTCAGCCCGGCCGCAGCCGCAGCCTCGATGCCGGCCAGGACCTGGTCAAGGAAGGGGCGGCGCGTGAGCTGAAGGAAGGCGTCGTGGCGCAGGGTGTCCATGGAGACGTTGAGCCGCGTCAGCCCGGCGTCGGCCAGCGCCTGGGCCCGCTTGGCCAGCCCCACGCCGTTCGTGGTCAGCGAGATGGGCAGCTTCGGGTGGTTGCGGCGCAGGGCGGCAATGATCTCCACGAGGTCGGCCCGCACCAGAGGCTCGCCGCCGGTCAGGCGCAGTTCGCGCACGCCCAGCCGGTCCACGCCGAGCCCCACGAGCCTGACAATTTCGTCGGCAGTGAGCAGCTTGTCCTTCTTCAGCCATTCCAGGCCGGCCTCCGGCATGCAGTACGAGCAGCGGAGGTTGCACTTGTCCGTCAGCGACAGGCGCATGTCGGTGGCCGTGCGGCCGAACTGGTCCAGCAGGCCTGACGCATCGCCGCCTGTCCGTGGCGCGCCGACGGTGCCGGGGCGCATTTCCGGGATGCCCAGGGCCACGCTTTTGCTCTCCATGGTTCAACGCTACGCCATTTATTGAGTTCCGGCGCCCTGCCGGGCCGCTCGCCTAGGATGGGGGCAGTGGTGCCGTCCGGCGCCGGTTGGAAGGATGCCATGCGCAGGACAGTCGCAGAACACCAGGAAGCCGTTGAGCGGCTGTTGCGCCGCAGCTGGGCCGGAGGGCCCCTCTCGGCAACGCACGACGGCGGCACGGAGGTGCCGCTGGGCCTGGCCCGCGGGCGGGTGCTGGCAGCGGACCTCATGGCCCCCGTGGACCTGCCGCCGTTCGCCAATTCCCAGATGGATGGCTACGCCGTCATGGTCGATGATGTACAACCGATTTCGGCTGATTCTGCCAAATCAACCTCCTACCGGGTTGCGGAGACCATAGCTGCGGGTGCCGTTCCCCGCGACCTGGAAGCCGGCACCGCCGCCCCCATCATGACCGGGGCCATGCTGCCGCGCGGCGCCAATGCCGTGGTGCCCGTGGAAGCCGCCGTCCCTTCGCTCTTTGCCGACCCCGGTGATTCCGTGGAGCTGCCTGCCACCACGGCCGGCCGTTTTGTGCGCAGCCAGGGCTCCGATGTGGCCCGGGGCAGCCTGGCCATCGCCGCCGGCACTGTGCTGAACGCCGCACACCTGGGCCTGGCCGCCGCCCTGGGCTGCACGTCACTGGCGGTGCGGCGCAAGGTGCGCGTCCTTCTTGTCACCACGGGGGACGAGGTGCTGTCACCGGGCGACCCCGCCGCGGCCGCAGGCCTGCCCCCGGGCATGATCTTTGACGCCAACGGGACCCTGCTCGGCGCCGCCCTTGAAGAGGCCGGCGTTGAGGTGCTGCACACCCACATGGTCAGGGACGAGCCCGCCGCGCTGCTGGCACTGCTGGATGACCAGTTGGGCGCCGCAGGCAGTGAAGCAGGGGGCATACCCGGTGCGGACCTGGTCATCTCGGTGGGCGGCATCAGCGCCGGCGCCTTCGAGGTGGTGCGCATGGCGCTGGGCAGTGCGGGGCCGGCGGCCCAGATGGAATTTGTGTCCGTGGCGCTGCAGCCGGGCGGGCCGCAGGGCCTTGGCAGCTACCGGGGCGTGCCGTTCCTGGCGTTCCCGGGCAACCCCGTCAGCTCCTATGTTTCGCTGGAACTGTTCCTGCGCCCGGCCCTGACCGAGCTGCTGGGCGCACCCGTCCCGCGCCGGCGAGTTGTGGCAGTTCTTGAACACGGCCTGAGCTCACCCGCCGGCAAGCACCAGATCCGCCGTGGCGTCTACTCCGGCCCCGAATTTGAGGCGGCCCCCTCGGTCCGCGAGGTGGGCGGGGAATCGTCCCACCTTTTGGGCTCCCTGGCCCAGGCCAACGCACTCATCAGCATCCCCGCGGGGGTCACCGAATTGCAGCACGGGGCAAAAGTGGAAGTATTGCTGTTGTGACTACCCCCGATTCCCCAGCACTGACCCACTTGCGCCGCGACGGCACGGCCGCCATGGTCGATGTCTCCGAGAAGGCCGTGACCACCCGGGAGGCCACAGCCACCGGCACCGTGTCCACGACCCCGGAGGTCATGGCCCTGCTGGGCTCCGGCGGCCTGCCCAAGGGCGACGCCCTGGCCGTGGCCCGCGTGGCCGGCATCATGGGCGCCAAGAAGACACCGGACCTCATCCCGCTGTGCCACCCGCTGCCCATCTCCAAGGCCACGATTGACTTTGAGCTCGGCGAAACCACCGTCACCATCCTGGCCACGGTAAAGACCCGCGGCGTCACGGGCGTGGAGATGGAGGCCCTGACTGCTGTTTCCGTGGCCGCACTGAGCGTCTATGACATGATCAAGGCCGTGGACAAGCACGCCGTCATCTCCGGCATTCAGGTCCTGGCCAAGTCCGGCGGCAAGAGCGGCGACTGGGTAGCCCCCGCAGGCAGCCCCGGCCCAGGCAGCCCCGGCCCCGGGAACCCTGCCACCGAAACCGGGGCCCGGCAGTGAGCGCCTGCGAGCCGGGCACCTCCCTGGGGACGGCCGCCGTCGTCATTGCCTCGACCCGCGCCGCCCTGGGCCAATACGAGGACCGCACCGGGCCCGTCATTGCCGACTGGCTCCGCGAGCACGGCTTCGACGCCCAGCCGCCCGTCGTGGTGCCGGACGGCGCCCCCGTCGGAGCGGCCCTGCGCGCGGTGTTGGCCCAGGGTCCCGCCGTAGTCATCACGAGCGGCGGCACGGGCCTGAGCCCCGACGACCAGACCCCCGAAATGACGCTGCCGCTGCTGGACCGCGAGATCCCCGGCATCATGGAGGCCATCCGCTCCGCGGGCCTGGCCAAGACGCCCATGGCGGCCCTGAGCCGCGGCCATGCCGGCCTGGCCGGGACCACGCTCATCGTCAACCTGCCCGGCTCGCCGTCGGGCGTCATGGACGGGCTGGCCGTGCTGGACCCCATCATCAAGCACCTGCTGGAGCAGGCGGGCGGCCACCATGGCCACTAACGTCGAGGTCGTCGCGGCACTGTTGAGCGCCGCCCCCATTTCCGTCGACGCCGCGATTGCCGCCGTCGAATCCGACGCCGCCGGGGCTGTGGTCAGCTTCAGCGGCGTGGTCCGCAACCACGACGGCGGCCGCGCGGTCCAGCGCCTGTCCTACAGTGCCCACCCGCTCGCGCTGGGCGTGCTCAACAACGTGGTCTCCTCCCTCGCGGACGGAGCCCGCGACCCGGACGGGCACCCCGTGCGCGTCTGGGTCGCCCACAGGGTGGGGCCCCTGGAGATTGGCGACGCGGCGCTCGTGTGCGCCGTGGCCTCCTCCCACCGGGCCGAGGCCTTCGAGCTGTGTTCGGCCCTCGTGGAGCGCATCAAGGCCGAGGTGCCCATCTGGAAGGAACAGTTCTTTGCCGACGGCGGCGTGGAATGGGTGGGCGCCGGCACCGTGCCGGGGACCGCACCAGGTGAACCGGACGGGCCGGACGAGCCCGGGGCCGAAAGCCAGTAGGCTTAAACGCATGACTGAATTGCTGAAGGTGGCCGTGCTCGGCGCCAGGGGACGAATGGGAACGGCCGCCGTTGCGGCCATCGACGCGGCGGCCGACATGGAGCTCGTCGCGGCGCTGGGACGCAGCGACTCCCTTGACGTCCTCCTGGAGCGCGGCGCGCAGGTTGTGGTCGATTTGACCGTGCCGGATTCCACCGAGGCCAATGTGCGCTTCGCCGTGGAGCACGGCATCCACGCCGTTGTGGGCACCACCGGCTGGGACGCCGGGCGCCTGGCCGCGCTGGAGGCGCTGCTCGCCGGGCACCCGCAGGCCGGCGTGCTGATCGCCCCCAACTTTGCGCTGGGCTCGGTGCTGGCCACCCGCTTCGCCGCCCAGGCAGCCCGCTACTTCGACTCCGTGGAAATCATTGAACTGCACCACCCGCGCAAGGTCGACGCCCCCTCCGGCACGGCCCTGCGCACGGCCCAGCTCATTGCCGCCGCCCGCAAGGCAGCCGGCGTCCCGGCCGCCCCCGACGCCACGGAAACCGAGCTCGACGGCGCCCGCGGCGCCTCCGTGGACGGCATCCCCGTGCACAGCGTCCGCCAGGCCGGCCTCGTGGCCCACCAGGAGGTGCTGTTCGGCAGCAACGGCGAGGCCCTGACCATTCGCCACGACTCGTTCAACCACGAATCCTTCATGCCCGGTGTGCTGCTCGGCGTGCGCACCGTGGGCACCCGCCCCGGACTCACGGTGGGCCTGGACGGCTACCTCGATTTGGAGGGCTAGGGCCATGGCAGCGCTCAAGCTCAGCAAAACCAAGATTTGGGTGGGCCTGATCGCCCTCCTGCTCGTCTTCTACATGGTCATCATGCTGCAGCGCTCCTTGCTGCTGATGGGCGACCCCGACTGGACCGCCAAGCTTCTGGGCGCCGCGTACCTGCTGATCCCCTTCGTGGCGGCCTGGGCGCTCATCAGCGAACTGCGCTTCGGCGCCACCACCGAGGCCATGGCCAAGGTCCTGGAGGCCGAGGGCGGGCTGCCCGAGGACAACCTTCCGCGCACACCCGGCGGCCGCATTGTCCGGGCCGCCGCCGACGCCGAATTTGAGAAGTACAAGCTCGAGGCCGAGGCCGCGCCGTCGGACTGGCGTTCCTGGTTCCGGCTCTCCTGCGCCTACGACGCCGCCGGCGACCGCAAGCGCGCCCGCCAGGCAATGCGCGACGCCATCGCCATTTACCGCACCAAGGCCTGATCCACGTGCCCGTTGCGCAGAACCCGTCCGACGGCGTCGAACTCGCCTGGGATTCCGTGGGGGAGGGGCCGGCGCTCCTGCTGGTCCATGGCAGCGCCCTGAGCAAGGCCATCTGGCGCGGCTTTGGTTTCACCAAGGCGTTTCGGGACGACTTCCGCGTCATCACGATGGACCTGCGCGGGCACGGCCGCAGCGGCAAGCCGGACACGGCGGCGGCCTACGCCATGGAGACGCTCGTGGAGGACGCGCTTGCCGTGCTGGACGCCGCCGGTGCCCCTGCCGCCCACTACGGCGGCTACTCGGTGGGCGCCCGCATGGGCTTCTCGCTGGCCGCCACCGCCCCGGAACGCATGCTGTCCTTCACCTCGCTGGGCGGCGGCTACGGCATTGCCCCCGGCAGCATTGGCCGGCTCTTCTTCCCCGAGTACGACGACGCCCTCGGCACCGGCGGCATGCCCGCCTTTGTTGCGGGCTGGGAGGCACGCATCGGGCGCCCCCTGGATGCCCAGACGCGCGCCGCCTTCCTGGCGAACGACGCCGCAGCCCTGCGCGCCTACTTCGCCCAGACCCAGGCGGACGCACCCGTCCCCGAGTCGGCCCTGGCCGCCATCACCACCCCGGCGCTGCTCATGGCCGGCACACAGGACCGGTCCCGGCACCAGGATTCACGCAGGGCGGCGGAGCTCATGCCCAATGCCCGCTTCGTGGAGCTGCCCGGCCGCAACCACGGCAACACCCTGATACCGGCCCAGCCCATCCTGGCTGAGTGGCTGCCGTTCCTGGCCTCGCTCACGCCCCAGCGCTAGGGCTGTCAGCAGGCTCAGTCGGTGCCCGGGCGCAGCGGCGGCACGGCCACGGCACCCGGCCGCGGCAGGCCGCCGTCGTACGCTGCCAGGACGGCCGGGACCAGGGCCAGCGACGCAGAACGGTAGCCCATGCTGGAGGGGTGGAAGCCGTCCACGGAAAACATGTCGCGCGGGTCTGACAGGAAAATCTGGCGCACGGCCCGGCCCAGCAGCACCGGATGCGCGCCGGCGGCCGCGGCGGCCTTGAACTGGGCCCCGGCCAGCCGGCGCGACATCTGCCCGCCAAACTCACGCAGCGGCTGCGGCAGCGACGGCAGCGTGTCAAAGTCCGGCACGGTGCCCACCACCACCTCGCTGCCCAGCCCGCGCAGCAGCGCAATGGCATCCTGGAGCGCCCGGATTGAACCGGCCAGCGGCACATGCCCCGTGAGGTCGTTGCCGCCCACAATGATGACTGTGATGTCCGGCAGGAAGCCCTCGGGCAGCGAATTGACCTGGGCGGGCAGGCCCTCGGTGCGCGCTCCCACCACGGCAATGGTGCGCAGTTCAACGGCGCGGTGCGCATGCTCGGCCAGCGCACGGGCCAGGTTGGCGCCCAGGGTCGCCTCGGCTGTGGTGGCGCCCAGGCTGTCCGCGACGGAGTCCCCGGCCACGGCCAGCCGCAGCGGGTTTCCCCAGGCGGCGCAGTACACGGTGTCGGCGTCGGGTCCGCGGTCGCCCAGGCGGTGGCCCACATGCGCCTTCGCCGCCTTGCCCTCCTCGCGGAAAAGCACCGCCACCCCGCCCACGGCAGCGGCCACGCCGGCCGCCGCAACGGCCGCCGCCGCCGAGATCCGCCCGATCTTCGAAACCTCCATGTCCGGAAGTATATTCTCATCCACGCGGGTGCCCACAGCATGGTCAAGGTTGCGTGAAAACGCCCAACAACAGGTAACGTTTTAGGCATGTCTGTCACTCAAATCTCACCCCGCACCTTCGGAACACTGGTGCCCGCCATGGTCACCCCCTTCACCGCCGATGGGGCAGTGGACTACAAGGCCGCCGGCGAGCTGGCCAACAAGCTGGTCGACGACGGCTGCGACGGCATCCTTGTCACCGGCACCACGGGTGAAACCTCCACCCTGACGGACGAGGAAAACCTGGGCATGTTCCAGGCCGTGATTGACGCCGTGGGCGGCCGTGCCCGGGTCATCGCCGGCACCGGCACCAACGACACCCGCCACTCCATCAGCCTGTCCCAGCGCGCGGCCAAGCTGGACATCGACGGCCTGCTCATTGTCACCCCGTACTACAACAAGCCCAGCCAGGCCGGCATTCAGGCCCACTTTGAGGCCATCGCCGACTCCACCGAACTTCCCGTGATGCTCTATGACATTCCCGGCCGCGCCGGGGTGCCCATCCTCACGGAAACCATCATCCGCCTGGCCAACCACCCGCGGATCACGGCGCTCAAGGATGCCAAGGCCGATTTCACCGAGACCAGCCGCGTGCTGGCCAACACGGACCTCGACGTTTACTCGGGCGACGACGGACTGACGCTGCCGCTCATGGCCGCCGGCGCCGTCGGACTTGTCAGCGTCAGCGCACACGTGGCCGCGCCCCAGTTCCGCGCCCTCATCGACGCCGCGGCCGCAGGCGACTTTGTCACCGCCCGCAAGATCCACTTCGAGCTGGACGCGGTCATCCGCGCCACCATGGGGCATGTCCAGGGCGCCGTGGCCGTCAAGCAGATCCTCAAGTGGCAGGGCGTCCTGGCCAACTCAGTGGTCCGCCTTCCCCTCGTGGAACCGGGCGAGGCCGAGATTGCCCTGATCAAGGCAGACCTGGCCGAGGCCGGAATGGACTTCCGCTCATGACCCAGACCACCGAGCCCGGCCTGCGGACACCGCCGCAGCTGGCCCCCGGCACGCTGCGGATCGTCCCGCTGGGCGGCATCGGCGAGATCGGGCGCAACATGACCGTCTTTGAAATGGACGGCAAGCTGCTCATCGTTGACTGCGGTGTGCTGTTCCCCGAAGAGGACCAGCCCGGCGTCGACGTGATCCTGCCCGACTTCTCCTACATTGCCGAGCGGCTGGACGATGTTGTTGGCGTGGTCCTGACCCACGGGCACGAGGACCACATTGGCGCCGTGCCGTACCTGTTGCGCCTGCGCGCCGACATCCCCCTGATCGGCTCCCAGCTGACCCTGGCCTTCATCGAGGCCAAGCTCATGGAGCACCGCATCAAGCCCGTCACGCTCACCGTCAAGGAAGAGCAGGTGGAGCAGCTGGGCCCGTTCGAATGCGAGTTCGTGGCCGTCAACCACTCCATCCCCGACGCCCTGGCCGTGTTCATCCGCACCGCAGGCGGAAACGTCCTGCACACGGGCGACTTCAAGATGGACCAGCTTCCGCTGGACGGGCGCATCACCGACCTGCGCCACTTCGCCCGCCTGGGCGAGGAGGGTGTTGACTTGTTCCTGGTGGACTCCACCAACGCCGACGTGCCCGGCTTCACCACGGGCGAGGCCGAGATCGGGCCCACCCTTGAGGCCCTGTTCGGCAAGGCCGACCGCCGCATCATTGTGGCCAGCTTCTCCTCCCACGTGCACCGCGTCCAGCAGGTCCTGAACGCGGCCGTGCTGCACGGGCGCAAGGTGGCCTTCGTGGGCCGCTCCATGGTGCGCAACATGGCCATCGCCGCCAAGCTCGGCTACCTCCACGTGCCCGAGGACGTGCTGGTTGACCTGAAGAACGTGGGGGAACTGCCGGACAACAAGGTGGTCCTCATGTCCACCGGCTCACAAGGCGAGCCCATGGCAGCACTGTCCCGCATGGCCAACGGCGACCACAAGATCAAGGTGGGCACCGGTGACACCGTCATCCTGGCCTCCTCCCTGATTCCGGGCAACGAGAACGCCGTGTTCCGGATCATCAACGGCCTGCTCAAGCTTGGCGCCGACGTCATCCACAAGGGCACGGCCAAGGTCCACGTCTCGGGCCACGCCGCAGCCGGCGAGCTGCTGTACTGCTACAACATCCTCAAGCCCAAAAACGTCATGCCCGTGCACGGCGAAACCCGGCACCTGATCGCCAACGCCAAGATTGCCATCTCCTCCGGCGTGCCGGCCGAGAACGTGCTGCTGACCGACGACGGTTCCGTGATCGACCTGGCGGACGGCGTTGCCACGATCACCGGCCAGGTGGAATGCGGCTTTGTCTACGTGGACGGTTCCAGCGTCGGGGAGATCACCGACGCGGACCTGAAGGACCGCCGCGTGCTGGGCGATGAGGGCTTCATCTCCATTATCACGGTGGTCAACCGCGCCACGGGCAAGATTGTCACGGGCCCTGACATCCACGCCCGCGGCGTTGCCGAGGATGATTCCGTCTTTGACGAGATCAAGCCCAAGATCGCCGCCGCATTGGAAGAGGCCGTCATGGCCAGCACCGACCACACCACCCACCAGCTCCAGCAGGTGGTGCGCCGCGTGATCGGCACCTGGGTCAACCGCAAGCTGCGCCGCCGCCCCATGATCATCCCGGTGGTCCTGGAGGCATAACCTCCGGTCTCTCGCACCAAATGACACCGATCCCGCTTTCCGACACCGATATCTCGGGATCGGAAAGCGGGACCGGTGTCATTTTTGCCCCGGCGCTGTGCCGTCCACCACGGCCCGTTCGGCGCTGAAATCCGCATGGTTGCGCGCCACTGGCGGTAACGTGGAGGCATGGCGACTCGTTCTTCCCCCGCCCGTCCGTCCTCCGGTCAGAAGGGTGGCGCGTCTTCACGCGCACCCAAGACCACGAAGATGCCGGTGCCCCGCAGCAAAACCCCCGCACCCGTGGAGGTCCACCGCGTGTGGCCCGTGCGCCTGGCCGTCGGATTCTGGCAGGGCCTGGGCCATCTCGTGGGCGGGGCCGTGCGGCGCATGGGCACCGACAAGAGCCACATGCCCGCCGAGGAACGCCGAGACGGCGCCGGGCTGCTGTTCTTCGTCCTGGCCCTGGTCATTGCAACATTTGAATGGTGGGGGCTCAGCGGCCCCGTGGCCGACGCCGTGCAGGGCGTCTTCCAAGGCACCTTTGGCTGGTTTGCCGCACTGCTGCCGCCCATGTTCCTGGTCTTCTCCGTGCTGGTGTTCCGCCAACCCGGCAACATGCCCGTCAACAACCGCGTGGCCCTGGGCTTCGCCATCATGACAGTGGCCGGTTGCGCCCTGGCCCACGTGGCCGCCGGCAACCCCGACATTTCCAACGGTTTCGCCGGGCTCAGCGCAGCCGGCGGCATGGTGGGTGCCCTCGCCGGGGGCCTCGTGGCCAAGCTCGGTTCCGTGACAGCCATGGTGTTCTTCTCAGTGGTCGCCTTCGCCAGCGTCCTGGTCCTCTCCAACACCCCCGTGCGCCACATCCCCGACCGCCTGCGCGGCATCTACGACAAGCTCATGGGCACGCCCGGCGCGGGCGCGGATGCCGCCACCGGTGACGGCCACGACCAGAGCTACCTCTACGGCGGGGACGAAGCCCCCGCCAAGAAGAAGTCGCGCAGCCTGCGGGCCCGCCAGAAGGCGGCCCGCGAGGAGGCCGAGTACGAGGACGTGCTGGGCACCGAGGCTTTCGCCACCCCGCTCATCGAGTTGGACGACGACGGCAACGAGGCGCCGCCGTTGGCCGCGCCTTCCCTGCGCCCGGGCGTCCGCCGGCCCACCCGCGACCAGCTGGCCGCGGACAAGATCAAGGCCCGCCAGGGCCTGCCCACGTCCTCGGACGTGTTTGACGGCCAGGACGGCGAACCGGCCACCGAGGCGATCGGTATTGTCACGGCCAACGTGGCCGGTGCCGGCGTGTACGACCTCGACTCCGCCGTGGCACAGTCGATCCCGGCCCCGCCGCTGGCGCCCCCGGCACCCATCCCCGCACGCTCCGAGCAGCTCCAGCTCTCGGGCGACGTCACCTACACGCTGCCGGAATCCGACTTCCTGCCCGCGGGCCCTCCCGGCAAGGACGCCACGGCCGCCAACGACACAGTGGTTGCGGCCCTGACCGACACACTGAACCAGTTCAACGTGGACGCCGCCGTGACCGGCTTCAGCCGCGGCCCCACCGTGACCCGCTACGAGATTGAGCTGGCACCGGGCACCAAGGTTGAGCGTGTCACGGCCCTGAGCAAGAACATCTCCTACGCCGTTGCCTCCTCGGATGTGCGTATCCTCAGCCCCATCCCGGGCAAGAGCGCCATCGGCATCGAGATCCCCAATGCGGACAAGGAAATTGTTGTCCTGGGCGACGTGCTGCGCTCCGCCAACGCCCGCCGCACCGAGCACCCCATGGTCATGGGTGTTGGCAAGGACGTCGAGGGCGGCTTCGTTGTGGCCAACCTGGCCAAGATGCCCCACCTGCTCGTGGCCGGTGCCACGGGTGCCGGAAAGTCCTCGTTCGTGAACTCCATGATTGTCTCGATCCTCATGCGGGCCACACCCGACGAGGTCCGCATGGTCATGGTGGACCCCAAGCGCGTGGAGTTGACGGCGTACGAGGGCGTGCCGCACCTGATCACCCCCATCATCACGAACCCGAAGAAGGCCGCCGAGGCGCTGCAGTGGGTGGTCCGGGAAATGGACACCCGCTACGACGACCTGGCCAACTTCGGCTTCAAGCACATTGACGAGTTCAACAAGGCAGTCAAGGCCGGCAATGTGCACCCGCCTGTCGATTCCAAGCGCGTGGTCAAGCCCTACCCGTACCTGCTGGTGATCGTGGACGAGCTTGCAGACCTGATGATGGTGGCCCCGCGCGATGTGGAAGATTCCATCGTGCGCATCACCCAGCTGGCCCGTGCGGCCGGCATCCACCTGGTGCTGGCCACCCAGCGCCCCTCCGTGGACGTGGTGACGGGCCTGATCAAGGCCAACGTGCCCTCCCGCATGGCCTTCGCCACCTCCTCCGTCACCGACTCCCGCGTGGTCCTGGACCAGCCGGGGGCTGAGAAGCTGCTGGGCCAGGGTGACGCACTGTTCCTGCCCATGGGCAAGTCCAAGCCCGTGCGTGTCCAGGGCGCCTGGGTCACCGAGGCCGAGATCAAGGCCGTCGTGGACCACGTCAAGGGCCAGCTGCAGGCCACGTACCGCGATGACGTGGCCGCCGAGGCGCCCAAGAAGGTCATCGAGGACGACATTGGTGACGACCTGGAGCTGCTGCTGCAGGCCACCGAGCTGGTGGTCACCACGCAGTTCGGTTCAACCTCCATGCTCCAGCGCAAGCTGCGCGTTGGCTTCGCCAAGGCGGGCCGGCTCATGGACCTGCTCGAATCCCGAGGCGTGGTGGGCCCCTCGGAGGGCTCCAAGGCCCGCGATGTGCTGGTCAAGCCCGACGACCTCGCCGAAACCCTCGCCGCGATCCGTGGCGACGGCCCGGCGGTGGGTGGAGCCGCCGTCGCACCTTCCCCCATTGACCCCATGACCGAGGCGCTGGCCGAGAACGCGAACGCCAACCACGGCTGGGGCGGGGACCTGGTGGCCGAGGACCTGGCCAACCGCCCGCAGGCAGTGGAGTACCACGACGGTGCCGACGGCGGCGACGACGAGGACGGCGAGGACGCATGGTCGCTGACCGGACGCTAGGCGGCTGGGCCGGGAATGCCGCCGCGGGCCACTTTGCAGATAGCCTTGCACTGTGAATGAATCGGTGGCGCCGCGCCCTTCGAACTGGAACCTGCCCAACGCCCTGACGCTTTTGCGGATCGTGCTGGTGCCATTCTTCATCTGGGCCTTCCTGGCCGACGGCGGCGCCTATGGCCCGCTGCGCTGGGTGGCCGTGGCCCTGTTCGTGGTGGCCATCTACACCGACAAGCTCGACGGCGACATCGCCCGGGCGCGCGGGCTCATCACGAGCTTCGGCAAGATTGCCGACCCCATTGCCGACAAGCTGCTGATCGGCTCGGCCCTCATCATGCTCTCCGCGGTGGGGGAGCTGTGGTGGTGGGTCACCATCTTGATGCTGGTGCGCGAGATCGGCATCACCCTGCTGCGGTTTGTGGTGATCCGCTACGGCGTCATGGCCGCCTCCAAGGGCGGCAAGCTCAAGACAGTGCTGCAGACAGTGGCCATCTTTGTCTACCTGCTGCCCGTCACCCCTGCCGTGCCGTGGCTCTCGGTCGTGGCCCTGGTCATCATGCTGGCGGCCCTGGCCGTCACGGTTGTGACAGGCGTGGACTACGTGGTCAAGGCCATGGCGCTGCGCAACTCCGGCCGGGCCGGGCGCACGGCAGGCCGCTAGCATGGCGGAAGAGGCCCAGTTGTCAGCCCTCGTTGCCGCGGCGGTGGCTGCCGGCATCACGGTGGCCACGGCCGAATCGCTCACCGCCGGCATGGTTGCCGCGGAACTGGCCCGGGCCCCGGGCGCCTCGGGCATGCTGCAGGGCGGTGTGGTCGCCTACCAGAACTCCGTCAAGGCCCAGCTGCTGGGGGTTCCCGCCGATCTCCTGGATTCCCGCGGCGCCGTGGACCCGGACGTGGCCTGCGCCATGGCCCTGGGTGCCTGCCGGGCGGCCGGTGCAAGGGTGGGCATTTCCACCACGGGCGTTGCCGGGCCGGAGCCCCACCAGGGCAAGGATGTGGGGCACGTCTACATTGGGGTTGCCCTCGACGGGGAGGCCCAGCCCTATGAATACCACTTTGCCGGAGACCGGGAAATGATCCGCCTGCAGGCCACCCAGGAGGCCATTTCCCTGCTGGAACAAGTTGTCAAGGCAGCCGGGGAACAAAAATTGTGAGCAGATAGTTAGTCATAGTGAACGCAAAGTGGTCACATCCCCTCTAGGATGAAATCACTGGGCGGGCAGGGCGGCTTTCGGGAGAATCCCGGGCGGCGGCCCATTCAAGGAAACGCAGTGATAGAACGAGGAGTAAGGCGATACCGATGGTGAAACAACCCGTATCCGTAAACGGCGTGGTGCGCTGGCGGGATGTGGGTTTGGCAGACGTCCAACCGCAGCAGCAGAAGGAGCGCAAAATGGTGGTGCTTCGTCACGAAATTGGTGATGTTCTGCGGGATGTGCGTCAACGTCAAGGCCGCACTCTCCGTGAAGTTTCGCACAATGCACGCGTCTCGCTGGGCTACCTGAGCGAGGTGGAGCGTGGGCAGAAGGAAGCGTCCTCAGAGTTGCTTTCTTCCATCTGCTCCGCACTGGACGTGCCGCTGTCGCTCATGCTCCGTGAAGTGAGCGACCGTCTGGCCATTGCCGAAGGCGTGGCTGTCCCGGACACTGTTCCCCAGGAATTCTCGGCACGCTATGGCCGCGACCTCAATGAGGAACTCTCCGATGAATTGAGCAAGGGACTCATGTCCAACGCATTCTAGGCTTCACCGATCCGGCCGCCACGTGTGTTGGCGGCCCAACAGGCTGTTGAAGGACCCCGTCAAGTTTGACGGGGTCCTTTTCTGTGCCCGGGGCTGCCCGGCAGCTCAGCGCACGTAGTCGGAGTTCAGCTTGGCCAGCAGTGTGGCCAGGGAGGTGAGCTCGGACTCGTCCCAGTTCTCCAGGCGCTCATGGAAGGCGCGCTGCCGGCCCTGGTGCACCGAGCGCATCTTCTCGCGCCCGGCATCCGTCAGGTCAATGAGCTGGGCGCGGCCATCCCGGGGGTCGGTGGTGCGCAGCACCAGGCCCAGGCTGGCCAGCAACGTGATCTGCCGGCTCACCGAAGGCTTGCCCACCCCAATGTGCCGGGCCAGCTCGGTCAGGCGCATGGCACCCTGGTTGAGCAGAGCCGACAGCAGCCCGTAGGCGGCCGGCTCAATGTCGGGGTGCACGCTGCGGGTCAGCTGGTGGTTGATGGCGCGGGCGCGGCGCCAGAGCAGGCTCAGCTGGACATCCAGGACCTCAATGGCGGCGAGCTTTTCGTCACTGGCCGGCGGCTGTTCCGCGGCAATAGTTCTCATGCCACAATTCTAGGCTCATGCAGCCGCCGCCGTGCCTGCCGCGGGCCCCTGGCCGTGCGAGAATGGCAGGGTGCGTGTAAGCGAATTTTGGCGATTGATGGATGACGAATTCAGCCCCTCCTACTCCCGGGTCCTGGCCCGGGACCTGGTGCTGGGCGGCGTGGGCGGCAACACCGCCAGCGAGGCCCTGCGCGCAGGCTTTGAGCCGCGCGAGATCTGGCTGGAGGTGTGCCGCGTCCAGGACGTCCCGCAGGCCAGGTGGCTGGGCCGGGACATCGCCCCCAAAAACTGACCCACGCAGCGGCCGCGACACGCCGACGCCCCGGCGGTCCATGTTCGAATATCTATTCGATGAGCGCTACACTTGATATCAGTGGCGCCTGTGGACTGCAGAAGAAAGTTCTCCACAGTTTTTCACCCTGGGCGTGGAAGACGGCGACAATGTCAGACCCTTGAACTAGCGTTTGAATATCGGAAGAAGCCCGCGGGCCCATTCCACCAGCAGCACGCCGGGCCACCGGCACGCACGCAAAGAATGCCCAAGTCCACATGGCGGGGGCATTGCAACTGAACAAGCAACCGCCGCAGTGCCAACCGCACAGCAGTGCGGGCCGGAAACGGCACTCAATGAAAGACCGAGGTGAATCATGGCCGCTCCCGCAGACCGTGAAAAAGCGCTGGCAGCAGCACTGGCCCAGATTGACAAGCAGTTTGGCAAGGGCTCCGTCATGCGCCTGGGCGACGACGTCAGGGCGCCCATTGAAGTGATCCCCACCGGCTCCATCGCCCTGGATGTGGCCCTGGGCATTGGCGGACTGCCCCGCGGCCGTGTTGTTGAGATCTATGGACCGGAATCCTCCGGTAAGACCACGGTGGCACTGCACGCGGTGGCCAACGCGCAGAAGAACGGCGGCATTGCCGCGTTCATCGACGCCGAGCATGCCCTGGACCCCGAATACGCCGCCAAGCTGGGTGTCGACGTGGACGCCCTCCTGGTCTCCCAGCCGGACACCGGCGAGCAGGCCCTGGAAATCATGGACATGCTGGTGGGCTCCGGCTCCATCGACGTGGTGGTCATTGACTCCGTGGCTGCACTGGTGCCCCGCGCGGAAATCGAAGGCGACATGGGCGACAGCCACGTGGGCCTGCAGGCGCGCCTCATGAGCCAGGCGCTGCGAAAGATCACCGGACGCCTGAGCCAGACCAAGACCACAGCCATCTTCATCAACCAGCTGCGTGAGAAGATCGGTGTGTTCTTCGGCAGCCCGGAAACCACCACCGGTGGCAAGGCGCTGAAGTTCTACGCCTCCATCCGCATCGACGTCCGCCGCATCCAGACCCTGAAGGAAGGTGCCGACGCCGTCGGCAACCGCACCAAGGCCAAGATCGTCAAGAACAAGATGGCCCCGCCCTTCAAGATCGCCGAGTTCGACATTATCTACGGCCAGGGCATTTCGCGTGAAGGCGGAATCATCGACATGGGCGTGGAGCACGGCATCATCCGCAAGTCCGGTTCCTGGTACACCTACGACGGCGACCAGCTGGGCCAGGGCATGGAGAACTCCCGCCGCTTCCTCAAGGACAACCCCGAGCTGACCGAGGAACTCGAACGCCTCATCAAGGCAAAGCTTGGCGTCGGCGTCATCGCCGAGCCCGCGGCCGAGGAAGCTCCCAAGCTCAAGGCCGTCGACGGCTTCTAGGGCGCTGCATGAACACCCGACGCCCCGCTCCGGAGCTGGACCCCGACGCCAACCCGGCGGCGGTGGCCAGGACCATCCTGCTGCGCCAGCTGACCAACTCGGCCAAGAGCCGGCACCAGCTGGCGCAGAAGCTGGCCGAGCGCCACATCCCCGAGGATGTGGCGTCGGCCGTGCTGGACCGCTTCGAGGAAGTCAAGCTCATTGACGACGCCGAATTCGCCCGGGAATGGGTGCGCAGCCGGTCCACGTACAAGTCCCTGGCAAGGGGCGCACTGCGGCGCGAGCTCGCCGAAAAAGGCATCGACCCCGAGCTTGCCGAGGAGGCCCTGGAGCAGGTTGACGAGGACACCGAGCGCAGCCAGGCCCGCGACCTCGTCCGACGCAAGCTGCGCCCCGGCATGGACCTGGGGGACCGCGCCGAACGTGACAAGTACACGCGCCGCTGGGTTGCCATGCTGGCCCGCAAGGGCTTCAACCCCTCCATCTCCTTCCACATTGTGGGGGAGGTCATCGAGGAGAGCCTCGGCGATTGATGCGGCCATTGTGCCGTGCCAGGCTGCCGAAACGGCGCACAATCGCCAACAAACCGCTAAGCTGGCGGCATATGAGCAAGCACAGCAGCCCTATCCGCCACTTCCTGGCCGTCGCAGTGACGGCCGGTTTTTTGCTCGCCTCCGGCATCGCCGCCCTGCCGGCCGCCGCGGAGGAGGGTCCGCCGTCGGGCTTTCCCAGCTGGGCCGACGTCGAAGCGGCCAAGGGCAACGCGGCCGCCACCGCCGCGGAGGTTGCCAACATCAACGGCCTGCTGGACTCTCTTGAGGACAAGGCCGGCGAGCTCGGCGCGTCAGCCGTCAAGGCCGGTGCCAGCCTGGCCCTGACCCAGCGCAGGCTCGACGCCGCCACGGCCGAGGTCCAGCTCCTGAACGCCCAGAGCCGGCAGGCCGCCGGCGAAGCGGCACAGTACAAGAAGGACGCCGTGGCTGTCGCCGTGCAAAGCTACAAGACAGGCGGGGCCGGCCTGGGATTGTTTGCGGCCATCGCCGCGCTGGAATCGCCGGAGAACCTCAACGGCGTGGACATGATGCACCAGGTGGGCGAGCAGGCCGCCGTCAAGCAGGCCAGGGCCAGTGAGGCGCAGGCCGCGTCGGCAGCCCTGGAAAAGACCCGCGCCAAGGCCCAGCAGGCGCAGGCGGAATTGACCGCCGAGGCCAAGGCCGCCAGCGACGCGGCCGTGGCCGCCCAGGCCGCCGTCACGGCGCAGCTTGAAGCGAAGAAGGCCCAGGGTGCCACGCTCACCGCGCAGCTTGCCTCCCTGAACAACACCACAGTGGCCGTTGAGGCCCAATTCCGCCAGGGCCAGGAAGCCCTGGCTGCCTACAACCAGGCGCAGGAGGCCAAGCGCAAGGCCGCCGAGGAGGCCGCCCGCCGGGCCGCCGAACAGCAGCAGCAGGCGCCGGCGCCTGCCCCGAATCCGGGCATCCCCAACCCTGGCAACCCCAACCCGGGCAACCCCAACCCCGGCCCGGCCCCCGTGGACCCCAACCCCGGCGACGGCTACATTCCCGTGGACGTGCTCCTGCCCAACATCCCCGGCGGTGCCGTAAACGATCCCGCCGGCGCCAAGGCCTACGCCCAGGGCAGGCTCGGCGCCTATGGCTGGGCACCCTCGGAGTTCTCCTGCCTGAACATGCTGTGGGAGCGTGAATCCAACTGGCGCACCAATGCCACCAATCCCTCCAGCGGCGCCTACGGCATTGCCCAGTCCCTGCCGCCCGGAAAGTACGCCTCCGCAGGCTCCGATTGGCTCACCAACTACCGCACCCAGATCGAATGGGGCCTGGGCTACATCAAATACCGCTACGGTTCGCCCTGCGGCGCCTGGGGCCACTCGCAGTCCGTCGGCTGGTACTGAGAACCGCACCGTCAATGCCGGCGGGTGGTTTAGCCGTTCCGCCGCCGCAGGTCTTAAGCTGGTTCGGTGAGCCTGATCCAAGACAGCGTTGATACGTCCGCACCAGCATCCAGCACCTCCGCAGCCGGCACCCCCGCGAAAGGTGCGTCCGGCGCCGCGCGCACCTACCAGGTGCGCACCTACGGCTGCCAGATGAACGTCCACGACTCCGAGCGCATGGCCGGTCTTCTGGAGACAGCGGGCCTGGTCGCCTTCGATGACGCCGGCGGCACGGGCGAGCTTGACGGCCACGGCCAGCCCGTGGGGCCCAGCCCCGACGTGGTGGTCTTCAACACCTGCGCCGTCCGCGAGAACGCCGACAACAAGCTCTACGGCAACCTGGGCATGCTGGCGCACGTCAAGGAGTCCAACCCCGGCATGCAGATTGCCGTGGGCGGGTGCCTGGCGCAAAAGGACCGTGACACGATCCAGAAGCGCGCCCCCTGGGTGGACGTGGTCTTTGGCACCCACAATGTCGGCGCCCTGCCCGTGCTGTTGGAGCGCGCCCGCCACAACGCGGACGCCCAGCTGGAAATCCTGGAATCCCTTGACGTGTTCCCCTCCACGCTGCCCACCAAGCGCGACTCCGTGTACTCGGGCTGGGTCTCCATCTCCGTGGGCTGCAACAACACCTGCACCTTCTGCATCGTGCCCTCCCTGCGCGGCAAGGAACGCGACCGCCGACCCGGTGAAATCCTCGCCGAAATCCAGGCCCTCGTGGACGACGGGGCCATCGAGGTCACGCTGCTGGGACAGAACGTGAACTCCTACGGTGTCGAGTTCGGCGACCGCCTGGCCTTTGGCAAGCTGCTGCGCGCCTGCGGGCAGATCCAGGGCCTGGAACGCGTCCGCTTCACGAGCCCGCACCCGGCTGCCTTCACCGACGACGTCATCGCCGCCATGGCCGAAACCCCCAATGTCATGCCCCAGCTGCACATGCCGCTGCAGTCCGGCTCCGACAAGGTCCTCAAGGACATGCGCCGCTCCTACCGCTCCGCCAAGTTCCTGGGCATCCTTGACAAGGTCCGCGAGCAGATGCCGCACGCCGCCATCTCCACCGACATCATCGTGGGCTTCCCCGGCGAGACCGAGGAGGACTTCGCGGCAACGCTGGACGTGGTCGAAAAGTCCCGTTTCGCCACCGCGTTCACCTTCCAGTACTCCAAGCGCCCCGGCACCCCCGCGGCGGACCTCCCGGACCAGCTGCCCAAGGAAGTGGTCCAGGAGCGCTTCCTGCGCCTGACCGCGCTGCAGGACCGGATCGCCGCCGAGGAGAACGCCAAGCAGGTGGGCCGCGAGGTCGAGGTCATGGTCACGGCGGACTCCGGACGCAAGGCCACCGAAACGAACCGCCTGTCCGGCCGCGCCCAGGACCAGCGCCTGGTCCACTTCAGCGTCCCCGACGGCGCCGAAGCGCCGCGCCCCGGCGACCTGGTCACCGTCACCATCACCGAGGCCGCGGCCTTCCACCTCGTGGCGGACCCCACCCCGGCCGACTACAGGCTGCGACGCTCCCGTGCCGGGGACGCCTGGGACCTGGCGCAGGCCGAGTCCTGCGGCGTGCCCGTTGCCAGCGGCACGTCCGACGGCGTGCGGCCCAGCGTGAGCCTGGGCATGCCCTCGCTGCCGGTCCGCACCACGTGAGCGAAGGCTCTTCGTCCCTGCCCCTCGTGGCGATCGTGGGCCCCACCGGTTCCGGCAAGTCGGAGCTTGCTCTGCAACTGGCCGAACGGTTCGGCGGCGAGGCCGTCAACGCCGACTCCATGCAGTTCTACCGCGGCATGGACATTGGCACGGCCAAGCTGCCCGAAGCCGAACGCAGGGGCATCCCGCACCACCTCATGGACTTCCTGGGCGTCCGGGAGGACACCACTGTTGCGGCGTTCCAGCACATGGCACGGACCGCCATCGCGGACATTCGCTCCCGCGGAAGGCTGCCCATCCTGGTGGGCGGCTCCGGGCTCTACAACAGGGCCGCCATCGATGTCCTCGAGTTCCCCGGCACGGACCCGGCGGTGCGTGCTGCCCTGGAACACGAACTCGAACTCAGGGGATTGCCCGTCCTCATGGCCCGGCTGCAGGACGTGGACCCGGTGTCGGCCGAACGCATTGGGGACGCCAAGCGCGTGGTGCGCGCCCTGGAGGTCTTTGAGCTCACGGGCCGGCCCTTCAGCTCCTTCATGCCCGAGCGCCAATACGTCGTGCCGACCATCCAGATCGGCCTCAACGGCGACCGGGCCGAACTTCACGGGCGGTTGGCCGCCCGCGTGCACGGCATGGTCGATGCCGGGCTCATGGACGAGGTGGCCTCGCTCATCCCGGAAGGACTGCGGGAGGGGCGCACGGCACGCAAGGCCCTGGGCTACGAACAGTTCCTGCGCGTGCTGGACGGCGAATCCACCGTGGCCCGGGCCAGCGAGGAAACCATCGTGGCAACGCGGCAGTTTGCCCGCCGACAGATCACCTGGTTCCGGGCGGACCCGCGCGTGCAATGGCTCGACTGGTCACAGGCCGGGCTCGGCGGTGCCGCGGAGGCACTTGTGGCCAACTCCGGCGTGGCCGGCGCCTAGGCAGGCCCCGCGCAGGCGGGCCGGACGGGGCAGCCCGGTGCCGGCGTCGTGCGTGGCGTGCCTTAGCATTGATGCATGACTTATGGCACACCTTCCCTGACAGGCATGCGCTTTTCCAAAGGCCATGGCACCGGCAACGACTTTGTCCTGCTGGCGGATCCGGAAGGTGTCCGCGGGCTGTCGCCGGAGCAGGTTGCCGGCCTGTGCGACCGCCGCCGCGGCATTGGCGGCGACGGCCTGATCCGCGCCGTACCCTCCCGCCACCTGCCCGAGGGCACGGCCGTGCTTGAGGAGAACCCTGGCGCGGAATGGTTCATGGACTACTACAACTCCGACGGCTCCCTCTCGGAAATGTGCGGCAACGGCGTGCGGGTGTTCGTGCACTTCCTGGTCACCCAGGGACTTGTTTCCCTTGACGCCGGCCAGGAGCTCGCCATCGGCACCCGCGGCGGCGTCAAGGTGGTTGCCCGCACAGCGGACGGCTACCGCGTCGACATGGGCCCCTGGGCGTTCATCCACCCGCAGGAAGCCACGGAAAGCGGCAGCGACTCCCTCGTCGAGGCGGCAGGGCTTGAGGTGGCGCGGCCGGCAGTGTCCATCACCATGGGCAACCCGCACACAGTGGTGGCGCTGGCCAACCTTGAGGAACTTGCCGGCACGAACCTCACCACCGCCCCGGCCGTCACCCCGCTGCCGCCGCACGGCACCAATGTGGAATTCGCCGTGCCCGCCGAGCCGCTCGTGGTGGACGACGTCGGGCACATCAGCATGCGCGTCCACGAACGCGGCGTGGGGGAGACCCTGTCGTGCGGCACGGGCGCCTGCGCGGCGGCCGCCGCAACCCGCTTCTGGGCCGGTGCCGGGGCACCCAACGACTGGGCCGTGGCCGTTCCCGGCGGGGTAGTTGGCGTACGCTTCTTCCCCGGAGCCGGTGGCCGCGAGCATGTTGAGCTCAGCGGGCCGGCCGTGATTGTCGCCGAGGGCGTGCTGGCCTAGGGCTTGGTGCGGGTGACGTGCAGGATCCGGAACGCCTTGTTCGTCGAGTGGCGGACAACCGTGAAGCCGGCCTCGGGGAACCGTTCGCCCAGCTCGGCCGCAATCCAACGCTGCAGCGAGTCCGAACCCAGGTTCTTTTGCACCACAAGGTAGGCGCTGCCGTTGTGGGCCAGGCGGGGCAGCCACATGAGCAGGATCGAGTGCAGTTCTTCCTTGCCCACCCGGATGGGCGGGTTGGACCAGATGGTGTCGAAGCGCACGTCAGGGTCGACGTCCTCCGGCGTTGAGGCATGCACATTGCCCAGGCCGAGCGCCGCGGCGTTCTCGCGCGTGAGCTCGATGGAACGCTCATTGACGTCCACGGCGTAGACGGTGGCCGCGGGGGAGTGCAGGGCAAGGCTCAGGGCGATCGGGCCCCAGCCGCAGCCAATGTCGAGCAAATTTCCCTCCGCGGCGGGCAGGGGAGCCTCGTTGAGCAGGATGGTGGTGCCCTTGTCAACGCCGTCGGGGCTGAAGATGCCCCCGGCCGTCTGGAGGCTTCGCTCCTCGCCGGCCAGAACCACGCTGAGCGGGCGGCGCTTCATCGGCGTGGACGGTTGTGAACTGAAGTAATGATCTGCACCCATAGTCATGCCAGATTAGTGCGCAATTGCCCCGATGTGTAACTCGGCATGCCCAAGACCGGGGCCGGAAGTGTGCCGGCCTGTGCCGCCCGGCCCTGCGCCGGAGCCGCCGAAAGTGAATTATCCACAGGAAAGGGGCGCCAAAGGTGTGCGTGTGGGCGGGCCGGACTACGATTGAAGCAAGCGCCTATAAGGAGAACATGTCCAACGCACCTGCACACAACAGTTCCGACGACAACACGCTGCCTGCGCACGGCAGCCACGGAACATCGGACCACGGCACGGAAGAGCCGGGCCAGGAGCTGTCCGCCGCCGAAATTGAGGCCGTGATCGACCGCATCCTGGCCAAGGATGCGGCAGCCGGCCGGGCCGCCCGCACCGACAGCGACATCGAGGCACAGGACCCGCACGGCGGCACGCCGTCCGGACGGCCGCTGGCCGGAACCGCGCAGGCCGTGTCCGCGCTGGACTTCCAGCACAGCCGCTTCGACGGTGACCAGTCAGATCTTGCCGACCGAAACGCCCTGCGGCGCCAGGGCCAGGCCAGCCTTTCCACGGAACTCGAGGACGTCACCGAGGTTGAGTACCGCCAGCTGCGCCTGGAGCGCGTTGTCCTGGCCGGCCTGTGGTCCCAGGGCACCATGGCGGATGCCGAAAACTCCCTGCGCGAACTGGCTGCGCTGGCCGAGACCGCCGGCTCCGAGGTCCTTGACGGCCTGGTCCAGCGCCGTGCCAAGCCGGACCCCGCCACCTACCTGGGCCAGGGCAAGGCCCAGGAACTCAAGGACATTGTCCACGCCACCGGCGCCGACACCGTCATCATCGACGGCGACCTTGCCCCTTCGCAGCGCCGCACCCTGGAGGAAGTCGTCAAGGTCAAGGTCATTGACCGCACGGCCCTGATCCTGGACATCTTTGCCCAGCACGCCCAGTCCCGTGAGGGCCGGGCACAGGTGGAACTGGCCCAGATGGAATACCTCCTGCCGCGACTGCGCGGCTGGGGCGAGTCCATGTCCCGCCAGGCCGGCGGCCGCGTCGGTGCTGCCGGCGGCGGCATCGGCTCGCGTGGTCCCGGTGAAACGAAGATGGAACTGGACCGGCGCAAGATCCGCACCCGCATGGCCAAGCTGCGCCGCGAGATTGCCGCCATGCGCCCTGCCCGCGAAACCAAGCGGGCCAACCGCAAGCGCAACAGCGTGCCCTCGGTGGCCATTGCCGGATACACGAACGCCGGCAAGTCCTCGCTGCTGAACCGCCTGACCGACGCCGGCGTGCTGGTGGAGAACGCACTGTTCGCCACGCTGGATCCCACCGTGCGCAAGACCGAGACCTCCGACGGCCTGGGCTACACGCTCGTGGACACCGTGGGCTTTGTGCGTTTCCTGCCCACCCAGCTCGTCGAGGCCTTCCGCTCAACGCTGGAGGAGGTGGCGGATGCCGATTTGATCCTGCACATTGTGGACGCCTCCCACCCCGACCCCGAGGGGCAGATTGCCGCCGTCCGGACCGTGTTTGGTGAGGTCGGGGCCCTGCAGATCCCGGAAATCATCATCCTGAACAAGGCCGACATCGCCGACCCCTTCGTCGTCGAGCGGCTGCGCCAGCGCGAGCCGCGCACTGTGGTGGTCTCCGCCCGCACCGGGCTGGGCATCGAGGAACTGCTCGAGGCCATCCGTGAAGGCATCCCGCACCCCAGCGTCACGCTGAAGCTGCTGGTTCCCTACGACCGCGGCGACTTGCTGAACAAGCTGCACGGCAACGACGCTGAAATCATCAGCCTGGAACATGGTGAGCACGGCACGCTGGCCGAGGTCCGGGTCCGGGAAGACCTCGCAGCCGAAGTGGAGCCGTTCATCCAGCATGACTGAGCGTGAACTTACCACCCAGGCACTGGAACTGCTGGACCGTGCCGTGGAGGCCATGGGTGGCCAGCGCCGCGACGGGCAGCATGAAATGGTCCGGCGCGTGGTTGAGGCCATCGAAACCGGCGACCACCTGCTGGTCCAGGCCGGCACCGGCACGGGCAAGTCACTGGCCTACCTGATTCCGCTGATAGTCAACGCGCTCACGAGCGACAAGCCCGCCGTCGTGGCCACGGCAACGCTGGCCCTGCAGGCGCAGATTGTGGGCCGGGACGTGCCGCGCCTCTTGGCTGCCCTGGAACCGGTGTTGCCGAGGCACATTGAGGTGGCCCTGGTCAAGGGCCGCAGCAACTACGTCTGCAAGCAAAAGCTCGGCGGCGGCTTCCCCACGGAAGACACGGGGGAGGGAGCGCTCTTCTCTCTGGGTGAGGACACGAGCGTCGCCCACCTGCCCGGGGCGGGCACCGGCCCCACCTCCCAGCTGGGCAAGGAAGTCGTTCGGCTCCGCGACTGGGCACAGGACACGGAAACGGGGGACCGCGACGAACTGGTCCCCGGCGTGACGGACCGTGCCTGGCGGCAGGTCTCGGTCACCTCCATGGAGTGCCTGGGTGCCCAAAAGTGCCCCCTGGCCACCGAATGCTTCTCCGAGCTGGCCCGCGCACGAGGCGCCGAGGCCGACATCGTGGTGACCAACCACGCCATGCTGGCCATCAGCGCCTTCGAGGGCATTGCCGTGCTCCCCGACTATGACGTTGTGGTGGTTGACGAGGCCCATGAACTGCAGGACCGGGTGACCGGTGCCGTCTCAGGACAGCTGTCGGTGCAAATGGTCCAGGCCGCAGCCTCCAGCACCCGCAAGCACACAGGTGTTCCGGTTGACGCCCTCCAGGGTGGCGCCGCAGCCCTTGACCTGGCCCTGGCCGGAACCCCGGAAGGGCTCATGCCCAACGGGCTCAACGACACCCAGTCCCAGGCCGTTGAACAGGTGCGCGACGCCGCACGCGCGGCCCTGTCCGATTCCAAGCCCGACGGCAACGCGGCCGTGGACGGCGGCCGCTCGATCGCCCGCTCACGCCTGAACCTGGTCTTCGACCTGTGCGAACGGCTGCTGGGTGCCAACGATGAGGGCGAGGTTGTGTGGGCCTCCCGCCCCGGCACCTTTGCCCCCGGCAAGGGCTACCAGAAGGCCGACGACAGCGAGCCCGCCGTCATCAACATCGCCCCGCTGAGCGTGGCCATGAAACTGCGCGAGGGGCTCTTTGCTGACCGCACAGTGGTGCTCACCTCGGCCACCCTGGCCATCGGCGAGTCGTTCCAGGCCACCGCCGGCGGGCTCGGCCTGCTGGGCCCCAGCGCACCCAAGTGGACGGGGGCCGACGTCGGATCCCCCTTCGACTACCCCAAGCAGGGCATGCTGTACGTGGCTGCGCACCTGCAAAAGCCGGGCTTCGGCACCTCGCCCGAGCAGCTGGATGAACTGGCCGCCCTCATCACCGCCGCGGGTGGCGGAACACTGGCACTGTTCTCATCCCGCCGGGCCGCGGAGGATGCGGCAGCCAAGCTGCGCAAGACCCTCAAGGTCAAGATCCTGTGCCAGGGCGACTCGTCCATGTCCGGGCTCATCAAGGAGTTCGCCGACGAACCGGACACCTGCCTGTTCGGCACCATGTCCCTGTGGCAGGGTGTAGACGTCCAGGGCGCCTCCTGCCGGCTAGTGGTCATCGACAGGATCCCCTTCCCCCGCCCGGACGATCCACTGGTCACGGCCCGGGCCCGGGCCGTGGCCCAAAGTGGCGGGGACGGCTTCATTGCCATCTCGGCAACACACGCCGCCGTGCGCCTGGCCCAGGGCGTGGGCCGGCTGATCCGCTCCAGCAGCGACAGGGGAGTGGTGGCCGTCCTGGACTCCCGCCTCGCCAACGCCAGCTACGGCGGATTCCTGCGTGCGGCGCTCCCGCCGTTCTGGTCCACCAAGGACAGGGCCGTGGCACTGTCCGCGCTCAGCAGGCTTTCGGGCAAGTAGGCACACACAAAAAGGGGCAGGGCCCGGCATCAATGCCGGGCCCTGCCCCTTTTTGTGTATCCGTGTGCCGCTACAGGCTGCGCAGCACCGAGACGACCTTGCCCATGATGGTGGCGTGGTCGCCCAGGATGGGCTCGTAGCGCGTGTTTTGCGGCAGCAGCCATGTGTGGCCGTCGCGCTGGCGGAACGTCTTGACAGTGGCCTCGTCCTCGAGCAGTGCCGCGACGATGTCGCCGTTGTTGGCCGTGGCCTGCTGGCGGACCACCACCCAGTCGCCGTCGCAGATGGCCGCATCGATCATGGAATCACCATGGACCTTGAGCATGAACAGCTCGCCGCTGCCCACAATCTGGCGCGGCAGCGGCATGATGTCATCCACCGACTGGTCGGCCAGGATGGGGCCGCCCGCGGCAATTCGCCCCACGAGCGGCACAAATGCGGTGTCGGAGGAGCTGCTGAGCTCGGCAAAGTTCAGCCCGTTGGAGCTGCGCAGCTGGGCAGGGGCGGACACGCCCTCAATCTCCACCTTGCCGTTGTCCAGGACCAGCGGAATCAGGACCTCCATGGCGCGGGGCCGCTTGGGGTCCCGCCGCAGGTATCCGTGGCGTTCCAGCTGGGTCAGCTGGTGCGTGACACTGGACAGGCTGGCCAGTCCCACCGAGTCCCCAATTTCTCGCATCGAGGGCGGGTAGCCCTTGTCGGCGATGGAGCGCTGGATGCACTCGAGGATCTTCTTCTGCCGCACGGTCAGGCCCTTCATGCCGGCGCGGCTGGGCGCCTGGGGAATGCGGTGCGGTGGTTCTGGAAGCGCCATGGTTCCGGGTTCCTTTCGTGGCTGCCCTGAACAATGTCAGTGCCTGCTGGTGGACTGCTTGTGGGGCCAATCCTTGTTTCTCAAGTTTAAGCCACACAGGCACCGATTTCAAACATTTGTTCTATTTAGTCTTGGCAAGTGTCGTGCATAGGTGCTAAAACTGTTCTAGTAGAAAGATAGAACATACGTTCTATCGAAGATGTGAAGCATGGAACTATGATCCGAGCGGTGCAGTTGGCCTGGATCGTTATCCACGGCGAAAGGACCAGAAGTCATGAATGCAGCAGCCATGAACGCAGGACACTTTGATGTGCGGCCCGCCGGCGGCGTTTTCCGCAGCCCGGCCGCAGTGGCGCAGGGGGCAGCGGCCCGCCCGGCCACCGCAGGAACCGGCCGGATGCAGCTCACCCGGCGCGGCCGTTTTATTCTCCTTGGCCTGCCGGCCCTGGCGGTTGCGGCCGTCATGCTGTTCGCCGCACTGGCCATTGTGCTCGGCTCGGTGGCCTCACCGGCCCAGGCCTCGGCGTCGTACGCACCCATCGACATGGACGACTATGCAGCAGCCGTGACCGTGCTGCAGGGCGACAGCCTGTTCAGCATCGCAGGGGCGGCCGACCCCACCCGCGACGTCCGCGACGTGGTGCGCGACATCGTGGCACTGAACGACCTCGGCAGCGGCGTGCTGCAGGCCGGCCAGCGCCTGTACATCCCCCTCCGCAAGTAGCGGCGCAGGCGGGGGTGTCCGAATGCTGTAACGGTTTCGGACTTTGCCCCGGGCAGCATTTAAGCTGGTGCCATGGACCAGTTTGAACGTTTAGCCCAATTGCCGCTCCGTGACGACCTGCGCGGCCTGCACCCCTACGGCGCCCCCCAGCTGGACGTCCCGGTGCTCCTGAACGTCAACGAAAACACCTTCGGCGTCCCGGCGGATGCCCGCGACGCCATCCTGGCCGCCGTTGCCGCCGAACTGGATGGCCTCAACCGCTACCCGGACCGCGAATTCACCGTGTTGCGCCAGGAACTGGCGGCGTACCTGGGCCACGGCCTGACCGAAGAGAACCTGTGGGCCGCCAACGGCTCCAACGAGGTCCTGCAGCAAGTCCTGCAGGCATTCGGCGGCCCGGGCCGCCGGGTCATGGGCTTCCCTCCCACATACTCCATGTACCCCCTGCTCGCCAGCGGCACCGGAAGCGGCTACGTCGCCGGAGTACGCGCCGACGACTACAGCCTTTCGGCCGAATCGGCAGCAGCCCAGGTCCGCGAGCAGGCGCCCAACATCGTGTTCCTCTGCTCACCCAACAACCCCACGGGCACCGCCCTGGGCCTGGATGTTGTGGAGGCAGTCTACGAGGCCGGCGAAGCATCACAGGCCATCATCATCGTGGACGAGGCCTACGCCGAGTTTGCCCACACCGGAACCCCCAGCGCCCTGAGCCTCCTTGAGGGCAGGCCGCGGCTGGTGGTCTCACGCACCATGAGCAAGGCCTTCGCTCTGGCCGGCGCGCGGCTCGGCTACCTGGCCGCCGCCCCCGAGGTCACCGACGCCCTGCGCCTGGTCCGGCTCCCGTACCACCTCTCCGCCATCACCCAGGCCACGGCCGTTGCCGCGCTGCGCAACTCGGTCTCCCTGCTGGCCAATGTGGAGCAAATCAAGGTGCAGCGCGACCGGATCGTCAACGAGCTCACCGGGCTCGGACTCACGCCTGCCCCCTCCGACTCCAACTTTGTGTTCTTCGGTGGGCTGGAGAACCCCCACGCCGTCTGGGAATCGCTGCTTAGCAAAGGTGTGCTCATCCGCGACGTCGGCATCCCCGGACACCTGCGCGTCACGGCGGGCACGGAAGCCGAAACCAGTGCGTTCCTCACGGGCCTGCGCGCCATCCTCTCCGCCTGACGCCCCAGGGGGCGGCGTCGTCGTCAGGGGCAACTCAGGGGCCACACCTCCGGCCCCGGGACGGTTTGGGCATATCCATGCCCAGCCTCCTAAACTGGTGGTAATCACAATGGACCGTTCGCGTGCCCGCCCCTGCCCTGCAGTGGTCCGGGCGGACACACAATTCGAAGGACAGCGGCAATGACTGAGAGCACTCCCGGCCAGGGACGAACAGCCCGTTTGGAGCGGGCCACGAGCGAATCCAGCGTCATGGTGGAGATCAACCTCGACGGCACCGGCGTGTCAACCATCGACACCTCCGTGCCGTTCTACGACCACATGCTCACGGCCCTGTCCAAGCACTCCCTGATCGACATGAACATCAAGGCCACCGGCGACACCCACATTGACGCCCACCACACAGTGGAGGACGTCGCCATCTCGCTGGGCGAATGCCTCAAGACAGCGCTGGGCAACAAGGCCGGCATCCGCCGCTTCGGCGAAGCCACCGTGCCGCTGGATGAGGCCCTTGCCAATGCCGTGGTGGACGTCTCAGGCCGTCCCTACCTGGTGCATGGCGGCGAGCCTGCCGGCCAGGAATACCACCTGATAGGGGGGCACTTCACCGGCTCCCTGACCCGCCACGTCTTCGAGGCCATCACGCTGCACGCACAGATCTGCCTGCACATGACCGTCATTGCCGGCCGGGACCCGCACCACATCGTTGAGGCCCAGTTCAAGGCCTTTGCCCGCGCCCTGCGCTCCGCCGTCGAGCCGGATCCCCGCGTCTCCGGCATTCCTTCCACGAAGGGCCTTTTGTGAGCTCCGCAGCCACCGAAACAACCGCCAAGCCCACAGTCACCGTCCTGGACTACGGTTCCGGCAATGTGCGCTCGGCCGTGCGCGCCCTGGAGCGCGCAGGCGCCGAGGTCACCCTCAGCGCCAAGCCCGAGGACGTCCTGACCGCTGACGGGCTCGTGGTTCCCGGCGTGGGCGCCTTCGGCTCCGTCATGGCCGAGCTCAAGGCAGTCGACGCACTGCGCATGATCGGGCGCCGCGTTGCCGGCGGCCGGCCAGTGCTGGGCATCTGCGTCGGCATGCAGGTCCTGTTCGAGGCCGGCGTGGAGCACGGCCTGCAGTCCGAAGGCATGGGGGAGTGGCCCGGCACGGTGGAGCTCCTGCCGGCCGAGGTGGTTCCGCACATGGGCTGGAACACCGTCACGGCACCCGAGGGCTCCATGCTCTTTGAGGGCGTGGAGGCGGAGCGCTTCTACTTTGTGCACTCCTACGGCGTGCAGAAGTGGGACTTTGAGGTCCTGCAGCCCAAGATGCGCCCGCCCATGGTGACCTGGTCCGAACACGGTGCCCCGTTCATCGCCGCCGTGGAAAACGGCCCGCTGTGCGCCACCCAGTTCCACCCGGAAAAGTCAGGCGATGCAGGCGCACGCCTGCTGCGCAACTGGGTCCTGTCACTCTCCAAGTCCGCAAGCACCCAGGCGGCGCACTGATGTGGTCGCTGCTTTTGATGGGCCTGGCCGGACTGCTGATCGGCGGCGCCTACACGTTCTACCAGCAGAAGACTGCCCGCTGGATCCCCATCAGCTTTGTGCTGCTCGCCGTCATGTCCCTCGTGGCGGCCTACCTGTTCACCCAGTAGCGCCCGCCCGGGCGCCGGACCACACCGGCAGCGCCACCCGCGCCGCTGCCACACCAAACCACCAACGTTGAGGACCCCATGACCACTCCCATCCTGGAATTGCTGCCCGCCGTCGACGTGGCCTACGGACAGGCAGTGCGCCTTGTCCAGGGCGAGGCCGGCTCGGAAACCAGCTACGGATCGCCCCTGGAAGCAGCCATGAACTGGCAGAACGACGGCGCCGAATGGGTCCACCTGGTCGACCTCGACGCCGCCTTCGGCCGCGGCTCCAACGTGGAGCTGCTGCGTGACATGGTCCAGTCCCTCACGGTCAAGGTTGAGCTGTCCGGCGGCCTGCGCGACGACGCTTCCCTGGAAGCCGCCCTGGAACTCGGCGTGGGCCGCGTCAACCTGGGCACCGCGGCACTGGAAAACCCCGAATGGACCGCCCGCGCGATCGAGCGCTTTGGTGACAAGATCGCCGTCGGCCTTGACGTGCGCGGCACCACCCTGGCCGGCCGCGGCTGGACCAAGGAAGGCGGCGACATCTGGGAGGTCCTGGCCCGCCTGGAGGACGCCGGCTGCACCCGCTACGTGGTCACCGACGTCACCAAGGACGGCACGCTGCGCGGCCCCAATGTGGAGCTGCTGCGCGAAATGTGCACCCGCACCGACAAGCCCGTGGTTGCCTCGGGCGGCATCTCCAGCCTCGAGGACCTGCGCGTGCTGCGCGGACTCGTCGGCGAGGGCGTTGAAGGCGCCATCATCGGCAAGGCCCTGTACTCGGGCCAGTTCACCCTGCCGCAGGCACTGGATGTTGCAGGCCGCCGCTAGCCCATGACCGAGATGCCCAAGAAGCAGCTGCCCGGACACATCGCCGCCGCCCTGGCCGGGGCAGGCGGCAACACCGACTCCGCCGGGCAGCCGTGGGCGGGCCGCGAGTTGCCGTCCGAGGAGAAGTACCACAACTTTGACGCGGACGACGGCGCCATGGACTCCTCCTATGCCGGGGCACTTGCGGCACTCGCCTCGGGGGACGGAACCGAGGCGCAGGTGGTGGCCGCGCTGGCCCACGCCCGCGTCTTCATCCCGATTGTCGCGCAGCTGGCGGAGCAGGAGATTGGCGAGAACGGCCTTGTCTCCGACAAGGAGTCGGACATGGCACTCGTGACGCTCCAGGGCCCCGACGGTCGCAGGGCCCTTCCTGCCTTCTCCCACGCCGAGGCGCTCACCCGGTGGCACCCCGAGGCGCGGCCGGTGGCCGTCTACGCCGCACGTGCGGCACTTTCGGCCGTTGCAGAGGAGGCGCAGCTGCTGGTTCTGGACCCGGGATCGCAGCGTCCCTTCGTGGTCCGCCGACCCGCCATGTGGGCCCTGGCCCAGCAGCATGACTGGGTTCCCAGCTACGCCGATCCCGCCGTGCAACAGGTGCTTGAATCCTCCGTTGCCGCGCTTGGCAACCCCTCCGTGGTCGGCATTTCCGCGGACGCCGGACAGGGCATAGACTCCCTCTGGGACACCCACACTGAACCGTCGGGACGGTTGGTGCGGGGAGGCGGAACCGGACCGGAACTGTGTGTCACCATCACCCTTTTGCCCGGGCTCGACCAGTCCGCTGTCAATGGCGTGCTCGCGGGGCTGCAGGAAATCTGGGCAGCCCAGGAAGTCTTCGCCCAGGGCGTTGACTCCGTCCAGGTCAAGCTCAGGCACCCGCACCCCCAGACGTAACCCCACCACAACGCCGCGCGGCTCCCTTGTGGTGTTTCACAAGAGAGAGTGGTTTCCAACGTGAATTTTGCCGCCTACCGCGAGATCCTCGCGGTTGCGCCCGTGCGCAGGCTGCTCATAGTTGCCATGTTTGCCCGCATTCCCCATGCAGCCGCCGGCGTCCTGCTGACGCTGCACGTGGTGGAGTCCATGAAGTTGGACTTTGCTTCGGCCGGCATGGTGGCGGCGGCCATCACGATCGGCATGGCGTTTGGCGCACCCTGGCGGGGCCGGATGGTGGACATCTACGGACTGCGACGGGCCCTGGTGCCTTCCATCGTTGCCGAGATGACGGTCTGGAGTGTGGCACCATTCCTGAACTTCCAGCTGCTGATCGTGGCGGCACTCATTGGCGGACTCTTTGCCGTGCCGATCTTCTCCGTGGTCCGCCAGGCCCTGGGCGTCATGGTGCCGCCAGAGCAGCGCCGCACGGCCTACGCCCTTGACTCAATGGGCGGGGAAATCACCTTCATGATCGGGCCGGCAGCCGGCGTCATGCTGGCCGCCAACAACACAGTGGTGGGCCTGATCATCATTGGCGTCAGCGCCTCCCTGGCGGGCGTGTTCCTGATGGTCTTCAACCCGCCCACGCGGACAGGCCAGAAGGGATCCCACGTGGCCCTCGGCGCAGAGGATGCCCAACCACACCATGTCGTGGAGGAAGCGCCGGCCCCTGATTTTGCCGGCAAGAACATGGCCGCGCGCTGGTGGGGAAAGACCAGGCACAACGTGCGCTGGGTCAACGTGGCCGTCCTGGCCATCCTGGGCACATCCCTCGGGGCCGGCCTGGTGCTCAGCGGCGTCAATGTCGGCATGGTTGCCCTCATGCGCCACAACGACATGACCAGCGAGTTGGGCATCGTGTTCCTGTTCTGGTGCGGCGCATCCATTGTGGGCGGGGTCATCTACGGCGCGCTCAAGCGCTCCATCAACCCACTGTGGCTTCTGATGGCCATGGCCATCCTGGTCATTCCCATGGGCTTCGCCACGAACGCCCTGACGCTGGGCCTGCTGTCGATCCTGCCCGGGCTGCTGTGCGCCCCCGTGCTGACCTCCAGCGCCGAACACATTGCGGACCTGGTGGCCGAGAAGCGCCGGGGCGAGGCCATGGGCTGGTACGGCACCTCAATGACCATGGGCAGCGCAATGGGATCGCCCTTTGCCGGTTTCATGATTGACCGGATTGGCCCCTGGTCCGGCTTTGCCATCATTGGCGCCATCTGCGGTGTCCTGGCCATCATCGGCCTGCTCGCCATGGCAGCCTGGCGCCGCCGCGGCAACCGCATGGTTGCGGCCGGCGACGAGCAGGATGAGCTCCTCGGCGAGCCCGACCCGGCCTAAGTGCGCCCCAAACAAATCGAACCGGCAGCAGATGTCAACATTCGCGAGGAATGTTGACATCTACTGCCGGTTCGATTCACATTCAGGACTATGCGTGGGAGGGCGTGGGGACTAGTTGACGGCTCCGGTGAACTTCTCGCCCGGGCCCTTGCCCGGCGCGTCCGGGATGGTGGAAGCTTCGCGGAAGGCGAGCTGCAGGGAGCGCAGGCCGTCGCGCAACGGTCCGGCGTGCTGGCTGCCGATTTCAGGAGCTGCGGCCGTGACAAAACCGGCCAGGGCGGTGATGAGCTTGCGTGCCTCGTCCAGGTCCTTCAGTTCCTCTGCGTCCGGCCCGGCGGCCAGGCCGCACTTGACGGCCGCTGCGCTCATGAGGTGGACGGCCGCCGTCGTAATGACCTCAATGGCGGGAACCTCGGCAATGTCGCGCACCGCCGAAGCGGCGGTTTCGTCGCCGAATGCCTCTTCCTGGTAAGCGCTGAACGTGTTGCGGGAGTCTGAATTGTTCTCTGGGGTGTTCATACTGCTAAGCTTGTCACAGACCGACTCGATGCTGTTATTTGATCCTGTCCCCACGACGAATGTCACAGGGCAGGATTCCAGGGGACAGCAGCGGGTTTGCAAGTGGAGTCCTCTCCCACCTTTCGACCCATTCCTTGGCGTTGTCTGGTTCAGGTCGGCGCCTTCCGCCAGGAAGCAAGCTGCAGTTCCTTTCAAGGTATTGCCGCGCCGTCCAATTTGAGGCCTCCATTGCACCGGCAATAGGAGGCCTTCTTCGTTGCCGGTGGTGCTCACCACTTTTAGGCAACAGGAGCCACACATTAGCGAGCCACGCATCAATGATCGAATCCGCGTCCCCGAGGTGCGGTTGGTTGGGCCTGCAGGCGAACAGGTAGGTATCGTCCGCATTGAAGACGCCCTCCGTTTGGCAGCAGAGTCCGACTTGGATCTGGTTGAGGTAGCACCGACGGCCAAGCCGCCGGTGTGCAAACTGATGGACTTCGGCAAGTACAAGTACGAAGCCGCTGTCAAGGCACGTGAGGCCCGCAAGAACCAGACCAACACCGTCTTGAAGGAAATCCGTTTCCGCCTCAAGATCGACAAGCACGACTACGAGACCAAGCGCGGACATGCACTGCGCTTCCTCGGTGCCGGTGACAAGGTCAAGGCCATGATCCAGTTCCGCGGCCGTGAGCAGCAGCGCCCCGAAATGGGCATCCGCCTTTTGCAGAAGTTCGCCGAGGATGTGGCCGAGGTCGGCATCATCGAGTCGAGCCCCCGCATTGACGGCCGCAACATGGTCATGGTGATTGGTCCGCTCAAGAACAAGGCCGAGGCCAAGGCGGAGGCCCGCCGCAACCAGCAGCGCGCCGACGCAAAGGCCCACAACGAGGCAGTTGCCAATGGCACCGCCCGCGTTGACGTGGACCGCGACAACAAGGCCCCCATGACGCAGTCGCTTGCCGACCTGCTGCCCCAGGGCCTGCAGTTGGGCATGGACCTTGAGGTTCCCGCCGCAGAGGCCGCCCCCGAGGCGCCCGCCACGGAAACCGCACTGGCTCCGGCAGTTGCCCCGGCGCCCGCCGCCGAAGCAGCCCCGGCCAAGGAAGCTCCGGCCGAAAAGCCGGCTCCCGCCGTCGTTCCCGCCAAGGCCCCGGCCAAGGCGGCACCGGCCAAGGTTGCCCCCGCAAAGGCAGCGCCGGCCAAGGTGGCTGCAAAGCCCGCCGTGGCCGCGAAGCCCGTCGCAGCTCCCAAGCCCGTGGCTGCGAAGCCCATCCCCATGCCCAAGCCCATGGCAAAGCCCGCAGCCGCCAAGCCGGCCGCGAAGCCCGCCCCCAAGGCTGCAGCAAAGCCGGCCGCCAAGGCCGCCCCCGCAAAGGGCGAGCCGGCAGCCGAAACCCCCAGCTCAGCTGAATAGAGTTCATCCCTTTCAGCGGTGAATACACCCACACAGTGACCCAACCAGTCGCTGCAAGAGAACCACAGGCAGCGCCGGTGGATACGTAAGGAGACAGGTCCTCATGCCTAAAATGAAGACACACAGTGGTGCAAAGAAGCGATTCAAGCTGACCGGTTCCGGCAAGCTTCGTCGCCAGCAGGCTAACCGCCGCCACTACCTGGAGCACAAGCCCTCCAGCCTCAAGCGCCGCCTGAAGGGTGACCTCCTGGTCGCCAAGGCAGACGTTCGCAACATCAAGAAGATGCTCGGCATCTAATTTCGCAAGTCAATCGGTGACGTTTCCAGTTCGGGACCATCACCATTTCATCAAAGCCTTCCCTGGCATGATTGGCTTGGGATCTTTAAAACTTGAAGGAGTACGCACGTGGCACGTGTGAAGAGGGCTGTAAACGCCCACAAGAAGCGTCGGGTTGTTCTTGAGCGCGCAAAGGGTTACCGCGGACAGCGTTCACGCCTGTACCGCAAGGCCAAAGAGCAGCTGCTGCACTCGTTTGTGTACAGCTACGGCGACCGCCGCAAGCGCAAGGGTGACTTCCGTCGCCTCTGGATCCAGCGCATCAACGCTGCATCCCGCGCCAACGGCCTGACCTACAACCGCTTGATCCAGGGCCTGAAGGCTGCTGAGATCGAGGTTGACCGCCGCATGCTGGCAGACCTGGCCGTCAACGACGCCGGTGCCTTCGCAGCACTGGTCAAGATCGCCAAGGCTGCACTGCCCGCCAACACCTCGGCTCCGGCAGCAAAGTAGTCTCCACTGGAACCTCTCGGTTCCTTGATCGTGTGCAGCGGCTGATAAAGTCCTAGACATGATTGAACCCGGGCGCCCGCCAGCAGAAGCAATGACCAATCCTCGAGCAGATCGAGTGAGGGATGTTGCCAAGCTGACCGGGCGCTCGGGGCGTTTAAAGCGCCGCCAGTTCCTGGCCGAGGGCCCGCAGGCCGTGCGCGAGGCACTCCGGGCCCACCACGACTGCCTGTCAGCCGGCGGAACCCCCGTGGTCGAGTCAATGTACGCCACTGTGGAATGCCTCAAGAAATTCCCCGAGCTGCTGGAATCGGCCTCCGCGCCGGGCTCGCGGCTGCAGCTGCGCATTGCCAGCGAGCTGGTGCTCGCCGCGATGACCGACACCGTTTCCCCGCAGGGCGTGGTGGCCGTGTGCAACTTTGTGGACGTGCCGCTGGAACAAGTGCTCGCCGCCAAGCCCAAGCTCATCGCCATGCTGTGCCGTGTGCAGGACCCGGGCAACGCAGGCACAGTGCTCCGCGCAGCCGACGCCGCGGGAGCAGACGCCGTCATCTTCTCCCATTCGAGCGTGGACATCTACAACCCCAAGGCTGTGCGCTCCACCGCAGGTTCCCTGTTCCACCTGCCCGTGGTGCTCGGCGCCGACCCGGCTGAAGTGGTCGCGGCAGCCAAGGCTGCCGGTGTTGGCGTCCTTGCCGCGGACGGCTACGGCCACCTGAACCTGGACCTGCTGCAGGACGAAAGCGCAGCGCGGTCCTTTGACCAGGAGATCCCGGATTCCCAGTACGACCTGGCCGACCCCACCATTTGGCTGTTCGGCAATGAGGCGCAGGGCCTGGCGGGGGAGGAGAAGGCGCTGGCCGACCACCGCGTGGCCGTCCCCGTCTACGGCTCCGCCGAATCACTGAACCTCGGCACTGCCGCGACCGTCTGCCTCTACGCCAGCGCCAGGGCCCAGCGCCGCGGCGAATAGCCCACCGGCCAATCAACAAGGCCCGCAACCACCATCTGGACCGCGCACTTGGCGGGCTCCACACGGTGTTTGCGGGCCTTTGGCTTGGGCCGGCCGGCCCGTTGCTGTCAGCCGTCGACGGCGGCGCGGCCTGTCCGGCTACCCTTGTCCAGGAAGCCGCTGAACAGGGCAATGGCCAGGCCCAGCACGGCCAGGACGGCACCCACGAGCGCCGGGGCGGTGAAGCCCCAGCCCCACGTAATGACGAGACCGCCCACAAACGCACCGAGCGCATTGGCCATGTTCAGGGCCGAGTGGTTCAGTGACGACGCCAGGGTGGGGGCGCCGGGGGAGACGTCCAGCAGGCGCGTCTGCAGCGACGGCACCAGCATGGCGCCTGAGGCGCCAATGACGAAGATCATGAGCAGCGCCATCCACTGGATGTGGACCGTGGCGGCGTAGATGACCAGCACGGCGGCGATGAAGCCCATCATGAGGTAGATGCTGCCCATGACTGACCAGTCCGCCATCCGCCCGCCCACGTAGTTTCCCGCGACCATGCCCAGTCCGTACAGCCCCACGATGACGGGCAGGAACCCGGCGTCGAAGCCAGCCACGTCCGTCATGGTGTTGGCAACGTAGGTGTACACGGCGAAGAAGCCGCCAAAGCCCACGACGCCCACGAGCAGCGTCAGCCACACCTGGCCGCGCTTGAGTGTGCCGAGCTCGCGTCGCAGGCTCGCATCGGGGTGGGCCTTTTGGGCAGGGACAAACACGAACATGCAAACCATGGTGACGATGCCGATGCCACCGACCAGGACGAACAGCCAGCGCCAGCCGAACTGCTGGCCCACAAAGGTCGCCAGCGGCACGCCCAGCACATTGGCCACTGACAGGCCCATCATGACCATGGAGATGGCCCGGCCGCGCTTGGTGGGTGCCACCATGGAGGCCGCCAGCACGGCGGCCACACCAAAGAATGCCCCGTGCGGCAAGCCTGCGATGAAACGGGTCACCAACAGTGTGGTGTAGTCCTGGGCCAGCACGGAGAGCAGGTTGCCCACGGTGAACAGGGCCATGAGCCCCAAGGCCAGTGTCTTGCGCGGCATCTTGGCACCGATGGCCACCAGCAGCGGCGCACCCACCACAACACCGAGCGCATAGGCGGAGATGACGTGCCCGGCAGTGGGGACGCTGACCCCCACACCCTCGGCCACATTGGGCAGCAGGCCCATCATGGCAAATTCGGTGGTGCCGATGCCGAATCCGCCGATGGCCAGGGACAGGATGGCCCACGCCACCACGTTGGGTGAGGGCGTGGTGGGCTTGGAACTGCTCTTGGTCTGAGGCAGGGTCATGAACAACTTTCGCAGGGGTGGGGTTTCTCCGCGGCCGCACAGTGCTGGGCGGGCGGTGCCGGAGCCACGTGGCCGGGCCGGGAAGGGCATATTGATGCCCTTTGTAGTCTAGTTCCCCCTACACTGGGCAGGTGAATGAGATGAAACAAATTGTTGGTGCTGCACTGCTTGATTCCCTGGCTGAGCCCCGCCGGCTGCTGGCGGCGCGCCGGACGGCACCGCCGGAGTTCGCCGGCATGTGGGAGTTTCCGGGCGGCAAGGTGGAACCCGGTGAAGGCGCCGTGGAGGCCCTGCACCGGGAACTCGCGGAGGAACTGGACGTCCAGGTGGCGCTGGGTGCCGAGTTGCCGGGTCCGACGCCGGGCGGCTGGCCCTTGAACGCTGGCGCCGCCATGCGTGTGTGGCTGGTTGAGGTGACGGAAGGCACACCCGAGGCCCTCGAGGACCACGATGAATTGCGGTGGCTTGACCTTGCCGGTAGGGAGATCCGGGAGCTGGGCTGGATTCCGGCGGACCTTCCCATTGTGCACGCCCTGCTTGCCGCGGTGGCGCCCGCGTGAATACTGGGCACAATTAGCCGTTCGGGGTGTTGATAAATCTCCGGCCTGTGCCAGACTGGTGCTGAACACCACTAGGAGGTTGTGCAATGACGAGTGAAAACCACGACGAACATCCCCCCACGGCTGCTTCCGAGGAAACCAAGGAAAAATTCCGACAGGCCCTGGAAAACAAGAAGAACCAGCAGCACGGCAGCGTATCCGCCGCCGGTGGCCCCAAGATCAACGCCTCGCACGGCGCGGCAGGGCACAAGCGCGAATTCCGCCGCAAGAGCGGATAGCAGCCGGGAACGTCTCCCGGACCATGCCGCAGGCGGCGGGCGCAGCATTTCCCGCCCCCTGCGGCCTTCACGGCCCTGCACGCCAGGGCCGCAGGCGGCGCCGGCCATGGACCTGCTCCAGGCCGTCCAGCAATGTCAATCACGAATGTCCATCACTTAGAGGAGTGAAAACATGAGCGAGAACAGCAACCCCACGCCGCCCGTCGAACCGACGCCCCCCGGCTACGACGCCCCCGCAGCGGCCGCTTCGGCCGCACCGTCCTATGAGCAGCCGGCGGCCCCCAGCTATGAGCAGTCCACAATGCCGAGCTACCAGCAGCCCGTCCAGCAGCAGCCTGCCTACGGCCAGCCGCCGGTCCAGCAGCAGCCGTACCAGGCAGGCGCCGTGGACCCCGCCAACAACGTCACGTTGAACTACTGGCTGTCCGTCTTCTTCTCCTGGATCCCGGCCCTGATTTTCTTCCTGGTGGACAAGGGCAAGGGCAGCCTGGTTGACGAATACCACAAGGCCAACCTGAACTTCTCGATCCTGCGGGCCATTGTGGGCATTGCCACCAGCTTCATCCTGGTGATCCCCGTCCTGGGCATCATCCTCGCGATTGTCCTTGGGCTGGCTTCAATCGCCTTGTTCGTCATCCACATCATGGCCGCAATCGACGCACCCAAGAAGTTCCGCGCCGGCCAGCCGTACAAGTTCCCCTTCACCATCGAATTCATCAAGTAGCCCGCAGCCGGCCTAGAACAAGGTCGGCGAGAAGGCTGCAGAGGCGGGAATCCCTTCGGGGGTTCCCGCCTTTTCGTGTCCAATGCGGAAGTTGGACGCTTCGGGCATGCTGCCTGACGGGTACCTGGCCTCGTCCTGCCGGGGATCGTGGACGAACCCCTGGGCGCTGAAGCCGTTGCGGGCCCTGGCCTCATTGACCTTTGCGGCGAGCCACTGGCGGTACTCCTTGGGTGCATAGGCCCCGGTGCCGTAGAGGCGGCGGTAGCGGCCAACGAGTGCCGGGTGCTCACGGGCCAGCCACTGCATGAACCATTCGCGCGTGCCCGGCCGCAGGTAGAGGGCGCCGGCGCTGACGCCTGTGGCTCCGGCGCGGGCCAGCGCAGCAAACAGCTGGTCAAGGGCCTCGTCGGAGTCGGTGAGCCAGGGCAGGATGGGCATGGCCATGACGCCGCACGGCAGCCCGGCATCCCGCAGCTTGGAGATGAGCGCCAGGCGTGCCTTGGGTGAGGGGGTCCCCGGCTCGAGCCTCTGGGCCAGATCCTCGTCAAGCAGTGCCAGGGAGATGCCCATGCCGATGCTGACGTCGGCGGCCGCACGGCGCAGCAGCGGGATGTCGCGGGCCAGCAGGGTCCCCTTGGTGAGGATGGAAAACGGTGTGCCGGAATCGGCCAGGGCGGAGATGATTCCCGGCATGAGCCCGTAGCGGCCTTCGGCGCGCTGGTACGGGTCGGTGTTGGTGCCCAGGGCAACATGGTGGCGTCCCCAGGAGGGCTTGAACAGTTCTTTGCGCAGCACCTGGGCCACATTGACCTTGACCACCACCTGCGAGTCGAAATCCACCCCCGGGTCAAAATCCAGGTAGGTGTGGCTCTTGCGGGCAAAGCAGTAGACGCAGGCATGCGAGCATCCGCGGTAAGGATTCACTGTCCATTCAAAGGGCATGGTGGAGCTTGGCGGCACCTTGTTCAGGGCCGACTTGGACAAGACCTCGTGGAAGGTGATGCCGGCAAACTCCGGCGTCTGGACGCTTTTCACCAGGCCTGCCAGGGGCAGCAACGGCGCGGTGGCCGGGGCCTGTTCGGTCAAGAGTGGCTGGTTGAGCTGCTGATTTGTCCACCGCATTCCTAGATTAGAACATATATTCTAACGCGTGGCAATGCCTTCGGAAGAGGGCCTCTTGCTACCCGTGAGTAGGAATGTGCCGCGCGTCACGTCCGGTGGCGCTATTGTGGTGCCATGGGGCAACGGCGCCCCGTGTGCGAAGCCAGCCGGAGCGGCCGGGCGCAACAGCACAGGCATCTGTATTCAAGGAGCATTCATGACCAACCTGGCCACAATTGTCCCGGCATCTGCTGCACGGAATCCCGGCGGGGTTGCGATCAAGCTTGATGGCATTGAAATATCCTTCGGCGCGCTGGAGGTCCTCAGTGCCAAGGTGGCGGCCCTCCTGGCCCAACGCGGCATCAAAGCGGGGGACCGGGTGGCCCTCATCTCGCCCAACCTGCCCCAGATGCCGCCCATCTACTACGGAATCCTGCGCCACGGTGCCATTGTGGTTCCCCTGAATCCGCTGCTGAAGTCACGCGAGGTGGAGTACCACCTGCAGGATTCCGGGGCTGTGCTGGCGTTCGCCTGGGAGGGTGTCATGGGTGAGGTTGCGGCCGGTGCAGCGGCTGCCGGCACGGACGTCATCCCCATCGACGCCGCCTTCATGGAACTGCTGGCACCCCTTGACCCGGTGGCCGGGGTGGCACCGGCCGAGAAGGACGACACCGCCGTCATCCTCTACACCTCCGGCACCACGGGCAAGCCCAAGGGGGCGGAGCTCACGCACGAAAACCTGCGCAGCAACGCCGAGGTCTCCGTGGGCCTGTTCAACCTCGCGGCCGGGGACGTGATCTTCGGCGGACTGCCCTTCTTCCACATCTTCGGACAGACATGTGCGCTCAATTCGGCCGTCATGGCCGGGGCCACCGTGACCCTCCTGCCGCGGTTCGACCCCGTCAAGGCCCTGGAGATCATCGCGCGCGACAAGGTCACCATTTTTGAGGGCGTGCCCAGCATGTACATCGCCCTGCTGCGGGCCCCGGGGCGGGAGCAGTACGACGTCGGCAGCCTGCGCCTTGCCGCTTCAGGAGGCTCGGCCCTGCCCGTGGAGATCCTGCACGAATTCGAGTCCACCTTCGAGGCAACGCTGCTGGAGGGCTACGGGCTGTCCGAAACATCCCCCGTGGTGTCCTTCAACCAGGTGGACGGCATCCGCAAGGCCGGCTCCATCGGCACCGTGGTTGCCGGCGCCCGGCTGCGCGTGCTCGACGACGCCGGGGCCGACGTCGAGCCTGGTGCCGTTGGCGAGATTGCCGTGGCCGGGCCCTATGTCATGAAGGGCTACTGGAACAACCCCGAGGCAACTGCTGCGGCCATCGTGGACGGCTGGTTCCACACGGGCGACCTTGGACGCCAGGACGGGGACGGCGTGTTCTTCATCGTCGACCGCAAGAAGGACATGATCCTGCGCGGCGGCTACAACATCTACCCTCGGGAAATTGAAGAGGTGCTGTACGAGCACCCTGCGGTGGCCGAGGCCGCGGTGGTGGGCATGCCCGACGACTTCCACGGCGAGGAGGTCTGTGCGGCCGTGGCGCTCAAGGACGGTGCCGCCGGGGCGGATGATCTTGCGGCGCTCGCGGCCAACATCCAGGAATTCGTCAAGGCCAGGGTGGCCGCCTACAAGTACCCGCGCAGGGTGGTCATCATGGACGCCCTGCCCAAGGGGCCCACGGGCAAGATCCTCAAGCGCGAAATCAAGGTGCCCTAGCGGGACAGCTGTGGCTGAGCTTGTCGGGACTGGATCTCGACAAGCTCGATCACCGGCAGGGCTCGATCACCGACAGCTCCGCCTACCCCAGCTGCCAGCTTGCCTGCACTGTCATGGTGACATTGCTTTGGCCGGGCTCGATGGACATGTCGGCACTCTGAAAGGCCATGGCGGCCCGGGCCATCATGGGGCGGGGCCCGGAATCGCGCAGCTGTCCCTCCACCACGTCGGTCACGGCGCCGAGCGGGCGCCCGGCCAGGCTGGCGTACAGCTCTGCCGTGTGGAGGGCGTCTGCCCATGCTGCGGCCCGGGCCTCGTCCTGCGCTGCCGAGGGGTCCGAGACCACGGGGGTCATGCCGTTCAGGCGCACACTGTCGTGGCCGGCGTCGACCACGGCCGCAATGATTTCATCCGCGCCCTGGTCGTAGCGCAGGGTGACGGCCAGGGTGCTGGATACCGTGTACCCGGTGACCACCGTGCCAACGCCGTCCTGCCAGCGGCTGTCGACCCGGACATCCAGGGAAGATGAGCTCATGGTTTCCCGGGCCACGCCGAGCGAGAGCAGTTTGGCCGTGACCGCGTTCAGCGCAGCCCCGGCCTTGGCGTAGGCCTCGCGGACGGTGGGCCGGGCGGCCTCGATGCCGATCGTGATGTTGAAGCAGTCGGGTGCCGCCAGGACGGTGCCGTGCCCCGTGACGGTGATGCTGCCGGGGGTGGCGGGGGACTCGCTCATGGATGGTTCCCTTCGGTGGTTGGTGCGGCGGGCGGTGTGTCTGCCGCGGCAGTGCGGTGTTGCCTGAAAAACGAAAGGCGCTGCAAAAAGTTCCTGACGGCCGGGCCGCGGTCCACGGTGGGCAGTTCACGGTAGCCGCCGCGCTCCAGGCCCGCGTTGCGTTCAAAGAAGTTTCGGCTGCCCGGGTCGCCCGTGCGCCACAGCGACCAGGCCGCGCAGGCCCCGTAGAGCGGAAGGAACGGCAGGCCCAGGCACCAGGCGTATTGGCTGGCGTGGCCGGATTCGTGCGCCAACAGCCCCGGATGTTGCTCCAGGGCGCCCGGGCCGCCGCGGCACAGCACCACATTGCCCACGGTGAAGGCCCCTGCCAGCGGCAGCCTGGGCGTGTAGCTGCTGCCAATGAAGAGGCCGTCCGGGCCCCGTGCAACACGCGTGCCGGTGAGGGCCGCCAGGAGCAGGCCCGTGGCCGTGGACAGGTTCAGCGCGTTCGCGGCGGCGCGGATCTTCAATGAGGTCTTCATGCTGCGGGTTCCTTGGCAGGGACAGTGGTGCTGGAGGCAACCGTGAGGTTTTCCAGGGCGGCCGCCGTGCCGGGCTTGGAGAAGCCGCAACTGTCCACCGGCCACGCAACGTTCACGGCAGCCCCCGCCGCATTGACAAGCCACAGCTCGGGCAGGATCTCCGCCAAGTCCATGCAGACGGCTTCGCCGCCGCGGTCGCTGGGCCCGGCCAGGGCAGCCAGCAGCGGGCCGTAGTCGCCGGAGAGATGGTCCTCGCGCACCACGGCGTCGGGGGAGGTGGTGGCCTGGGCGGACAGGACGGGAAGCGCCCAGGTGCAGCGCACCACGTCCACGGGGACAAAGCCGTCAGGCACCCTGCCCTTCAAGGAGGCGCCCGGGGCGCTGGGGTTGGCCATCATGCCCGTGGCCGCGGAACAGTCCACGGCGGACTGCAGGACTGCCGGTTCGGGCCGGTACTGGGTTTGGGGGTTGCAGCCGGCAAGCAGCAGCAGTACGACGGCGGCAGCCACCACCCGGGAAAGCTGCCCCATGACCCGGTGGCGGCTCACGGCACGGCCCCCTGCGGCATGGACGTGACTGGGGCAGCGGTCGGCCTCGGCCCCGGCCCCGGTTGCGGGGCGGGTCCGGCGCCCGGCACGAGCAACACCTCGACGGGACCCTTGCGCAGCCCCGCCAGGGCCTTGGCCGTGTCCGGCCGTCCGCGTGTCTTGCCGCAACCGTCAGTGGGCCAGGTGGCGCTGACTGCCTCCCCGGCGGCATTGACTAGCCACAAACCCGGCACAATCTCCATGTCCGCCGTGCAGGGGCCGCTGCCGCCGCGGGCGCTGGGCTTCGCGAGGGCTGCCAGCAGGGCTGTGTAGTCGCCCTCCAGGTGCTGCTGCCGCACCAGGGTCTGCGGCACGCCGCCGGCTTCGCTGTAGTCCTGCGAGCACGTGATGACATCCACGGGAATGAACCCTTCCGGCACGGAGCCGGACAAATTCGCAGGCGGGGTGCTGGCAGGCAGCTCAGCCCAGCCAGGCACTGTGGCCAGGCAGTCAACTTTTTTCTGGATGGCGGCAGGAGGTGGCAGGTAGGGGGAATCGCAGCCGGTGAGGGCCAGGACTGCACCCATGGCGAGGCCGGCTAGAGCAAGGCGGGACAGCGGCGCAAGGCGGAAGGCCGGCGTCGTGCGTGCGCTGCGGAGTGAGCCCATGGGCGCCAGCCTAGCAAGGCACCGCCCGCCACGGGGCACAAACCGGCCAAGATCTGGATACAAAACAGGCACGCGCAGTCAACTAGACTGAACCAGGCGGGAGGAGCTACCCCGCCGCTTACTCGCACACGAGCTTAGGTAAAAACTGTAGATGTCTGACATGCCCCAAAGGACGGCTGAAATGCCCGAACCAACCACCGAACCCGCAGCGGTCCCGGACCCGCTCGACGAAGCCGCCATTGGCGCTGCCGTCGAGAACGCGCTCGCAGCCATTGCCGCGGCCGCCACCCTGGACGAACTGAAGGCCGCGCGGCTGGCACACACCGGCGAAAAGTCGCCGCTGAGCCTGGCCAACCGCGAGATCGGCGGGCTCGCCAAGGAATTCAAGGCAGCAGCCGGCAAGATCATGGGCGCCTCGCGCGGACGGGTTGCCAAGGCGCTCGCAGCCCGCACCGAGGTGCTCGAGGCCGAGGATGCAGCCCGCATCCTCATCGAGGAAACCGTTGACGTGACGGCCGCCCCGCGCCGCCGCCGCGCCGGTGCCCGCCACCCCCTGTCCACCCTGCAGGACCGCGTCTGCGACATCTTCGTGGGCATGGGCTGGGAAATTGCCGAGGGCCCGGAGCTGGAGTCGGAGTGGTTCAACTTTGACGCCCTGAACTTCAAGCCCGACCACCCGGCACGCGAAATGCAGGACACCTTCTTCGTGGAGCCCCCCGAGGCGCACCTGCTGCTGCGCACCCACACCTCCCCGGTGCAGGTCCGCTCACTGCTGGAACGCGAACTGCCCGTCTACGTGCTGTGCCCCGGCAAGGTGTTCCGCACCGACGAGCTCGACGCCACGCACACCCCCGTGTTCCACCAGTTCGAGGGCCTGGCCATCGACAAGAAGCTGTCCATGGCAGATTTGCGCGGAACACTTGAGCACTTTGCCCGGCAGATGTTCGGCGACGAGGCCAGCATCCGCCTGCGCCCGAACTTCTTCCCCTTCACCGAGCCCTCCGCCGAGCTGGACATCTGGCACCCAGGCGCCAAGGGCGGACCGCGCTGGATCGAATGGGGCGGCTGCGGCATGGTCAACCCGAACGTGCTCCGCGCGGCCGGGATCGACCCGGAGGAATATTCAGGATTTGCCTTTGGCATGGGCATTGAGCGCACCCTCATGTTCCGCAATGAGGTGGGCGACATGCGCGACATGATCGAGGGCGACGTACGATTCAGCGAACACTTTGGGATGGAGATCTAAGTAAGTGCGTATTCCACTGACTTGGCTGCGCGAGTATGCGCAGGTGCCGGCAGGAGCAACTGCCGAAGACGTCATGAACGACCTTGTGAAGGTCGGCTTTGAAGAAGAGGATGTGCACCGCCCCCTCGACACGATCAGCGGCCCCATTGTGGTGGGCCAGGTCCTGTCGAAGGAGCCGGAGGCACAGTCCAACGGCAAGACCATCAACTGGTGCTCCGTCCGCGTGGTGCCCGAGGGCGCCGCACAGACGCTGGACATTGACGGGATTGACCCCTCAGGCGTGCAGGGCATTGTCTGCGGCGCACACAACTTCGAGGTGGGGGACAAGGTTGTTGTCACCCTGCCCGGCGCCGTGCTGCCCGGGGACTTCCGCATCACGCCCCGCAAGACCTACGGCCACGTCTCGGCCGGCATGATCGCCTCCGTGCGTGAACTCGGCATTGGAGAGGACCACGACGGCATCCTGGTGCTCTCCACCCTGGGCCTTGATCCGGAACTGGGCACCGACGCGCTGGCCCTGCTGGGCCTGGACGACGAAGCCGCCGAAATCAACGTCACCCCGGACCGCGGCTACGCGTTCAGCATCCGCGGCGTTGCCCGCGAGTACGCGCACGCCACGGACAGCGTGTTCACCGACCCGGCCTCGCTGGTGACGGTCACGCCGTCCTCCGGTGAGGGCCACGCCGTCGATCTTTCCGACGACGCCCCCATCTACGGCAAGCCCGGCTGCGACCGCTTCGTCGCCCGCACCGTGTCCGGCATCAACCCGGCGGCACCCACCCCGCCGTGGATGTCCTCGCGCCTGCGCCTGGCCGGGATCCGCTCCATCTCCCTGCCCGTGGACATCTCCAACTACGTCATGCTTGAGCTCGGCCAGCCGCTGCACTTCTACGACGCCGCCAAGGTGGCCGGCACCATTGTGGTGCGCCGCGCAGCCGCCGGCGAGACCCTGGAAACCCTTGACGGGAAGGTCCGCAAGCTCGACGCCGAGGACCTCCTGATCACCGATTCCACAGGTCCCATCGGCATTGCCGGCGTCATGGGCGGGGCCTCCACCGAGGTCTCCTCCGAGACCACGACTGTGTTGATTGAGGCCGCGCACTTCGAGGAAGTCTCAATCTCGCGCTCGCGCCGCCGCCACAAGCTGCCGTCCGAGGCGTCCAAGCGCTTCGAACGCGGCGTGGACCCGGCCATTTCCGCCATTGCCGCCCAGCGCGCCGTGGACCTGCTCGTTGAGCTGGCCGGCGGCACGGAGGAAACCACCTCCACCGACGCCGGCTCCGTGACCCCGGCCGCGCCGGTGTTCCTGCCCCTGGGCTACACCTCGGCCCGCATCGGCATCGAGTTCTCGCAGTCCCAGGTCATGGGATCGCTGACGGACCTCGGCGCAGTGGTGGAAAAGGTCGACGGCGGCTACTCCGTCGCTGCCCCGAGCTGGCGCCACGACCTGGCCACCAAGGACGACCTGACCGAGGAGGTGGCCCGCCTGGTGGGCTACGACCTCATCCCGGCCACGCTGCCCACGGCCCCTCCCGGCCGCGGCTACTCGCGCACGCAGCAGCAGCGCCGCCGCGTGGTGCAGGCCCTGGCGGATTCTGGTCTGACCGAAATCCTGGCCTACCCGTTCGTGTCCAAGGCTTCCAACGACACCTTCGGCGTGGCCGAGGCCGGTGCCGCACGCAGTGCCGTGAAGCTGGCCAACCCGCTCAGCGAGGAATTCGGCTACCTGCGCACCTCGGTGCTGCCGGGCCTGATTGAAATTGCCAAGCGCAACCACTCCCGCGGCTTCCACGACCTGGCCCTGTTCGAGTCAGGCCTGGTGTTCCTGCCGGACGGCACACTCGGCACCGCATCCATCCCCCCGCTGGGCGTCAAGCCCTCCGAGGACGTGCTGGATGCCCTGTACGACGGCATCCCGTACCAGCCGCTCACCATGGCGGCCGTGTTCACGGGCAAGGACTCACCTGCTGCCCCCGGCCACACGCCGCGGGCCTGGGACTGGGCCGACGCTGTTGACGCCGCCCGCCTGGTCGCCGACGTCGTGGGCGTGGAACTGGTCGTCACCCAGGGTTCGCACCAGGCGTTCCACCCCGGCCGCGCCGCACAGCTGTCGCTGCGCAACGGCGACGTGGTGGGCTACGCCGGAGAGCTGCACCCGAAGCTGCTGGCCGAGCTGAACATGCCGGCACGTTCGGTGGCCATGGAGATCAACGCGGACAAGGTCTTTGCCCAGGCCCCCGACGTGATCGTGGCCAAGCCCATCTCCACGTTCCCCGTGGCCACGCAGGACGTAGCCCTGGTGGTTCCCGTGGAGATCCCGGCACAGGCAGTGCTGGAGACCCTGCGCGAAGGCGCCGGCGAGCTGCTGGAAGATGTTGCACTGTTCGATGAGTACCAGGGCACCGGCATCCCCGAGGGCAGCAAGTCGCTCGCCTTCGGAATGCGCTTCCGTGCAGCCGACCGCACGCTGACTTCGGACGAGGCCTCGGCCGCGCGCGCGTCGGCCGTGGAACTGGCAGCCGAAAGGTTCGGCGCCACCCAGCGCTGACCTTGCCGCCAAGGCCCCCGCTTGCCCGACCTTCCCTGGTCGGGCAAGCGGGGGCCTTTCTCGTTCCCGGACGGCAACCCCATAATGGGGCATGCGCACTTTCAGGCTCCGGCAGTGTTCAAGGGTTGCGCTCGTGGTGGCCGTTGGCGCAGTCGCGCTGGCCGGATGCTCCGGCGCCGGTCCGGCGCCCGGAAGCACCACCAGTGCAGCCACCGGGACCGGCGACTTCGCCGAATGGCGGCTTGTCGACCCGGCCAAGGTCACCCCGGACACCACCACTCTTCAGCTTGAGGTGTCCCGGGCAGGCTGCGCGGATGGCGTGACAGGCCAGGTCCTGGCGCCACAGGTCACGGTGCAAGCCCGCCGGATCATCATTCAAGTGGATGTGGCGCCGCTGCCCGGGGGCGCCTACTCGTGCCAAAGCAACGACTGGGTGCCCCTGACGGTGGAACTTTCGGAGCCGGTGGGTGACCGCGAACTTTTCGACGCATTGTGCCTGGACAGCGTGCGGCTGACGCATTCCTATTGCGTGGACGGCGGGGTGCGCTGGCGTCCCTAGTTTCCGGCAGCAGTCGAATGAAGCTCTTCCCGAAGCGCAGGGTTGAAGCCAAGCAGGTCAATTCGACGGGCCCCGCACCCCGTCAGGCAGATCAAGTACAGCACCCTGCCCTGTGAGGTGTTGTGCGCCGACTCGAGGTGCCATGCGTGCTCATGTGCCGCCGCATGCCCGTCGCTTTGTGCTGATTTTGAAACAGTCGTTGAGGTCATGCATTTCACTATGCTGTAATGGCACTATGCATCTCAACCCTTACGGCGAATATGCCGTCCTGCTCGCGGCATCACTGGCCAATGACTTCCCGCCGGACCGGGCCGGCATTGTTGCCCGGGCCCGGGAATTTGGCATGACCATGGACTTCACCCCCACCGACGGAGATCTGGAGGGAGTGCGTGGCGTGGTGGATGCCTGGCTGACGGTGGTCGACGCACCGAATAATCAGGAACGCGCAGCGCTCCTGAATGCCCAGATGGCCCACGCGGCGGCGTATCCACGCTTGACCGAACACGATGCCGAGGGCTGGCACCTGCACTACCGCGACGACAACCAGACCCTGCCGCATGTTCTGCGGGCAGTCATCAGCGTCGGCACCGCCCTCCACCTGACAACGAGGGGAATGGGCCGATTGGGGCGCTGTGCCGCCGGGCTCGCTGCGGGGGATGACTGCCGCAACGTGGTGGTTGACGTCACCCGCAACGGGCGCCAGCAGTACTGCTCCGTGCGCTGTGCCAACAGGGCGGCGGTCAGGCGGCACCGGGCCCGCACGGCACCCCGGACCGGCGCAGGGGTGCGGCTGTGACAAGCGGTCGCCGGGAAGATTTGCACGGCTGGGTGGATGTCCCGCATGCCAGCATCTACTTTGAAGCGACGGGAAACCCCTCCGGGATTCCCGTCCTGTACCTGCACGGCGGGCCGGGCGGTTCGCTGGGCCGAGGCGGCCACCGCAAGCGGCACGATCCGGACCGGTTCCTCACCATTGGCATTGACCAGCGCGGATGCGGCAAGTCAACACCTGCCGTGCAGGACGACCTGGCGCATTTGGCGGAGAACACGACCGCGACCCTGATCGCAGACATTGAGGCGGTCCGCGAACACCTGGGCATCACTTCCTGGATTGTGACAGGCGTTTCCTGGGGGAGCACACTGGCCCTCGCCTACGCGCTGGCCCATCCCCGGCAGGTTCTTGGCCTGGCGCTCATGGCCGTGACCACAACCTCACGCGAGGAGGTGGACTGGATCACCGGTGGAGTGGGCCGCATCTTTCCCGAGGCCTGGCATGAATTTGCCGCAGAGTCGGGGCCCGGTCCCGGGGAGCGGCCCGTGGACGCCTATGCGCGCAGGCTTGCCGGCGCGGACAGGGAGGACGCCCGGCTGGCAGCAGCAGCCTGGGACCGGTGGGAGTCCTGGCATGTTTCGCTGGATGATCCGGAATCGGCGGGCGTGTACATCGTGGACGATCGCGCACGCATGACGTTCGCCCTGCTGGTCACCCACTACTGGTCCAATGACGGGTTTCCGGCCGGCGGGCAGGAAATCCTGGCCCGGGTCCATGAACTCGCCGGCATCCCCGGCCACCTCATCCACGGCCGGCGCGACGTCAGCGGCCCCGCCATCACTCCGTGGCGGCTGCACCAGCGGTGGCCAGGCAGCAAGCTCACCATCGTTGACGGCGAAGGCCACGGCGGGCCCAAGTCTGTGGCGCTGCTTGTTGCCGCCGTGGAGGAGATTGCCACCCGGCCGCGCCCGACGTTGTAGTGCGCTCATTGTTCGCATAGAATTGCAAACATGTTGTTTCGTGTTGATGCCGCATCCGCACTATCGTTGGCGGAGCAAATTGCCATCCAAGTCCGCGCGGGCGTGGTTGAGGGTTCCCTGGCGCCTGGGGAGCGATTGCCACCTGCCAGGGACCTGGCCACGGCGCTGCAGGTCAACATGCACACAGTGCTGCGGGCCTACAAGCAACTGCGCGATGAGGGCGTCATTGAGATGCGCCAGGGCCGTGGTGCCTTTGTGCGCCACGACGCCGGCCCGGGACTGATCCGGCTCACCGAACTGGCAGAACAATTATTGGAAGAAGCGCGCAAGCTGGGAATGTCCCGGCAGGACGTGGCGCGTTTGATTGGGGGAGTTGCAAAATCATGACTGAACTACAGCGAGGGACCGGCGCAGCGCGGCGGATGTTGGCCGCAGTGGCAGGGGTGGTGCCGCTGGCCGTCGTTGGCGTGAGCTGGTATCTATGGCGGGACAAGCTGCCAACTGAGCTTGCCTCACACTGGTCCGGCAGCGGCGAAGCTGACGGAACCATGGAAACCGGGGCCGCACTGACCCTTGCGTTGCTGCTGACCGGGATTCCGGCTGCAGCAGGGCTTGCCGCCGCATGCATTGGAAGCCTGCGCCCGGCAGCGTTCCGCGGCATCGTGGGATTTGCCGGCGTGACCTCGGGCATGGGGGCCGTTACCTGGCTTTTGTCCGCAGGCCTGACGTTGCAGGCCGGCAGTGCCGGCAAGGCCGTCCTGGGCTGGTGGCTTGCAGCCCTGCTGGCCTCATTCCTGTACGGCGCCGTGCCCTACTTCCTGGCCCCCAAACCCCGTTTCGCCACGACGCACCATGAAGCCCGGATGCTGCTTGGCGCCCAGGAATCAGGGGCCTTCTCCCGCACCATCACCTCGAAGGTGCTGCTCTGGGTGCCGCCGGCACTTCTGCTCGTGACGGGCTTGCTGTTCATTCCGGTCTTCCAGGAGGGCCACGCCGCGAGCACCTGGCTGGGCATTGGAACCATGCTCGCGAGCACCATTGCCGTAGCTCTGCTTGCCCATCTGCAGGTGACCGTCGACTGGCGTGGCCTGCGCATTGTTTCCACCTTTGGCCGCATCACGCTCAAGCACATCCGCCTCGAGGATGTTGCGGCCGTGGAGGTCACCGAATTGCGTCCCATGGAGTGGGGCGGTTGGGGCTACCGGGTCATGCCCGGCCGCTCGGCCGTCATCATGGGCGCCGGCCCCGGACTCATTCTCACCACCACGGGCGGCAAGCAATTCGCTGTGACGGTCAGTGATCCCGACACCGCGGCCAGCCTGCTGCTGGCCCTGCGCGACCGCAACCACGACGGCGGTTCGCACCCAAGCGCAACCGAACAGACTGTGTAGCCCAGCCCCCGGACGCCAGATTCTTTCCTGTGGATTCCAGGGTGTGAGCATAGCCGGCCGCTAGAACTCCTCGCCCTCGCCCACCACGGCGGAGGCCGGGCCCACAATGAGCGGATCCGGCACGCCCACCAGCCCGTGGTCCTTGCCCGTGTACTCAAACAGGCTCAGCACATGGCGCATGGCCTCAAGCCTGGCCCGTTTCTTGTCATTGGACTTCACGACGGTCCAGGGGGCATGCCGCGTGTCGGTGCGCTTGAACATGCGCTCCTTGGCCGAGGTGTACGCATCCCACTTGTCCAGCGAGGCCAGGTCCATGGGTGAAAGCTTCCACTGCCGGACGGGGTCCACCTGCCTGATGATGAAGCGCGTGCGCTGCTCGGCCTGCGTGACGGAGAACCAGAACTTGATGACAGTCATTCCGTCGTTGGCCAGCATGCGCTCAAACAATGGCGCCTGGCGGATGAACTCGTCGTACTGCTCCTTGGTGCAAAAACCCATGACCCGCTCCACGCCCGTCCGGTTGTACCAGGAGCGGTCGAACAGCACGAGTTCCCCGGCGCTGGGCAGGTGGGAAACGTAGCGCTGAAAGTACCACTGCGTCGACTCGCGCCGGCTGGGCTTCTCCAGGGCCACGACGCGTGCGCCGCGCGGGTTCAGGTGCTCGGTGAAACGCTTGATGGTCCCGCCCTTGCCGGCCGCGTCGCGCCCCTCGAAGAGGATCACCACCCTGCGCCCGGTAGCCTTGATCCATTGCTGCAACTTCAGCAACTCGATCTGCAGCAGGCGCTTGTCGGTGTCGTAGGCGTCCCGGTCCAGCCGCGCACCATAGGGGTAGCCATCGCGCCAGGTGTCCACCTGCGAGCCATCCGGGGCGAGCAGCACTGGATCGTCGTCGTCGTTGTCAAGCACAGAAAATCCGGTGAAATCGGGGCGTGGTTCAGTCATGGCAAGAGCCTACGGATGCCGGGAAGACAAAAGGTGGACAGGAGGTGTTGGGATGGTGAACGGGGCTTCGGCAGCCGGGCCGATTGTGCGCGCCTTTGACCTGGCCGCCGTCGGGCAGGATTTGGCGCCACTGCTTGATCCGGCCGAACACGGCCGGGCCAACACCATTGCCGACACCGCCACGCGCCGCGAATTCCTAGCCGGGCGCATCGCCCAGCGCCTCGCGGCCGCCGAATTGCTTGGCTGCGAACCCGCCGCGCTCGAGACCGCCTACGTGTGCCCGGACTGCGGGTCCGGGCCGGACCTGGCGCACGGCCGCCCGGGCTACCGGCTGCGCGGAGGGGCGGGCGGCGTGTCCCTCAGCCTGTCGCGCAGCAGCGGCTGGGCCGTCATGGCCATGCTGCCGGCCCACGGCCTGCGGCTGGGTGTCGACATCCAGCACATTGCCTCGGTTGGGTTTCCCGGGTTCGACGGCGTGGCGCTGAGTCCGGCCGAACAGCGGCGCCTGGGCGGGTTGCCGCCGGCACTACGTGATGCCTGGCGGGCGGACGCCTGGGCGCGCAAGGAGGCGTTGGCCAAGCACTCCGGGCAGGGGTTGCGCACTGATCCCGCCACCATTCCGGCGTTCTCGGACGGTGCCGCGGACGGCCCCTGGGCCGGCGTCGTGGTGCGCTCAATGGGCCCGGGGGAGCTGGGGCTGCCCGACGGATTCGCCGTGGCGCTGGCGCACGGCGGCCGCTCTGGCGGCCTCTAGGGGAGTGGCAGCGCAGGCAGGTCCTGCTGATACAGCCACGGCGCCAGGACACTCTGGGCGCTGAAGCCCGGCACGCCGGCGCATACCCGGTCCGCCAGCGCCGTGAACGCCGGCGTGGAGACCGAGCCGTGTTGGTTCTCCGCCACCCAGCGGTGCAGCAGCGCGAAGAACAGCTCGTCGCCGGCCGCGGACCGCAGTGCCTCCAGGGCCAGGGCGCCGCGCTTGTACACTGCGTCGTCAAACATTCTCTCGGCCCCCGGATCCCCGACGGCCAGCCCGGCGGGCTCCGCAAGCAACTTTGCATGCGCTGCGGCGGCACGCTCGGCAACCGTCATGGAGCCGCTCTCTTCCGACCATAGCCACTCGGCATAGCAGGCGAAGCCCTCGTGCAGCCAGATGTCGCGCCAGGACGCAAGGGTCAGGGAGTTGCCAAACCACTGGTGTGAGAGCTCATGGGCAATCAGGCGCTGCGATTCCCAGCCTGTGTCCAGGTGGTTGCGGCCCAGGATGGAAAGGGACTGCGCCTCCAGCGGGATCTCCAGCTCGTCCTCCGTGACCACCACCGTGTAGCCGGCGAAGGGGTAGGGGCCAAAGCACTGGGTGAAGACGTCCACCATTTCCCGCTGCCGGGCCAGCGCCCTGGCCGCCCGGGCCGCCAGCGCCTTGGGCACGGCCACAGTGATGGGCAGCTGCTGCTGGTCCTGTGCAGCGGGCAGGGCCAGCAGGCCGTACCGCCCAATCTGCACTGTGGCCAGGTAGCTTGCCATCGGTTCTGCCTGCTCGTAGACCCAAATGTCACGGCTGGACTTCCGGGTGTGCGAGACGAGCCTGCCGTTGCACACGGCGGTGTAGTTGGCGTCAGTGGTGACGGTGAATCCATAGGTGGCCTTGTTGTCCGGCCTGTCGTTGCAGGGGAACCACGTCGGGGCGCCGGTGGGCTGGCCGGCCACGAGCACGCCGTCCTGAAGTTCCTCCCAGCCAACCTCTCCCCAGGCGCCATCATCAGGGGAGGGGAAGCCGCTGTAGCGGATGTCCATGGTGAAGGCGGCCCCGGCCTCCACGGCTGTGGGCAGCTGCAGTTGCAGCCTGCCCTGCCGGTGGGTGTGCTTGGCCACGCGCACGCCATCCACTGACGCCTTGTCCATGCCCAGCCCCGTGAGGTCAAGGTCCACTGTGGCCAGCGGAACCAGGGCGCGGGCCGTGATCACGGCCCGCGCCTGGAGTTGGTTCCCGGCCAGGCGGACGTCCAGCACCAGCTCGTAGTGTTCCACTGTGTAGCTGGTGCTGCCGTGCCCGGGAATGTACGGGTCCGGGGCGGCCGGGCCTGCCTCGGGAGCCAGGGTGGATGGCCATGTGCGGTGGGGGGATCTCATGCGGTGGTCGGTGTCCGATTCGGTGGGATTAGGCGCGGTCCGCGAATTCCGGACCCTTCCAGGGGCTGATGGGGTTGCCCATCCAGTAGCTGCTGGCAGGGACGGTTTCCCCGCGCATGACAAGTGAGGCCGGGCCCACGGTGCCGCTCGTGGCGATGCAGGCCGCCGGCAGGATCACCCCGTGCGGGCCCATGGTGGCCCCCGCCTCCAGCGTAACCGCATCGATGGCCATGACCCGGTCATGGAACAAGTGGGTCTGGATGACGCAGCCCCGGTTGATGGTGGAGCTCTCGCCGAGGGTGACCAGGTCTGCCTCGGGCAGCCAGTAGCTCTCGCACCAGGTGCCGTGGCCGATCTTGGCCCCCAGCGCACGCAGCCACCACACCATGGCGGGTGTGCCCACGGCGGCACGGGCAAACCAGGGCGCACTGACCAGCTCAATGAAGGAGTCCACCACCTCGTTGCGCCAGATGAAGGAGCTCCACAAGGGGTGCTCGCCGGCCTTGATGCGGCCCACCAGCAGCCACTTGGCGGCCACCGAGCTGCCAGCCGCAACGGCGCCGGCCGCCATCATGACGACGCCACTGAGCGCGGCTGCCAGCCAATAGCCGGAGGCGAGGGCGACGGCGTCGAACACGGCCAATACCGCAGCCGCGATGCCCACGGTCAAGACCACCGGCACCAGCCGGCAGCTCTCCCACAACGCCCTGGCCACCTTCAGCCGAAAAGGCGGGTTGAAGGTCAGCGACTTGTCCGTGTCCACGTTGGTGCGGCGCAGGCGCACAGGCGGGCTGCCCAGCCAGGACGTGCCTGCCTTGGCCTTTGCGGGTGCTGCCGACAGCACGGCAACCAGTGAATTGCGGGGCATGGTGCGCCCGGCGGCGGCCATGCCGGAATTGCCCAGGAAGGACCGTTTGCCCACCTTGGCGGGTGCAATGTGGATGTAGCCGCCGCCCAGCTCATAGGAGGCGATCATGGTGTCGTCTGCCAGGAAGGCGCCTGCGCCGATGGTTGTCATCTTCGGCAGCAGGAGCACGGTTGAGGCTTCCACGTTCTTGCCCACCTTGGCGCCGAGCAGGCGCAGCCACACGGGGGTGAAGAGGCTGGCGTAGATGGGGAACAGCAAGTCGCGGGCCATGTCCAGGACACGCTCGGTGGCCCACACCTGCCAGCCGATCCGGCTGCGGACGAGGTAGTGGCCCTCCCGCAGCCCCAATCCCAAAAGGCGGACGGTGGCCAGGACCAGCACCATCAGGACAAGGAACCAGGCCAGGGCTGCCAGGGGGACTGCCCACAGGAGAGTGGGCGCGGCAGCGGAGAGCGAGTGCTGGCCGTTGATTGCAGCAAAGACGATTGCTGCGGCCGCGGCGGCGGCAACGATTGGCAGCAGGGAAAGGAGCCCGGAGGCGGCAGCAAAGCAGAGCTCACGGCGCCAGCCGGCAGATGTGCGCAGCCCCGGCCAAGTGTCCCTGGCCTTGCCTGTGCGTTCGGCGGGGGAGCCGGAGACCACCACGCCGGACTTGACCTTGCCGCGCACGGCGGATCCCGGTGCCACGTGGGCGCCGGCACCGATGCGCGCACCGGGCATCAAGGTGCTGCGGGCGCCGACCACGGCGCCGGCGCCGATGGAGATTTCGCCAATGTGCACCCAGTCGCCGTCGATCCACCAGCCGGACAGGTCCACCTCCGGTTCCACCGAGGCGCCTTCGGCCAGGCGCAGCAGCCCCGTGACGGGCGGCACGGAGTGCAGGTCAACATTCCTGCCCATCTTCACACCCAGCGCCCGGGCGTAGTACGGCACCCAGGGTGCGCTGGCCAGGGTGACGGCACCGGCCATGTCGGCGATTTGTTCCGCCAGCCACAGCCGAAGGTGCACGCCGCCGGAGCGCGGATAGCTGCCCGGCCGGACGCCGCGCAGCAGCAGCCGGGCCGACACCACGGAGATCCCCATGCGCCCCCACGGGGAGACGAAGACGGCCCAGGAGGCAGCCACCCACCACCAGGAAACGGTGGGTGCCCCGGGCAGGATGCCCAGCCCGGCAGCAACATTGTTCAGGACCAGCAGCCAGGTGAGCCAGCGCATGCCCACCAGGATGTGCAGCGGAACGCCCATGAGCGTTTGGAACACCTGCGAGCCGCGGCGGGTCCTGCCCACGGTCCGGGACGGTGCGTCGTCCCCTGCCCCGGCAGGGGCGGAGCCGACGGCCAGTTCCGCCAGTGCACCAATGCGGGGGTGGGAGTAGACGTCGGCCACCGTGATGCGCGGGTAGCGCCGGCGCAGGGCGGAGACCAGCTGGGCTGCGGCCAGGCTGCCGCCGCCGCTGGCGAAGAAGTCGGTGTCGAGCGAGGACGGTGTGCTGCCCAGCACCGACTGCCACTGGTCGAGCACCCACTGCGTGGCCGGGTCCACTGATCCGGCGAGGGAGTCGCCGCTGTCCCCGGCCTGTTCCAGCGGCCACGGCAGGGCCTTGCGGTCAACCTTGCCGCTGGTCTTGGTGGGCAGGGAATCGGTGAAGGTGAGCAGGGGAATCAAGGCTGCCGGCAGGGATTCGGCCAGCAGGGCGCGCAAGGCGGCGGGGTCTGGGTCAGTGCCTGCGGCCGGGACCAGGTAGCCCACCAGCAGCTGGCTTCCGCCTGCCGTGTCCTGGACGGCGGCGGCGGCACCGGAAATCCCCGGCAGCGACTGCAGGGCTGCATCAATTTCACCAAGCTCGATGCGGCGCCCGCCAAGCTTCACCTGGTCGTCGGCCCGGCCCATGAACACCAGGCCCTCGCCCTCAAGCCGGACCAGGTCGCCGCTGCGGTAGGCACGATCCCAGCCGAAGGCCGGCATAGGTGCGTACTTTTCGGCGTCCTTGGCCGGATCCAGGTAGCGGGCAAGGCCAACCCCGGCGATGATGAGTTCCCCCACCTCCCCTTCCGCCACCGGCGCCCCGGCCGGATCCACCACGGCCAGGTCCCAGCCGTTCAGCGGCAGGCCGATCCGCACCGGACCGGGTCCGCCCAGGGGTGCGGCGCAGGCCACCACTGTGGCCTCGGTGGGGCCGTAGGTGTTCCAGACTTCACGGCCCTTGACGGCAAGCCGGGCAGCGAGTTCCGGCGGGCAGGCCTCGCCGCCAAAGATCAGCAGGCGCACCGATTCCAGTGCCTCGGCCGGCCACAGTGCGGCCAGGGTGGGCACCGTGGAAACAACTGTGATGCCGTGCGAGATGAGCCAGGGGCCCAGGTCCATGCCGGAGCGGACCAGCGACCGGGGCGCGGGCACCAGGGCAGCCCCGTGGCGCCAGGCCAGCCACATTTCTTCACATGAGGCGTCGAAGGCCACCGACAGCCCCGCCAGCACACGGTCCTCGGGGCCGATGGGTGCGGACTGCAGGAAAATGCGGGCCTCGGCGTCGACGAAGGCGGCGGCGGAGCGGTTGCTGACGGCCACGCCCTTCGGGGTGCCGGTGGAGCCGGAGGTGAAGATGATCCAGGCGTCGTCCGTGGGCAGGGGTTCCCGCGGCGCGGGATGCGGCGACGGGCGTTGCCCTGCGGGCACCAGGGCCGCACCGGCCAGCGGATCGACCAGCACGGCCGCAACTTGCGCCTCGCCAAAGACCAGTGCTGCCCGCTCCTCGGGGTCGTCGGCATCCACGGGGACATAGGCGGCCCCGATGGAGATGATGCCCAGGATGGCGAGGTAGAGGGCGGCGGTGCCGGAGGGGATGCGGACCCCTATCCGGTCCCCGGGGCCCAGGCCCGCCTGCACGAGTTCCCGTGCCTTGTCCTTGACGGCCGCGAGCAGTTCGGCGTAACTGAGGGACTTCACGCCGTCGTCCAGCGCCGTGGCCTCGGGGTGGAGCAGTGCCGTGGCCCGGACGATGTCCCACAGGGTGCGCGGCTCCGGCGCCAGGGCGCTGCCGGGCATCTGGGGAAGGAACTGGGCTGCGGCGGCGGGGGCAATGCTGGGCAGTTGCATGGGGGGATGGTTCACGCGCCCACCATCCACCATCAACACCAACGCAAGGTTAACGGCAGGCAAACGCGGACCGCGGCGTCCGCCCTAGGACCGCAATTTTCGGGTGGGCCTGCCGTGGCCCGGGCACACCCAGTCAACGTCCAGGGCCTCAAGCGCGGCCGCGGTCCGCAGGGCCAGGGGCTTGTCGGTGATGATGAAGCCGGGAAACTGCCGCAGCGAACCGTCCCTGCGCACCAGGGCGGCATCGCCGCAGAACAGTGATTCCTGCCAACGGAAAGCCACATGGCCGGGCGTGTGGCCCGGCGCCGGAACTGCCTCAACGCCCGTGGGGAAGCCGGCCGATTCGCCAATGTAGGAAACCGTCCCCGGCAGCCGAGGCTTGCCAAAGGAGGTGCTGAGGCGCCGGAAAACAGTGGCCGGCCTCACCTGCCCCGTCAGCACCTGGGCATCGAGCCGGGTGATCCACAGGCTTGCCCCGGCCGCCGCTGCCACGGCCATGGCGGCACCGGCATGGTCCACGTCGTAGTGCGTCAACAGCACGTCGCGGACCGCGCCGAGCATCCCGGCGTCCCGAAGTTCGGCAATCACGCCGGACGCGCCGCCGGCCATGCCGGGGTCAATCAGGGCCAGCTGTTCTCCGCTGGCCACCACATAGCCGTTGGCGCCGCGTGATTTTTCCAGCAGGAAGGCCCCGTTGGGCAGTCTCTTCATGGTTGTGTCCTCAAACTTGTCCGCAAGCGGTGGGCAGCGTCCGGCAGAAACTGTGGCCGGCTACGGCTGCAGGATCACCTTGCCGGTGGTGGCGCGGCCCTGCAGGGCGGTGTGTGCCGCACCTGCCTCGGCCAGCGGGAAGCGTGCCCCGATCCTCGCCGTCAGGGTTCCGGCGGCCGCGGCATTGAACACCTCGGTGGAGCGCCACATGCGTTCCCGGGCGTTGAGCAGGTAGTCGTTCAGCTTGGGCCGGACAAGGGTCAGCGAGCCGCCGGCGTTCAGGCGCTGGATGTCAAAGGGGGGCACCTGGCCCGAGGACCCGCCGAACAGGACCATGGTCCCCCTGGTGCGCAGCGACGCGAGGGAACCGTCGAACGTGTCCTTCCCGACGCCGTCGTACACCACGTCCACGCCCACGCCGTCGGTGTACTCGCGCACGGCCGCGGCAAAGTCGCCGTAGTGCAGCACCTCGTCCGCCCCTGCCACGCGGGACAGCTCTTCCTTCTCCTCCGTGGACACGGTGGTGATGACCCTGGCCTCGCGCTCCTTGAGCATCTGGGTCAGCAGCAGGCCCACCCCGCCGGCCCCGGCGTGCACCAGCACTGTTTGGCCCGGCTCCACATGGTAGGTGGAGTTCATCAGGTAGTGGGCCGTCATGCCCTGCAGGGGGAGTGCCGCGGCAATGTCCAGCGGGAGGTTTGAGGGCACGGGCAGGGCCGCCACAGCCGGGAAGATGGCGTATTCGGCGTAGCAGGCAATGCCCTCGGCCGTGGCGACGCGGTCGCCCACGGAGTGCGAGGTGACCCCGGGCCCCACCGCGGCCACCGTGCCGGCCGCCTCTGCGCCGGGGGTGAAGGGGAAGGGGACCTTGTAGATGCCCTCGCGCTGGTAGCTTTCAATGAAGTTCACGCCGACGGCCGCCACCTTGACCAGCAATTCGCCGGGGCCGGGGACGGGGACGGGGTGCTGCACCAGTTCCAGGACGTCCGGTCCGCCGGGGTTTGCGGCGACAATGGCATTGCAGTGCTCGGTCATGGGAACTCCAAATCAGCTTCGAATCTTCTGTGTCCGGAACCGGCGGGCCGGTCCCACCATCATCATAGGGCTGCGGCAGGCAATAAACCGGGACGCGGTAAAAGTAGGGTGGATAAATATCGGCATCACTGAATAATTCTGCTGTATAGTCGACTTATGACAATTTCAGTAGCCGTCTCAGGAGCCAGCGGATATGCCGGGGGAGAGGTGCTGCGCCTGCTGGCCAGCCACCCCGGGGTGACCATCGGGGCCATCACAGCCCACAGCAACGCCGGCACCCGCCTGGGCACGCTGGCCCCCAACCTCCACGCCCTGGCCGACCGCATCCTGGTCGACACCACAGTGGAAAACCTCTCAGGGCACGACGTCGTCTTCCTGGCGCTTCCGCACGGGGCCTCCGCCGCCATTGCCGCGCAGCTTCCGGCCAGCACCCTGGTGATCGATGCCGGTGCCGACCACCGCCTCGAGGACGCCGCCGCGTGGGAAAAGTTCTACGGCTCCGAACACGCCGGCACCTGGCCCTACGGGCTGCCCGAGCTGCCCGGCCACCGCGAACGCCTCCGCGGCGCCAAGCGCGTTGCCGTGCCCGGCTGCTACCCCACCAGCTCCCTGCTGGCCCTCATGCCCGGCTTCGCCGCCGGCGCACTTGAGTCGGACGATGTGGTCATTGTTGCCGCCTCAGGCACCTCCGGGGCCGGCAAGGCCGCCAAGGTGAACTTGATCGGCTCCGAGGTCATGGGCTCCATGAGCCCGTACGGCGTGGGCGGCGGTCACCGCCACACGCCCGAGATTGAACAAGGGCTCTCCAACGCCTCCGGCCTGGACGTAAAGGTCTCCTTCACCCCCACACTGGCCCCCATGAGCCGCGGCATCCTCACCACGGCCACCGCCAAGGTCTCCGCCGAGTTTGCTGCCATGGAGAACCCCGGCGCCGCCCTGCGCGACATCTGGGAGGCCGCCTACGCGGAGGAGCCGTTTGTGCACGTGCTGCCGGAGGGCCAGTGGCCCTCCACCAAGTCCGTCCAGGGCTCCAACTACACCGCCATCCAGCTGGCCTACGACGCCCACGTGAACCGCGTGGTGGTTTGCTGCGCCATCGACAACCTCACCAAGGGGACCGCCGGCGGGGCTGTGCAGTCAATGAACATCGCCCTGGGCCTTCCCGAAACAACCGGCCTCACCTTCCAAGGAGTAGCACCATGAGCGTCACCACACCACGGGGCTTCCGGGCCTCCGGCATCACCGCGGGCCTGAAGGCCTCGGGCAACCCCGACATGGCCCTGGTGGTCAACGAGGGCCCCTCACGCGCCGCCGCAGCAGTCTTCACCAGCAACCGGGTCGCCGCAGCCCCGATCCACTGGTCCCGCCAGGTCCTCAGCGACGGCCGGGTCGACGCCGTGGTCCTGAACTCCGGTGGCGCCAACGCCTGCACCGGCCCCGAGGGATTCCAGAACACGCACGCCACCGCCGAGAAGGTGGCCGAGGTCCTTGGCATTTCTGCCACCGACGTGGCCGTCTGCTCCACCGGCCTGATCGGCGAGCAGCTGCCCATGGACAAGATCCTCCCCGGCGTTGAGGCCGCAGCAGCATCCCTGGCGGACGACGGCGGGGCTGCCGCCGCCACCGCGATCATGACCACCGACACTGTCAACAAGCAGGCGCTCTGGACGTCCCCGGCCAACGCCGACGGCCTGAGCTACTCCATTGGCGGCATGGCCAAGGGTGCTGGCATGCTGGCCCCCGGACTGGCCACCATGCTGGTTGTCATCACCACCGACGCCGGCGTTGAGGCCGAGGGTCTGGACGCCGCACTGCGCGACGCCGTCCGCGTCACCTTCAACCGGGCCGATTCCGACGGCTGCATGTCCACCAACGACACCGTGTTGCTGCTGGCCTCCGCCGCATCCACGGCGTTCCCCGACATGGAGGAGTTCACCGCCGGGCTCACCCAGGTTTGTGCCACCCTGGCCCGGGACCTCATCGGCGACGCCGAAGGCGCCAGCCACGACATCGCCATCACCACCAAGCATGCAGACAGCGAACGCGACGCCGAGATCGTCTCCCGCGCCGTGGCCCGCTCCAACCTGTTCAAGGCCGCCATCTTCGGCAACGACCCCAACTGGGGCCGGGTCCTCTCCGCAGTGGGCACCACCGACGCCGTCTTCGATCCGGACAAGATCAACGTCAGCATCAACGGCGTGCAGATCTGCCGCAACGGCTGCATTGGCGACTCCCGTGACCTCGTGGACCTCACACCCCGCGAAGTCCTCGTCGAAATCGACCTCAACGCCGGCCTGGCCGAGGCCACCATCTGGACCAACGACCTGACCCACGCCTACGTCGAAGAAAACAGCGCCTACTCCTCGTAGCCCGGTGGCGCCGGTGGTCGAGCTTGTCGAGACCCAGAGACCCAGAGACCCCGGGTCCCCGTGGTTGGGTCCGGCGACTGTCCGGCATTTTCCGCCCGGCTATCCGACACGTCGGCCGCTAGCGGCCTTTGGCGTCTCCTTTACGCCGGGCTACAAAAATGCCGGCCCAGTCGCCTGGCAGCAACGGTCGGCTTGGGTGCCACGGGAGTTGGAAACGCCGGCAGCGTGAGCCGGACGGCGGGGGAGCCGGGGTTTCCGTAGGCCGCGTCAGGGAGGCCGAGGCCGCCCGCGGCCGATTGGCCGGAAAGCGGCCGAGGGAATCCCGGTCCTCCGCCGGGAGGCGGGTGCGAAGCAGTGATTGCAGTACACAACAGGATTGAAAGGTAAAACATGATGTCTTCGGTGGAAACCGCACAGGACAAGGCTGGCACGCTGATTGAGGCGCTGCCGTGGATCCAGAAGTTTGCCGGCACCGTGGTGGTGGTCAAGTACGGCGGCAACGCCATGATCAACGACGAGCTGCGACGTGCTTTCGCCGAGGACATTGTGTTCATGCACCACGTGGGCATCCGGCCCGTGGTGGTGCACGGCGGCGGTCCGCAGATCAACGCCATGCTCAAGCGCCTGGACATCCAAAGCGAATTCAAGGGCGGGCTGCGCGTCACCACCCCGGAAGCCATGGACGTGGTGCGCATGGTGCTCACGGGCCAGGTTGGTCGCGAACTCGTGGGCCTGATCAACGAACACGGGCCGTACGCCGTCGGACTTTCCGGCGAGGACGGCGCACTGCTGCAGGCGGAGCGCACCGGCACCATTGTGGACGGGCTGCCGGTGGACCTGGGCCTCGTGGGCGAGGTGGTGGGCGTGAACCCGGGCGCCATCCTGGACCTCCTGGAGGCCGGGCGCATCCCGGTCATTTCCACGGTTGCCCCGGAGGTGGGGGACGCCTCCACCGTGCTGAACGTCAACGCCGACACCGCCGCGGCCGCCCTGGCCATCGCGCTGAACGCCTCGCGCCTGGTGGTGCTGACCGACGTCGAAGGCCTGTACTCGAACTGGCCGGACAAGTCCTCGCTGTTGAGCGAGATTGGCGCGGGCGCCCTGCGCGAGATGCTGCCCTCGCTGGAGTCCGGCATGATCCCGAAGATGGCCGCCTGCCTGGCGGCCGTGGACGGCGGGGTGGCCCGTGCCGCCGTCGTGGACGGGCGCAGCGCCCACTCGGTGCTGCTGGAATTGATGACTTTTGCAGGGATTGGGACCCAGATTTTCCCGGATGAGGATGAAAGCTAATGACTGAGAACAAGCAGAACGACGGCCAGCAGGCAGCCGAGTTGGCCAACGCCAACGCCGCAGCCGTCACCGGAACCGGCACCGGCGAGCAGTGGCTGTCCCGCTACAAGGAATCACTCATGGGTGTCTTCGGCAGCCCGCAGCGTGTCCTGGTCCGCGGCGCCGGGGCCCTCGTGTGGGACGCCGACGGCAAGGAATACTTGGACCTGCTCGGCGGCATCGCCGTCAACGCACTGGGCCACGCACACCCCTTCGTCACCTCCGTCATTTCCAGCCAGCTGGCCACACTGGGCCACGTCTCCAATTTCTTCACGAGCCCCACCCAGATCGCCCTCGCGGAGAAGCTGCTCGAGCTCAGCGCGGCCCCTGCCGGCTCCAAGGTGTTCTTCGCCAACTCCGGAACTGAAGCCAACGAGGCCGCGTTCAAGCTGGCCCGCTCCCACGGCGGCAAGGAACGCCCCACCATCCTTGCCCTCGAGGGAGGCTTCCACGGCCGGACCATGGGAGCGCTGGCCATGACCGCCAAGGCCGCCTACCGTGAACCATTCGAGCCCATGCCCGCCGGCGTTCGCCACATCGCCTTCAACGACATCGAGGCCCTGCGCGACGCCATGGACAGCTCCGTGGCGGCCCTGGTCATCGAACCCATCCAGGGCGAGGCGGGCGTGCGCCCCCTCTCCGCCGAATACCTCAAGGCTGCCCGTGAGCTGACCCGCGAACACGGCGCCCTGCTGATCCTCGACGAGGTCCAGACCGGCGTGGGCCGCACGGGCAGCTGGTTCGTGGGCCTGCCCGACGGCGAAACCGCCGACGCCATGACCCTGGCCAAGGGCCTGGGCGGCGGCTTCCCGATCGGCGCCGTCGTCACATTCGGCGAGGGCCCCTCCCGGCTGCTCAGCGCCGGCCAGCACGGCACCACCTTCGGCGGCAACCCCGTGGCCACCGCCGCGGCCCTGGCCACCCTGCATGTCCTGGAAACGCAGAATGTGCTGGCCAATGTGGCAGCCGTCAGCGCAGTCTTCGCCGAGGGCCTGGCCAAGGTCGACGGCGTGGCCGACGTCCGGGCGTTCGGCCTCCTGATCGGCTTTGACCTCACCGAGGACATCGCCGCCGGGGTGGTCACTGCCGCACTCGAGGCCGGCTTCATCGTCAACGCCCCGCGCCCCAACACCATCCGCCTGGCGCCCCCGCTGAACCTCACGGCGGAGCAGGCCCGCTCGTTCCTGGCGGCACTGCCCGCCCTCATCGCCACTGCCACAGCAGCCGCCCAAAACCCGGAAAAGAGCGCCTAGATGACACGCCACTTTCTTGTTGACACCGACCTCAGCCCCGCAGAGCAGGCCGAGGTGCTCGAGCTGGCCGCCGAACTGAAGAAGGCGCCCTACTCCAGGGACACCTTTGCCGGGGATGGACAGGGCGCGCAGACCGTCGCTGTCATCTTCGACAAGACGTCCACCCGCACCCGCGTCTCCTTCGCCGCCGGCATCGCCGCACTGGGCGGAAACCCGCTCATCATCAACCCCGGCGAGGCCCAGATCGGCCACAAGGAGTCCGTCTCCGACACCGCCAAGGTCCTTGAACGCATGGTGTCCACAATCGTCTGGCGCACCTACACCCAGGCAGGGCTTGAGGAGATGGCGGCCAACTCCAAGGTTCCCGTCATCAACGCGCTCTCCGACGACTACCACCCCTGCCAGCTGCTCGCGGACCTGCTCACCATCAAGGAACACAAGGGCGAGCTGGCCGGGCTGACCATGACCTACATGGGGGACTCGGCCAACAACATGGCCAACTCCTACCTTCTGGCCGGAGTCACGGCGGGCATGCACGTGCGCATCACGGGACCGGCCGGGTATTTGCCGGCAGACGCCGTCGTGCTCGCGGCCCAGGAACGGGCCGCCCAGACCGGCGGCTCGGTGCTCATCACCACCGACGTTTCCCAGGCCGTTGCCGGGGCCGACGTCCTGGTCACCGACACCTGGGTGTCCATGGGCCAGGAGGAGGAAAAAGCGCAGCGGCTTGAGTTGTTCAAGGATTACGCGCTCGACGACGCAGCGCTGGCCCAGGCGGCGCCCAACGCCATTGTGCTGCACTGCCTGCCCGCCTACCGGGGCTACGAAATCTCCGCCTCCGTCATCGACGGCCCGCAGTCGGTGGTCTGGGACGAGGCCGAGAACCGCCTGCACGCCCAGAAGGCGCTCATGGTGTGGCTCGTGGAGAAGTCCGCCGCCGATGCAGCCGCCGCCAGCGGGCGAACGGCCGGGGCCTAGCCATGGCAAAGGCCCCATCCCAGCCGGCCGGCATGCCGGCCACGAAGACTGCGCGGCAGGCACGCGTGTCGGCCCTGCTGGCCAGCCGTGCTGTGCGGTCCCAGGCCGAGCTGGCGGGCCTGCTGGCCGACGACGGCCTCGTGGTGGGGCAGGCGACACTGTCCCGGGACCTCGTGGAGCTGCGCGCCGTCCGCGTGCGCGGCAAGGACGGCGGGCTCATCTACGCCCTGCCGCGCGAGGGCGGGGAACGCGGCGTGCATTCGGCCTCATCCCAGGAGCTCCTGGACACCCGACTGGTTCGCCTCTGCGGGGAATTGCTGGTCACGGCCGAGGGCTCGGCCAACATTGCCGTGCTGCGCACACCCCCGGGGGCTGCCAACTTCCTGGCCCTGGCGATCGACCACTCGGTCATGCCGTCCATCCTGGGCACGATCGCGGGCGATGACACAGTCATGGTCATCACCCGCGACGCGCTCGGCGGGGCGGAAGTTGCCGAGCGCTTCCTGCAGTTCGCGGCGGAGTCCGGCTCCGGGGCGTAGCCGGACGACTGCGGTGGTCGAGCCTGTCGAGACCAAGGGCCTGTCGAGACCAGGTTTCGACAGGCTCAACCACCGGGTCGGTTCAACCACCGGGTCGGTTCAACCACCGCGGCGGTTAGCGCTTCTGGGCCTGGGCCATCCAGGCTTCGATGCCCGTGGCGGTGATGGGCAGGGCGTCCGAGATGACCTCGGAACCGGTGGCGGTGATGAGGACGTTGTCCTCAAGGCGCACGCCAATGCCGCGCAGTTCCGGCGGGAGCGTGAGATCGTGCTCGTGGAAGTACAGGCCCGGCTCCACAGCCAAGACCATCCCGGGCGCCATGGTGGCACCCTGGTAGTTCTCGTGGGTTGACTGCGCACAGTCGTGCACGTCCAGGCCCAGGTGGTGGCCCACGCCGCACACCAGGTAGCGGCGGTGGTGCTGGCCGTTGGGGGAGAGGGCCTCGTCCACGGAGACCGGCAGCAGCCCCCAGTCGTTGAGACCGTTGGCGATGACCTCCATGGAGGCATGGTGGAAGTCAGTCCACGGCCGCCCCGGGCCCACTGCGGCCAGGCCGGCGCGGTGCGACTTTTCCACGAGGTCGTGGACCTGGCGCTGGATGGGGCTGAAGGTGCCGGACCCCGGGAAGGTGCGCGTGACATCGGCCGTGTAGAAGCTGTTCGCCTCCACGCCCATGTCCAGCAGCAGCACCTTGTCCTCCAGTACCGGCCCGTCGCAGCGGACCCAGTGCAGGGTGGGTGCGTGCTTGCCGCTGCCCACGATCGTGGCGTAGCCAACCCCGTTTCCGTGCGTGCGTGCGTGGCGGTCAAAGGTGCCCTGCAGCCAGCGTTCCCCGCCGCCCCGGATGGCCGCGGGAATTTCACCCACCACCTCGGCAAAGCCTGCGACCGTGTGGTCCACGGCCTCACGCAGCTGGGCAATTTCCCAGTCGTCCTTGACCATGCGCAGCGCTGCCAGGGTGCTGCCCAGCTCCTTGCCTGCGGAAAGGCCATGGCGGCTGCGCAGATCGGCGGCGACGACGCCCGCGGCAAGGGTGCCGTTGGCGGCGCGCATGGCCGCGGTGATGCCGGCGTCGAGCTCGGTGAGGGGCTTCACGGGCAGGGACAGGGCATCCTGCCAGTCGGCGAAGTCGGGGGCCGAGCCCACCCACAGCTCGCCGTGGGCTGCGTTGGCGAAGAACTGGGGGTCTCCGGGGTAGAACGGCGCCGGTATGAACAATGTGGCGTCGTGGGAGCTGCCGGAGGGTGCCATGACCAGCACGGCACCTTCGATGGAGGCGCCGCTGAGCCAGTAGAAGTCCGAGTCGGGGCGGAAGTCGTAGAAGGTGTCGTTGGCGCGCACCGGCGCCGTGCCTGCGCCAATCACGAGCGCCTGGCCGGGGAACTTGCCGGAAAGGCGGGTGCGGTGGTGGCCCGCGGCCTCGGCGGCCCCGGCCACCACCGGGGGAGTCCGGTCAGGGGTTCCCCAGCCTTGGCTCATGTACTCGGTGAAGACCGGCACGTTGGCCAGCCGCGGAATGCGCCGGTCATCTGCTGCTGCGGCTGGTGCGGGGCTTGCTTCATCTGCGGGCATTTTCGAAAATCCTCCGGGCTTCGCGGCTAATGTTGGGCCCGTGCCGTCCAAGCGGCAGGCCACATCTGTTCGCCGTCCATCTTGCCCCAGATTCCGTGTGCGGCGCCAGCAGGCCGGCCGCCGCCCTGTGGTGTTTTCGGGGGCTGTCCCCGCGCCGAACGGGGGCTTCGGGCGCGCCGTGAATATCTTTTAGCAAGAATGCATAATCATGCACTATGCTGGTGTGCAACGGGAAACACACGTTTGACCAGCAACACACAAAGGGAGAGAAAAAGTGACTGAGCGCATTGTATTGGCCTACTCCGGCGGCCTTGACACGTCCGTGGCCATTGGCTGGATCGGTGAAGCAACCGGGGCCGAGGTTATTGCCGTGGCCGTTGACGTTGGACAGGGTGGCGAGTCCCTCGAGGACATCCGCCAGCGCGCCCTGGGCTGCGGCGCCGTCGAAGCCTACGTTGCAGACGCACGCGACGAGTTCGCCAACGAATACGCCATGCCCACCCTGAAGGCCAACGCCCTCTACCAGGGCCACTACCCGCTGGTTTCGGCCATCTCCCGCCCCGTGATCGTCAAGCACCTGGTCAAGGCTGCCCGCGAATTCGGCGCCACCACTGTTGCCCACGGCTGCACCGGCAAGGGCAACGACCAGGTCCGCTTTGAGGTCGGCATCCAGACCCTGGGCCCGGACCTGAAGTGCATTGCACCCGTCCGCGACCTGGCCCTGACCCGCGACAAGGCCATTGCCTACGCCGAGGCCAACAACCTGCCCATCGAGACCACCAAGAAGAACCCGTACTCGATTGACCAGAACGTCTGGGGCCGTGCCGTCGAAACCGGCTACCTGGAAGACATCTGGAATGCCCCCACCAAGGACATTTACGACTACACGGCCACCCCGGAATTCCCGCCGGCACCGGACGAGGTCATCATCTCCTTCCACCAGGGCGTGCCCGTTGCCATTGACGGCATCAAGGTTTCCCCGCTGCAGGCCATCCAGGAACTGAACCGCCGCGCAGGCGCCCAGGGTGTTGGCCGCATCGACGTCGTCGAGGACCGCCTCGTTGGCATCAAGAGCCGCGAAATCTACGAAGCCCCCGGCGCCATGGCCCTCATCACCGCCCACAAGCACCTCGAAGACATCACCCTGGAGCGCGAGCAGGCCCGCTTCAAGGCAACTGTCAGCCAGCGCTGGGCCGAGCTGGTTTACGACGGCCAGTGGTTCTCCCCGCTGAAGCGCTCCTTGGACTCCTTCATCGAAGACACCCAGAAGTACGTCTCCGGCGACATCCGCATGACCCTCCACGGTGGCCAGGCCATCGTGAACGGCCGCCGCTCCGAGACCTCCCTCTACGACTTCGATTTGGCCACCTACGACACCGGCGACACCTTCGACCAGTCGCAGGCCAAGGGCTTCATCGAGCTGTGGGGCATGTCTTCCAAGGTTGCTTCCACCCGCGACCAGCGCGTCGCAGGACAGTAGCACCCGGTGGTTGAGCCTGTCGAAACCCACGGAACCAACGAGGGTGCCCTGTGGGGCGGCCGTTTTCAGGGCGGCCCCGCCGATGCACTCGCGGCACTGAGTAAGTCGACGCACTTCGACTGGCGCCTGGCACTGTATGACATTGCCGGTTCCAAGGCGCACGCCCGTGTGTTGAACACTGCAGGCCTGCTGGACGCTGCCGAGCTCGAAGGCATGCTCAAGGCCCTCGAGGAACTCGAGGCCGATGTGAAGTCGGGCGCCTACGGCCCGGCGGAGTCGGACGAAGACGTGCACGGCTCCCTGGAGCGCGGCCTGATTGAGCGTGCGGGGACGGCGTTGGGCGGCAAGCTCCGCGCCGGCCGTTCACGCAACGACCAGATTGCAACGCTGGGGCGCATGTACCTGCGCGACCACGCCCGGATCATCGCCGCCGGCGTGCTTTCCGTGGTCGATGCGCTGGTTGCCCAGGCCAAGGCGCACCACGGTGTTGCCATGCCGGGCCGCACCCACCTGCAGCACGCCCAGCCCATCCTGCTGAGCCACCACCTGCTGGCCCACGCCTGGGCGCTGCTGCGCGACGTGCAGCGCCTGGTGGACTGGGACAAGCGCGCGGCGGTTTCGCCGTACGGTTCCGGTGCCTTGGCGGGCTCCTCGTTGGGGCTGGACCCCAACGCAGTGGCTGCCGACCTTGGCTTTGACTCCGCAGCATGGAACTCGATCGACGGCACCGCCTCCCGCGATGTCTTTGCCGAGTTCGCCTGGGTTGCCGCCATGATTGGCGTTGACCTGTCCCGGATTTCCGAGGAAGTGATCCTGTGGGCCACGAAGGAGTTCTCCTTCATCACCCTGCATGATTCCTACTCCACGGGATCCTCGATCATGCCGCAGAAGAAGAATCCCGATGTGGCCGAGCTGGCCCGAGGCAAGGCAGGGCGCCTCATTGGCGATTTGACCGGCCTGCTGGCAACACTCAAGGGCCTGCCCCTGGCATACAACAGGGACCTGCAGGAGGACAAGGAGCCCGTCTTCGACGCGGCCGACACCCTTGAACTGCTGCTGCCCGCCGTCTCCGGCATGATGGCCACGCTGGTGTTCAACACCGAACGCATGGAGTCGCTGGCACCGCAGGGCTTTGCCCTGGCCACCGACATTGCCGAATGGCTGGTTCGCCAGGGCGTGCCGTTCCGCGACGCCCACGAGCTTTCCGGTGCTGCCGTCAAGGTTGCCGAGGGCCGCGGCGTGGAGCTGTGGGACCTCACGGATGAGGAATACGCCGGCATCTCGGCGCACCTCACACCCGAGGTCCGCACCGTCCTGAGCACGGAAGGCTCGCTCAACAGCCGCAACGCGCAGGGCGGCACCGCCCCGTCCGCGGTTCTGGCGCAGCTGGCCGCCCTTGAGGGGCAGCTGGGCGAGGTCAGGGCCTTCCTGGCCTGACCCGCGTCGAACGCAGCTGGTGTGCACAAGGAAATGCCCGCATCCGTGGTGGATGCGGGCATTTCCTGCTCTAGGCTGGGTTCATGACTGATATTTCTAATGCACAGCTCATGGAACGCCTCAAGGCTGCGGCGGACAATGTGGGCTCAAAGCTTGGGGGACTCACGGACGCCGACGTCCTGGCCCCCACGGAGCTGCCCGGCTGGACGCGCGGGCACGTGCTCGCGCACATCGCCCACGTCTCCAACGCCGTGGCACGGCAGGCGGAGTACGCGCTGCGCGGGGAAAAGATCGAGTTCTACGACGGCGGCCCCGGCGGCCGCACGCAGGCCATCGAGATGAACGCCGGACACTCAGCCCAGGAGCACCGCGAGTACATTTCCAGCGCATTCACCCGCGCCCTGACGGTTCTGGACGGGCTCGACGAGGATCAGTGGTCCCTGCCCATCAGCTACCGCGACGGCGTGGTCCGCGACGGTGCCTTGGCGTACTGGCGCGAGCTCGTCATCCACCTGGCCGACCTCCAGTTGGGCCGCGGGCCCGAGACATGGTCGAAGGAATTCTGCCTCTACCTGATCGACTTCCTGTCCGCGCGCGTGCCGGACGGGCTGCGCCTGAAGCTGCTGCCGCTGGCCCTGCCGCCCATGACCGTGGGCGACGGCTCCAATGCCGTGTCCGTCTCCGGCATGCTGACCGACATCACCGCCTGGCTCGCCGGCCGCACGCCCACCATGGGCAGCCTGCGCGCCGAGGCCGCCGCCGATTCCGTTGAGCTTCCCATGCTGCTGCCCTGGCCGTCGGCGTTCCCGGCCAAGTGACCTCTGCTTGAACTTGCAGTTGTTGCCGATTTCGGCTCCGGGACGGGCCACTACTGCAAGTTCACCGTGGCTGAACGGTCCGCGATGGCCTGTCGGCCGGGGTGTGGAAACCCTGGCGGATGGAACCAACCACGATTTCCTCCACCAGCTCCGAGTCAAGCAACTGGACCAGCCGGTTATGAACGGCAATCTTTCCGGGGTCCCCGGTGAGGAAGTCCCAGAGCGTCTGCTCCGTGAAGCCGTCCCGGGCCGCCATGCTGGCCACAAGGGCGGCATCGGTAGGGCGGCGCAGGGCAGTGAACCAGTTTTGCACCTGGGTGCAGGACATGGCCAGCAGTCTGGCCTGTATTGTGCCGTGGTCCGCACAGTGGCCGGGGCCCGCTGTCTCGACGCACCGGGCCACCAAATCCGCCAGCTCGGGTTCGGCTGCCAGCAGCGCATGGTGCACCCGGCCCTCCGCCGGCCGATGTGCCACACCGGTTCCCCAGGCTTCCGCCAGCTCCATTGTGTCTGTCCTCTTCACGGCCCCTCCTCGTGCTGAGTCAATCGCGGCCACAGAGGCTGCGATGCCCGGACACTTGAACTCTAGGTCTGAAACCGACACAAGGGCCGTCCCGGAGGTGCCTGCGGCACGAATTGTCCCGCGAATGGGTGACAACGGGATTCACTTCACCGGCGTGGCCTTCAGGCGGCCCATGAGCCGTTCCCCCTGGCTGAGCCACACCACCCCCGCAATGACCACGGCCCCGCCTGCCAGTTCACCGGCAACGGGAATTTCGCCAAGCCAAAAGAAGGAGATGGCCACGGCGACCGGGGGGACCAGGTACAGCAGGGACGTTGAGGCGGCCACGTTCAGCCGTGCCACGGCGTAGCCCCACAGTACAAATCCCAGCGCCGAGGGGAACAAGCCGAGGTAGATGGCAGCAACCCAGGCGGGCGTCCCGGCGGAGAAGATGTCAGCAATTCCCCACGGGACAAATGGTGCCGTCATGACCGTGCCAAACGCCATCCCGTAGGTGGCCACCTCCATGCCCGTGTACCGGCGCAGCAGTGGCTTGGTCAGGGGGTGGTAGATGCCCTGGACCACCATCGCGGCAACCACGATCCACACGGCCGCGGACAGGCTCACGCCTGTGCGGGCCAGGCACACCAGAACGACGCCGGCAATTGCCACCACGCTGCCGGCAATCTTGATCCCCGAGATTCGTTCCTTGAAGAAATAGGCGGCAATGCCGACGCTGACCAGCGGGGCCGACGCCACGATAATGCTGGCTGTTCCGGCGGGAACGTACAGTTCGCCCCAATTCAGGAGCAGTTGATAGGCGGTCATGCCAAAGAATGCGCAGGCGATGATCAGGGGAAGGTCCCGGCGGGCCGGAAGGCGGACCTTGAGAAACGGGGCAAGGGCCAGCAGGGCAACGGCCGCCACCAGCAAGCGCACCAGGGACAGCCCAATGACGCCCAGTTCGGGGGAGGCGGCCCGGATGGCCGGAAAAGCGCTGGCCCACAGGACCACGACGCAAAGCCCGGACGCGATGGGCAATACCGTTGGGGCGCGTTTTGCTGACATGGCGGTCTCCCAGATCGATGCGTAGCTATGCTGAAGATAGTAACATTGAAAACAGGCGGTGTGACGATGGCTCCGCGACGAAATCGACAAGAGGGAAACCATGGCGCTGAGATCGGACTGGTCGGGGCAGGCTTGCCCCATCGCACGCACCTTGGACGTGCTAGGGGATCCGTGGGTGGTGCTCATCCTGCGGGAGATCTTCACCGGCAACCGCCGCTTCGACACGCTGAAGCATTCGCTGGGCATTGCTGACTCAGTCCTCAGTGGACGCCTTGCGGGCTTGGTGGAGCATGGACTCTTGGCTAAGAGTGCCTATGCCGGCGCCGCGAGGCCCCGGGTGGAGTATGTGCTGACAGAGAAGGGTGCGGACACCCTTCCGGTTCTTCATGCCCTGAGCCTGTGGGGACGCAAGCACACTGTGCCGCCGGAGCAGGGAGCCACCATGCGTTTTTACTGCCTTGAGTGCGGCAATGAATCCCACAGTGCGGATTGGTGTGTGGATTGCGCCCGGCCGTTGACCGTTGAGACTACTGGCTGGCGCCGCGCGCGATCGCCGGAAATCCTGCTGGAGCTGCGTTCCGCCGGCCGCTAGTGCCGTTTTCCCCGGCAACCCGCCACAGGTGCAAGGTGGCGTAGGAGCGCCATGGCCGCAACTGTTCCGCCATGCGCGACAGTTCCGGGGCCTTGATGGTGCGGGCCTGGGCCAGGGTGTCCCCGCGCAACAGTCCGTAGCCGTTGCGCACGGCGGCGTCGCCCGGCAGGAAGATGTCGCTGCTGCCCAGGACCCGCATGGCAACATAGCCCACCGTCCATGGCCCAATCCCGGGGATCGGCAGCAGCTTGGCCGCCAGGGTGTCAACGGTGTCGGCGGGGCCGATCGTCAGGGAACCGTCGGCCAGCATGCCCGCCACGGCCACAATTGAATCAATCCGCCGCTGCGGGCCCCGCAGGATCCCGCGGCCGCCGGCGGCAATCTCGGCCGGCCGGGGAAAGAATCGCACCATGGTTGCGTGCGGCAGCCTGGACTCGCGCCCCAGGGCCGCCAACTGGCCCAGTGCGGTGCGGGCGGCCGCGACAGTGATCTGCTGGCCCACCATGGCCCGGATCAGGATCTCGTCCGCGTCGACGCAGCCGGGCAGGCGGATCCCGGGCAGGGATGCCACGCGATCGGCGAGCGCCGGGTGGGAGCCCACAGCAGCATCGGCCGGCCCGGGGTTGTGGCCAAGGTTGAACAGGTGCCGCACCATGGACAGGAGTTCAGCGCCGTCGTGCGGGTTTTCGAGGTCCTGCTCCAGCCACAGGGCGCTGCCGTCCCAGCTGACCTTGAACCAGCCGTGCCCGCCCGCCAGCATGATGGTCCGGGCGTAGCTGTCGGGCCCGGCCTCCTCAACGCCAGCCACGGCACGGGCCGCCAGAAAATCAAAGATTCCGGGTTCGAACGGGGAAGTGAACGCAAGGCTTTCGGGCATGGCTGAATTCTTTCACGCCCTGCTAGTTTGGGTGCATGGGCCGCCCGATCGACATCCTGGAACTTCTGCAACAACCTGCCACCGAGGTGGCGCCGTACCTGTTGGGCGCATTGGTGCGGCATGAGAGTGCGGAAGGTCCCGTCGTCGTCCGGCTTACCGAGGTGGAGGCTTATCTTGGCCCGGCCGATTCAGCCGATCCGGACCCCGGATCGCACAGCTACCGTGGCATGACGGAGCGCAACTCGGCCATGTTTGGCCCGCCGGGGCACCTGTACGTCTACTTCAGCTACGGCATGCACTTCAGCGCGAACCTGGTGTGCCGCCCGGAGGGACTCTCCTCTGGCTGCCTGTTGCGGGCCGGTGAGGTTGTCCAGGGCCTGGAACTGGCGCGCCGGCGCCGCCCCACGGCAAGAACGGACATCGAGCTTGCACAAGGGCCGGCCAGGCTGGCCAAGGCCATGGGATTTGCCCGCGAACACAACGGCATCGGCGCACTTGGCGGCGCCGTCACCGTCAGCCTGCCTGCGGCCCCGGCCACGCATGTGAGTTCGGGGCCGCGTGTGGGCATCAGCGGGCCAGGTGGAACGGAGCAGTATCCCTGGCGGTTCTGGCTCGACGGCGAGCCCACGGTCTCGAAGTTCAGGCCGGGAGCGGTGCGTGCTGGGCGTCGGCGCGCACCAGCTGCTCCGAGAACTCAATGAGCTCCGTCACCTCGGGCAGCAGGTCTGCCGGGGTGAGGCGCTGGACCAGCCCGGAGCGCGAGGCCGGCCATTCGTGTTCCAGCAGCGAGTACACGCTGGAATCGACCCGGGTGCCGTCGTGGCCGCGCCGGTAGCCGCGCAGGACCCCCTCGTGTGAGGCTCCCAGCTTCACGATGGCCGCGGCGCTGCGCACATTGCGGACGTCGCAGCGCAGCGTCACCCGGTGCACCAGCAGCTCCTCGAAGGCAAAGGCCAGCAGGGCCAGCTTGGAGGCGGCGTTGACGTTGCGGCCCCAGTAGTTGCGGCCAAAAAACGTCATGCCCAGCTCAATGCGCGACTGCTCCGGCACATAGTCGTACAGGCTCGTGGTTCCCGCCACGGTGCCGGTATCGTCGTCGATGACGGCAAAGGCAATGATGGAGGGGTCGGCGATCCTGGAGGCGAACAACCGTTCCAGGGCACGCTTGGACGTGGGCCGTTCCGAGGCCATCCCTGCCCACATGTCTACATCGATGTAGGGGAACAAATCTGCCGCGTGACGACGCCTGAGCGGCACAAGCCGGACACCGTGTCCGGGAAGTGAAATGTTGTGTTGCACGGAGAATATATAAGCACCTTTTTCGGGCCGCGAAAACCCCTCCGGCAAGAGCCTGTACCGTTGTTGTGTGAACCAGACTTCCAGTGCCCCAGAAACACCCATTTCCAACACCCCTGAAACAGCCGAAATCCCGCATGTTTCCGCAGTTGTTGAGCAGTTGTGCGCAACCGTCGCCGACTACCCCGCGCCGGGCATTGTTTTCAAAGATTTAACCCCCGTTTTTGCCGACGCCGCCGCCTTCAAGCTGGTGGTGGATTCGATCGTCGCCAACTTCGCCGGAAAGTTCGACGCCGTGGCCGGTGTTGAGGCCCGCGGATTCCTCCTCGCGGCGGCCGCCGCCTACGCCACCGGGACGGGTGTCATCACCATCCGCAAGGCCGGAAAACTGCCCCGCGAGGTGTACGCGGAAAGCTACGCGCTGGAGTACGGCGAGGCCACCCTGGAACTGCACCAGGAAGACGTGCCAGCTGGCACGCGTGTGTTAATTCTCGACGACGTCCTCGCCACGGGCGGCACGCTCGGCGCGGCTGCGTCCCTGCTTGAGCGCACGGGCGCCGTGGTGGCCGGCATCGGCGTCGTGATGGAGATTGACGGGCTGCCCGGCCGGGCCAACCTCCCCGGCCGCGAGGTCCACACCCTGTTGCACGTGTAGCCGCAGCGTCCGGTGACTGTCCGCCCCGCCGTTTCGCGGCGGGGCGGCGGGCCGGCCGCGCGGGGGATAGACTGGACGGTCCGCCTTTTGGTGGCATGCCTTACGTATTCAGGAGCTTTGCATGTATGACGAAGAATTGGCCACAGAACGCAGCTACGTTGATGGCCTCTATTCACGCCTGGATGAACTCCGCGCCGAAAAAGTTGCGCAGCTGGGCGAGGTGCGCCGTGCCAAGTCCATGGGCACGCACCAGAACCGCTCCGAACGTGATGCCTTCGCCACGCTCTATGAGGACCGCCTGAACCAGCTGAACGCCGTGGATGACCGGCTCGTGTTCGGCCGCCTTGACCTGGACGACGACCAGGTCCGCTACATTGGCCGCATCGGCCTGCTCTCGGAAGACCTCCGCCAGCTCATGGTGGACTGGCGCGCACCCGAGGCCGGGACGTTCTACCAGGCCACCGCCTTCGAACGCATGGGCGTGCGCCGCCGCCGCCACCTGCTCCTGCAGGGCCGCTCCGTCAAGGCCATTGAGGACGACGTCCTGGACCACTCCATGCTCGTAGAGGGTGAACACCTGCAGGGCGAGGGTGCGCTGCTGGCTGCCCTGAACTCCAAGCGCACAGGCCGCATGAATGACATCGTGGGCACCATCCAGTCTGAGCAGGACCGGATCATCCGCTCACCGCTCAGTGGCGCACTCGTGGTCCAGGGCGGACCCGGCACCGGCAAGACCGCCGTGGCCCTGCACCGGGCCGCCTACCTGCTGTACACGCACCGCGAACGCCTGCAGTCGGCCGGCGTGCTGCTCGTTGGCCCGTCCAATGCGTTCATGAAGTACATCGAGCGCGTGCTGCCCTCCCTGGGCGAGACCGGCGTGGTCATGGCCAGCGTGGGCAACTTGTTCCCCGGCGTCCGCGCCACCGCCCCTGAATCCGCCGAGGCGGCCGAACTGAAGGGCCGGCCCGTCATGGCCCAGGTGGTGGCCAACGCCGTTGCCAACCGCCAGCGCCTGCCCCGCGAGGATGTCAGGCTCGACGTCGAAGGCACCCGCCTGATCCTCACCGTCCGCCAGGTGCGCCGCGCCCGGGACAGGGCGCGGGCCACGGGCCTGCCGCACAACGACGCGCGCGTCACCTTCGTCAAGACACTGCTGCGCGAGCTGACGGACCAGTTGCGCGAGCACATCGAATCCGCCGGCGCCGGCAACAACGCAGACCGGTCCTACCTGGCCGAGGACGTGCGCTCCTCCCGCGACGTGCGCGTCATGCTGAACCTGTGCTGGATGCCCATGACGGCACAGAAGCTCATCGATGACATGTTCAGCAAGCCGGAAATCCTGGCCGCCGTGACGCCCGGCTTCAGCCAAGACCAGCGGGACCTGCTGCTGCGCAGCGCCGGCGCGCCCTGGAGCGAGTCGGACGTGCCGCTGCTGGATGAGGCAGCCGAACTCCTCGGCGACATGGACGCCACGGGCGGGCGGGCCCAGGCCAGCGCCGAGGCCCAGCGCAAGCGCGACCTCGCCAACGCCGAAAAAGCCATCTCCAACATGAACCAGCAGCTGGAGGACTCCGGCGTGGACGGCATCCTGACTGCCGAGCAGCTGGCTGACTACAACATTGTTGAAGGTGCCTCCCAGACCAGCGCGGAGCGGGCCCTGACGGACAGGACCTGGGCCTACGGCCACGTGGTGGTGGATGAAGCGCAGGAACTCTCGCCCATGCAGTGGCGCCTGCTGGTGCGCCGCTGCCCCGTTAAATCCTTCACGATTGTCGGCGACATCGCCCAGACCAGCTCCGCTGCCGGCGCCATGTCCTGGCAGCAGGCACTCACTCCCTTCATGGGGGAGCGCTGGACCCTGGAGGAGCTCACGGTCAACTACCGCACGCCGTCCCAGATTGCCAAGGCGGCCGTGCGCATGGCCAACGCCGCCGGACAGGTTGTTTCGGCACCCAAGGCCGTGCGCGACGGCGAATGGGAACCCATCGTTGACCGCGTCGCCGCAGCCGATGTGGTTGCCCAGGTTGTCGCCGCCATGCCCGAGGAAACCGCCGCGGTGGGCGGCGGCCTGGTCGCCGTGATTGCCCCGCCGGCCATGGTGCAGGAAACTGCTGCGGCACTCCGGGCCGTCTACGGCTCCCGGATCGGCCACGGTGCCGGATCACTGGAGCAGGACATTGTCGTGATTGACCCGCACGAGGCCAAGGGGCTGGAGTTCGACGGCGTTGTCATCGTTGAACCGGCGGCCCTGCTGGCCGGCGCCAACGGCCGGGTCGGGGACCTGTACGTGGCCATGACCCGGCCCACCCAGCGCCTGCGCATGGTGACCTCGCAGCCGCTCCCGGCAGGCATCGAACACTAGCGGGCCCACGGGCCGGGGGAGCCGTCTCCCGGCCCGGACACACACCCGGGGCGGCGCCGGGCACAATGGCGAAGAAACGCCGTCGTGCTGGTAATTTTGGGGTGTGTCTTTGCAAACAGAACTCCGCGTCCCCCAGAACGACTCCAGCTTCGCCAATGTTTGGCAGGAGCTCAAGTGGAGGGGCCTGGTCCAGGTCTCCACCGATGAGGCAGCCCTCGAGGAGCTGCTCGCCGGCGCGCCGATCACGTATTACTGCGGTTTTGACCCCACCGCGCCGAGCCTGCACCTGGGCAACCTGGTCCAGTTGCTGACCATGCGCCGCATGCAGCTCGCCGGCCACAAGCCGCTGGGGCTGGTGGGCGGCTCGACCGGCCTGGTGGGGGACCCGCGCCCCACGGCAGAGCGCACCATGAACTCCAAGGAAACAGTTTCCGAGTGGGTCGGCTACCTGCAGGGCCAGGTGCAGCGCTTCCTGTCCTTCGAGGGCGAGAACGCCGCACGCATGGTCAACAACCTTGACTGGACCGAGCCCATGTCGGTTCTGGACTTCCTGCGCGATGTGGGCAAGTACTTCCGTGTTGGCACCATGATCAAGAAGGACATTGTTGCCTCCCGGCTGAACTCGGACGAGGGCATCAGCTACGCCGAATTCAGCTACCAGATCCTGCAGGGCATGGACTACCTGGAGCTGTTCCGCCAGTACGGCTGCGTCCTGCAGCAGGGTGGTTCCGACCAGTGGGGAAACCTGACCAGCGGCACCGATTTGATCCGCAAGGTGGAGGGCGCCTCGGTGCACGCACTGGGCACGCCGCTGATCACCAACTCGGACGGCACCAAGTTCGGCAAGAGCGAGGGCAACGCCATTTGGCTCGACGCCGCCATGTGCAGCCCGTTCGACATGTACCAGTTCTGGCTCAACACGGCCGACGCCGACGTGGTGGACCGCCTGAAGGTCTTCACCTTCCTCTCCCGCGAGGAGATCGCCGCCATCGCCGATGCTGTTGCCGAAAAGCCGCAGGCCCGCGAAGGCCAGCGCACCCTTGCTTTCCAGGTGACCTCACTGGTCCATGGCGTGGACGCCACGCTGAAGGTCATTGCGGCATCCGCTGCATTGTTTGGCCAGGGCGAACTGTCCGAGCTGGATGTTGCAACGCTGGAATCGGCAACCCGCGAATTGCCGCATGCCACGGCGCCGGCCGCGGGCCTGGGCATTGTCGAGCTCCTGGTTGCCTCGGGACTGTCCAAGACGAACTCGGAAGCCCGACGCACGGTGGGGGAGGGCGGCGCCTACGTGAACAATGCCAAGGTCACAGATCTTGACGCCGTTCTTGGTGCACCCGAGGCACTGCATGGCAAGTACCTGCTGGTGCGCCGTGGCAAGCGAACACTCGCCATGGTTGAACTCGCCGGCTGACGTTCACCGGTCGATCGAGACCCTGCCCGCCCCCGATTTGCATTGGGGGCGGGCATCTGTGTATTGTTCTATCTGTTGCTTGCGCAACGCTGAGCCACTCCGGCAACGGAGCAGAGCCCACCACCTCGCAAGAAGCCAAAAACCTAAACAAACTGAATGAATACAGTCGACTCTTCGATTTGAATTCAAACAATTGAAAATACGGTTTTATGGAAAACATGAAGTGACAAGCCGCACACAATGCGGATTGGACAAAATAGTTTCCATTGAAATAAAGTTAGACCATCGCAACGATGAAAACCAGTCCGGAGAATACGGATTGCAAGTACTCGAATGCAGTTGTTGTTTGAGAACTCAATAGTGTGCCAAGTTTTATTGATACCAATTTATTGTATTGAATTGGTTATTTGGTTGGTTGTTGCCGCCCCTGTGGTGACGGCTGGCCGTTTAGCTGGTTTCGAATTTAGTGCACATGGCCATCATCTTTTTCCGGTGTGGTTGTGTGTGTCTGTTTAGTTATTAACGGAGAGTTTGATCCTGGCTCAGGATGAACGCTGGCGGCGTGCTTAACACATGCAAGTCGAACGATGAACCCCGCTTGCGGG
>NZ_JANKZF010000017.1 GCF_027568515.1 Arthrobacter sp. HY1533 | reverse complement strand
CCCGCAAGCGGGGTTCATCGTTCGACTTGCATGTGTTAAGCACGCCGCCAGCGTTCATCCTGAGCCAGGATCAAACTCTCCGTTAATAACTAAACAGACACACACAACCACACCGGAAAAAGATGATGGCCATGTGCACTAAATTCGAAACCAGCTAAACGGCCAGTCATCACCACAGGGGCGGCAACAACCAACCAAATAACCAATTCAATACAATAAATTGGTATCAATAAAACTTGGCACACTATTGAGTTCTCAAACAACAACCACACCCAGCCAACACACCAGAACCAACAAACAGTCCGTGACGATCAGTGCCGGGGCAACTTTTCAAGCTTACCCGCTGAACTTTCCGGAAGTCAAATCGAGGATTTCGACTGAATTCAAATTTTCATTTGAACACAAACCATTGAACCTATTTTCAAGGTTATGTGGTTTTGTCGGATCCGGATCTGAACGGTTCGTTCAGCGGAGTACTAACAATACCACCTGCCTGCCGTGAACACAAAACGGCAGGCAGGTGAACATCCAGGGCCTGCTTCTAGCTGGCCACGGGCACCAGGTACAGCGCACCCAGCGGCGGAACTCGGAGGCTGAGCGATGCCTCCTGGCCGTCCCAGGGCCGCTCCTCCGCCGCGAGATCCCCGATGTTCCTGACATCCGAACCGCCGAAGGAAGCGAGGTCGGTATTGAGCGCCTCCCGCCAAAGCCCCGCTGCGGGGAGCCCCACCCGGTAGCCCTCGTAGGCGACACCGGCGAAGTTCACGATGCAGACCAGGGGCGTGCTGGCCTTGTCCCAGCGAACGAAGGAGACCACATTGTTTGCCGTGTCCCCACCGTTGAGCCAGGTGAAGCCTTCCGCCACATTGTCCAGCTCGTACAGCGCAGGCGTGCCGGCGTACGTCAGGTTCAACTCGCGCACCAGGTCCTGGATGCCGGCGTGTGCGGGATTTTCCGCCAGCCACCAGTCGAGACCGTGCTGCTCGCTCCATTCGGCTTCCTGGCCAAACTCCGTGCCCATGAAGATCAGCTGCTTGCCGGGGTGTGCCCACTGGAAGGCAAGGTAGGCGCGCAGGTTGGCCAGCTGCTGCCAGCGGTCCCCCGGCATCTTGCGCAGCAGCGATCCCTTGCCGTGGACCACCTCGTCATGGCTGATGGGCAACAGGAAGTTTTCCGTGAACGCATAAACAAGGGAGAACGTAATTTGGTTGTGGTGCCAGCCGCGGTTGACCGGGTCTTCCGACATGTACGTCAGGGAATCGTGCATCCACCCCATGTTCCACTTGATGCCAAAGCCCAGCCCTCCCCCGCTGGTGGGCGCGGTGACGCCCGGGAATGCCGTGGACTCCTCGGCGATCGTGACGATGCCGGGGTTGCGGCGGTACGCCGTGGCGTTCATTTCCTGCAGGAAGCTGATGGCCTCGAGGTTTTCCCGCCCGCCAAAGCGGTTGGGGCTCCAGGCGCCGTCCTCGCGCGAGTAGTCCAGGTACAGCATCGATGCCACGGCATCCACGCGCAGTCCGTCGATGTGGAATTCCTCGAACCAGTACAGCGCGTTGGCCACCAGGAAGTTGCGGACCTCGTTGCGGCCGAAGTCGAAGATGAGGGTGCCCCAGTCAGGGTGCTCGCCGAGGCGGGGGTCGGAGTGCTCGTACTGTGCCCCGCCGTTGAATTTTGCCAGGGCCCATTCATCCTTGGGGAAGTGCGCCGGCACCCAGTCCATGATGACGCCGACGCCGGCCTGGTGGAGTGCGTCCACCAGGTGGCGGAATTCGTCCGGATGGCCAAACCGGGAGGTCGGCGCAAAGTAGGAGGTGACCTGGTAGCCCCAGGAGCCACCAAACGGGTGCTCGGCGACGGGCATGAGTTCAACATGGGTGAATCCGAGCCGCTGGACATATTCCACCAGGTCCGTGGCCAGCTCCTTGTAGCTGAGCCCGGGACGCCAAGAGCCAAGGTGCACTTCGTAGACGCTCATGGGCGAGTTGTGCGGATCTGTCTCCGCCCGCCGGGCCATCCAGTCGGCATCCTTGAATGAGTACGTCGACTCGACCACCCGCGAAGCTGTCAGGGGCGGAACCTCGGTGCCATAGGCCATGGGGTCGGCCTTCTGCAGCCACTCACCGCCTTCGGTGAGAATCTCAAATTTGTAGCATTCGCCGACGGCAACGTCCGGGATGAACAGTTCCCAGATTCCGCTGCTGCCCAGGCTGCGCATGGCATGGGCCCGGCCGTCCCAGCCATTGAAATTGCCAATGACCCGCACGGCCTGCACTGCCGGCACCCAAACGGAGAAGCTCACACCCGAAATGTCGCCCAATTCGGAGTGGTAGCGGTGGACATGTGCACCCAGCACCGTCCAGAGCGTTTCATGCCGGCCCTCTGCCATGAGGTGCATGTCCAGCTCGCCCACGGTGGGCAGGTAGCGGTAGGGGTCGTCGGTGCGGTGGACAACCCCGTCATAGCTGACGTCCAGGCGGTAGTCGGGTACGTGCCCCGGTTCCTCGACGGGGACCACGGCCACCCAAATTCCGCCGTGTTCGTGGGCCATGGGGAATTCCCCGCCAGCCGTGACCACTGTTACCGACTCCGCCAGGTGGCGCAGGGCCCGCACGGTGGCAACCCCTTCGCTGCCCAGGTGCGCCCCCAGCACAGAGTGCGGGGCAAAGTGGGTCCCATCGGAAATTCGCGCCAAGACTCCGGCATCCACTGCGAGAGGGGCTAATTCATTGATTCCCATGTCCACACCACTTTCCATCGATTCAAACAAAACTCGCACGGCATTTACCGGCACCCAGACCCAATCGGGCCGGTTCTGTAATTCATAAACAACTTCATAAAGTGCCTTGTCCAGCCACAATGCCATGAAAAGGGCGTCGCGCCGTGAAATTGTTTCACCGGTGCCGCTTTCATAGCCCTGTATGAAGGCATGGTCTGCGGCCCGGACCCACCGGGCAATGCTGTCCCGATCCGGTCCGCCCGGCACCGCAGCCTGGGCTCCGGCGTAGTCGAGGGACCGCAACATGCCCGCCACATCGCGAAGCGCCACGTCCGGGCGGCCCCGCTCCGAGAGGGGACGCAGCGGCTCGCCCTCGAAGTCCAGAATGTACCAGCCGCCGTCGGCCGCCTCCTGGTGCAAGAGCTGGCCCAGGTGGAGGTCGCCATGGATGCGTTGCACGGAAGGCACCAGGTCTATTTGGCCCAGTTGCGCCAGAAAGGCGTGGAATTGCCCGCCGTAAGGGCCCACTGCATCGGCTGCCAGCGACCAGGCGTCCTGCAGGCGGGCGCTGAGGGCGCGGACAAAGTCCGCCGCCTCACCATCGTCAAGGCCCTTGGTCCCCATGGTTGTTCGCAGGCCTGCGTGCAGCCGGGCCAGGGCTTCACCTATTTGACGGGCATGGGGCGAAAAGTCCCTGCCCTCCCGGGCATGCGACAGGGCCAGTGCCCAGCCGTCCTTGGCCCCGGCCAGGAACGAGTGGATGACAAAAAGCGTGGTGCCCGGGGCCCCGAAGGTCCCGGACGCCTGCAGCTCAGGGACGGCAAGCTGCTCGCCGGCAGAGGCCAGGCCCGCGAGCGCCTGGCCTATCTCCTGCTCGGGGTGGACTCCTTCATGGAGCACGCGGAAGAACTTGGCTATGAGCGGGCGGCCACCGAGCTCAAACATCACCGAGGTGTTGGACTGCTCGCTGGACACCGTGCGGATGTTGGCGGCGGGCAGGGAACCGAACGCCGGCATGGCCGGATTCACCCAGAGGTCAATGTCCGCGGCACCGGGTCCGGCTGAGCCGGCGGCGCGTCCCAGCGATGCAAGCCAGGCCTGCACAAAGGCGGGGTCAGAGAGGCCGTCGCGAACCAGGCCGCCGGTCCGGGCCCAGTGGGGCCCGGCCGCTGAGGCGCCAAGCCAACCCGGCTGCCCCGCCCCGCTGGCAGTGCCGCCGCCGGCCCCGCCACCAGTTTCTGGCACAGCTGCGCCAGAATGCGCGATGGTGATGGGCACCTGCAGAAGCAAGCTCGGCACGGAACCGCCATGCCCGCCGCCGGCCAGGTCCAGGGACCCTCCGTGGTTGCCGTCCAGTGCCCCGCGGCTCCCCGCCGGGGAGGGAATGTCCACGCCGAGCAACAGCACGCGGAAGGTGGTCGAGGGATCCGGGGATGGAATCCCAAAACTGTCCACAATGTGCACACGGGCGCCGAGCCCGGCTGCCCCCTTGCGCGGGTACCAGCGCTGGCGGGGCAGCCAGTCGGTGAGGAGCTCCTCCAGCGAATGGCCCATCAGTAGCCGTGGACCGATCCGTCGACCACCGGCAGCGCCTGGGTCATGGTGGACTGGGCGTTGGATGCCTGTGAACGCACGCGCAGCCAAAAGAAGTCGTAGGAGCCCAGCGTCAAGGTGAGGTGGCCGTCGTCGTCAATTCCGGGGAAGATGTCGTTGCCGAAGACATCGCGCAGTCCGCGGCCGGCCAGGGCGGGCAGGTGCAGCGTGGCTGCGGAGGGGTGCTGGGACAGGTTGAACACGCACAGCATGGATTCCGGCGTTTCCCCCTCCTCGTTGCCCACCGGCAGGACGCGCAGAAAAGCCAGCACCGACTCGTGCGAGCTGGGCACGTTCTCATGCCGGCCCAGGCCAAAGGCGGGATGGGCCTTGCGGACCTTGAGGATTTGCTTGTTCCAGTGCAGCAGTGAACTCGTGTGGGCGGTCTGGGCCTCCACGTTGACGTGGTTGTAGTGGTAGACCAGGGATTGCACCACGGGCAGGAACAACTTGCCCGGATCGGCGCTGGAAAAGCCCGCGTTCCGGTCCGGGTTCCACTGCATGGGTGTGCGGGAGGCATCGCGGTCGTCGAGCCAGATGTTGTCCCCCATGCCGATCTCGTCCCCGTAGTAGAGGAAGGGGCTGCCGGGCAGGGCCAGCAGCAGCGCATTGATGAGCTCCATCTCGGCACGGGAGTTGTCCAGCAGCGGTGCCAGCCGGCGCCTGATGCCAATGTTGGCGCGCATGCGCGAATCCGGGGCGTACCACCCCAACATGGCCTCACGTTCGGAGGGCGTCACCATTTCCAGGGTCAGCTCGTCATGGTTTCGCAGGAACGTTCCCCACTGCGCGCCCGCGGGAATGTCAGGGGTGTTGGCCAGCGTCTCCACGATGGGGGCGGCCTTCTGGTCCCGCAGCGCGTAGTAGAGCCGCGGCATGATGGGAAAGTGGAACGCCATGTGGCATTCGGGGTTCTCCTGTGTGCCGAAGTAGTCGACCACCTCATGCGGCATCTGGTTCGCCTCGGCGATGATCACCCGGCCGGGGAACTCGGCGTCGACCATGGCCCGCAGGTCCTGCAGGAACTGGTGGGTCTCCGGCAGGTTCTCGCAGTTGGTGCCGTCCTCCGCATACAGGTAGGGAATGGCGTCGGCCCGGAATCCGTCAATGCCCTGCTCAAGCCAGAACCGCACCACATCAAAGATTGCCTCGCGGACGGCGGGGTTCCTGTAGTTCAAGTCCGGCTGGTGACTGAAGAACCTGTGCCAAAAGAACTGCCGGCGGATGGGGTCAAAGGTCCAATTGGACTCCTCCGTGTCAATGAAAATGACGCGGGCGTCCTGGTACAGCTCGGTGGTGTCGCTCCACATGTAGAAGTCGCCAAAGGGGCCCGTGGGGTCTTCCCGGGACGCCTTGAACCAGGGGTGCTGGTCCGAGGTGTGGTTCAGGGGCAGGTCAATGATGATGCGCATGCCGCGCTCATGGGCCTGGGTGACCAGCGACTTGAAGTCCAGGATGGTCCCGTACGTCTCCATGACGGCGGTGAAGTCGCGGACGTCGTAGCCGCCGTCGAGCTGGGGCGAGTCAAAGAACGGCGGCAGCCACAGGCAGTCAACCCCCAACCACTGCAGGTAGTCCAGGCGGGAGATGAGCCCGGAAAAGTCCCCCGCGCCGTCGCCGTTGGCATCGGCAAAGCTCTGCACCAGGACCTCATAGAACACGGCCTTGCGGTACCAGTGCGGATCATGGGCCAGCCCCGGTGCGTTCAAGTTGAACTGCGGGGCGCTGTTGGCGCGGGGGAAGGCCATGCTCAGCGCCTGATGTGCAGGATGTGGGCCGGCTCCAGGTGGGCGTCGAGGCGGAAGTAGTTCTTCTTGCCCCAGTTCCAGGTGGCGCCGGTGACGAGGTCCTCCACGAGGAAAGTGCCGTCCGGGGACAGCCCGTCCAGCGACAGCGCATCGAGGTCCAGCGTGACCTCGCCCTCGCGCATGCTGTGCGGGTCCACGTTGATGACCACGATGATGGTGTCCTTGCGGGCCGGCTCCGTGGCGGTCGCGGCAATGTTCTTGTGCTTGCTGAACACGAGCGTGGCGGGGTCCGAACTTTCGTGCAGGCTCAGGTTCTGCAGGTCCAGCAGGGCCGGGTGTGCGCGGCGGATCCGGTTCAGCAGAGTGACGAACGGGGCCAGCGAGCTGCCGGCCGCCTCGGCGGCGGCGAAGTCGCGGTCCTTGAACTCGTACTTCTCGTTGTCTATGTTCTCTTCCGAGCCGGGGCGGGCAACGTGCTCGTAGAGTTCGTAGCCGGCGTACATGCCCCACAGCGGGTTGGACATGGCTGCCAGGATGGCGCGGATCTTGAACCCGGCCGGCCCGCCGTACTGCAGGTATTCGGTGAGGATGTCAGGGGTGTTGACAAAGAAGTTGGGGCGGAAGTAGCCGGCTGAATCGCGGCTGACATGCACCAGGTACTCCTCCAGTTCCTCCTTGGTGTTGCGCCACGTGAAGTAGCTGTAGGACTGCTGGAAGCCGGCCCGGCCCAGCGCGGCCATCATGGCCGGGCGGGTGAAGGCCTCGGCCAGGAACACGATGTCGGGGCGCTCGGCGTTGATGGTGCCAATGAGCCATTCCCAGAACCAGACGGGCTTGGTGTGCGGGTTGTCCACCCGGAAAATGCGCACGCCGCGCTCGATCCAGAGCCGCACAATGCGCAGGATCTCGTGGGACAGCCCGGTGGGGTCGTTGTCGAAGTTCAGGGGGTAGATGTCCTGGTACTTCTTGGGCGGGTTTTCCGCATAGGCGATGGTTCCGTCAACGCGCGTGGTGAACCATTCGGGGTGCTCGGTGGCCCAAGGGTGGTCGGGGGCGCACTGCAGGGCCAGGTCCAGGGCAATTTCCAGGTCAAGCTCGTTCGCGGCCGCCACAAATGCCTCGAAGTCCGCCAGCGAGCCGAGGTCGGGGTGGATGGCGTCGTGGCCGCCGTCGGCCGATCCGATGGCCCAAGGGGAACCGGGATCCGCTGGCCCCGCCACGAGGGTGTTGTTGGGGCCCTTGCGGTTGATGGTGCCGATGGGGTGGATGGGCGGCAGGTACAGCACATCGAAGCCCATCGCGGCGACCGCGGGAAGCCGGTGGCGGGCTGTGCGGAAGTTGCCGCTGGTCCACTCCCCCGTCTCCGGGTGGCGCATGGCACCCTCGGAGCGCGGGAAGAATTCGTACCAGGCGCCGCGCCCGGCGGCGTCGCGCTCAACGAGCAGCGGGAACCTTTCACTGCTTGTCACGAGGTCGCGCAGCGGGAAATGTTCGACGGCGGCACGCACCTCCCGGCTTGTCCCGCCGGCCAGGCGGTCGTTGGTGTTCAGGGACGGATCGGCCAGCGTGGCGGCCGCGGCCTTGAACACCTTGGCTGCCTCCGGCGCTGCGGACTTGGCGGCCTTGGCCGCGTTGCCCAGCAGCAGTGCGCCCTCGGCCAGCATGACATCCACGTCGACGTCGGCGTTGATCTTCACCTGTGCGTTGTGCGCCCAGGTGGCATACAGATCGGTCCAGCCTTCGACGGCGAAGCTCCAGTTGCCCTCCGTGGACGGAGTCAGCACGCCTTCCCACGCATCGCTGCCCTTGGCGCCGGGGCGCATCCTGGCCCGCTGTCCCTCTGAGCCGTCGGGTGCGAAGAGGACGGCAGTTGCGCCCAGGACGTCGTGGCCCTCACGGAAAACCACTGCACTGACCCGAACATCGGCGCCGCGGATGCCCTTGGCCGGGAACTTGCCGCCTTCCAGCACAGGCTGGACGTTTGTGACGGGGATCCGGCCAAAGCGCAGGCCCTCGCGGGGGTCGGCCTGGGCTGCCACGGCGGCGGCGCGGCCAGCAGCGGCGGGTGAGCCAGCCGGCGTCGTGCCATTCACGGCGGCCGGGGATGCGGCGGAAGCGGTGGACGGTGCGGCGGGCGCTTTGCGCGAAGGCTTGGAAGTACTCACAAATTAGACGTTAGCGACTCACCGGCCGGATTGCTAAGGTGCTGCGCCTTTTAGCCGCCGCGGCCCGTCACACGGGAGCAGATTTCGCGTTTCCGGCGGGCGTGTCGGCGTAACAAGGGCCAAATTTGTCACAGATCTTGCCGGGGCGCGTCAGACGTGGGCTATGGTGACCGGCATGAAGGCAATCCGCAGATTTACAGTCCGCACCGTCGTCCCGGCCCAGATCTCAGCACTGACCCGGCTGGCCACCAACCTGCGCTGGTCATGGCATGTTCCCACCCGCGCGCTCTTTGAATCCCTGAACCCGGAACAGTGGGAAAAGTCCCGCCGCGACCCGCTCGCCATGCTGGCCGGGCTCTCCCGCGAACAGCTCCAGGAACTGGCCGCGAACCCGGATGTGGTGGCCCGCGTTGACGCCGCCGCGCAGAGCCTGGACAGTTACCTCAGCGAGCCGCGCTGGTTCCAGTCGCTCGGCGCCGGGGCCCCGGAATGCATTGCCTACTTCTCCCCCGAATTCGGCATCACCGAGGTGCTGCCGCAGTACTCCGGCGGCCTGGGCATCCTGGCCGGCGACCACCTCAAGTCCGCCTCCGACCTGGGCGTGCCGCTCATTGGCGTGGGCCTGCTGTACCAGGCCGGATACTTCAAGCAGTCACTGTCCAAGGACGCCTGGCAGCAGGAAAGCTACCCGCTGCTCGACCCCGATGCCCTGCCGCTGACCCTGCTGCGCGAGGAAGACGGCAGCCCCGTGGAGATCCAGCTGCCCCTGCCCGGAAACCGGCTGCTGCGCGCCCACGTCTGGCGCGCCGATGTGGGCCGGGTGCCGCTGCTGCTCCTGGATTCCAACGTGGCCGAGAACGACGACGCCGCCCGCGGCGTCACCGACCGGCTCTACGGCGGCGGCGGGGACCACCGCCTGACGCAGGAACTGCTGCTCGGCATGGGCGGGGTCAAGGCCCTGCGCGCCCACGCCCGCCTCACCGGCACGGCGGCCCCCGAGGTGTTCCACACCAACGAGGGCCACGCGGGCTTCCTGGGCATCGAGCGCATCCGCGAACTCATGGATCCCTCGATCACCCCTGTGCCGCTGTCCTGGGGCGAGGCACTTGCGGCCGGCCGCGCGTCGACCGTTTTCACCACCCACACGCCCGTGCCCGCAGGCATCGACCGCTTCCCGCGCAGCATGATCGAGCACTTCTTCGCCGGCCAGCTGGCGCCGGGCGTGCCCGTTGCGGAAATTCTGTCCCTCGGCGCGGAAAACTACGACGGCGGCGACCCCGAAGTCTTCAACATGGCCGTCATGGGGCTGCGCCTGGCCCAGCGCGCCAACGGCGTCGCCAAGCTGCACGGCGTGGTCTCGCGCGGCATGTTCTCCGGGTTGTGGCCGGGCTTCGACGTGGCCGACGTGCCCATCACCTCCGTCACGAACGGCGTGCACGTGCCCACCTGGGTTGACCCGCAGCTGGCCGAGCTGGCGCGGGAGCGCTTCGGCGCCGAAGTCCTGGACGGGCCCGACTGGTCCAAGGTGTACGACGTCAGCGACGCCGACGTCTGGGCGCTGCGCCGCCGCCTGCGTTCGGCGCTGGTGGATGACGCCCGGCGCCGGCTGCGCGCCTCCTGGAAGAAGCGCGGCGCCGCCGACGCCCAGCTGGCCTGGACCGATTCCGTGCTGGACCCCGATGTGCTCACCATCGGCTTTGCCCGCCGCGTCCCCACCTACAAGCGTCTGACCCTGATGCTGCGCGACCCCGCCCGGCTCAAGGCGCTGCTGCTGCACCCCGAGCACCCCATCCAGATCATCATCGCCGGAAAGTCGCACCCTGCCGACGACGCCGGCAAGAAGATGATCCAGGATCTGGTCCAGTTCACCGACGACCCCGAGGTCCGGCACCGGATTGTGTTCCTGCCCAACTACGACATCGCCATGGCCCGCACCCTCTTCCCGGGCTGCGACGTCTGGCTGAACAACCCGCTGCGGCCGCTCGAGGCATGCGGCACCTCCGGCATGAAGGCCGCCATCAACGGCTCGCTGAACCTGTCCGTCATGGATGGCTGGTGGGATGAAATGTACGACGGCGAAAACGGCTGGGCGATCCCGACGGCCAATACCGGGGCCGGGGATGAGGAACGCGACGACATCGAGGCCTCGGCCCTGTACGAGCTGCTCGAAACCCAGGTGGCGCCGCGCTTCTACGGCGAGGTGGTTGCTGCCGGTGCCGGGGCGGCCGGACCCTCGCAGCCGCACGAAGGCGCCCTGCCGGCGCACTGGATCTCCATGATCAAGCACACCCTGGCCAACCTGGGCCCGGCGGTGTCCGCCAACCGCATGGTGGCCGAATACGTGCAGCGCCTGTACCAGCCGGCCGCGGAATCGGGCCGGCTAGCACGCGCCGACGGCTACGCCTCAGTGCGGACGCTGGCCGGGTGGATCGGGCACGTGCGCGATTCCTGGCAGGACGTCCGTGTGGAGCACGTGGAATCCCACGGGCTGGCCGATGAGCCGCAGATCGGCGAGACGCTGCAGGTGCGGGCCTGGGTGGACCTGGGCCGGCTGGACCCCGCCGATGTGCAGGTCAATGTCATTTACGGCACGGCCGGTGAAAGCGACGAACTCCTGGACACCCAGGTGCTGGCGCTGGAAGCCGTGCAGGAAAACGGCGGGGGCCGGCACCAGTTTGCCGCCGAGCTGCTGATCGACCGCTCGGGCGACTTTGGCTACGGCGTCCAGGTGCTGCCGCGCCACGGCGCCCTGGCCAACCCGGCCGAGCTGGGGCTCATCACCACCGCGTAGAGACCGGTGATCGAGCTTGTCGAGATCAGTTCCTCCCGGTGATTGAGCCTGTCGAAATCCAGGGGGTCTCGACAGGCTCGACCACCGGGGTGTTCGCCGGGCCGGAGTTACCTTGCGGTGAGGTCGTTGCGGTAGATCTGGACGGTGTTGGCGCCCACGCGCACGGCGTCTCCCGGTGCCACGAGCGGCACCGAACGGGGCAGGCTGAAGGTGGGCTCGCCGTCGTCGTTCTGGCGCGCCTCGGCCGTGGTCATCCGCAGCATGTACGGGCGGGGGCGGCCGGGACGGGCCTCGGGGCTGTCCGCGCCGAAACGGGGGTTGGCCGGCAGGACCACGTCCTCGTCCGTGACTCCCGTGTTGAAGACCACCAGGCCATCCACCTTGCCGTCGGGGGAACCCATGAGCATGGTCAGGACGCGCTCGTGCGGGTTGGTCCAGCGCTCCGGGGTCATGGGCAGTCCGTCGGCACCAAACCAGTGGATGAACGACTTCCCGCCGCGGGTGGGATAGCTGCTGGGCTGCTCGGCCAGGAAGTCCTTGCGGATCTGCAGAAGGCGGCGCGTGGCCGCGAGCATGGTCTTGGCTTCCGCATCCATGGTCCAGTCAACCCAGGCGATCTCGTTGTCCTGGCAGTAGACGTTGTTGTTGCCGCCCTGGCTGCGCCCGAGCTCGTCTCCTGCCGTGATCATGGGAACGCCAAGCGCCAACAGCATGGTGGCCATCAAGTTCCGGGACGTGCGGGCGCGCTGGGCCAGGGTGTGGGGGTTGTTGGTGATGCCCTCCACGCCGTGGTTCCAGCTGCGGTTGTTGCTGGTGCCGTCCCGGTTGTCTTCCTGGTTGTCCTCGTTGTGCTTGTGGTTGTAGGCCGTGAGGTCGGCCAGGGTGAAGCCGTCGTGGGCGGTGATCAGGTTGATCGAGGCCATGCGGCTGCGGCCCGAGGCGGCAAAAAGCTCCGCCGAACCGGCAAGGGCGTCGCCGAACTTTGCCAGGCCGTTGTGGTGGTAGCCGGCAAACATGGCGGCACGGTCGGTCAACCACACCTCGCGGACGGTGTCGCGGAAGGAATCGTTCCAGTCCGCCCATCCAGTGGGGAACTTTCCGGTCTGCCAGCCGCCGTAGCCCACGTCCCAGGGCTCGGCAATGAGCTTGGTGGAGGCCAGCACGCCGTCGGTGGCGGCCGCCAGCAGGAACTGGTGCTGGCTGTTGAACTCATGCGCGGCGTCGCGGGCCAGGGAGACGGCCAAATCAAAACGGAAACCGTCGATGTGGTACTCCTGGACCCAGTGCCGCAGCGAATCCATGGCCATCTTGATGACGTGCGGGTTGCTGAAATTCAGGGTGTTGCCACAGCCGGTGGTGTCGTAGTACTTGCCGTCGCGGAGGCGGTAGTACTGCTCCTCGGCAAGGCCCCGCCAGCTGTAGGCGGGCCCGCCGGCGCCGCCCTCGGCCGTGTGGTTGTACACAACGTCCAGGATGACCTCGATGCCGGCCATGTGCAGCAGCTTGATCATGCCCTTGAGCTCGGCCTGCACGGCCTGCGGACCTGCCGCCTGCGCCGCGGCGCTGGCGTAGCCCACGTGCGGGGCGAAGAATCCCAGGGAGTTGTAGCCCCAGTAGTTGGCCATGCCGGTGCCGTCCAGGTGCGGCTCGTCGACGTGGAAGTGGATGGGCAGAAGCTCGACGGCGGTCACACCCAGCCCCTGCAGGTGCTTGATCATTGCCGGGTGCGCCATGCCGGCATAGCTGCCGCGGATGTCCTCGGGCACGTCGGGGTGCAGCATTGTCTGGCCGCGGACGTGTGCTTCGTAGAAGACGGTTTCACGCCACGGGGTGTTGGGCCGGGCAACCGTGCCCCAGTCGAATCCGGGGTCCATCCGGACCGAGAGGTAGCGGGTTTCGCCGCCGGCACCCTGGTGCTCGTCAATGTATTGCCCATACGGGTCCAGCAGCAGCTGGACCGCGTCGGGGTCAATCAGGAGCATCTCCTCCCGGCTGGCACCGGGCTCGGTGTAGAAGCCGTAGCGCGTGCCGGGAGGCATGTTTTCCACCAGGCCGTGGTGGACGCCGTCGGTCTTGTCCGGCAGCAGCATGGCCTTCCACGCCCCGCCCGGAGGCTGGAAGCACAGGACCACGTCGCTCAGGGCAGGCGAATACACCGCCACGTTGGCCGCATCCGGCCCGTGTTCGGCGGGAAGGCCGCTGACGCCCAGCGGAAAATGGCGCGACAGGGCCGCGCCCAGGGTGCTGACGGCCCGGATGACTGTGACGGCCATGCGGCTACCCCTTGACCGCGCGTTGCCTCGAGATCTCGTACAAGCTGATGCCGACTGCCATGGAGGCGTTCAGCGATTCCATGGCGGAGTCGATCGGGATGGAGACGATCTGGTCGCAGTTTTCGCGCACCAGACGGGACAGGCCCTTGCCTTCGGAACCCACAACGATGCAGACAGGTTCCTGCGCCAGGGTGAGGTCGGGCAGAGCAACGTCGCCGTCGCCGTCGAGCCCCAGGACAAAGTAGCCCATCTTCTGGAACGCACCGATGGCGCGGTTCAGGTTCGGGGCCTTGGCGACCGGGACGCGCACGGCTGCACCGGCGCTGGTCTTCCAAGCTGCGGCCGTGACGCCGGCGCTGCGGCGTTCCGGGATGATGACGGCGTGGCCGGAGAAGGCCGAGACGCTGCGGATGATGGCACCGAGGTTGCGGGTGTCGGTGATGCCGTCCAGTGCCACGATGAGCGGGGCGTTGGCGATGTGGCCCTTTTTCCACTTGGCGATGATCTCGCTGGCCGTGTCAACGGCGTCCTCGTAGTCGTACGGGGGGATCTGCAGGACCAGGCCCTGGTGGACGGCGTCCTCGGTGAGGCGGTCCAGTTCCGGCTTCTGGGCTTCCAGCAGCGGGATGCCGCGCTCTGCGGCCAGCTTGATGGATTCGCGCACGCGCTCGTCCATGTCGACGCGCACGGCGACGTAGAGGACCTTGGCGGGGATGCCGGCGCGCAGCGCCTCAACAACCGAGTTGCGGCCCGTGACGAGTTCTTCCATGGCCTTGCCCTTGGGGCCGCTGTTGCGGCGCGGCGAGGCGCTGGTGCCGGCGGTGCGCTTGGCAGCCGAACGCTCCGCAAGCTCCTTGTTCTTGAACGCCTTGTGGTACGTGCGCTCTTCGGCCTTGGGGGTCGGGCCCTTGCCCTCGAGTGCCTTGCGGCCCAGCCCGCCGGTGCCCTTGGAGGGGCCCTTCTTGAGCTTGCGGACGGCGCCGGAACGGGGATTGTTGGCCATGGTGAAACCCTTACGATTGGTGCGGCGCCCTATGTGCAGACCCCGAAGTTCGTCAAACAAATCTTCTCAGCGGGCACATTTTTGGCACGCCTGATAACGGGAATCAAAATACCCGTAGCTACCAGCTTACGTCCTCCGGGCAAATTCAGTGGTGTATGGGCCAAAAAGTGCGCATTGTCACCGCCCGCGGGGCCTGCATCAGCATCCAGGTGATGCCGCGTTGGTGAAAAAGCTGCATCTGGTGGTGCCGCGTCGGGAAAAAGGGGACGTTAAGTGATGCGGCGTCGGAAGGGCTACTTTTTCAGGGACCAGGTGGCGCCGGCTGCTGTGTCGGCCACTTCGACGCCGGCCGCCGCGAGCACGTCGCGGATGCGGTCCGATTCGGCCCAGTTCTTCTCCACGCGCGCCTGCGCCCGGGCTTCCAGCTGTGCCTTGACCAGCACATCGAGGGCGTTGGCCATGGACTCCGAACCGCTCCCCTGCTGCCACTGCGCATCGAGGGGGTTGATGCCCAGCGCCTCCGTCATGCCGACGGCCCCCAGGAATGCTGCCTCGGCGTTGTCGCGGTCGGCGGCCGCCAGTGCGGTGTTGCCGGCGCGGACCGTTTCATGCAGCACGGCCAGGGCCGCGGGGATGTTCAGGTCGTCGTCCATGGCGGTGCGGAAAGCCTCCGGCAGCGTGCCCTGGTAGTCGGAACCGTCCGGGTGGAGCTGGCCCAGGGCTGCGTTCATGAACGTCTCGATGCGTTCGACGGCGGCCGCGGCCTCCGTGAGCGAGCCCGGCCGGTAGTCCAGCACAGAGCGGTAGTGGGCCTGGCCCAGGTAGTACCGGACCACGAGCGGGCGGGCGATTTGAAGCATTTCGCGCGGGTTGATGGTGTTGCCGATGGACTTGGACATTTTTTCACCCTGGTAGGTGACCATGCCGTTGTGCATCCAGAAGTTGGCGAAGCCGTGGCCGGCCGCCTGCGACTGGGCCATCTCGTTCTCGTGGTGCGGGAAGCGCAGGTCCAGGCCGCCGCCGTGGATGTCGAACTCGGTGCCGAGGTACTTGGTGACCATGGCGGAGCACTCCAGGTGCCAGCCGGGACGGCCGGCACCCCAGGGGGACTCCCACTTGGCGGTCTCCGGCTCGCCCTCCTTGAAACCCTTCCACAGCGCAAAGTCGCGGGGGTCGCGCTTGCCCCGGGGGTCGGCGTCGGGCGCTGCCTGCATGTCGTCAATGTTCTGGCGGGTCAGGGATCCGTACTGCTTCCAGGAGCGGACGTCGAAGTAGACGTCGCCGGAATCATCCAGTGCCGGGTAGGCGTGGCCGCGCTCGATCAGCAGCGCAATGAGGGCGTGCATCTCCGGGATGTGGCCAGTGGCGCGCGGCTCGTAGCTGGGCTTGAGGATGCCCAGGGCGTCATAGGCGTCCTCGAAGGCCTGCTCAAAGCGGTAGGCCAAGGCCCACCAGGGCTCGTTGTTCTCCTGCGCCTTGACCAGGATCTTGTCGTCGATGTCCGTCACGTTGCGCACCACTGTGACGTCGTAGCCGCTGGCCTGCAGCCAGCGGGTCAGCTGGTCAAAGGCGAGGGCCGAGCGTACGTGCCCAATGTGCGGCTCGCCCTGGACCGTGGCGCCGCAGTAGTACAGCGAGGCCTTCCCCTCTCGGAGCGGGGTGAAGTCGCGTACGGCGGCGGTGGCGGAGTCATGGAAGCGCAGGGTCACGGCTCTAGGGTATCCCGTTGTCCGGCGGAGTGGGCTTCTTCGGAGCCAAGCCCTGGGGCAACGGCCACCACGAGTGCCGTGGCGACTGCCGTGATGCCCTCGCCGCGGCCGGGGAATCCCAGCCTGTCCGACGTCGTTGCGGTCACCGACACCGGCGCGCCCGCGGCCTCGCCCAGCACGGCCTCGGCTTCCTGGCGTCGGGGCGAGAACTTGGGCCGGTTGCCCACGAACTGCACGGCGATGTTGCCGATCTCGAAGCCGGCGGCGCGCACGATCCTGGCGGCCTCGGACAGCAGGCGCACGCCGGAGGCTCCCTTGTATTCGGGGCGGTCGGTGCCGAAGTGGGTGCCGAGGTCGCCCACCCCTGCAGCGGAAAACAGGGCGTCGGCGGCGGCGTGGGCCACGGCGTCGCCGTCGGAGTGGCCGCTGAGGCCGCGCTCCCCCTCCCAGAGGAGCCCGGCGAGCCAAAGCGGGGCCGGGTCGCCGTCGGGTGCGAAGGCGTGGATGTCAATGCCAATGCCGGTGCGGGGCAGGTTCATGGTTATCCCTCCACCCAGCGCGGGCGCAGCGGGCCCTCGAGCATGGCCTCGGCGAGCAGCAGGTCCATGGGCGTGGTGACCTTGAAGCTGTGGGTGGAGCCCTGCACCACGAACACTTCCTCGCCGAGGGCCTCGACCAGCATGGCGTCGTCGGTGATCTGGGCGGCCGTGGCGGGATCCATGTCCAGGGCGCGGGCGTGGGCGTCGCGCAGGGTGGCCAGGTCAAAGCCCTGCGGGGTCTGCACGGCACGCAGCTGGCTCCTGGCCGGTGTGCCTTCAACCTTTTCCACGCCGGCGCCGGTTGCCGGGAGGCTGGCCGGGACCACTGTCTTGATGGTGTCGGTGACGGCCAGGGCCGGGATGACGGCCTTCGCGCCGTCGCGCAGGGCCGCGGCCACGCGGTTGAAAACGCCGGCAGGGGTCAGCGGCCGGGCGGCGTCGTGCACCATGACCCGGGTGACGCCGTCGCCAATCAGGGCCAGCGCCGCCGCAACGGAGGCCGACCTGTCGGCACCGCCCTCAACGGAGCTGAAGTCCAGTCCGGCTGTAACCGCCTCGGCGCCCAGGCGCTGGCAGATGGCCTCAAGTTCCGGGTCCCCGGCCGGGATGGCCACGCAAATCTGCGTGGCGACGCCCGCCCGCATGACGCCGCGGACGGCATGGACCAGCATGGTCTCCCCGCCCAGGGGCACGCGCGCCTTGGGAACCCCGTGGCCCAGGCGCTGCCCCGAGCCTGCTGCAACAATCACCACGGCGCATCCGCCGGCCTTCATCTCGTTCATGGCTTCTACATTAGACCGCCGCACGCATTGCGGCCCCAAATGCGAAAAACCCCCGCACCAAGTGGGTGCAGGGGTTTTTCAAAAATGTGCGACTTGCTATGAAGCGAGTACCTCGTCGAGGACTTCAGCAGCCTTGTCCTCGTCGGTCTTTTCCGCCAGTGCCAGCTCGGAAATCAGGATCTGGCGGGCCTTGGCCAGCATGCGCTTTTCGCCAGCCGAGAGGCCGCGGTCGTTGTCACGGCGCCACAGGTCGCGAACAACCTCGGCCACCTTGATGACATCGCCGGAGGCCAGCTTTTCCAGGTTTGCCTTGTACCGGCGGGACCAGTTGGTGGGCTCCTCCGTGAACTCCGCGCGAAGCACTTCGAATACGTGCTCCAGCCCTTCCTTGCCTACAACGTCACGAACCCCAACCAGGTCAACGTTTTCTGCAGGGACCTCAATGGTCAAATCCCCCTGCGCAACCTTGAGCTTGAGATACATCTTCTCTTCACCCCGGATGGTGCGCATCTTGATCTCTTCGATCTTTGCCGCACCATGGTGTGGGTAAACTACTGTCTCGCCGACCTCAAAAAGCATGTGGATTCTCCCTTTCCAATACCTCTAGTTTACCACGGTTAACTTCCCGCTCCCTTGAGTTTCCGCAGGTCAGGGGCCGCCGGGACTACGCTGAACGCGCAATTGTTCCAGCAATTGGAGATTTCCCGCCCCCTTGACTAAAGGCTGCCGAGGTGCATCGGGCACCCAGGGTGCCGGCGGAGGCAAAGTTGCCCCGCCGCAACCGAAGAGTACTTTTACCACGTTTGCGGATAAGCTGGGCAAAGATATTTTGTCTTTTCCATGAGGAGTTACTGACGTGAGAATCGCTGCCGGCATCCGCGGTACAAAACGAGCGCAACGCTTGAGCCTGATTGCAGCCATCGGCATTGGCGCCATGGCATTCACCGGTTGCAGTGCCATCAACCAGCAAAGCACCGCCATGGAGGTCACTGTTTCCGACGGCGTGCACCTGGACATGGGCAAGCTGGAACTGCGCAACGTGTTGATCATTTCCGAGGCAGCCGGCAAGCCCGGCCGCGTCGCCGGATCGTTCTACAACGATGCAGACTCCGACATCACCCTGACCATCAGCGGTGCCGCCGGTTCCCAGACGGAGATCACCGTCAAGCCGGGCGTGCCCCTGATCCTGAGCACCGCAAGCGACCAGGCCATCCTCAGCACTGTTGAGCAGCCCCCGGGAAGCGTTGAAACAGTTGAACTGCGCCAGTCCGGTGCCGGCTCGGAGACTGCAAGCCTGAAGGTTCCCGTCCTGGACGGCACCCTGGCCGAGTACAAGAACCTGGTCCCCACGGCTGCCCCCACCACGGAGGCCGCGGCAGAGGCAACCCCCACTGCCACCGCCACTCCGTAGTTCCAGCTTTCACGCGAGAAGGGCCCGTTGTCACCATGACAACGGGCCCTTCTTGCGTCCGGCCCCTGAAGCTGCGCGCCATTTCCGGTTAACCATGCGCCACTGACGAAGCTGCGCCCCGTTGATTCACAACGGAGCGCAGCTTCAGTGGCCTTGCCGTGGTGCTAGTGGCTGGCCTTCCGGCGGCGGTTCAGGACGAACACCGCGGTGCCGGCCAGGAGCAGCAGCACTGCCGCGCCGCCCAGGGCCGTGTTGTTGGCACCCGTGTTGGCGAGGTCATCTTCCGCAGCGGGGGTGGTGGTGGCGGCAGTGATGGTCAAGGCGATGCTGAGCTGGCGGGGCTTGCCGTCAACCCCCACACCGTCAACGACAATCGAGTGCGCACCGGCGGCAACGTCCGCCGGCAGGGTCACTGCCAGGGACGCCACACCCTTGGCGTCGGCCGTCGCGGTTCCCAGCAGCACCGGCGTGGAGTGCAGCGTGAAGCTGACCTTGCTGCCGGGCTTGAAGCCCGTGCCGGTGATGGTGAGCTTGCCGCCCGGAGCAGCCGTGCCGGAGCTCAGCGTGACCGGGGCCTTCGGGCTGGCACTGGGGGCAACCGAGGGCTTGGTGCTCGTGGACGGGGTCCCCGTGGCACCCGGCGTGGCCGAGGACGAAGCCGACGGTGACGCCGACGGCTCCACCGACGGGCTTGCCGACGGTGACGCGCTGGGCGTGGCACTCGGCGTTGCCGAAGGCGTTGCACTCGGCGTCGCACTGGGCGTCGCCGACGGCGTTGCACTGGGCGTGGCGCTCGGGGTTGCACTGGGCGTTGCGCTGGGCGTAGCCGACGGTGTTGCCGTGGGCGTCGTGCCCGGTTCGGCCACCGTGACCGCGACGCTCTTGCTGCCCAGCACGGCGCCGGAAACGGCATCCTTGATGGTGACGGTGCTGGAGTAGCTGCCCTTCGCGGTGAAGCTGTGCTCCGCCGAGTAACTGCCGTTGACCACGGGAACCGTGACGGCCGCAGTGCCGTCACCGTAGTTGATGACGGCGTTGGTCAGTGCGCCGTTGCCGATCGCGGCCAGCGCAGAGGTGCCGCTGAAGGCCGTCTTCTCGCCGACGTCGAGCGTTGACTTGGCGGCTGCTGCCGTGACAACCGGCAGGGTGTAGTCCGGCGCCGTGTTCAGCGTGGTGGGCACGCCGCCCAGGCTGGTGCCGCGGTCCACCAGGGTGAAGGAGTCCGGGCCCTGGGCGTCGCGCTCGGTGGTGAGGGCAATGGCCAGGGTGTTGTCCCCGGACTTGTTCAGGAAGCCGCTGGGGATGGTGAAGGTGCTCTGCGGGCCCACATCTCCAACCCAGGTTCCGGTGTTCCAGCCGTTGACGTAGATGACGGCGCGCGCGAAGGACTGGCGGCCGGCGTCGAACTTGGCGTCATTGACCTTCAGGCCGATGGCGGTGTCGGTGCCGGCCGGGATGGCCAGCTTGAAGCTGCTGCGGTACCAGGTCACCCCGGCCTTGGCAGGCTTGAAGCCGCTGGCATCCGCCCACTGCGAATCCGGGTAGCCGGGCAGGTACCAACCGGCACGCTCGCCGTACAGACCGCCTGTGTTGTACATGGTGCGTGCAACATCAACCGGGGCTGCCTTGTCCTTGGCGCCCTGGAGCTTCCAGGTGACGGCTCCGCTGCTGGGCAGGACTGCGTCGAACAATCCGCGGTTCTGGCGTGAGAGGCCGTCGTCGGACCAGTCGAGGTTCTGTCCGTTGTTGCGGACCACTACCGCGACGAGGGTCGGCTCGCCGCTCTTGATGACGCCGGCCGGGACAGGCACCGTCACCATGTTGCCATTGGCGTCGGGTGCGCCAACGAAGGTGCCGTTGACCCAGACCAGCATGTTGCCGGCGTTTCCGCCCTGTCCACGCAGCTGGATGCTGGTGGCGGCGGTGGCGGCCGTGAAGCTGGCGCGGTACCAGGTGTCGCCCTCGTAGAAGCCGTGGAAGGCGGTGTCCAGGACCTTGCCCTGGTTGGGGCCGGGGCCCTGGCGCGTGTTGGCGGCAGTGGTGGCGTTGGCCACCACCCACTTGGAGTCGTCAAACGCCACGGCGGACTCCGGGTTTTCGCCCGAGACCTTCCAGTTTGTCAGCGCCGGCAGCACGGCCGGGGCCGGTCCTGCCAGGTTGGCGACCAGCTGGCCGTTGGCGCCTGTTGTTGTGGCCAGTGCCACGCCGTTCCAGCTGGCCTTGGTGATGCCGGCCGGGACGTAGATGTTGATGGCCCGGGCTGCCTTGGTGTCGCCCACGAGCTTGACGGTTTCGCCGTCGAACTCGGCGGAACGGAGCAGGTCAACGCCTGCCACCATGACGGTCTTGTTGGTGGTGCCGCCCTTGACAATGCCGTCCACCTGCCACTGCTGGCCGGTGGCGCTGCGGTCGGTGGTGACGATGCGCAGCTCGGGGGCGCCGCCGCCGGTGATCTTCACAGCGGTGCCGTTGCCGTGGACGTAGTTCAGGCGCAGCGTCTTGGTGGCTGCGTCCCACACGGATTCCACGGGGGTTCCGCCCAAGGTGGTGACGGCGGGCTCGGAGGCGTACTTCAGAACTGTTTCGCCGGCGTCGTTCTTGGAGCCGTTGAGGACCAGCAGCGTGCCGGTGGCGACGGGCATCTTGGTGAACAGCTCGGAGGTGGAGTACATGAGCTTCTGGCCGTCGAAGGCGTAGTCGGCAATGACCATGTTGGCGTCGCGGCCGTGCATGCTCAGGAACGTGCCTGCCTTCTGCGGGACGCGGGCGAAGGTGATGGAGTCATCCGGGACCTCGGGGGTGGTGCCGCCCGGGGTTGAGGTTTCAATGGCGTCAATGCCGATGAAGGTGCCGTTGGCTTCGAGATCGCCCTTGACGCCTGTGTTGACCACCTTGATGGTGTGGCTAACGTTCGGGTCCAGGCCCTTCTTTTCAAAGGCCTTGAAGCCCGACTGGCCAGCCGGGTTCGACACGTACGTGTTGGTCTCGCCCGCCTTCACGCCGTCAATGAAGACATCTGCCTTGGCGTGGTTGGTGGCCTGCGGGGTGATGAGGCGGACCTCGGCGGCCTTGAACGTGTACTCATAGAAGGCGCCTGCGATATCGCTGAACGTCTGGGTGCCCTGGTAGTCATTGGCCGTCCAGTTCTCGCCGGTGGCGTGCGTCCACTGGGACACCCCGCCGGCCTTGGAGTACGTGATGGCGGCGTCGACGTCGTCGGGCTTGACCACCGTGGCCTGGGCCGGGGCGGCGATGACGTCAAAGGCGTCAACGGTGACAAACGTGCCCTCGCTGGCCGCATCCTTCTGGCCCGTCACCACAATCTTGATGGTGTGCTCAACGCTGGGATCCAGCCCGTCCTTTTGGAAGGCGACGTACTGGAAGTTGGCGTTCTGGCCGCGGTAGGTGTTGGTCTGGCCAACCTTCACGCCGTCAATGTAGACATCGCCGTAGCCGTGGTTGGTGGACTGTGCGGCAATGACGCGGATGCCGGCGCCGGTGAACTTGTATTCAACAAAATCACCGGTGCGGTTGCTGAACGTTTCGGTTCCCTTGTAGTTTCCTGCGGCCCAGCCTTCGCCGTTCGACTTGCCCCAGGTGCCCGTGTACTTGATGGCGGAGGTGTCGCGGTCGTCGTTGGTATAGCTGGCTTCGACAACTTCCTTGCGCGGGGACAGCGTCAGCGGGAAGGAGTACTTCAGCTCTGACGTGCTGTTGCTGTCGGACTGGCGGAAGCCAAGGAAGCGGGAGCCGTTGCCCGAGACGGAATCCGTGGCCAGGTCCTCGGTGGCAATGCGCTGGTAGGATTTGATGCTCCCGGCGCCGCCCTCAACTGTGACGGGCGCTCCCTCTTGCGCAACCATGTTGGAGATGGGCGTGAAGTCACCCTGGAAGTAGCCCAGTTCCTTCTGGACGGCAGCCTTGGGCGTGAGCTGACGGTCCGCATTGATGGCCGCACCGTAGTCGTAGGAGGTGAAGCCGGAGGACGGCGAGCCGGTCCAGCCCCAGTTGGTGCCGCCGTACTGCATGTAGTAGTTGAACATGTTGATGCCGTTGTTGAGATTGTTCACGCCGTATTGGCGGGTGAAGGCCGGGTCAACAAATTCGGCGCAGCGGTCCGGGTTGAAGTTGGCACCCCACGGGGTGAAGGCGCCGCCCTGGCCCTCGGCGATGAACATGGGGCTGGTGGCGGTCATGGCGCGGAAGCGGGTTTCCATGTCCGGGATCTGGCCGCGGCTGTTGGAACACGTGAATCCCAGTGGGTACTGGTCAAAGGCGTAGTAGTCCAGGCCCACGTTGCCTCCGGCGCTTGAGCTGCCGGGAACGAAGGCGCCATTCATGCTGTAGTCGTTGTGGAAGACGGGGACGGTGATGCCGTCGGCCTTGATCTTGGTGACCAGTGCCCGCATGAACGCCGTGCGATCGCCGGCCTCGTTGAGGAGCTCGTTTTCGGCCTGGTAGGTGACGATCGAGCCGCCGCCGTCGGTGACCTGGTGCTTGACGGCAATCTTGTTGAACGCGTCAATCCAGGCCAGCGACTCGGCCAGCGCTGCGGGATCCGTGCTGCGCAGAGAGCCCGCGCCGCTCTTGGTCAGGTAGGCCGGCAGTCCGCCCATGGAGATTTCGGCGTTGACGTAGGGGCCGGGGCGGGCAATGACGTAGAGGCCTTCTTCCTCGGCCATGTTCATCAGGAGTTCAATGTCCTTGATGCCGGTGAAATCAAACTTGCCGGGCTCGGTGGAGTGCAGGCCCCAGAAGAAGTACAGGGAGACGGCGTTGAAACCGCTGGCACGCATCTTCTGGAACATGTCGCGCCAGTCGTCGGTGCCGGGCAGGCGCCAGTAGTGGAATTCGCCGCTCCAGACGTTGAGGCGTTCGCCGTCGACCATCATCGACTTCGAATCCTGGGTGACGGTGTGGGCCTTGCCGTCGTTGCCCGGGAAGATGACCTTGTTGCCTGCCATGGCCGAGGTGGCCACGGATTCTGCCGTGGGCGCCGCGTCCTGGGCAAGCGCCGGGCTGGAAACAGCCATCAGCCCCATGGCGGCCGCTGCGGCAAAGGCAACGGCCTTGCGCCCGCGCAGGCGCCCGGAGGCCTTCGGTGAAGGGGAATTCATAGACATTGGTCCTTGGTCTTGATGCGGCCGCACAGGCCACTGCCTGGATGTTATCCATCACAGCCTATGGTGCAGCTCACACCAGGACAATCAAAACCAAACAATTCCGCCCATATGACGCACTTGTGACAAGTGAGTCACATAACCGCAGGTGTTCGTTTACGGCTCGAACTTGTACCCCAGGCCGCGGACAGTGACCAGGTGCTTGGGCACGGCCGGGTCGGGCTCGATCTTGCTGCGCAGCCGCTTGACGTGCACATCCAGGGTCTTGGTGTCCCCCACGTAGTCCGAGCCCCACACGCGGTCGATCAGCTGGCCGCGGGTCAGCACCTTGCCGGCGTTGCGCAGCAGCATCTCCAACAGCTCGAATTCCTTCAGCGGGAATGCCACGTTCTCGCCGTGGACGCTGACCACGTGACGCTCCACATCCATGCGGACAGGTCCGGCGTGGACAGTGGAGTCCATGAGCTCCTCGGGCTCGGCCTGGCGGCGCAGCACGGCCCGGATGCGGGCAATGAGCTCACGCGAGGAGTACGGCTTGGTGACATAGTCGTCGGCGCCCAGCTCCAGGCCCACCACCTTGTCAATCTCCGAGTCCTTGGCTGTCAGCATGATGATGGGCACGCTGGAGCGCTGGCGTAGGTGCTTGCACACCTCGGTGCCGCTCATGCCGGGCAGCTGCAAGTCCAGCAGCACCAAATCGGCGCCGTTGCGCTCAAATTCCACCAGGGCGTCCAGGCCGTTGTCGGCCACCTGGACCTCGTAGCCCTCCTTCGACAGCAGGAACTGCAGCGGGTCGCTGATGGAATCCTCGTCTTCAACAATCAAAACTCTGCTCACGCTTGGTGCGCTCCTTTAGGTCAAGCCTGGGTGCCGGTCGGCGCGGTGGTGCATGCCGCCGTCGGACGTGGGGTTGGAAAGCTGCGGCAGGCGCACCGTGAAGGTGGAGCCCATCTTGGGGGCCGACCACAGTGTCACCTCGCCGCCGTGGTTGCTGATGATGTGCTTGACGATGCTCAGGCCCAGGCCCGTGCCGCCGGTGTGGCGGGAGCGGGCGGCGTCAACGCGGTAGAAGCGCTCGAACACGCGGTCCTGCTCGGCGGGGGTGAGGCCGTCGCCCTGGTCGGAGATGCTGACGGAGACGACGCCGTCCCCCACCGACAATCCGATGCCCACCTGGGTGTTTTCCGGGGAGTAGCGCACGGCGTTGTCAATGAGATTGCGCAGCGCTGTCACCAACTGGGCCTGCTCGCCGTACACCTCCGCCGGCTGGCCCGGTCCCACTGCCAGGGTGATGTTCTTGCTCTGCGCCGGCATGCGCGTGCGGTCCACGGCCTCGGCAATCACGGCGTTCATGTCCACGTTGGTGCCAACGATGGCCACATCCTTACCCTGCACGCGGGAGAGCTCGATGATGTCCTGCACCAGCGCGGCCAGGCGGGCGGATTCCGTCATCATGCGGGAGGCGAAGCGGCGCACAGTGGACTGGTCCTCGGGGGCCGATTCGAGCGCCTCGGCCAGCAGCGAGATGGCACCCACGGGGGTCTTGAGCTCGTGTGAAACGTTGGCCACGAAGTCGTTGCGGACGGCCTCGGTGCGGGCAATCTCGGTGCGGTCGTCGGCCAGCAGCAGGATGTATTCCTCACCCAGCGGCGCGACGCGGACCTGGATGACAAGGGTGCCCTGGCCGGGGCCGCCGGAAGTGGTTGTGGTGGCGCTGGTGGTGGCGCCGTGGGCGGAGGTTGCCCCTTGGCTTGACGGGGCCGCGGCACCCGCTGCGGCAGGCGCCGTCGTGCCCGGGCCGCCGGATGCCGGGCCGGCCACGGGAAGCGCAACGCGCGGCAGGATCAGGTCCCGCTCCTCGATGACGCCGTCGCGCCGGACTCTGTTGGCAAGCTCCACGAGTTCACTGTGCACCACAGTGTGGCCGCGGACCAGGCCGAAGGCGTAGGCGCCGGGGCTGGCCCGGACCACGCCGTCCACAGTGTCCAGCACAATGTAGGCCCGGCCCACCACGGAGAGAACTTCGGTGGCGCCGTCGGGCAGGGTGGGTTCGCCGATGTCCACGGGAAACCGGCGTGAACGTTCGCTCAGGCTGAAGGCAAACATGCCAAACACGCCCAAGGCCAGGCCAATCAACCCGGCAACCAGTCCTACAACCAATGGATCCACGGATCAAGCCTAAGCTGTGCACGTGCCTGTTTTGCCAAAACTGCCTTCCGGCGGGGCCCGTTCAACAAACGTTCACCTTGGCGTGCCGCCGCGTTCACCTTGGACTGTCATGCTGGAGGCCAGTTGGGCACCTGTTGCCCTGCCCAAGAAAGGACACACGCGTGCGTAAAGTTTTCCAGGCCGAGCTCCACCAGATCGGCGAGGGTCTCATTGAGATTTCCGCCCTGGTTGGCGAGGCCGTCACCAAGGCAACGACGGCATTTGCCGCAGCGGACCTGCAAAAGGCCCAGGAAGTCATTGCCGCGGACGCCCGAATCGACTTCCTCCAGAACGATCTCGACGAGCGCGCCATTGACGTGCTGGCCCTGCAGGGACCCGTGGCGAGCGACCTCCGCATGATCGTGGGCTCGCTGCGGATGAGCGCCTCCCTGGAGCGCATGGGCGATTTGGCCCGCCACATTGCCCAGCTGACCCGTCTGCGCTTTCCCAACACCGTCATCCCGGCGCAGCTTGGCGAAACCTTCGCTGAGCTGGCGCGCCTTGACATCCTGATTGCGGAGAAGGTCACCGAGCTGCTGGACACCCGCGACCTGGAACTGGTGGGCGACATTGCCGCCGCCAAGGCCCAGATCAGCAAGCTGCACAAGTCCGTGTTCGCCACCATGGCCGCCCCCGAATGGACCGAAACCCCGGCCACCACAGTGGACGTCACGCTGGCCAGCCGCTACTTTGAGCGCTTCGGCGACCACGGCGTGTCCGTGGCCCGCAAGGTCTCCTACCTGGTCACCGGCGAATGGCAGCCCGAGGACTTCCTCGCCAGCTAATTTTCGGTGCCGGCAAAAATGAGCCCGGTCCCGCCAAGTGATCCCGACATCCCGGGCTCATTTGGCGGGATCGGGCTCATTTTTGCTTGGGCCCACGCGCCCGAGGTGCCACGGCCGAGGCACGAGGCTGGGGAGGGCGTGGGGAACGACGGCGGGCCGTCACCTTTCGTGTGAAAGGTGACGGCCCGTCGTCGAACTTGTTGCCGGTGGTTGAGCTTGCCGAAACCTGGATCTCGGCAAGCTCGATCAGCGGATAAGTTACTTCTTGCCCTGGTTGGCGACTGCCTGGATGGAGGCGGCTGCGGCTTCCGGGTCCAGGTAGGTGCCGCCGGGGGTGATGGGGGCGAAGTTCTCATCGAGTTCGTACACCAGCGGGATGCCCGTGGGGATGTTCAGGGACGCGATGGCCTCATCGGAGATGCCGTCGAGGTGCTTGACCAGGGCGCGCAGCGAGTTGCCGTGGGCCGTGACCAGGACCGTCTTGCCGGCCTTGAGGTCTTCCTTGATGTCTGATTCCCAGTACGGGAGCAGGCGGACGAGGACGTCCTTGAGGCACTCGGTGCGCGGCAGGGCGTCGCCCAGGCCTGCGTAGCGGGGATCGTGGGCCTGGGAGAATTCGCTGTCGTCGGACAGGGGCGGCGGCGGGGTGTCGTAGCTGCGGCGCCATTCCATGAACTGCTCTTCGCCGTATTCGGCCAGGGTCTGGGCCTTGTCCTTGCCCTGCAGTGCGCCGTAGTGGCGCTCGTTCAGGCGCCAGTCGCGCTTGACGTCGATCCAGCCGCGGTCGGCCTTGTCCAGGGCAATGTTGGCGGTGTTGATGGCACGCTTGAGGCGCGAGGTGTAGAGCACGTCGGGGAGGATGTTGTTCTCCACCAGCAGCTCACCGCCGCGGGCGGCCTCGGCGAGACCCTGCTCGTTCAGGTCAACGTCCACCCAGCCGGTGAACAGGTTCTTGGCGTTCCACTCACTGTGGCCATGGCGAAGCAAAATCAGCGTATAAGTCATGGTTTCATCCTAGCGGGCGGGGCTGGGCGGACCCGAAATGCTACGCAGAACTGCCCGCAGGGCGGACAGCTGACTGACTTATGCGCCGCCTGGGGTCGCTGCCGTTGCGCATAGGCGATTGTGCGCACCGGAGGCATCCAGGGTCCACGCATAAGTTCAGGCTGCGGCCGCACGCCGCGGTGGAAGCGGCCCATCTGTCCCGTGCCAGGGCGCCGCGCGCCTAAACTTGGTGTGTGGTTCAACGTGCGCAGAGGGTCAGGGCGTCTTCCGCCGACCCCGCGGCCCGGGCAGTTCGCCAGCGCAACAAGCCCTTTGGCAACATCACCCGCGGCACCACCAACCCGAACCGCCTGCGCCGCGTGGACCGCTGGTTGGCGGGGCCGCAGGCCTGGCGCCTGCGGACAGAAGACAGCCCGCTCGTGGTGGACCTGGGCTACGGCGGCTCCCCCGCCACCGCCGTGGAACTGTATTCACGCATCAATGCCGTCTGCCCCTCCGCCCACGTGACCGGCATCGAAATTGAGCCCGAACGGGTGCGCATTGCCAAGCCGTTGGAGCACGGAGGCCTGGACTTCAGGGTGGGCGGCTTTGAAATCCCCGCCCCAGGCCTGGCCACCATGGTGCGCGCCTTCAACGTGCTGCGCCAATACGACGAGGCCGACGTCCGCCTCATCTGGGACACCGTCTGTGCCCGGTTGTCCCCGCACGGCATTTTTGTGGACGGCACCTGCGATGAAATCGGCCGCCGCAGCACCTGGGTTGCGCTGGACCGCACGGGCCCGTTGTCGCTGACCATTTCCCTGCGTTTTGGTGCGTTCGAGCTGCCCAGCGACGTTGCCGAGCGGCTGCCCAAGGCCCTCATCCACCACAACGTCCCGGGCGAAAAAATCCATGACTTCCTGCAGGCGCTGGACAAGCACTGGCAGGCCGGCGCCCCGCTGGCATCCTTCGGCAACCGCCAGCGCTGGATGAACATGTGCCAGAAGATGCACGACGACGGCTGGCCCGTTGTGCGCGCGCCCTCACGGTGGCGGCTCGGCGAGTTGACCGTGGCGTGGAGTGCCGTGGACCCGTCCGCAGCAGTAGCCTGAACAGACAACGGCAAACGCAAGGGGCAGCAACCATGATTGACGCAGCACGCCCGGAGTTCCTCCACATGGCGGCGTTTGCCGACGGGCCCGGCGGCGGCAACATGGCCGGCGTGGTGCTTGACGCGGCGGGCCTGGACGACGCCCAAATGCAGGAAATCGCCAAGGACCTTGGCTACTCGGAAACGGCGTTCGTCACCTCACCCCTGGACGCGGGGCGGCGCGCACGGATCCGCTATTTCTCCCCCGGGGCGGAAGTTCCCTTCTGCGGACACGCCACGATGGCCACTGCCGTGGCCTTGGCGGAAAAGTTCGGGGCGGGACCGTTCCGCCTCGACACACCCGTGGGGGAAATCGTTCTGGCCACTGCGCCCTCGGAACGCGGCTTTGAAGCCTCCTTCACGAGCGTCGAACCTCGTGTCACAGAATTTGAGCCGTCCGTGCTGCGGCGGCTGCTGGAACTGCTCTCACTCGATTCCGGCGCCCTGCATCCTGAATACCCGCCTCGGTTGTCGTTCACGGGCAACACGCACCCGATCTTGGTGCTGGGCCGCGACAGCGACTTTGAGGCCTTCGGCTTTGACGCCCATGCAATGCGGGAGCTCATGGACGAGCAGGGCTGGGCCGGAACCGTGACGGTGCTGCGCGTCATGGGCCCCACGGAATTTGAGGCCCGCAACTTGTTCCCCGTGGGCAGCATCCGGGAGGATCCGGCCACCGGCTCGGCAGCCGCCTCGCTGGGAGCCTACCTGCGCGCGCTTGGTGCGGTGGACACCCCCGCCAAGGTGCTCATCCACCAGGGCAGGCACCTTGGACGGCCCAGCATCCTGCGGGTTTTCATCCCCGCATCCGGCGGAATCACCGTCTCAGGCACCGCCACGCACACCTCTTAAAGCAGCGCGCCCCGCCGGCCGGTTGGGCCTGCGGGGCGCTGGGTTGCGCGGCCTTCTACCAGGAGGAGCCACCGCGGTTCTGGTTGCCGCGTCCGCGGCCACGCACCTCGGCGAGGGCCGGGCGCACATCGGCAAGGTACACGCCGGCAGCCGTGGCGCCGGCCAGCGTCAGCAGCATGCTGAAGCCCAGCGGCGGCACGGTCAGCGTGGTGATCGGCACAATGACGTACAGGAAGCCGAAGAATGCGGCACCGCCTGTCAAAGCAGCCCAAAACGTCTTGGTGCGCTTGTACACGCGCTCAAAATAGGCGGCCGGAGTGCGCAGGGCATCACTAAATGCCCACACCTGTACGCCCAGTGCCAGCAGGCCCAGGGCCGTCAGAATAAGAAACTCAACGAAGTACAAAATATTGGCCACAGCCCAAGCTTACAGTCAGCGGCGGCCGTTCGGGTGGGAGTTTGCTGTGAAGCACCCGGGAGCGACTACGCCTCCCGGGCCGCCCCGTCCGCTGAACCACGCAGTGCCAGCCCGAGCGCCTGGTCAAGGTCGGCCCACAGGTCCTCGAGGTTCTCAATGCCCACGCTCAGGCGCAGCAGATTGGCCGGCACCGAGTCCGGTTCATTGGCGTGGCGGCGGCGGCGTTCGATGAGGGATTCCACGCCGCCGAGCGAGGTGGCCGGTGTCCACAGGCGCAGCGCGTCAACCACGGCGTCGGCCGCATCCGGGCCTCCTGCCACCTCGATACACAGGATGGAGCCGAAGCCGTTCATCTGGGCCTGCGCCCGGACGTGGCCCGGATCCGAAGCCAGGCCGGGGAAGCGAACCCGTTCGACGCCGTCGTGCGCGTCCAGGCGGTTCGCAAGTTCAACGGCACTGGCCTGCGAGCGCTCGATCCGAAGGGCCAGCGTGCGCATCCCGCGCAGGGCCAGCCAGGCCTCGAACGGCCCGGCAATGGCGCCGTGGATGGAGCGGTGGTGCAGGAGGCGTTCGCGCAGTTCAGCGCTGGAGGTCACCAGGGCGCCGAGGATCACGTCGGAGTGGCCGGCCAGGTACTTGGTGACCGAGTGCAGCACGATGTCCGAGCCCAGTTCCAGCGGCTTTTGCACGAGCGGCGTGGAGAAGGTGTTGTCGGTGACCACAATGGCGCCGACGGCCTGGGCGGAGCGGCACAGCACGTGGAGGTCGGCGACTTCCAGCATGGGGTTGGTGGGGCTTTCCAGCCACAGCATGTCCGCAGCCTTCTCCCCCGAACCGGTGAGGGCGGCAATGACCTCGTCGGTGTTCGCAATGTCCACAGTGCGCAGGCTGAACAGTCCCCTGTTGGCGAGCTCCTGGGCCATGACAAGCGCACCCTGATAGGAATGCGTGGGCATGACCAGGACGCCGCCGGCCGGAACCAGCGACAGTCCGGCCGAGACCGCTGCCATGCCCGAGCTGAACACCAGGCCCGGGAGCGTGGCACCTTCCAGCTGGGACAGTGCGTCCTCCAGCGGATCCCACGTGGGGTTGGAGTAGCGGCCGTAGGCGCGGTCCCCGTCCACCACGTTCCCCGTCCCCACATAGGTGGAGGACAGCACGATGGGCGGGTTCACCGGGGCGTCGTGCCCGCGGGCGGGGCGGCCCGCCGCCACAACAACTGTGTCCGGGCTGAGCTGGTCGGGGTGGGTGGAAGGCTGGTACGTCATGATTCCAGCGTAGTCCGGGCAATGAAGGCATCCGGGACATTGTGACGGCAATGCTCAACATTGTGGACAACCCGCCCCTGTGGACAAGCCGCGTCCGCCCACGGTCCACCCAGCTTGGGCCGGTAGGCTAATGGGGTGACTGACTCTTCCTCGCCCATGCCGGGCCTTTTCATTGCTTTTGAGGGCGGCGACGGCGCGGGAAAATCCACCCAGGCCGCACTGCTGGCAAAGACCCTGTCCGACGCCGGACGCACAGTCTTGCGGACCCGTGAACCGGGCGGAACCCCCGTGGGTGAGAAGCTGCGCTCCCTGGTCCTTGACCATGGGCAGGGCGAGATCGACGCAAAGACCGAGGCGCTCATCTTTGCCGCCGCCCGGGCAGCACATGCCAGCCAGGTCATCGCCCCGGCCGTGGCGCGCGGCGAGGTGGTCATCACCGACCGCTACGCCGATTCCTCCATTGCCTACCAGGGCGCCGGACGCGGGCTGGGCACCGCGGACATCACCAAGCTCAACGACTGGGCCGCCAGCGGGCTCTGGCCCGACCTCACGGTGTTGCTGGACGTTGCCCCCTCCGAAGGACGCCAACGCCGCACCGCCGGAGACGCCGCAGAAGACCGCCTCGAATCCGAGCCGGACGACTTCCATGCCGCCATCCGCGCCGCGTTCCTGGACCTGGCCGCGGCCAGCCCGGAACGCTATCTGGTGCTCCCCGCCAATTCCGCTGTGGAGGAACTGGCGGGCGCCGTGGGCCGGCGGATCGCCGAACTGCTGCAGGAGCGCGGCCGCCAGGGCGCGGCATGAGCGTCTGGGTGGACCTGCAGGGCCAGGAATCCGTGGTGGCGCAGCTGCGCCGGGCCGCGCAGTCCGGCGCCCCCACCCACGCCTGGCTGCTGACCGGCCCGCCGGGTTCGGGGCGGTCCAACGCGGCCCTGGCCTTTGCCGCCGCCCTGGTGTGTGAGCAGCCCGAGCTGGCTGCCCGCGGCTGCGGCGTGTGCAAGGCCTGCCACACCACCATGGCCGGCACCAACGCCGACGTCACGTTCATCGCGACCGAGAAAACCACCATCAGCATTGACGAGGCCCGCAGCCTGGTCCGCAAGGCGCACGACAGCCCGTCGTCGGCCCGCTGGCGCGTCATGATCGTGGGCGACGCCGACCGCATGGCCGAGCGCACCACCAACGTGCTGCTCAAGGCCATCGAGGAGCCGCCGCCTCGCACCATCTGGATCCTGTGCGCCCCCAGCCCCGCGGACGTGCTGGTCACCATCCGCTCGCGCTGCCGCACACTAACGCTGCGCCTTCCCCCCGTGGACGACGTCGCCGCCCTGCTGGTGCGCCGCGACGGCGTGGAGCCGGGCCTGGCCCTGACGGCGGCACGTGCAGCGCAGAGCCACATTGGCATTGCCCGCCGCCTGGCCACCGACGCCGGCGCCCGGGAACGGCGCGACGCCACCGTGCGCCTGCCGCTGAACCTGCGGGATGTGACCACCGCCGTGCTGGCCGCCGCATCCCTGCTGGAGCTGGCCCAGGCCGAGGCCGCGTCCTCCAACGAGGAGCGCGACGCCGTCGAAAAGGCCAAGCTGCTGGAATCGCTGGGCGCGCCCGAAACCGGGACCCTGCCGCCACCCCTGCGCGCGCAGGTCCGGGCACTCGAGGAGGACCAGAAGCGCCGTGCCAAGCGCTCCGTGACGGACCACCTTGACCGGGCCCTGACTGACCTTCTCTCCTTCTACCGCGACGTGCTGGTGCTGCAGCTGGACGCCCGTGGAGTAACCGGTGCCGGGCCTGCCTCGGTTGAACTGGTCAACGAGCCACTCCGGGCGGCCCTGCAGGAGTATGCAGCCGGCGCCCGCCCCGAAACAACCCTGGCCCGCATGGACGCCGTCAATGCCGTGCGGCGCCGCCTGACCACCACCAACGTTGCCCCGCTGCTGGCCCTGGAGGCCATGGCTGTCAGCCTGCTCTAGATCCCGAAGGACCACCATATGACTGCTGGAAAAGTACGACGCCGGAACCGCCTCCGCCTGCCCCTCACCGCAGCGGCGGCGGTCCTTGCGCTGCTTTTGTCCTCCTGTTCGGCGCCGACCCAGGCGCCGGATGTAACCACCTCCGCGGATGCACAGGTGGTGGGGGACGTGCCTGCGGACCTGTCGGACTTTTACACGCAGGTGGTCACGTGGACGTCGTGCAACGGCGGCTTCCAGTGCGCCGAGGTGGAGGTGCCGCTGGACTACGACAAGCCCAAGAAGGACTCGGTCAAGATCTCCGCGATCCGGCTGCCCGCCACGGGCAAGCGGCAGGGCGCCATGCTGGTCAACCCCGGCGGCCCGGGCGGCTCGGGCGTAAACATGGTCAAGGACGGGGCAAAGAGCTACTTCTCCGACAAGCTGCGCGGCGCCTATGACGTGGTGGGCTTTGACCCCCGCGGCGTGCAGCGCTCGGCAGGCGTCAAGTGCCTGGACGATGCCCAGATGGATGCCGCCCGCCAGGTCAGCTACGATCTGTTCACCGATGCCGGCCTGGCCAAGGCCGAGGCCGATATGAAGACACAGGACGCGCTGTGCGCCAAGAACTCCGGGCCCGTCCTGGAACACATGGACACCGTCAGCGCTGCCAAGGACATGGACATCCTGCGCGCCGTGGTGGGCGACAAGAAGCTGAACTACATGGGCTTCTCCTACGGCACCAAGCTGGGTGCAACCTACGCCGGGCTGTTCCCGGATCGGGTGGGCAAGTTCTCCCTGGACGGCGCCTTGGACCCCTCCCTGGACATTGACCAGGTGTCGATGGGACAGGCCGTGGGCTTTGAAAACGCGCTGCGCGCCTGGGTCAAGTATTGCCTGGGCACCCAGGACTGCCCCCTGTCCGGCACCGTGGATGACGCCATGGCGCAGATCCGCAATTTGAACGACGTTTACTCGGCCACCCCGCAGCAGACGCCCGAGGGCCGCGTGGTGACAGGCACGGAGTTTGCCGGCGCCCTCGCGTTCGGCATGTACTCCACCGATTTGTGGGAGCCGCTGGCCGGCGCCCTCAAGCAGGCCTTCGCCGGGGACGCCTCGGGCATGCTGATGCTTGCGGACTTCTCCGCCGACCGCGACTCGGACGGCAAGTACAACTCCAACACGGCCGCGGCGTTCTCCGCCGTCAACTGCCTTGACTACTCCATGAACTCCGACCCGGCGCACATGCGTGAACAGGCCGAGCTGCTGAAAAAGGCCGCCCCCACCTTCGGGGAGCTGCTGGCCTTCTCAGGGCTGAGCTGCAAGTACTGGCCGTTCCCCGCAACGGGCAAGCCAGCCCCGATCTCCGCAACAGGGGCGGGCCCCATCCTGGTGGTCGGCACCACGGGCGACCCCGCCACGCCATACCAGTGGGCCGAGGCGCTCGCCAAGCAGCTGGACTCCGGCGTCCTGGTGACATGGAAGGGCGAGGGCCACACGGCCTACGGGCGCTCCAACGAGTGCCTGACCACAGTGGTGGACGCCTACTTCGTGGACGGAAAGGTGCCGGCAGCAGGCACAAGCTGCTGAGTTTTTGAACTATTCGGCGGGGCGGATTTTGTACATCCGCCCCGCACCTATTAGAGTTGTTTCTTGTGTTCAGCACATCGGCCCGGTTCGGGTTGAAGCCGGACACAGGCCTCCATAGCTCAGTTGGTAGAGCGTTTCACTCGTAATGAAAAGGTCTACGGTTCGATTCCGTATGGAGGCTCAAGTTGACGCCGCCCCCTGTGGGCGGCGTTTGGCGTTTAATGCCGGTCAGGATGTAGTCGAGGTCAAATCCGGCAGCATTGGCGAGCTGCTCGACTTCTACAATCTTTATGTCTTGACGACCGCGAGTCAGGCGCGAAATCTTTTGCTGGGAGATTCCGGACCGAGCTTCGAGTTCCGTCTGCGTTAAGCTGCTTTCCGCGATCTGTCCCCTTAGTCGCCGCGCAACTGCCTGAGACCGTGATTCCCCTGCGAAATTGGGGACAAATTGGTTTGGTTGGCTGCTCATGAACCAAGTCTAATTACGCGCTGCGCGCGTGTAAAGTACCCGATCCCGGCAAATTTTCACCAAGTGTCGACCACTTCACGCGCCCAGCGCGTAAACTGCTTCTTGCCAGCTACACACACAGCGCGTAGATTACACATATGGAAACAGAACCAGCCCCGGAGCGCGTAGCACGTAGAGTCCGGGAGCTGGCCTTGGCTTCACGGGTCACTCAAGCAACCTTGGCCCGCGTTTTAGGCACTTGCCAGCAGACAGCTTCACGGAAGCTGTCCGGCAAGATTCCGTTCCGGCTCGATGAAATCGACGCCGTGGCCGACGCGCTGAACGTCGAACCCGAAACCCTCATTACCCGATCCACGAAGAAGTGATCACAATGACTCAATTCCTTTTCGGCCTGCTGATTGTCGGCCTCGTATGGCTCGCCATTGCAAGCTTCATTGTCGGCCTCGTTGCCGGCGCTGAACGCCGCCACAAGGCCCAGCAGGCCCGGGCCGCGCAGCGCACCGGACGGGACGCCTGATGTACGGCGCCCAGCCCACGGAATACGACGACCCCTACTACGGCGACGGACGTGCCGACTACAGCCACGAAACCGGGCACAACGAATTTCCGTACTACCCCGGCATCTACGAACTCAACGGCAAGACGCCGGACCCGCCAGAACCCGCACCGCGGAAGCATGGGGCGCACGCCAAGCGGAACCTGCGCCGTGTGGAGCAGGACCGGGCTGCGGCCCTCGAGGCCGAACGTGCCGAAATCATGTACGCCATGGCGAACCTCACGATTTTTGCCGGTTACCGCGCTGTCGTGTTCGAGCTGACCGACGCATTCCAGCCGGAACTTCGGGGCTAGGGCCATGGACTACATCAAGACCGTGAAGCCGGGCAGCTGGAACAGCCTCGGTGACGACCCGCCGGCGACCCCGGAGGAAGAGGACAAGGCCAAGTGGTGCGTCCTGAACAAGGCCCCGATCGGGGCTGTTGAATCCATCCTCGCCGCCCTCGGCATCCCGGACCCTCCCCTGTCCGACCTGATCTAACCCACCCCACTCCACCCGGAAGCCGTGACCTGCCATGTCCAATTTCAACGACGCGACCTTGACGATCTACATCTGGAAGGACTTGCTGCCCGAGGTCAAGCTCGGCCGCAAGGACGTCCCGTATGTGGAAATCCCGGACCCGCACAACCCCGCCGACACCATCCATTTCATCAGCCTCCCCGGTGACGGGGTCGAAGAACTGTACACGCTGGCGGCCGCCTATCTGGCTCTGGCGCAGCACATGGAAAAGCAGCAGGCCGAAGCGGCGGCTGCCAACATGCTCAACCCGGCGAACCTCGCCGCCGCCGTGTGGGACATTCCCCGCTACCCGTCGCACCGCGACACCATCTGAAACCCGCTCCCAAGGCAAGGAACCCGCAACCGTGACCGACATCAAGCAGTTTTTCACCGGCGCCGCCGCCGACCTGATCCCGAGGGATCGTTGGGGCCGCCCACAGATCAAGCAGCCGGACGGCAAGCTCAAGGCATACCAGCGCGTCACCACCTTTGTTGGCCCGCTCGAGGACACCAGCAACCTCACCAAGTGGAAGATGCGGATGGCGCTCAAGGGCGTTATGTCCCGCCCATCGCTGCAGATGGAGGTCGCCTCGTCACTGGACGACGACCGGAAGCTGAACGCGATCGCCGAGAAGTGCCTGGACGCGGCCGGCTCATCCGACAAGGCCGACCTTGGTTCGGCGCTCCACAAGTTCACGGAGAACCACGACAACGGGCTGGACATTTCAGCCATGCCGGACGCGTTCAAACCGGACCTCGCCGCCTATGTGCAGGCCACCAGCATTTTTGAGATGGCCGCTATCGAGCAGTTCGTGGTCATTGACGAGCTGGCTGTGGCCGGCACCATGGACCGGATCGTGAAGTACAACGGCCGCTACTACATCGCCGACGTCAAGACCGGGTCCATTGAGTACGGCATGGGCAAGATTTGCATGCAGCTGGCAGCCTACGCGCACGGTAAAGGGTACGACGCCGACACGGGCCAGCGCATCGACTTGCCGCCGGTGTCCCAGACGGCCGGGATCATCATTCACCTGCCCGCCGGGACCGGTACTTGCGAGCTGATCTGGTGTGACCTGACGGCTGGCTGGTATGCGTGCACGCAGCTGGCGGTTGGGGTGCAGGCGTGGCGGAAGCGGAAGGACTTGTTCAAGCCGTTCTACGCCCCCGCGGAGGTGCCCGGGCAGACGGCCATGGAGTTGCCGACCGCAGCCCCGCAGGCGGCGCCCCAGGCCCCGCAGCAGGCGAACCCGCTGCAGCAGGTGATAGCCCAGACGCACGAGGCGGCCGCTGCTGCCAGTGCCGCCGTGGCTGCCCGGCCCGTGGCCGAGTCGCTGCCGCCGCGGAACATGCCCGGGTCACAGGCCGGTTTCGACAACCTGGCCGGGGAAGTGTCCGCGGCGCTGCTGCAGGCGATCCGTGGGGCGATCGACGAGAACACGCTCAAGGTTCTTTGGAACCATAATCAGCCGGTCTGGTCGGAGGAGCATACGGCGGCGGCGAAGGTTCGCCATGGCGAGCTGATGGGTGGTGCGTGATGGGCAACCTGGATCGCGCCAACGTCGACGCACGCAAGGGCGGTGTGCCGATTATCCCCCGCGGCGCCTTCGGTGTTGCTGCCCCGCAGGCACCGGACAACGGGGCCGCTGAAAAGGCCGCACTGCTGGAACTGGACACGCGGGAGCGGGCATTGGTGCTGGCTATTGAGGCCATGAAGCAGGGGATCACCCCGACCCAGTGCTGGACAGACCCGGAGGGCAAGGCGGTCTTCGTGGCCACCAAGTTCTACGCATTCCTCAAGGGCGACGTCAAGTGATCGCCACCTGTGGCCGGTGTGGCGGGACGGGCAACGACCCAGACACCAGCCGCGACTATGCACCGCCGGAATGCCGCCGCTGTGACGGATCCGGAGAAGAACCAACGGAAGGACAGGGCGATGGAACAGCTTGAAAAGGCAGCCCGCCAGTACCACGAGGCGCACCGGGCAACGGCGAAGGCGCAGGCGGCGCAGGACGCCGCATACAAGGCCCAAGCCACCGCACCGGGCCACATCACCACCCTTGCATGGGTGCAAGCCGTGAAGGTGCAGCGCATGGCACAGCTGGTCGAGGGTGCGGCGTTGGGTGCCCTTGCTGTGGCGGCCCTGCAGGTTCCGGAGGTGATGTAGCCGTGACCGAGCTGGAAAAGGCCGCCGAGGAATACGGGCAGGCGCAGCGCATCGAGCAGCGTGCCGACCGGCTGGCCAGCATGGCCCGCGACAAGGCCGCCGAGTACGAAGCCGGCGCCGAGGAAGCGCACCGGGCGACCTGCCGGGCGCGGGAACGGCTCGAGCAGGCGGCCCTGCACCACGGCAAAGATTTCTAACCCACCCCTACCAGTAAGGAAACCCCGCTATGACAAAGCTTTCTGGAACCCTCCCCGGTGGTGACAACAACGGGCTCGGATCACTGGCCCGGGCACTGACCGCGGACCCGCACAAGACGGCGCTGATCGTGGCTGTGGTGGATTGCAAGTCCATCACCATCGACACGGACACCGGCGACAAGGTTGCCACGGTCCGGATCCGGCGTGTGGAGCCGATCGACCCGCAGGACACGGAGCAGGCGCAGCGGCTGCTGGTGCGTGGTTTGGAGCGCCGGACCGGGGCGGTGATGCTGCCGATCGACTTGGAGGACGAGCTGTCCAAGCTGTTCGCCAACCTGGTCGACCTCGTCGATTTGGAGACCGGCGAAGTTCTGGACCGCCAGGCCGAGGACGCTGCAGACGATGCCGCCGAGGACGAGCTGGCCCTGCCGGCCGAGGACGACAGCACCGACGAGGCCGAGAAGCTGCCCGAGGCGTCGGCCGCCGAGGTCGCCGCCCTCGAGGCGCTGATGAACGAGCCCGACCCGGTGGCACCCGAACCGGCCGCCGAAGAGGCGCCGGCAGAGAAGCCGAAGCGTGTCCGGAAATCCCGGGCCAAGGCTGTGGCGGACGCCGTGGCCGAAGAGGAAGCCGCCCCCGCGGCTGACGATGAGGGTTTGCCCTGGCTCAAGGACTGACCCCCTGCAACAACCCAACCCCACCCAACAAGACCCACCCCACAGTTAGGACCACACAATGAGTGTTTGGGACGACCCCAGCATGAAGGTCGGTGGCAATTACGTCACCTTCGACAACCCGGGCGATTTCGTGTCCGGCACGATCAGCCTGATCCGGCCCCACGTTTTCAACGACGGCAGCGTTGCGGCGCAGCTGTTCATCACCACCGACAACGGCGAAGAGGTCACCGTCACCGCCGGGCAGATCAAGCTGAAGATCGAGCTGGTCCGCCTGCGCCCGGAGGCCGGCGATCACATCATGATCCGGTATGCGCAGAAGGAGCAGCGCGCAGGCGGCAAGACCCTCAAGCACTTTGAGGTGCAGGTGACGCCGGGTCAGGTGCAGCAGGGCGGCTATCAGCAGCCCCAGCAGCCGCAGCAGTACGCGCCCCAGCAGCAGCCGTTCCAGCAGGCACCGACACCGGCACAGCAGCACTATCCGCAGGCAACGGATGCGTGGTCACAGCCGCAGCAGGGGCAGCAGCCCCCCGCGCAGCCGTGGGGCGGGCAGGGGCAGCAGCAGGCCGCATTCGCGCCGCCGGTGCAGCAGCAGCCCCCGGCCGGTCCTGGCCCGTTCCAGCAGGCTCCCCAGCCCGCACAGCCCCAGTACCAGCAGCCGCCGCAGGCTGCGGAGCCGCCGTTCTAACAGGGAGGTGATCCACATCTACCCCCGCACCGGAACCAGCCGGGCGCCGCGTGCAAGCCGCGGGGCGGGACCTAACGAAAGGAACGTCATGGACAAGCGCAACACCACAATGAACCCGGATTGCCGGGACGGCAAGCACGCCGCCTGCAGCGGGGATGGATGGGACACGGCGACGGATTGCTACACCCCGTGCCCGTGCGCCTGCCACGGCCATTTCAGCCGCACACCCAAGGGAGCGAAGTGAACTACACCCCAGCCCAGCAGGCCTACTTGGCCGCCCTGCAAACCCCCGAGAACATCATGGGCGTCATACAGGCCGAGCGTGCTGTGGACGCCGAACACGCAGCCCAGGAGGCCCGCCTGAACGCCCCCGGCGCCTTGCTCAACGCGGCGCTCTGGTACGCGGGCCAAGGCCTGCTGGTGTTCCCCTGCCGGCCCGGTGAAAAGGTGCCAGCCACGAGACACGGATTCAAGGAAGCCACCACCGACCTCGACCAGATCCGGACGTGGTGGCACAACTGGCCCGCAGCCAACGTCGGCCTGCCGACCGGGCACCAGTTCGACGTCCTCGACATCGACGGCCCCAAAGGACACCAGTCCCTCACCATCCTCCGCGGCCGTGGCCTGCTGGACGAGCCCGCCCTGGCTGTGGCCACAACCCCGCACGGCACCCACTTCTACTACACGCCCAGCGGCGACGGCAACACCACCGCCCTCGCCCCCGGCATTGATTACCGCGGCATGGGCGGCTACGTCCTCGCCGCACCCTCCCGGCTGGCAGACGGCGGCGTGTACCGCTGGACGCAGCCCCTCACCCTAGGAGCAACGCAATGAGCGCTTGCATCGGCCCAATGGGCGAATACAGCTCGCACACACCCGGCAAAGACGACCCGTACACCTGCGAATGGTGCGGCGTGGAAGATACCGACCGGATGCGCCGTGACATTGCCGCCCTGACCGCGGCCGCCACGTCCATCGCCGTCGAGGCCAAGGCCGAGGCGTGGCGGGATGCCGCCGACTGGCTCGAAGCAATCGAAATGCCCAACCGAACAGCATCACAGCGCCTACGCGTGTACGCCGACCAGATCGAAGGGAACAAGTCATGAAGGTTTACGTTGGCACCAGCACCCGCAACGGGCACGTCGCGGTCGACGGCCCGCACCATGTCACCGCCCACGGCGGCCGCTGGTTCGTGTACATCCCCCAGGCAGCTGGCGACCCCATCACCCGGGTCCGTATCGGGTCGACTCCGAACTTCGACACGATGGTTGCTGAGCAGTTGGTGAAGCATCCGGCGCCGGAAGAGACGACGGCGTTCCTGCCAGCGTTCCGCGCCGTGCTGACCATGCGCGGCAACAAGGTCCGCATCGAGGTCACCGACACGGCCGAGGTGACGGCATGAGCGACCGGATGACCGAGGCGCACGCCGCCGGCGGGTACGGGATCGCCACCTACGGGCGCAAGACCCGGCCCGAAATGATCGCCAAGTACCGCGCGCACTACGAGTTTCAGCTACGGAAGGCCACCGAGGCCCTGGCTAAGACTGACGACGAAATCGTGGTCTCAACCTATGTCGGCCCGTGGGCTCGCACTAACGAAAAGGTTGTGACGGAATGATTTACATTTCAGGCCCCATCACCAATGCCGACCCCAAAGCGCAGGATGCGAACCTGCACGAATTCAACGCCGCCGCCGATAAGCTCCGGGCCGCTGGTCTCGAGGTGTTCAACCCCGCGGAACAGCCCCCAGGCTTGACCTACGCACAGTACATGCGAACCGACATTCTCGCACTGCTCGAATGCAAAGCCATGGTGCAGTTGCCCGGTTGGCGCGAATCCCGTGGCGCAACCATCGAACACAACATCGCCGTCGCCCTCGATATACCCGTTCGGTTCTTCAATGACTGGGAAGAACTGACGGTTCAGACCACGCACGGCCAGGCCGAGGACCACAACGGGGATCCCATCTGCTGCTGCGGTTGGGATCCGGCCCGGGCACTCATCCCCGCCACCAGCCAAGTGGTTGCCGTTCGTATGATCACCCAGCACATCAAGGCCACATCATGAAGTACTTTGAGACGCCCGAGTTCAAGGCGGCACGGTCCGAGGACGCCCGCCTGTACGCCGCCCTGTGCGAAACCGTCGACTACCGCAACTTGCCACCGGCGGGAACCGAGGCATACGCCACCTACCGCCGCGACGTCGTCGAACCGGCCAAGGCTGAATGGTGGGAGGCCCGGAAACAGCTCAACGCGCTACGCGCCGCTGGCGAAGCCGCCGAGGCGGTGACGGCATGACCCATTCACCAGTGGTCGAGTGGACAGATATGTTCTGCGGCATGGGTGGCAGTGCCACCGGTGTCGAAATGGTCGGCGGGATGCACGTCCAAACCGCGATGAACCATTGGGATTTCGCGATCGACCTGCACCAGAACAACCACCCCACCACCGACCACATCACAGCCGACATCAAGGAAACCGACCCGCGCCTCGTCAAGCACTCAACCGCACTCTGGGCCAGCCCAGAATGCACCAACCACAGCGTGGCCAAGAGCAAGAAGCGCATCACGAACCAGCAGGCCCTGTTCGGTGAACAGCTTCCCGACGAGGCTGCCGCCCGGTCCCGCGCGACCATGTGGGACGTGGTCCGGTATGCCGAGTTCCACAAGTACCAGATCATCATCACCGAGAACGTGGTCGACGCCGCGAAGTGGATCCTTTTCGATTCCTGGCTCGGAGCCATGGACGCCATCGGCTACATGCACAAGGTCATGTACGTCAACAGCATGCACGCCCAAGCCTTGGGCGACCCCGCACCCCAGTCCCGCGACCGCATCTACGTCCTGTTCTGGCGCAAGGGCAACAAGGCCCCCGACACGGACAAATACTTCCGGCCCAGGGCGTACTGCCCCAGCTGCGACGAGGTCGTCAACGCCATGCAGGTATTCAAGAAGCCGGGACAGCCATGGGGACGCTACCGCGCCCAGTACAACTGGCGTTGCCCCAAATCCTCGTGCAAGAACCGGATCGTTGAGCCGGGCTGGCTGGCTGCCGAAACGGCCATTGACTGGTCCATTCCGGGCCAGCGCATCGGGGACCGCGGCAAGCCGTTGGCGGAAAAGACCATGGCCCGCATTGAGGCCGGGATCCAGAAGTTCTGGGACGCCCCGTTCAGCATCGACAGTGTTCGCGGATCCCAAATCCTCACCCCCGTCCGCACGGAACCCTTCCCCACCCAAACCACGGCCTACACTCGCGGCCTGCTAATCCCGGTCGAGGGCAGGGATGGCAAGCAAGCGGCCCCCACCACCGACCCCATGCGGACGCAGACGACCCGAAATGAGACCGGGCTGTTGATGGAGTACTACGGCAACGGGGTCATGCACGAGACGGTGAAGCCGATCCCGACGATCACCACCCACGACCGTTTCGCCATGATCACGCTGCGCGGCCACAACGCCCCGAAGCCGGTCACGGAGGCCCTGGACACGATCGTTGCCGCCGGCACGCACCACGGCCTCATGGGTATGCGTGACCGGCCCCGTGTTGAGGACTGCACTTTCCGGATGTTGGAGCCCCGCGAGCTGGCCAATGGTTTCGCGTTCCCCGCCGACTACTGGATGGAAGGCAACAAACGGTCCCTTGTGAAGGCGATCGGCAATTCTGTCACCCCGCCAAACGCCCGTGACGCTGTCGCGTGCATGGCTGAAACTTTGGGAGTCGAGTCATGAATCAGACACGCTACTTCGCAACGCGCCTTAGTGACATTCCTGGCCCGAAGGTCCGGGCAGCCAAGACGGAAACACCCGAGCAGGACAAGGAGTGGTTCGACGCCTATGTGGCGGACCGGCGGCTGCGCGGGGTGGATCCGAACGGGGTCGTCATGGACGGGGAGGAACCCGCACCGAGGGGCCGCCCCAGTGGACCACAGTTCTACTGCAAGCACGGACACCGTCGCGAACCCGGGAACGTTCTCACGTATGAAACCCCGGCCGGCATGGTGCGCCTGGCCTGCCTTACCTGCCACGAATTGGGGCTCGCTACGGTGCCCGCGACCAAGCCGAGGACGTACAAGCCGGTAACGTCGGCGCCCAAGCCGCCGCGCACGCACTGCACGCATGGGCATGAGCTGACCCGCGACAACGTGTACATCATCAAAGCGACCGGCCGCAGGCAGTGCCGGACGTGCCAGCTGGCAGCGACCCGGAAGAACCGGAAGAAGTCCGCCAAGCCTCGCCAGCCCAAGACGCATTGCGTGCACGGGCACGAGTACACGGAGGCAAACACATTCATCAACCGCAAGGGTGCCCGTGAGTGCCGGACGTGCATTCAGGCCCGAATCAACGCTAGGAAGGTCTCCGCGTAATGCCCCGGATTAGCGACCTGAAAGCGGGTATGAGTGACGGCAATGAGCCGTCACGGCCCGCCCCCATGGTTGCCCCGCTGCTGGATGTGGCTGGGGCGACCAGCTACGCCCTCGCCGCACTGAACGCCGAGACCTTGCTTGTGGCCACTGCCCCGGAGGGCACCAGGAACGACACGCTGAATAAGGCGGCGTTCAACATGGCGCAGCTGGTCGCTGGTGGGCAACTACCTGGCCCGCTGGTGCTGCAGGAACTGGGATCCGCGGCCCGGGCCAACGGGCTCGATGATGTGGAGATCCTGCGGACGCTGCAGTCGGCACTGCCGGCTGGGGAGAAGATGCCGAGGGTGAAGGCGCCGGACGAGACCGAGGCGTGGTTGAACAGCCTGCCGCGTACCTCCAACCCGGTGGCAAAACCGGACATGGCCCCGCAGCAGCCCGCCACAGCCCCGCAGGCGCCCCAGCAGCAAGGCCCCGGCCCCGCGATACCGGAGCAGCTGTTCAACCGCGACGTCGCCCTAGAAGCCCACCGCGGCAGGGTGCAGGAAGCAGCCAAGCGGCTACTCAAAGCCGAACGCGAAGCAGGGCAAGGCAAGCCGCGCATGATCGGGCTGCGCGAGTTCCTGAACGAACCCGACGAGGACGTCCAATACCGGATCAGCGAGGTCTGGCCCACCGGCGGCCGCGTCGTGTTCGCCGCCCAGTACAAGGCCGGGAAGTCGACCGCGGTCGGCAACGTGATCCGCGCCCTCGCTGACGGCTCCCCATTCTTGGGCCAGTTCACCACCGCCCCGGCCCGCCGCATCATCCTCATAGACAACGAACTGGACCAGCGCACCCTGCGCCGCTGGTTAAGAGACCAAGACGTACAGAATGCAGACGCTGTCACCCTCATCCCTTTGCGTGGCATGGTCGGCGCCTTCGACATCCTCGACGACGACACCCGCAAGCAATGGGCCGCCGCCCTGGCCACCACCGGCGCAGACGTGATCATCCTCGACTGCCTACGCCCCGTACTGGACGCGCTCGGCCTGTCCGAGGACAAGGACGCCGGCCGGTTCCTCGTCACCTTCGACGCCCTGCTCCACGGAGCCGGCGCAGCCGAAGCCCTAGTCGTGCACCATATGGGGCACGGCGGCGAACGATCCCGCGGTGATAGCCGCATCCTCGACTGGCCCGACGCCACCTGGAAGCTCGTCCGCCAGGACGGCGAGGATTTAACCAGCCCGCGCTATTTCAGCGCCTTCGGCCGCGACGTCGAAGTGTCCGAGTCGCTGCTGCAGTACGACCCGGACACCCGCCACCTCGACATCATTGGCGGATCCCGGCGCCGATCCAAAACCGAGGACGCACTAGGCAAGCTGCTCAAGTTCCTGTCTGTGCAGGAGCGGCCCGTGTCCGGGAACTGGATCGAGAAGAACATTGAGCGCGGCTACGGTTCCCAGACGTGGCGGGACGCCCTGAAAGAGGGCGCCGCCCAAGGCCTGATCGTGAAGGGCTACACGGGCTGGTCGCTGGCCGCACCACTACCCCCGGCCGCGGAGGAACCGCCGGAAGGGTTTGAGGGGGTGCCCCGTGCCTAAGAAGCCAGTGCAGCCGAACCTGCCGGGCATGAAAGCCCCGGCGAAGCCGAAGAAGCCGATGTCGGCGTACATGCTCGAGCAGATCAAGGCCGCGCATCCGGAAGCGTTCGGGCACAACGCGCATTGGGTGCAGTGCCGGGACTGCGGCGCGTGGACGCTGCAGGGCCACGACTGGACCGAGGACTGGGCCGGGCTCGGCATCGTGGACCCCGCCCAGCTCACCGTCATGACGGAGCTACAGGCGCTGCTGGCCGGGCGCCGCACCTACGAAATTATTCTCCGCGACACCCAGAAAACGTTGCGGTCCCGGGATCAGTGGCGGATAGGCGCCCACACCCCCGAATCCCTGGCCTGCCCCGTTGTCCCCGCCCACCAATGCTATTCACCCTTGGGTGTGCCGATCCCGCGCACAGCCCTCGTCGAGAAAAGGAACACCCCATGACCAAGACCAAGACCAAGACCAAGTTCGTCAAGCGATACCCCCGCGCCGTGATCCGCCGCAGCAACTACGGTTTCCAGTTTGCGCACATCCTGCACCACCCGACCGAGAAGCCCGACGACAGCAACGTCGTTGGATTCCAGTACCAGCAGATCAGTCCCGCCAATCTCCGCAAAGTAACCGACCTGATCCAGAGCTACAGGAGTGAACCGTCATGAAGAAGCAGCTCGCCTACCCCCGCGGTTTCGTGCACCTGAACAAGTCCGGTGGCTGGTCCCTGGCTTGGCGGTTGCACCCCGACACCGGCAACCACTGGGACGACCCCATGGCCGCCCCGCACTTCGCCGCGGACCAGCTGCCGCGGGCGTGCGATGTAGCCCGCAACCACGTCGACCACATGTGGATGCTGCTCGGCAGGGGCGACTCGTGAGTAGCTTCCGGGAAATATTCGACGCCGCGGACCCGGAGCCCGAACCAGAGGCACGGAAGCCCCGAGGATGGGCGGCAAACTGCCCCGGATGTGGACGTTTCTGCCGATCCCGCACTGAACACACCTACAACGGCTGGTTCGACGGAATCGACCAAATCACCTACTGCGCCAATTGCGGCGAACAACGAACAGCACTGGTTTAGGAGGCGGCTATGAATTTCACCGGCGAGGTCCGGTTCGGGATCTGGGGCACCGCCCCCGCCCCGCAAGGCAGCAAGTCCGTCACCAAGAAAGGCATCATGTTTGAGGCCAACAAAAACCTCAAGCCGTGGCGGGAAATCATGGTCGCCCACATGAAAGCCACGGTCGGCCCCGACTGGGAACCATGGTCTGGCCCGGTCCAGGCGGTCGGCATCTTCTACATGCCGAAGCCCCGCACAACCCGTTTCCCGGTCCCCATGGGCAAACCGGATCTGGACAAGCTGCAGCGCGCGGTCGGTGACGCGCTCACCCAGGCCCGCATCATCAGCGACGACGCCCGCATCGTCCACTGGAACGTCCAAAAGCAGTGGGCTCTGGATGGCGGCCCAGGGCTGCACCTCGTGCTGCGGCAGATTGGAGGCCTGTGATGGGTCAAATGTTCATCGTCGAGGACGGGCTGATCATCTGCCACGACTACTCGTTCACGGTCACCACGGCGGCCGCCCTGCGCGTCGTCAAAGTACTACTCATGAACCCGCCACCACCGGACATTCCGGATTGGATGGCTGAAACGGCAGTGTTCGGGCTGCTGTGCAAGGCCGAGGGCTACAGCCGCGAAGTGACTACGGCCCTCGCATCCAACGACGACTATGCACAGATCGTCCAGCTCCTGTGGGAAACCTTCAAAGAATCGCAGGCACCAAATGACTAACACCCAGTTCAACGCGCGCACCCCCCTCAACCAGGAACCCCAGCGCGGACCGAACTTCTGCCCGTACTGCGACTACTGGCACCCCGTCGCCTCCATCCTCGGCGACCACGTCACCCGGGAACATGCCGCACAGCTGCCCCGCGGTGACCGCCCCGAACGGACCCCGGAGCAGGTCGGGCATGACGCCGCGGCCCGCGCCGATCAGATTGCCGCGATCAAGGCCCGCAAGGCTGCCAGGGACGCGGCGAAGGGAAAGGGGAAGGCGTCATGATCCAGACACCCAGGGAGCCGCGCCCCGCCCCGGCCACACCCTGCCGCAAAGGCTGCTGCTGGAACCCCTACGGGGTGTGTCGCACCAAAGGCGCCTGCACCTGCCACACCGAGGCGGGAGGTGGGAACCGTGGCTAGCCTATTCGACACCGGGCCGCTGCCTGCTGGACCCCTCAAGGCTTTCGTCATTGTGGAAATGAAGGACGGCAGCGCCGTCGCCTACGCCATCGAACACCCCGAGGAAGTGAGTGTTGAAACGCAACACCACTACGCCAGAGGATTTGACCCATTCTTCGATATGTACCGCGTCGATTCCGCCACCCATTCCCTGACGTTCGACTTTCGGAACGCCCTCGGCTACACCTCGATCCGGTTGGCGCCCGGTGCTTGGGGCGGTTTCAATTTCGACCGCCCCGCCATTGAGGCGGGTGACTCCCATGACTGAACAGCCAGCCGAGCAGCCCCCGGCACCGGCACCCGACCCGCTGGCGCTGCTGGACTTCCCGCTGGTCTGCGACATGATCCACCACGACCACACCGACTGCCAGCAACCGGCAACACACTTCGCACGAGTCCACTTCTGCCGAGAAACCGCCCCAGGGAAGCACGTCTACCGGCCAGCCGGCATCCGTGTCGTGGTGTGCGACAAATTCATCAATGACGCGATCGAGCTGGCCAACAGCGGCGAGGGTCAATGCGCCCGCTGCTCCAAGAAATTCACCAGCATCGTCGACCGCATCTGGGACATCGAAAAATTCAAGGACACGAAATGAGCAACCGCAGCGACCTCCGCAACACCATCCTCACCGCGATCAAGCGGTCCATGCATCGCCCCCGCTACAGGGGATCCGAGGAACTGGCTGACGAACTGACCGTCACGGTCCGGCGGGCCCAGGCAGACGCATGGACGCGCGGTTGGGCCGCGGGGAGGCTGGACGATGCTTCCGACCACTGCGGTCGGCGCCCCAACCCGTACATGGGCGGCCGGCACGCAGGACCGTTCGCCCCGGCGGGGGACTTCATTGGTCGCACCCCAGGTGATCAATATGTGGTAGTTGGGGCGGACACGAACAACGCTGTCGCTGTCCGCGTCACGGGCACATTTCAGCCTCGCGCCGCCTACCCGCAGACCAACCCATACCCGGAGCCGAAATGAAAACGGAATGCCTCGTCTGCGCCGCGCAGCTCAAGGACGTTTGGCTGTGCGGCCGCCACCTCGCCCAGCTGCGCGACACGCTGCGCCGGCTGCCCGCCCTGGCCCGCGACCTCGAGGACACGATCGCGAAACAAGACCGCATGAACAAGAGCGTCGGCAGCAGCGGCAAAGGCGGGACGAAACCGCTGATCCTGAACGTGGACGCCTCGGAAGTCATGCGCACCCTACGCTCGACCCTGCTGGTGTGGACCCACGTCACCTACCGGACCATAGGCAGCGCCCCGGCCTCGTTCCAGATCCACGACATGGCTTATCACCTGGACCGGGTCCTCGACAAGCTGGTCGCGCACCAGCCCATCGGCGCCCTCTACGCCGAGGTCATGCACGCCGCCCGCATGGTCACCCAAGCCGTCGACCTGCCACCCAGCACCGCCGGCCTCCAATACGCCGGCCCCTGCGGCGCCGTGTTCCCCAACGACGTCACCTGCACCCACCAACTCTGGGCGCGGCCACGCGAGGACAACATCACCTGCCCGCGCTGCGGCACCGAATGGAACGTCCCCGACCGCCGCGACAACGCCCTCGACGCGGCCGAAGACATCCTCGCCACCGCAGACACCATCAGCCGAGCCCTCACCGCCCAAGGCGTCGACGTCACAGCCCAGAACGTTTACGACTGGAGACGCCGCGGCAAACTCACACCCGCGGGCACGAATAAGGCGAATCAGCCTGTTTACCGGGTCGGGGACGTCCTCGACATCATCGACGAAATGCACACAAAAGGACACCGACCATGAGCCGCTACTACGGGTACGTCTTGATCACATTCACGGACGGCACCACAACCCGGGTCGGCGGAAACGACGCCGTCACCCGCAACGACCAGCTGGTCGTCAAGACCAACAGCGATTACGGCGGGGCCGCCAGGGACGTCCAGTTCTTCCCGCTATCCAACATCAAAACGTGGCGATGGGAGGGAGAATAATGACCACCCCCGATCCCGAGGCCACCAACATCCCGTCGACAAACATGATCAATTGGGAGAGTTTCATGTTCAAGATGCACGACATGAAGCCATCGCGGGACCACCCAGCCCCTGAAGCAATCAAAACTGGGACAATCCAGCCCTCGCCTAGGTCTGACACCATGCTCTCGATCCACGCCGACGATGGGTCAGAAATGCTGGCCATCCTCCCCAACGGGACTGTTCGCGGAACCATCGAGAACGCAGGACCGGCCGCCCAACTTTTCGTGGCCGAAATGCGCGGCATGACCGAAGCCATCGCCGCCAAAGCCAAAGCCGAAGCGCTCCGAGAAGCAGCGGAGGCAATGCCGGCGCGTCTACTCATCGGTCTTGAAGGCGAATACGACGGCAATGACTATCACCGCGAATGGCTGCGCGCCCGTGCCGCAATGATTGAAGGGAAAGACTCATGATGTCCAATGAGCAGGCCATGAAGGCCATGGAAGAAGCAACCCAAGGCATCGCCATGATCAACGGTTTGCGGCAGCAACTCATCGACGCCGGGTGGGATCCCGGCAACGCCGAAATGGCTGTCGTGTCCATGCTCAACGCCACGAACAAATCATGAACCGGGCACGCATGTTCCTGGCCCGCATCATCAACGCCGACTGGGACGTCACCATCACCAACGCGGACGGTGGCACCATCATCACCGTCCGCACCGGAACCGACACCGCACAACTCACCATCGGAAGCAGGCAAAAAAATGACTAACCTGATCCCCGCCATGGCCACCATGGTCGGCGTGTTCTCATTCGTGATTGTCGCCCTCGCCGTGGCCGCCGCCATGACCCCGGAAGACAACAAGGACAAGCACCGCACCATCCTGCGCATGGTCGGCGCGTTCGCCGCCCTGCTGGCCCTCACCCTCGCCGTCCTGCTCGTGTCCCTGATCGTGTGGGCAGTGACCCAGTGGACGGGCTAACCACAACCATCATTGAGGTTGACCCCGGTGTCTGGGCCTCACTGATCCATGGCCCGCAACAGCGCTGCGAACACTCCCGACACAATGACCCGGGCTGGCAGCACACTCACGGCGGCCCGGCCACCCACTACATCAAAGCCGTCCACCGCTGCACCGGAACAGACCCGATCGTCTACCCGGCCTGCAACCCGTTCGCCCAGTACGTGCTATCTCACATGGGCATGGATTGGATGTGCCCGGCCTGCAAGCACATCGACAAAACGCAACACATGGTGCAGGTCGTCGCCATCATCGACCACTAAACCCGCGCCCACACCTACACAACAGACAAGTAAATTACTTGACAAACGTGTACTAGTTGCCAGATCATAGCTAGTGGCGTCGAAAACTAGACGGCAAACGCTCCACCACAAGGTGGGGCGTTTCGCCGTTAAAACATGGCAATGAAGGACGGGCACCGTCATGACCGGCAAAACACCACCACAAGAACCCGCCCAAAACCCGGCCACACCGGCACGCACACACTGCCCCCGCTGCCGAGCCCCCAAAGTCATCCACGCCAAAGAACACTGCCCAGGCAACACCCGCTGCCAATGGCGCGTCTGCGACTGCGGCACCACCTGGAACCCCAACACCGGCACCCACTACCCACCCATCCAAGGCTAGACATGAGCCGCAACACCAGAACCCTGCTACTGGCCACAGGCGCCGGCATCCTGGCAGGCAGCATCCTCGGACCCGCCCTAGCCATCAGCATCGGCGCCTACGGATGGAACACGGTAAGCCGCGGCCGCGACCCAATATGGGTCCGCACAAAGCATCGACAAACCCGACACCCAAGCGCACACTAAAGGGCATGGGCATACTCAACCGCAAACCACGCCCCAAAGCCGGGCTACTCGACTACTGGTTCAACGGCGCCCAACTCAACGCAGCCACAGCCCGCCTCACCAACAACCAACGCATCCTCAACGCCATAGAAGCACGCAAAGCAGCAGGCAACAACGACCCGCTCACCCCCGAGGAAATGCGTCAACTCATGCACCCCACACCACAACCCGAACAATAAGCCCCACCACACACGCTGGCCCGGTGTGGTGCAAGTACCCGCGCCCAGGCCCCAGCACCACACACGGCGCGGGACACCAACCACCTAACGCCCTGCACCAAGTGCAGGGCGTTAGTCATGCCCCGAGGTGACACCATGCCAGCCCGAGAAACCGGCACAGACGCAGCCCTCTACGCCCGCCTCGTAGAAGAACAACGCAACAAACACATCATCAACTGCTGGCTATGCGGACAACCAATCAGGTACGACCTCAAGTACCCCGACCCCGACAGCTTCAGCTACGACCACGCACAACCATGGTCCACACACCCACACCTCCGCTACGAACCCAGCAACGGACGCAGCGCACACCTCGACTGCAACAAACGCCGAGGCAACAGAGACCCACACCTGCAACGAGGCACACCATCCGAAGCATGGGGCGCACCCGCATAACAACAACAACGGCAGCGGCAGCAGCGATGACAACGAAGTCCACACCCACTACCGCGCACCCCACCCACACCCCGGGTACACCCCCAAAACACGAGTTCCAACCCTATTGACAAACACGCATGGGTGGGGGTGTTAAATCTCTGGTGCCGTGAGGGCCTGTTGACCTTCGCCGGGCAGGTTTCTCTGTCTCTACAGCATTTTCACCCACCAAGAAACCATGATCGAGGCCCGCAACCATGCCCGAATCAGCAGCCCCCCAGACACCCCGCGTCTCCCGAAAACACATGAACGCCCTCAACGCCGCGTTCCGTGAAAACAAAGCCATCCTGACCGGCAGCCACAAACCGTTGATGGAGCTGTGCCGCACATTGGCGGGCCAGATGGACAGGGAAGGCGCGAACGCGTCAACCAGGCTGACGGCCGCCTACCTGTCCGCGCTCAAGGACTTGAACCGTGTCACCACCGGTTCCGGCAGTGCTGGTGCGACCGGATCCAGCGCCCAGAAACTGCGCGACGAGCTGCGCGCCAAGCGGGAGGGACGTGGCCGGAATGGTCGCGGTAAAGCCAGCTAAAGCGAAGCGGTACGGGTGCGAAACGCCCCGCATCTTCACGCCGCCGCTGCGCGAGCTGACACCGGAAACGTCCCTCGGCTTTGAGGTTATCGAGTTCGCCGCCCTGCTGGGTGTGACCCTGCTGCCCTGGCAGAAATGGCTGCTGATTCACGCGCTCGAATTGAACCTCGACGGGACGTACCGTTTCCGGACTGTGCTGCTTTTGGTGGCACGCCAGAACGGCAAGTCCCTCGTCATGCAGGTGCTGACGCTGTGGCGCATGGTCGTTGATGCTGCCCGCCTGGTCATTGGTACCGCCCAGAACTTGGACGTCTCCGAAGAACAATGGGCCGAGGCTGTGGAGCTGCTGCGCGACTCCGAGTTCGGTCCGCTTGTCGCCAAGGTGGAGACCGGGTCGGGTCGGAAGATGATGAAGCTGGTCACCCGCGAACGGTACAAGGTCGCTGCGGCCAGCCGCAAGGGTGGGCGCGGGAAGTCCGCGGAACTGGTCCTCATGGACGAACTGCGCGAACACACGAACTGGGAGGCCTGGGCGGCCGTCACGTTTACGACGATGGCCCGGGCCAACGCCCAAATCTGGGCCGCGTCCAACGCCGGCGACCCGGCATCCATCGTCCTGCGCTACCTGCGGAACCAGGCGCACGCCGCGCTCGGGAACCCGGACAACATTCAAGACCTCGGGGAAATCACCGTCCCAGAAGAATGGCTCGACGAAGAGTACGACGACGAAGAGTTCAGTGACGCCCTCGGCATCTTTGAATGGTCGGCTCTGCCGGAATGTTCCGTGTGGGACCGCAACGGCTGGCAGCAGGCCAACCCATCACTGGGTTACGGCTACGTCACCGAGCGAGCCATTGCCGCCGCCGCACGCACGCCCGACCGGGTGTTCCGGACCGAGGTGCTATGCCAGTGGCTGGACACGGTGCTAGCCGGGATTTTCCCGGACGGCGCTTGGGAGCTGGCGAAGGATCCGGCATCCCGGCGCGCGAGCCCCGACTACATGTTCTGCATCGACGTGCAGCCGGGAAACACGGGCTGGGCGCATATCGCGGTCGCGGCACTGCAAAAGGATGGGCTGTTGCACGTTGAGCTGGCCGAGTCCCGCGGCGGCACCGCCTGGATTGTTCCGTGGTTCAAGAGGCTCGTCAATAAGGACGGTATGAAGGAAGGAATGCTCGGGGTGACGTTGCAAGCCAACGGCGCCCCGGTGTCGGCGCTGCTGACCGACCTCGAGGCCATTGAGGGTTTGAATGTGATCCCTTGGGGCGGTTCGGATTTGTCCCGCGGCATGGGCATGTTTTGGAACCTTGTCCGCGGCGTCACCGAGGACGAGGCGGGCCAAGACATTGAGCTTGCCGACCGTGAGCCGTTGTTCCGGCACCGTGGGGATCCGCTGCTGACACTGGCCGCGCAGATGGCGGTGACGAAGCCTGCCGGTGATGGTGCGTGGCTGGTGGACCGGATGAAGTCCCCTGTGGATGTGGCCCCGCTGATTGCTGTCATGGGCGCCGCGTGGGCGTATGTGGCGAAGAAACCGGAGCCGGTGAAGCGGTCCAAGTACGAGGACGGCGACCTGCTGACGTACTAAATCCAGCAACCCCGTTGCCCTACTTGTGCACAGAAAAGAATCGACAGTGAAATTTCATTGTCGATCACATTTACTAATTTTCCACCCAAATCAACATACCTCGCCCAGGTTCGTCCAACCTCGTCCGGCGAACCTCGCCTACTCGCCTTAAGGGCGAGGGGCGAGGTTTGCGGCGAACCCACCTCGACTGAAACCCAGACGAGGGACGAGGCCCCCAACGGAAGGGCAGACCCCGCAATGGTCACCAACCCAAAAATTCGAACATCGAAAACCCCGAACGAGGGGTGCTGATCATGGGACGCAAAGACCGCCTCCTGACCATGGCCGAACGCGGCCGGTTCCTCGCAACCCTCGACGACGACACCGCCGTCGATGGGGTGCTTGTGGACTGGGACGAATCCCACCTGATCCTGGGTGACGTTTCCAGCGTGGCCGCGACCGGCGACCGGCTGGCCATCGACGGTGAACTGTGGTTACCGCGCAGCCGTGTTAAATACCTCCAAAAATTCCGCGCCTGAGCGGACGCACTCACAAAGGGGCTGACCGTGTTTCTGTCCAATGGCACCATCACCCCGGCCCCCGGCGGATCCCTGGCGGACCTGTCCCCCATGTTCGCGAACGCCTCCTACTACGGCGGCTCCCACCTGCAACTCGAGAACACTTTCGCCAGCTACGGAGCCCTGTACAAAGCCCAGCTGTGGGTCGGTGTTGTGGTTCGCAAGCGGGCCATGGCCACGGCCCGGATGCCGTTCGACGTTTTGAAGCAGGGCAAGGGCATTTTGAAGTCCGCGGAGGACGGGGCGCTGACCGCGCTCATGCAGGATCCGAATCCTGAAATGTCCGGTTTTGACCTGTGGCGGTGGACGTCCTCGACCCGGGACATTTTTGGGGAGTCGTTTTGGCGGAAGGTTCGTGGGCCTAACAACGAGGTTCGGGAACTTTGGCCGATGCACCCGGCCAACGTGATTGTACGCCGCAACAAGGACGGCCAGCTCGAGTATGTGTATGCGCCTGGTGGGCAGACTGCCGAGGCCATGAAACCCCTGCCGGCTGAGGACGTTGTTGTGTTCACCGCATACAACCCGGACACGGTGGCGCGCGGCCTGTCGAACCTCGAGGCGTTGCGCATGACGCTGCTGAATGAGGACGCCAGCCGGCGGGCCACGGCGTCATTCTGGCGCAAGGGTGCCCGCCCGTCCATGATCCTGACCCACCCCAATAGCCTTTCGGAGCCCGCGCAGAAGCGACTGAAAACGCAGGCCGAGGCCAGCATGGGCGGCGCCGAGAACACGGGCAGCGTTTCGCTGTTTGAAGAGGGCATCGTCCCTCACATCATGCAGCTGAACATGGAAGAAATGCAGTACGTCGAATCTCGGAGATTGAACCGCGAAGAGGTATGCGCGGCCTACGATATTTCGCCGCTGGTGGTTCACATCCTGGATCACGCCACATTTTCCAACGTCACGGAGCAGCTGCGCAGCCAGTACAGGGACACGATGGCGCCGTGGTTCACGGAGCTTGAGGCTGCCGTGAATCGGCAACTGGTCCCGGACTTCTACCCCCGCACCGGGGACACGCGCGTAGTGACCCGGTTCAACATGGACGACGTCCTGCGCGGCGACTACGAAACACGATCCACGGCGGCAACAACCATGCGCCAGGGCGGTATCACTACCGGCAACGAGGCTCGCGTGATCATGGGCCTCGAACCTATCAAAGACCCGAACATGGACGTCGTTTTTGCCAACTCTGCACTGCAGCTGCTGGGTGCGCCGAAACCCCAGCTGGCACTGCCTGCCGCCCCTGCTGCTGATCCGGTTCCGCCCGGGGAGCAGGACACGCCGGCCCCGGTCAAGCAGGGCATCATCCCGAACCCACCGAAACCGAATGGCCGGACCTCGCGCAGGGCTGCTGCTGCAGCGCGCACTGCCGGAAACGATAAGGAGCAATAGCCATGGGAAACATCATCCGAAAGGACGCGACGATCACCCCCACGGGCACGGATGAAGATTTCCCGGGCACGTTTCAGGTGATTTTGTCGGCGCCCACGAAGGACCGGGACGGGGAGACCCTGCTGCCCGACGAGTGGAAGCAGCCGCTGCCGAGCCACATCACGTTCGATCAGGACCACGCCATGACGGTCGCGGGTTGTGTCGGTTCCGGCGCCCCGTACCTGGACGAGGACACCGGGAACCTGGTTGTCGATGGGACGTATTCCAGCATCCCGGAAGCGCAGAAGGTGCGGACCCTTGTGAACGAGGGGCACATCCGAACGACGTCGGTGGCGTTCATGTCGGAGAAGTCCACCAAGGACGGCGTGACGTCGGTGAAGCGCGAACTGCTGAACGGTGCGTTCGTGGCGATCCCCTCGAACCGTGAGGCGTTGGTGCTGTCCAGCAAGGGTTTCAAGGCCGGGGCTCGGAACAGCAAGGCCGACGCGGACGCGATCCAGTCCATCCACGACGGCGCGGCTGCGCTTGGTGCGGCCTGCAGCGCTGAGAAATCCGCCGGCGGGTCGGAGTTCAAGGCGCTTGCGGGCAGCCTCGAGGCCACGCAGGAGCGCGCATCCCAAGCATTGCGGAACGCGAACAGTGACGCGTGGGTTTGGCTGCGCGGCACCGTTCCGGATGGCAATGGTGGCGGCTACCTCGTGTACGAGGACAGCGAAGGTGGCGGCACCTTCCAACAGGATTTTACGGACGACGGCAAGACGGTGACCCTCGTGGGGGATCCGGCGGCGGTGTCTGTGGAAGAAGTGACCTCCCCCCGGGGCGGCCATGGCGAGGACGACGGCGAGCCGACTGGCTCGGATGTGACCCCCGCGGACGGGACTGGGAAATCAGCGACCCCCGCAGGCAACCCATCCGGTGACCGGATCGAAGAATCCGAAGAACTCGAATCAATGAAAAAGCGCGCCCTGGCATTGGGCCTGCGCGCAAAAATCACGCTCGCCAACTAAACCTCGAAAGGAATTAGTCAAATGGCAACGCTCAAAGAAGCACAGGACAAGGTCCGGGAATTGAGCCTCAAGGCTCTGGCCGTGGCCGAATCCCCGACCATGACGTTCGCGGAAATGAAGACCGCACTGAACGGCGAGGACGGCAAGTCCGGTATCGAAGCCGACATCAAGAAGTGGGAGGACGAAGTCGCCGCCCTGTCCTTCGTGGAGGAAAAGCGCGCCCAGTACGCGGCCGCCACCGGATCCCACGTCGAGGACGGTGCCGACGACAAGGACACCAAGTCCCTCGGTTCCATCGGATCCCAGTTCGTGCAGTCCGACGGGTACAAGTCCCTCATGGACCGCGGCCTGAAGGGCGGCAGCTGGTCCTCCGGCGACGTCGAAGTCAAGACAACTTTCACGGAAGGAAACGCTGGAGCCCCCGGCCCCGGTTTCGCCCCGGTCGGACAGCCGACCGTGCTGCCCGGCATCGTCGACATCCGGTTCAAGCCGCTCACCATCGCGGACCTTTTCCCTGCCGGCACCACGACCACACCGCTGATCCGGTACCTCGTGGAAACGGCGGTCACCAACGCTGCCGCCACCGTGGCTGAAGGAAACCTGAAGCCCGAGTCCGCCCTGTCGTTCGGCAAGGTCGACGAGGTGCTGCACAAGATCGCCACGTTCCTGCCCATCTCGGACGAAATGCTCGAGGACTGGGCACAGGCCCGGTCGTACATCGACGCCCGTCTGCTGCTGTTCGTGAAGCTGGCCGAAGAGGCGCAGCTGCTCAACGGCGACGGCACCGGGTCCAACCTCGTTGGCCTGCTGAATCGTGGCGGCCTGGCCACCACGGTCGTCAAGGGCTCCGCCCCGTCGACTGGCTCGGACAACAGCATGGACGCCATCTACCGGCAGATCACCGCCATCCGTGTGACCCAGTTCCTGGAACCGGACGCACTGGCGATTGACCCGCTGGGTTGGGGCGAAATCATGCTCGCCAAGAACAGCCAGGGCCAGTACTACGCAAACGGCCCGTTCGCGGACATGGTCGGCCAGGCCCTGTGGGGCAAGCGCGTTGCTGTTTCCCCGGCCATGGCCGACAAGACCGCGCTCGTTGGTGCGTTCCAGCAGGGCGGCCAGATCTTCCGCAAGGGCGGCCTGACCGTGGAGGCCAGCAACTCGCATGCTGATTTCTTCCAGCGGAACCTCACCGCAGTCCGCGCCGAGGAACGCGTCGGCCTCGCTGTCTACCGACCGGGCGCTTTCGGCCTGGTCACCGGCCTGTAAGGGGGCGCATCACCATGGCATTTGCAAACAATGGCAACGATGTTGTCCTGCTCCCCGCCGGCACCGTGGTCACGGTCACCGGCAACGGCCCGGCTGTGCGCCTGGACAACAAGGCGTCCATCCGGATCCAGTCCGTCGTGACCGCCGTGGCCGGAACTTCGCCGTCTGTGACGGTGAAGGTCCAGACCAGCCACGACGGCAGCACCGGATGGGCCGATGTTGGTTCGGCACTCACGGCCCAGACCGCGGCCAACGACTCGGGTGTGAAGGTAGTCGGCCTGATCGACCGCTACGTCCGCGCCGCATACACCGTGTCTGGCAGCGCCGGACAGTCACTGACGCTCGGCGTCTACGGCGAAGCCGTCTAGGCCCAGCAAACAGCACAACGGCAGCGCCCCCACTTTTCGCTGGGGGCGCTGCCGTTGTGCGCCACGAACTTAGGAGACCCGCCATGCCCCGTAAGAAGGCAGAAGAAGAAACCCCCGAAACCACCCCTGTCGCGGCTGTTGAACCGGCCCCGGTACCCGAGGCCGTCGCCGATCCAGCAGCCGCGACAGGGGCCGACAGCGCCCCGGACACGGCACCCCCGGAACCGTGGGAGGAGTCCGGTGACGGTGAACCCGCGCCGGCCGAACCTGTCCCGGAAGAACTGCCCGAGCCCGAGCCCGAGCGTGTGGGATTCACCAGCGTCAACGATCCATATTCGCCCGCGCAGGACGTGGTTGTCCGATACAAGCTGCCCGAGGTCGTCACCGTCACCGCGTCCTGGCTTTCCGAGGCCGAGGCGAAAGTGCTTCGCGCCCAGCACCAACCCGCCGTTGATGCGGCCAACACCGTTCCTGAAATCAAGGCAGCCGATCCGAAGGAGTAGGGACCATGAGCAACCTTGCCACCGTGGCCCAGGTAAGCACCGCCCTCGGGCTAGGTGAGGACGGGTTGGATCCAGCGGATCCGACTGCGCTGCTGTGGCTAGGTGTGGTTTCCGAGGCCGTCCGAAGCTACACCGGGCAGGACTTCACGCTGGGGTCAACGACGGAATATTTGACGATGAAAGGCGGGGTGATTGTCCCCCGCCAGTTCCCCGTCGTGTCCGTGTCACTGGTTGAGACCATGGCTAACGACAGTACTTGGACACAGCTGCAGTTCAGTGCGTGGCGGCTGCTGCCGTCCACCGGCGAGATTGCTCCCGCCCCGCGGGGGGCTGGTTCTTGCACATGGCCGCGTGGCCAGGACGAAATCCGGATCACCTACACGCATGGATTCCCTGAAATCCCCGAGGGACTGGCTGGTGTTGTAGCCGCTGGCGCAGCGTCCATGTACAACACCCCGGCCGGCATTGTGTCGGACCGGGTCGGGCAGCGCTCCGCAACGTACAAGGCGAGCGACATTTTTTCCCCGATGCAGCTGCTGGTCTTGGGCTCGTACCGGGAAGCGAGGACGTCGTGAGCCGCCCCCCGGGCCGGGCCACGGTCACCCTGCTCACGGCCCCACTAGCCGACGACGGGCACGGCAACGACGAAAGGGACTGGACTAGCCCTTCGGTCACGCGGCGCGACGTCCGGGGCTGTGACGTGCAGCCAGGGGCATCCATGGAATTCCTCCTCGGCCGCGATTCCGTACTGGTCGCCTGGACGGTGTTCGCCCCGGCCGGGACCGTCGTGAACACGTACCAGCACGTCGAATGGAAAGGCGTCGAGTACACCATCTACGGCACGCCCGAAGATTGGCAGACCGGCCAGCCGTCCGACTATGTCGGGATCCTTTTGCAGAAATGGGCGGGCTGATCATGAGCGGAAAAATTGACCGCATCGAATACAACAGCCCCGCATTCGAAGCCATTCTGAAATCGCCGGAAGTTCAGGCTGAAATCAAGCGCCGGCTAAACGCCATCGCGGCGGCTGCCGGCCCCGGCCAGTGGGACGTCGAAGTGACGGTCGGCCCGAACCGAGCGCACGGGCGCGTCAGCACCGGCGACAATGTTGCCCGGAAATCCGAGGCGCGAGACCGGTCCCTGACCCGGGCCCTGGACGCCGGGGGTGGCTGATGGAAGCCGTCCAGTTCCGGGACGCCGAGGCCGTCGTGCGAACGTACCTGCTCAACTACATGGGCGCCGTGGCGATGGGGACCAAGCTGCCGGAAACATTGCCCGCCCAGTTTTTGAAGGTGGTCCGCACCGGTGGCACCAACGAAACCCTGATCAGTGACCGCGCCCAAATCACGCTCGAAGCCTACGCGACCAAAGAGGTTGACGCCGTCGCCCTGCTGTCCACAGCCCGGGCATGGCTGAACGCGGCGGACGGAATGATTTTCGGCGTCACCGAGCTGTCCGGGCCTGTGAACCTGCCAGACCCGATCACCTCGAACATCCGGTACACCATGACGCTTTGGGTCCGTATCCGCGGCGTCGTCATCACCGGCTAAAAACCTGAAACCCGCAAAATTTCATAAAGGAGCCGATTGTGGCTAATTCAAAAAACAACGTCATTGTCGGCAAGCCGCTCGTGACCGGCGGCGTGCTGGTCGCCACGGTCGGGGCCACGGCACCCACCGACGCCACCACCGCACTCGACGCCGCATTCAATGCCCTCGGGTATTTGACGGATTCCGGTGTGGTCAAGTCCGAGAAGCGCAACACCGGCGTCGTGTACGCCTGGGGCGGCGATTCCATCGCACTGACCAAGAAGGGCTACGACGTCACCGTCAAGCTGGGCCTGGCCGAATTCCTCAACAGCAAAGCCCAGACCACCGTGTACGGTGCCTCGCACGTCACCGCCACGGCCGCCACCTCCACCAAGGGCAACCTGCTGGCTGTGGAAGGCACCTCGGACCTGTCCCCGCACAGCGCCATGATCGTCGAAATCTTCAACGACGGCGGCAAGAAGCTGCGCCTGTACTTCCCCGACATCGTTGTCATGGACATCGGTGACACCTCCTACACCGACGACAAGGTTGCCAGTCTCGAACTGACCCTGCAGGCGTTCCCGGACGCCAACGGCAACTACTTCGTCCAGTTCAGCGACGACGGGCAGATCACGCCCTAACCGCCGCCCCAAACCGGGTGGTCGGCGTTTACATTGCGGGTTTCCGCCGACCACCCCCACCACAGAACAATCAACCCGCACCCCACTTAGGAGAGACCCGCAATGGTTTACCAAGTACCCGCATCCAAAGCATCCATCAAGCAGAACCGTTTCGAATTCACCCTGCACGGGTCGAAGAAGATCTACTCGATTCCGCTGATGAAGTTCATCAAGCCGTCCCTGGTGATCGACCTCGACGGGAACACCGACAAGGAAGCCATGGGTATCCGCCTTTTCCGGGAATACCTGCCCGATGTTTTCCCGCTGCTTGAGGACAGTGAACAGCTCGAGGCGTTGATGGCGGCATGGCAGGACGCGTCCGGGATCACTGTGGGGGAATCTTCGGCCTCCGCGACCTGATCCTGGCGCACGGGGAGGCCCTCGAAAACGATTTGCTGCGGGCCGGGCTGCGCCTTGACTGGCTCGGCACCGCAGCGCTCACGTGGCGGGACTTGCGAATTTTCGTGAAGTTCAGCCCGAAGGACTCGGCCCTGCACCGGATGGTGCACCCGCCCACCATGGACGAGCAATGGGAACTGATCCCCCAGCTATTGGCCGGCATGTTCGATATGCAAGCGGTCGGCAACTACCTGCTGCAGCGCCTGGGCGGAAACGACCGGGCCACCTACCCGGACCCGCTGCCACGGCCCGGCGTGAAGGCCAGCACCCCGGACAAGTTCGTAGGCAAGCCCGTCCCGATGGACGAAATGGACGCCCTGCTGGGCTGGAACCAAAACTAAACAAGGGTGGTGTGTTGTGCCGGCATCAAATGCTGAACTTGCGTCGGCGTACATTTCCCTGATCCCCAGCTTCAAAGGCGCCGAAGGCGTTATCACGCAGGGAATGTCTGGTGTTGGTGAGGCCGCCGGCGCGAAAGCGTCCGGCGGTTTCATTTCCAGCATCGGCGGTATCGCTGGCCGTGTTGTTGGCATTGCTGGGGCCGGTGTGGCCGCCATTGGTGGGCTCATCGGCTCCATGGCTGTCAAGGGCGGCATTGACCGGCAGCTGAACATCGAGGGCGCCACAACCAAGCTCGAGGGCCTGAAGCTGTCCACGGGCCAGGTGTCGGCCGTGATGGGCAACGCCTTGGACTCGGTGCGCGGGACCGCTTTCGGCCTCGGTGACGCGGCCACGGTGGCGGCCGGCGCCATTGGTGCGGCAATCCCCCCGGGCAAGGAACTGACAGCGTTCCTGTCCCTGACCGCGGACGCAGCGACCCAAGCAGGCATTGACCTGAATTCCATGGGCCAGATGATGAACAAAGTTGCCGGGCAGGGGAAGCTCACCGGCGACGTTGTGCAGCAGATGGCGCAGAACGGCCTGTACGTCATGCCGATGCTGGCGAAATCCTACGGGGTTTCACAAGAGGCCATGACAAAAATGGTCTCCAAGGGCGAAGTGGACGCCGCCACATTCCAGCGCGTGCTGCGCGAGAACATCGGCGGATCCGCACTCAAGTCCGGTGACACCACGGTCGGCGCCTACGACAACATGCGCGCAGCAATGTCCCGTGTCGGCGTGTCCATGACCTCATGGTTTTTCCCTCTGGTGAAGAACGTTTTCCAGCAGATCACCCTCATTTTTGACGGGCTGAACGCCCGTGTTGGCCCGTCCATGACCCAATTCGGGGAGTGGTTTCAGGGCAAAGCCACGCCCTACATCGCGAACTTCGCCACCACCACCCTCGCCGCACTCGACGAGGTCGTTGGCGGGATCCGCGCGTTCGGCTTCGCATTCAAGGAGGGCGGCGACGAAGTCACCTCCGCTGGTTTCGCCGGCGTGCTGGAACACCTGGGCCTGATCACGCGCAACGTGTGGGACTACGTGCAGCCCGTACTGGTCGCCATCGGCAACGGATTCAAGTCGCTTTTCAGCGGTATCCAGAACGGCAATTTCGAGGGCCTGGGCGGCAACATCGGGACCATTTTCTCGGCCCTGCAGAACCTTGCCCAGCCGCTCGGCATGGTCATGATCACCGTAGGCTCCCACATCGGGGCTGTTGGAACCCAGCTGGGCCTGCTGATAGGCAACACCCTGCCGCTGCTGGCCCCCCTGATCCAGATTGCGGCCGACGCGATGGGATTCCTGGCCGACCATACGGAACTACTAACCCCGATCGTGGTTGCCTTGGCGGCCGCTTTCCTGATCTACCGCACCGGGCAGACGGCAGCGAACTTCGCTGAAATTGGGGCGCTGCCCATTAAGGCGGCCGGTGTTGTGGCCAACATTGCCCTCGCCAACTCGAATAACGCCTTGGCGGCGGCTATGGCCGTGTCCAACGGGCAGCAGCGGGCCGGATTCCTGGCCCGGATCCCGGCCGTCGCGCAGGTTATTGCCCATACGGTCGCGAACATCGCCCACGGTGTCGCCCTCGTGGCGACGTCGGTGGCGATGGGTGTGGCCACCGCGGCCCAGTGGCTGTGGAACGCTGCAATGTCCGCGAACCCGATCGGCCTGATCATCCTTGCCATCGCGGCACTGATCGCAATCATCGTTTTCTTGGTCATGAACTGGGACTCGGTGGTCTCGTTTGTGACCACGATCTGGGGCAATTTCGTCAACTGGCTTGTCGGCATCGTCAACACGGTTGCTGCATGGTGGTCCGGTGTGTGGGCCGGGATCGTCGGATTCTTCTCTGACGCCTGGAACAATATTGTGAATTTCGTGCGAACCGCGATTCTCGTATTTGGAATTATTATCCAAGTCGGAATGAACACGGCACGCGATATTGTTTCAAATGTCCTGAATGCAATTGGAAATTTCTTCTCCACAATTTGGAACAATATTGTCACCGCTGTGCGTACCGCAATTCTCGTTTTCGGAATTATTATCCAAATCGGATTGAATACGGCACGCGATATTGTCTCAAATGTCCTGAATGCTATTGGTAGTTTCTTCTCCGGAATGTTCAATTTCTACCTTTCCATTGTGCGGAATGTAATCGGCTTTGTTGTATCCGTGATTTCGAGCGGCATGAACAATGCAAGCTCGGTCGTCTCCGGGGTGCTGGGCGCCATCGGCGGATTCTTCTCCAGCACCTGGAACAACATCGTCAACGGGGTGTCTGGTGCCATCGGCCAGGTCGTCGGATTCTTCAGCGGCCTCGGCGGGCAGGTGCTGGGCGCCATTGGTGACATCGGCGGCCGGCTTTTCGGCATCGGACAGTCCATCATCCAATCCCTCTATGACGGGCTGATGTCCGTGTGGGGGAAGGTGACCGATTTCGTGGGCGGCATCGCCGGCTGGATCGCGGACCACAAAGGCCCCGAGTCTCTGGACCGTGTCCTGCTGCGGCCCCACGGCGGCTGGATCATGGGCGGCCTGGTCGAGTCCTTGGATGACCAGATCCCGAACCTCGAGGAAAGCCTGAACCGGGTCACGGCTACCGTGACTGGGCACCATGTGGGGCAGCTGCGCGTCGGGCAAGCCGACGCCAGCAACCTCACAAGCATTGGGGCCCAGCTCGAGGCGTCTGGTGCGGGGCGCAAGGGGCCGGAAGTGAATTACCACGGCAATGTCTATGGTTTCGATCCGGAAGAGGCCCCGCGGAAATGGGAGCAGGACTTGGCTGACGCTTCGGCTGTGGCCGGGCTCCGCAACGAAGGGAAGGTCATCTAAATGGGCGTTTTCGTTCTGGTCTCCCCCTTGGCGGCACCGGTCCCGCCGGCGCCCATCGTCGACAACCCTTGGCCCGGCATGGTCCTCACTTGGACCGGGTGGGACGGCTCCGTGTGGCAGCTCAACGCTGCCACCTCCGGGGTCGCCCTGCTGCCCGGGGTGCGTGGCTTCGGCACACCACCCACCACGATCTACTCCAAATCGTCCCCGGCCGTTGCTGGATCCCAGCACCTCGGATCCAGTGTGGAAGAGCGCAAGGTTTTCTGGCCGCTGGCGGTTTGGCGGAACACCAGCAGCGCGGAATGGATCGCCCACGACCGGGCATTCTTCCGCACCATGGACACGGAACAGCCGGGCATCTGGACAGTCCGGCAACCCAACGGCGAAGCCCGGAACCTGCGGATCCGGTACGTCGACGACGGAAACAAGGATTTCGACGTCGACCCGTCCAAGTACGGCATCGAAACCTACGGGCTGAACTTCATCGCGAACCAGCCCTATTGGGAGGGCGCCCCGGTGCGGCGCCGGTTCGTGGCAGCGTCACCGGCCCCGTTCTTTTCCGGACCCATCGTCACCATCAGCTCGGGCAAGTCGCTGGCCACGGCCACAGTGTCGAATCCCGGCGAGGTGAACGCCTTCCCGGTGTGGACTATTCTGGGGCCGACCACGTCGGCCACGGTCGGCATCGGTGGAATGTCAATCGAGGTTCCTTTCACGATTGCGGATGGTGAGGCCGCGGTGATCGACACGCACCCGACCGCGCAGACCTGCCTGCTGGGTGACTGGGACGACACTACCCGGACACTGTCCGGTGTGGTGGACCGGTCCGGTGATTTGGGTGCGGCAGATTTCAACATGCCGATCCCGCCCGGCCTGAACCTGCAGCTGGCCCTTTCTATGACTGGGACCGGCGCGGTGGACATCGAAATTTCCCCATTGTTCAAGAGAGCCTGGTGACGTCGTGGCCGTGCTGCCCTTGAAAATCACGGTTTACGATGGCGCATACCATCGCAAAGGCTGGATTGGTGCACCCGTAAAACTGGACCTTCACCCCCGGGCGTTTCTGCCGGGGACCGGCACCATCACCCTGTCCCCCACCGACCCACGCCTAGGTGACGTCACCGACCTCGACAACGGGGCTCGGCTGGTCATTGAGTACAAGGGCGAGTTTCTGATGTCCGGATGGGTGGACACCGACAACGGTCTCATCCCATCCCGGACGGGATTCCCGACGATCAACTTTGTTGAGGACAAGGTGCTGCTGTGGGACACCCAAGGCTGGCCGGTCCCTGGCGCGGCCCTGTCATCCCAAAGTGGGGCGGCCTACTACACCAAGACCGGCAACGCGGAAACCATCCTCAAGGACTTGGTCACGAAGAATTGCATCACGCGCCTCGGCCTGCCGGTGACCTGCGCAACCAACCTGAACCGCGGGGCGACGATCCCCGGCGGTGTCAGTATTCGGATGCAGAAACTTGCCGATGTGCTGTACCCCGCACTGACGGACGCCGGCATTTGCGTCACGGTGCAGCAGGTCGGTTCCGGCCTCGTGGTGGACTGCTACGCGCAGACCACCTATCCGCGGACCCTGACGGAAGAATCCGGGATCCTCGAGAAGGGCAGCTTCTCCTTGTCTGGCCCATCCGCCACCCGAGTCATTGGCGGCGGCCAGGGTGAGGGGACGGCCCGGCATTTCATCGGGCAGACCGTGGCCGGGCGCGAGGCCGCCGGCCGGATCATTGAGGTTTTCCGGGATGCCCGGGACGCCAGCGACGACACCATCCTGGCCAACCGTGTGCAGAACACGGTCGATTCAACCGGCTCCACCGCATCCCTTTCACTGTCCCTATCCGAGACAGCCAACTTCCGTTTCATGGGTCCCAACGGTGTCCGCCTTGGCCAGCTGATGCCGGTCCAAGTGCGGCCCGGTGTGGTCATTACGGAGGCCGTCACCGAGGCGTCGATCAAGTGGGACAAAGCCAACGGGCTCGTCACCAACCCCATCCTCGGGGACCGCAGCAACGACCCGGCAGTGACCCTGACGAAATCCATTAGCGCAGCATTCCGCGCTGTCCGAACCCTGAAATCGAGGTAACGCCATGGCATTCACCAGCTATTTCTACGACGGCAGCGTGGCCGAAACCCCATGGTCAAAGGCTGCGCTGCGCGTGGGCCGAGCGAACTACGGTGTTTTGGGCATCAACGATCTCAAAGTCACAGTTGCCGCCGGCGACCGCACCGTGTCCATCGGGACAGGCGAATGCTGGGGCAAGGGCGTCTACGACATCAGCGACAGTGCCGTGACCAAATCCCTGGCGACCGTGGGATCCGGTGACCGCTACGACCTCATCGTGGTGCACCGGGACTGGAACACCAACACCACCACCATCGAAGTAGTCACAGGTTCGGCCACCCGCGGCATCCCCACCCGTGACACCGGATACGGCACCGAGGACGACCAGCCGATCGCGCTCGTCAAAGTGAAATCAGGATCCACCACGATCCAAGAAATCATTGACCTGCGCTGCTGGTCCGGATCCGGCGGCGGCATGGTCGCCGTCGATGAACTCGCCATGCAATACCTCGACGAGGTAGGCACGACGCTGATGATCCAGAAAGCCCTGTGGGTTTACTCGGTCACGGCCGCCAGTGCCGGCGCCTGGTTGAAGGACTGGACTACGAAGATCACGCCCCTAGGTGTTACCGGCTGGTCAATCACTGGTGACCTGACGCTGGACACAAGCAGCGGGCGAGGGCATGTGACAGGGCAGATAGTTTTGACACGAACCAGCGCCACAGCATTCGCGCTGACCAATCCGGACTACACCGTGATTGGGTCCGTCATTCCCCCAAGTATTCGCAGCGCCGCAGCGCAATTGCGTTACCTCGTGGGGCAAATTTCCGGTGGCGGAGCCCCTTACCAAGCAACCATCAATGTTGCTTTGTCGCCCGGATCTGGCGTGATTTCCGCCCGCTCACAGCCGGGAATTTCAACGAGCGTTCCTAAAAACGCAAACATTTTCGTCAATATCGACTACTACCTGTAAGCGAGAAAACGATGAGTACATTCGCAGCGGTAATTGCCATCAATGCGGACAAAACCCAGGCCGCGCCAGGCACAGTCGGTCAAGTTTTCGCACCCACCGATACAGGAGCAACCACCCCTCTGGCCATTTTTGACTTGAACGGGATTCCGATCAGCGGCAACGAGCTGGTGGTGAACGCGGAAGGCATCATCGACTGGTTCCGCTATGACGGTCTGCTAGTGGTCGACTGGGTTTCTGGTGACTTCCGGATCCCGATCCCCTGCGTTGACCAGCTGCCTGCCGGCGGCACCACCGGGCAAGTCCTCGCCAAGACCTCGGGCGCCGACTACGACGCCGAATGGGTCGACCCGCCCATCAGCAGCGGCGGCGGTGGCGGTGGCACCCCGGTCATTCCGCCGATCGTGTGGCAGCAGACGGCCCGCAGCCAAACCATCCTTTCCCTGCGGTCCCTGTTCGGTGGGCTGCCGGCAACCGGTGACGCGAACCTGATGGAAGCCCGCAACTCGGTCGCATCCGGGACACCCGATGTTGGCCAGCTGGTGTGGTACCTGAACGAAGAGGCTTTCCCCCGCATCCAAAACGCGCTCAACAGCAAAACCCTTTTCCGGATCCGGAACTGGGGTGTCGGTGTCAACGCCATCCAAGTCACCGACTCTGGTGGCGCGGCCGTCCTATTCAACGTGCGCGCCGACGACGGTTTCGTCACCGCACCCAACATCGGTGAACCCATTCGCGGGGTGCTGGCTGCTGGTGCGCAGCCGGCACCCGGCGCCGTGGAAGGCATCTACCTGCGGAGGCTCACGTGACCACTTTCCGCACGTCCGCATACGAGGGCACCAACAGTTTCGCGATCACGGCCGCCGCCCAGGGAGGCACCTCCGTTTTTACTGGCAGCGGCGGCTCGGCCGTGTACGCGGCCGGGGCGAAGGCGGATGCGGCGTGTGGAAAATTCACGGGCCAAAGCAGCCTCATCACCGCCGCCACGTACTCGGCCACCACGCTTTACTGGCGCGGATACTTCAAGGCGGGAAGCGCCCCGGACAGCAACAGGATGATCGTGGACTGGCGCAACGCCGCCGCCGTGACCCTGGTTTCCCTCGGCGTCGACACCACCTCCAAGTGGCGACTCCGGAACACGTCCGGCACCACCACGGCCACGTCCGTAACAGTGTTCACGGCGAACGTTTGGTACGGGATCCTGTACACCTACAACACAGCAACGGGTGCCCAGTCGGCCCGCTTCTATGATCCCGATGGGGAATTTCTGGAGGAGATCATTGGGACCGGCACGGCCGGGACCATCGTGGAGCAGCGCGAAGGCGTCCTGCAGGGAGCCAGTACCTGGTTCTGCTATTTCGATGACACCAGTACCGCCGACACGGTCCTCATGCTCACCGGTGTGCAAGTCGACCCGGACCAGCAAGGCCCGACCGACCCGTACCGGACCAGCCCTTACGACGGTCTGGCAGGGTCACCGCTGCAGCGCGAGGACGGCAACGGGTACTACTCCGCATTTGACGGCAGCGGCAGCTACGCGCCCAACGGTTTTGCCAGCAGCACCATTTGCGGCCGGTTCGTGGGTCAGTACGCGCTGCGCACACAGCGCGGCAGCTTCGGCGCCATCGTCTACTGGAAAGGCTGGATCCGCCCCAGCGCCTGGCCCGACACGAACCGGCTTGTCTTGGAGCTGCAGACCCCCGCCGCCGTGTCACAGGCAGCTGTCGGGCTCGACGACGCCGGGCACTGGCGGCTGCGCGCGGTCGACGGTGTGACCACGGCCGTATCCAACCGGCGCATCACCCCCGGCCAATGGTACGGGTGCCTGTGGACCGTCAACCGGACCACCGGCGTGCAGGAACTGAAAATCTATTCCTATTTCGGATCGCTGCTCGAAACCGTCACCGGCACGTGCGGGACCGCCGTGACCGGCATCCACCTCGAGGGGTGCACGCAAGGCCGCCCCACCTGGTACGTCGATTTCGACGACACCGTCCTGCACCGTGTAGCCCAAACCATCACCACCCCGCTAACAGAAGTGCCGTCCAATTTGCGATTCCGTGACGGGAAAGCCGTCTCGGCCCCGCAAGTGGAAGCCCTGTATTGGGACGGCACCACGCTGGCGCCGCTCGAAATCGTGGAAAGCCTGTAGGAGGAATCATGACCGACGCACCCATCGACCTTTTGTACGGGACCATCATCGGGTCCGTCCGTGCCCTGCTGCCGGACGGCCCCGACGCCGGCCAGCGCCCGGACATGAACCGCATGAACGGTACGGTCACGATCTACCCGTCCATTGCCTGGGTGCGTGTGAACCTGCCAGACGGCGGCCTGTCCGCCCTCGAGCCACAGACGTTCTCCATCGTGAACGGGGAAATTGTGGGGCCTGGGGAGGATGCGCGGGTCCGGATTGTGGCGTCCGAGCAGGACGCCCTGTCCGCCCCGTTCCAGTACCTCGCCAAATTCAACATCAACGAGGTATCAGTCCAGCCGGACCCGGTGCGTTTCACACTGGCCGCTGGTGCCACGGTCGACATCACCCGCATCGCATCCATCCCCGGCGGCCCGGCCATTCAAACCGTTTTCGGTGACCTGCCCCGGGCTGGTGCGACCGGCGATATGCTGGTCAAGCAGTCGGACACGGACTTTGATTTCGCATGGCAGGAACCCGCTGTTGGTGGCGGCGGTGGGGCCGTGGCCTCCGTGAACGGGAACACCGGGGCTGTGGTCCTGACCCCCAGCGACATTGGGGCGCAACCGGCCGGCAGCTACGTGTCCAGCTCGGACTCCCGCCTCACGGACGCCCGCACACCCACCGCCCATAACCAGGCCATCACCACCATCACGGGTCTGCAGTCGGCCTTGGACGCTAAGCAGGCGGCCGGTTCCTACGCCACCACATCAGCCCTCACAACCGGGCTGGGTGCGAAGGCCGACACGACAGCACTCGCGACAGGGCTGGCCGGGAAATTGTCGACCCTGACCAGTGGGATGCGGATCGGCTACGGGCCGGAACTGCCCGACACGGGCAGCCCGGGCGATTTCTGGATCGTCACCCCGGACCCGATCACACCGCCCGTTGACCCGACACCGCCGACAGGAACCCGGCCTTTCCCGCTGGTCGCGTCCCTGGATCTGGAAGCTACCGGCGAGTCCCTGTCACAGAAGTTCACCCGCACACTGACCTACGGGTACAACGGCATGGTCTACTACAGCGGCGGGTCATTGAATTGGAATGCGCAGCTGCAGGCGATGGCGGCCGAGCATGGCACCAAGCCCATCAATTTGCAGGTGACGCCGAAGTCCTACAACGAAGCTGACCTGCGCTCGATCCTGTCGAACCTGCCGGCCGCTTGGAAGCCGGGTTTCCGGTGGAATTATTACCAAGAGCCCGAGGACAATTTGACCACGTCCGCCCAGCAATTGGCCTACCGGAACGTCTACACCGCCGCGGCGGCTGTGATGCGCGAGTACCCCGGCGTCGGCCTGCCCTGGGTGGAATGGGCCGAGTGGACGACGGAAATGAACGCGGGCGGCAACTTCTCCCGCAACCTGGCCAACTTCACACCACCGTCCGGCGACTTCGGCGGTGTCCTGTGGTCATTCTTCGAGTACGGCGAAAACATCAGCTTGTCTCGCATCGACACGAAGGTCGCCCGCGTCGTGAGCGCAATGTCGACCTACGCGCCCGGCAAGCCGTGGGAAATCATGGCGTCCTGCTACACGCTTGAGGGCGCACCGTACTCGGCCACACAGCTCGCCAACCAGGCGCTCTGGCTGGACCAGTCGTTCCACAAGCTGCGCGCCGCAGGGTGCGTCGGCTGGGCCTGGTACAACGTCCTTTTCGGTGGCACTGGTGGGGCCGCTGGCGAAGGCCGTGTCGAGAAGAACCCGGCCGCACTGGCAAACCTTCGAACAATCGCCGGTGCCGGCTACACCGTCCCGAACCTCCCCTAGGAGCGCGTCATGGCAAGCACCATCAGCGAGCTTTTCGAAGGCGCAGACGGCGTCAACATCACCTCGGCCAACACCGTTTTCGATCTGGTCGAGGGCACTTTCGGGGCGAAATTCTCCACAGCAGTATCCAAGGCCGGCACGTCGTCAGCAAAGATTGTGACGACGGCCGGCAACTGCCAAATGGAACTCACCCGGACCAGTGTGACCACGCGGTACTGGTCTTTCTACATCCGCCCCACCGCCGCACCATCCACCAACACGGTCGTCTTTTTCGTCGGGTCCAGCCTGGCCACAGCCAACCGAACCTTTCAGGTGACGTTCAATGCTGACCTGACAATGAAGGTGCAGCAGGGATCCACAGCAACGATCGTGGGCGCGGCCACCACATCCACCCTGCCCCTGAACCAGTGGTCGCGCGTGGATGTGTCCCTCGTGTCCGGGGCGCTGTCGTTCGCCCTGTTCCCTGGGGATTTGAATTGTGATGCGGCGGTTGGTACCGCCGCCACAGGCAACAAAGTGTCGGCGACCATCACCCCCACCGCGATCACTTCCCTGTACTTGGGTGCAGGAAATTCCAGCACCAACAACTTCTACCTGGACGCGTTCCGTGAGGACGACGCCGCGATCCCGGCACCCGTGGCCGTGGCCGACCCCGACCCGGAACCCGGCCCGGACCCGGCACCGAAACGGCTCTATGCCTGGGTTGATCCTGACGGCTGGGTTGGGTTGGTGTAGCCATGGACTGGCAGACAATTACCGACATTGTGGACTGGGGATCATTGGCGGCAATGTTCGCCATTTTGGCCGCACTGGGGGCGGGACTCATGTGGATTTTCAAAGTTTTCCTGCCGCTGGTTCGGAAATGGTCGAGGCGGTGGGACGTCCTTTTCGGCATCCCCGCCGACCCGGCCACCGGGCAGGAACACGTGCCCGGCATTTCGGAACGCCTCGACTCACAAGACGCGGTCCTGACGGCCCAGAACGTGACGCTGGCCCGGATGGAGTTGGCTGTGAATGCGGCCGTCCAGCAGGTCCAGAACTCGCACGTGACCAACATGCGCGACGACCTCGACAACGTCACGAAATCCGTTGAAGGGCTGCACACCAAGCTCGACGACCAGCTGAAAGCCGCGGCCGCCCAGCCGCAAACACAAATCAACATCAACCCGACCGAAACCACCACCTGACCCCAAGTAGGAAAACCCGCACAGGACGCCAATGGCGTCCTTTTTTGTGCCCAAAAAATAGGAGACCCGCAATGGCCTACACCATGGACGAAACCCACAACTCACCCAACTTCACCCCCGGCGCGGACTGCCCCGCCGCGTTCGGCTACCCGCGCAACATCATCGGTTCCACGATCCACCACTGGGACGAGAAGAATTCCGGCGCCACCTGGGCGGGCACCCTCGGCACCCTGATGAACGACTACCGGAACCCCGGCAGCCGCGGCGTGTCCGCGCACTACATGATCGAAACCGGGCGGGCCGCCTGCCTCGTGTCCGTGGCCGACGCCGCATGGCATTCCGGCAACCCCCGGGGCAACGCCCAAACGGTCGGCTTCGAGCTGAATCCGGATGAGTCGGACGGCACATACCAGACGGCTGCCGAGGTGCTGGCGCAGGTCTGGCGCGACTGGGGCATCCCCCACGACCTGTTCCCGCACCGGGACTGGACGCAGACGGACTGCCCCGGCGGCTACGATCTGGTCCGGCTGCGCCGCATGGCCGAGGTCGAGTTCGCCAAGCTCACGGGCGTCACGCCGCCGGCACCCCCGGTCAAGCCCCCGACCAAGCCGGGGCCGGCGAAGCGCAAGACCTACCCTGTCACGGACATCAACTGGCTGGTGGAGAAGGGTGACACCCTTTCCAAGATCAGCACGTTCTACCTCGGGGATGCCAGCGCCGCGAACATCAAGCGCATCACCGACTACAACGGCATCACCGCGAAAACGGTCCTGAAGGTCGGGGATCGTATCTGGATCCCCGGCCCCCTGTACTGGATCATCGAGGCGCCGGACAGCATCACGTCCATCGCCGCCCGGTACGGGCTCGACCCGCTGTACCTGGCCCGACTCAACAATCTGCCGAACCAGTGGGCGACCATATACATCGGCAACAGCCTCACCATCAAGGAGTAGAGAACCGCAATGAATCCGAAAGCAATCTCCCAGAAAGTCTGGGTCCAAGTCGTTGTGACGCTGGTCCTTGGCTCGCTGATCGCCGCCCTGGGCGCCGTCACCCCGGGCATGTTGGCAGCGCTCGGCCCGTGGGCGCCGGTGGTGTTCGCCGCCCTGACCGCGCTCGGTGCCGGCCTGTCCGGCTACATGGTCACCGACCCTGTCCGTGACCTCGGCGCCGCCGCCCTGCGCAAATCTGTTGACACCGCCGCAACCCCGGCACCCCCCATTGTGATCGGCCAACCTGTCACCGGCGCCGCGGAGCCGGAACCGGCACCCGACCCGGTTGCCGAGGCACCCGCCGCCATCCCTTACAACCCCTAGGCAGTTGGCCCGGAATGACGGGCGCCAACGGGTGATCGGGACGGCGTGAAAACCAACAAAAATGCTAGGTTGCATTATAGGTCTTGACACGGATGCTAGACCTAGCAATATGAAACAACAATTTGGTAACAAATATTTTTCACGCTGCAGCCCACGCACAGCAAAAAGGCCCCCAACCGCCAAACGGCGGTTGGGGGCCTTTCGTGCTTGTTCAGGCGGCGGGTAGGCGCACCAGTGCGAGCCCGGCCCGCATCTGGTCCTCGTCGACCTCCGTGTAAATCTGGGTCGTCGCCAACGACTGGTGCCGCATCAGCTCCTGCACTACCCGCAACGACACCCCGGCCCTGACCAGGGACGTGCCGTAGAAGTGCCGCATTTGGTGAGGTGTCGCCACCACTCCGACCCGCTGGTAGGCGTCGTGGATTGCCTTCGACACCGCCTGCGGCACGACCGGCTGCCCCGGCTTCACATACGACTCGAACCAGTACCCCAGCAAGGGCGCGAACCCGGCCGCTATGGCGTAGGCGGCGACGTCCTCATGGATCGGCAGCAGCGCCGTGGTCCCGCCCTTGCCGGTGACGTAGAGGACGCCGGCGGCGAAGTCGAAGTCCTGGCCCCGTATCTTGGCAATCTCATGCACCCGCAGCCCCTGCAGGGAAGCGAGCATGATCATCATCCGGGTCCGGCGCCGTTTCACGGCCAGCAGCACGGCGCCGAGCTGGGCCAGTGTGATCGGGCGGGGCACTCCCTTGTGCCGGCGCGGGGTTGGGGTTTGCAGGACCGGGTTGGTGCTGATTTGGCCGGTGCGGACCAGCCAGTCGAAGTAGGCGCGAAAATGGCCGTGGTAGGTCGACTTGGTGCCGGGTCTTAGCTCGGGCCGGTCGAGGTAGGCGAGTATGTGGTCGGCTGTGGCGTCGAGCGGTCCTATCTGGGCGGAGGCAAAGAATTTGCGCATGAATGCTGCTCGTTCATCAATGGTGCGCTGCGATAGATTCGCTCCACGCTGCCATCGCCCCCACGAGTCGAGGACCGTCCCGACAATGTCGGTTGGGTGCATGGATCCGATTATGACCTCATTGGATACTAAATGCAGCCTTCCCGCTTTTTTGGTTGCCATCAGGCCGCGGCGATCTGGTCGCCCTCGGGGTCTTGGCTGGCGGGGCGCAGGTCAACGACCGTTCCAGATGCGTTTGACTTGTAATGAAAAGGTCAACAGTTCGATTCTGTTTGGAGGCTCCACTAAAACCCCGCCACGGCGGGGTTTTTTGGTTTAACCCTTAAGCCCCGCAGCGGCAACGCCGGGTCTACCATTGGCCCATGGAGGGCAGAATGCAGCCGGACTCCCCCGAGGCCCGGCCCCCGGGCACGCCGCAGCAACCAAGGCTGCCTGCCGCGATGGCAGCGCCGCGTCCGGCAAGCCATGCCGCAAGTCGCCCCGCGGGCCGCCCCAAGCCGCCTCCGGCCCGTGAACCCGGGCGCGTGCACTGGATGGAGCTGTTCTTCGACCTGGTGTTCGTGGCCTTTGTGGGGCAGCTGGCGCACGGCATCCACGGCGACCCCGGCTGGGCTGAATACGCCACCTTTGTGCTGCTCTTCTTCCCGGCCTGGTGGGCATGGGCCAACATTGTCTCGGTGGTCAACCTCCTGCCCGGCCTGTCCGCCCGGCAGCTGGGCCTGGCCATGCTCGCGGCCATGGCGGCCTCCGCTCTCATGGCCGCATCCGCGCCCCACGCACTGGATGAGCGGGCGTGGGCGTTCTCCCTGGCCAACGCGGCCCTGCGTGGCGTACTGCTGGCCCTGTGGCTGCGCCACCACCGCCAGCACCCGGCCGAGCCCCGGTGGCGGATCTGGCTCTACAACGGGGGCACCGCGGCGGCCTGGCTCGTGGCGGCGTTCCTGCCCATGCCCGGCGCGGCAATCCTGTGGGCGCTGGCCATCCTCGTGGAAGTTGGCATGATTGCGGTCAGCCGCCGGACCGGGGCCCAGGCCAGCATGACAGGCGTCAACGTGGAGCATGCGGCGGAACGGCTGGGCCTGTTCGTCATCATTGTGTTGGGCGAATCCGTGTTCTCCATCATCACCGAAGCCTCCGCCGACTGGGGTCCCGGCCCGGGCCTGGCCGCAGCCCTGGGCTTCGTGCTCGTGGCGCTGCTGGGCTGGGCGTTCTTCCAGTACGGCATGGGCACCCTGACCGCCGGTCTGGAACACCTCCGGGAGCGCGGCGACTTCGGCGGGATCCTGCAGACAACGCTGTTCATGCCCTTCGCGCTGGTGGTGGGCGTGACCTCGATTGCCGCGGCCATAGCCACCGCCATCCCGGAGCCCTTCGAGCCCCTGCCCACCGGCGCGGCCATTGCCCTCGGGGGCGGAGTCGCCCTGTTCTACGCCACCAATGCGGCAGTCTCACTGCGCTATGGCCAGTCCCCCGGCACCGTCCTGCCCTGGGCCCTGCCCGCCGTGGTGATTGCGCTGGGACTGGTGCCAGCAGGCGCCAACGTGCCGGCCGCCGTCGTGCTGGGAATGGCGGTGGCCCTGCTGGTGCTGGTCACGGCCTATGTGGAGCTCAAGGCACGACGCCGGCGCCTGTCACCTTAGTCCCAGGGGAAGACGACGCCTTCGCCGACCACCTTCAGGGACAGCTCCGTGCCGGGGCGGGCCAGCATGGCATTCCAGTGCCGGATGCTGATGATTTCCCCACCCACGGGCTGGTGGGGGTCGAGTGTGCGGCCGGCACTGGCCTTCACGGGTTCAAGCTGGATGCGGACAGTGGTTTCGGGGCCGAAGTAGTCGGTGTCCACCACGCGGCCGCGGATGGGCCCGCCGTCGGCAATGCGGATCTGCTCCGGGCGCAGCATGAGGTGCACCTTGCCCTGCACGGGTGGGCGGCGCACCGGGATGCCGCCCAGGGAACACAGCGCCAGGGAGCCCTCGAGCCAGGCCTCGATGATGACGGCGTCGCCCAGGAACTCGGCCGTGGCCCTGTCCGAGGGGCGGGTGTAAACCACAAAGGGGCTGCCGATCTGGGCCAGTTCGCCGTCGCGCATGACGGCCACCTGGTCGGCGAAGCTGAGGGCCTCGGCCTGGTCGTGGGTCACCAGGATAGTGGTGACCCCGGCGCGCTCCAGGGTTTCCGAGACGGCGCGGCGGGTGGCCACGCGCAGGCCAGCGTCGAGGGCGCTGAATGGTTCATCCAGCAGCATCAGCTGGGGCTGCCGTGCCAGGGCGCGGGCCAGGGCCACGCGCTGCTGCTGCCCGCCGGAGAGTTCATGGGGGCGGCGCTTGGCGTAGGCGGCGTCCAGGGAGACCATCTCGAGCAGCTCCGCCACGCGTGCTGCGGCAGCCCGGCCGCGCTGTTGCAAGCCGAAGGCAATGTTGGCGCCAACACTCAGGTGAGGGAAAAGCGCCCCGTCCTGGGCCACGTAGCCCACGCTACGCCTGTGCGCGGGGACCCACTTGGACTCCCCGGCAATTTCGGCCCCGCCCAGGGCGATCCGGCCGGAATCGGGCGCCGAAAACCCAGCGATGAGGCGCAGCAGCGTGGTCTTGCCGGATCCCGAGGGGCCAACAATGGCAGTGGTGCGGCCCTGCGCTACGGCCAGGTTGACGCCCTTGAGCACGTCCGCGCCGCCGAAGCCCTTGCGGACGTTCTCAATCACCAGGTGGTCCGTGGGCACACCGGATGCGGCGAAAGTGCGGCCGGGCGTGGCCGCCGTGACGTCTGTGGCCGGGGATCCGGCGGTGTCCTGTGGGTGGGAGGTCATTGGCCAGCGGCTTTCTTGGATTGCACAAACAAAAGGTAGGTCATGGGCGCCGAGAGGACAATCATGAGCAGGGCGTAGGGTGCCGCACCCATGTAGTCTATTTCGCTGCTCAGTGCCCAAAACTGGGTGGCGAGGGTGCGGGTGCCGTTGGGTGCCAACAGCAGCGTGGCCGTGAGTTCATTGACGATGCCCAGGAAAACCAGTGCGGCACCGCCGGCGGCGGCAGGTGCCGAGAGGCGCAGGGTGACGCGTAGGAATGCAATGAACGGCGGCTTGCCGAGGGCCTGGGCGGCCTCGTCGAGCTCGCGCGGCGCCTGGGCCAGGCCGGCCCGCAGGTTGACCAGCGCCCGGGGCATGAACAGCAGCGCGTAGGCCGCCACCAGCACCACAGAGGTCTGGTAGATGGCCGGGACGTTGTGCACAGTGATGGTGACCAGCGCCAGCGCCACCACGATGCCGGGCATGGAGCTGGAAATGTAGTTCACGGCCTCGAGGACCTTCGCGGCGGGGCCCGGGTGGCGGACGGCCAGGTAGGCCAGCGGGAAGGCCAGCACAGTGGTGGCTGCCGCACCGGCCAGGCCGTAGCCCAGCGTTTGAAGCAGCGCGTCCAGCAGGTCCTGGCGCTCCCAGATCGCGGCGCCACCGGCAATGATCCAGCGCCCCACATGCCACAGCGGCACGCCCAGCGCCAGGGCTGAGAGGGCAATCAGGCCCAGCTGGGCCGGCAGCTGGAAGGCACCCAGCGCCAGCCGCTGCGGGTTTGACTGCACGCCGCCGCCCACGCGGGCGTAGCGGGCCCGCCCGCGCGTCTTGGACTCGGCCAAGAGCAGCAGCAGGCAGAACAACACCAGGACGCCGGCCAGCATGTTCGCGGCGGACCCGTTGAAGGTGGAGCGGAACTGGTCGTAAATGGCCGTGGTGAACGTGTCGAAGGCAATCATGGCGAAGGCACCGTACTCGGCCAGCAGGTGCAGGGCCACCAGCAGGGCGCCGCCCGCCGCCGCGAGCCGCAGCTGCGGGAGCACCACGCGGAAGAACACCTTCCACGGCCCCAGCCCCAGGGACGCCGCGGACTGCTCCAGTGCGGGGTCCAGGCGGCTCAGCACGGCAGCGACGGGAATGTACACGAGCGGGAAGTACGACAACACCGAGATCAGCACGCCGCCGAGAATGCCGCCCAGGGACGGGATGGCGCTGACCCAGGCGTAGCTGTTCACGAAAGCCGGGATGGCCAGTGGCGCGGCTAGCAACACGGACCACGCCTTGTGCCCCGCCAGCGAGGTGCGCTCGGCCAGCCACGCACCGCCAATGCCCAGCACCAGGCACAGCGGGACAGTGATCAGCACCAGGGCCAGGGTGTTAAACAGCAATTCGCCAACACGGGGGCGGAACACCAGCGCAATGATGGTGTCCCACCCCGTGTTGGCGGTGGCTGCCACAACGTATCCCAGCGGAAGCAGGGAAAACGCCGCGATGAGGGTGCAGAGTGCAACGACGGGCCAGGGGCCGAGGCGTGTGCCCCGGCCCCCAGCGGCGCTTCGCCGCACCTTGGCACCCGGCGGCTGGGCCGCCGCAGTGCTAGTGGAAAAATCCATGGACCTAGAGCAGGCCCGCCTGCGTCATGAGTTCGGTGACCTTGGCCGAGTTCAGCTTGGCCGAGTCAACCGTGGGGGCCTGCAGTTCTGCCAGCGGAACGAGCTTGTCGTTTGCCGCAACGTCCGAACCGACCGGGTATTCGAAGCTGGTGCCGGTCTGCAGGATGGTCTGGCCGGCCTTGCCGGTGACAAACTCGAGGAACTTCGCGGCACTGTCCTGGTGCTTGCTGGAAGCCAGCACGCCACCGCCGGAGACCGAGACGAAGGCACCCGGGTCCTGGTTCTTGAAGTAGTGCATGCCAATGTTCTTGGAGTTCTCGCCGGTCTTGGCCTGGTCGCCGAAGTAGTAGTAGTGGTAAATCACTGCGCCCTCAACCTCGCCGGCGTTGACGGCCTTCATGGCGGTGGAGTTGCCCTTGTAGGCCTTGAAGTTTTCCTTCATGCCCTTGAGCCAGTCAGCCGTGGCTGCCTCGCCCTTGAGCTCGAGCATGGCCGAGACGATTGCCTGGAAGTCGGCGCCGGACGGCGATGCAGCCCAGCGGCCCTTCCACTCGGGGGAAGCCAGGTCCATGATCGACTTGGGCAGCTTGTCCTCGGTCAGCTTGGTCTTGTCGTAGGCGAAGACGGTGCTGCGGGCGGCGATGCCGGTCCACTTGTCGGTGGAGGGACGGTACTGTGCCGGAACCTGGTCCTTGACAGTTGCGCTGATGTCGGCGAACAGGTTGGCGTTTTCAACCTGGGTCATGGCCGGTGAGTTCTCGGTCAGGAAAACGTCCGCGGGGGACTTGTCACCTTCGGCAATGATCTGGTTGCTCAGTTCCAGGTCGTCACCCTGGCGGACGGTGACCTTGATGCCGGTCTCCTTGGTGAAGGCGTCAACCCAGGCCTGGGTCAGGGTGTCGTGCTGGGCGTTGTAGACAGTGATGGCGTCCCCGGCTCCGCCGGCGGCAGCGCTGCTCGCGGCGGGGGTCGTGGAGCCGCCACAGGCAGCAAGGGCCAGGACGGATGCGCCGGCGAGTGCGGCCAGCGCGGTCCGGCCAAACTTGTTCTTCATCGACAGGGTCTTCATGGGTGCCTTCCAGCGTGGAAACAATTAGCGAACGTGGATTGATCGTAATCCAATTGAGGGAAGGCTTGCCTCAGAAATGGCGCAATTGTGACGGGGATCACGACACTTTATGCATTTTTGTCGCCAAAATCCTGCTACCCGTGGGTAGATGTCCCTGTATTGAGCAGCCCGGCGGCCCGGTTGACGTGCTGGTGCACCAACTGCGCCTTGAGTTCGACGCCGGACGCCTCCCCCGCGCCGAGCCTCACCAGGGCGAGTGCCTCCGAGGCGGCGGCAAGCGCGTTGCCGGCCCGGGACAGTTCACGGTGCACGTCGTTGAACAGCCCGCCCTTGCCCGCGGGAATCTCCATTCCTTCGCTGGGCGCCGCCAGCTGGGCTTCGGCGGCTATGCGGCGCACTTCCGGAAGCAGCTCGGCGAGGCCGTCGGCCACGGCCACCATGGGGCCCCAGCTTTCGGCGGCGCGGGCGCCGGCAGGCGTTTGCTCGGCCCCGGCCGCCTCGAGGCCCTCGAGCATTTGGTGGAAGCGGTCCAGGCCGCGGCGGAACCGGTCGTGGGCGCGTCGCCAAACGCCCTTGCCGAGCTCGGCGTCGTCGTGCTTGGCCTGGCGGGCGGCGCCAAAAAGTCCCTTGAACATGGGCACTACAGGTACTGGCCGGGGCCGGCCGGATCAGTGTTCCCCAGGTCTGACTGGCCGGGCGCGGGCGTGGCGCCGGAGGTCCCTGCCGAGGCTCTTTGCGGCTCGCCGTTCTCGCCCACCACCACTCCGGGGGCAATCATGGTGCCGGGCGGCAGCTGGTGCATGGCAAGGCGTGCAGCCGTCTGCTGGTTGGCCATGGCCTGGGCCGCGATGGCGGTCTGGATTCCGTGGAAAAGCCCTTCCAGCCAGCCCACCAGCTGTGCCTGGGCAATGCGAAGTTCCGCGTCAGAGGGGGCACCCTTGTCGGTGAACGGCAGGCTCAGCCGGTGCAGTTCCTCCACGAGTTCGGGGGCCAGGCCGTCTTCAAGCTCCACGATGGAGGCGTGGTGAATTTCGGCCAGCCGGGCACGGGCGGCATCGTCCAGCGGGGCGCTCTTGACCTCGTCCAGCAGCTGCTTGACCATGGTGCCGATGCGCATGACCTTGGCGGGCTGGTCCACCATTTCCGCCACATTTACGGTTTTGCGCGGGCTGCGCCCCTGCGTTTCGCCGCCGCTGGCCTCCGGCGCGGAGGGACCGGTGGTGGCCTGCCCATCCAGCGGTGAACTGTCCATGACCTTGCCCACGGCGGCCTCGTCAGGGCCCGGGGTCTGCGCCTTTTCACTCATAACGCCAGTCTCTCACGGCCCGCAAGCCCCCGGCCTTGTCCCCCGGGAAGCCCCGGGATACTCCCGGGAATCTCCCGGGAGTATCCCGGGAAGCTCCCGGGAATCTAGCAGCAGCGGCCCTCCGGGTTGGCGTCCTGGCGGTCGGTCTTGTCTCGCCAGAATTCCTTGAGCGTCATGGGCGCCGTGGCGCAGCCGGTGGCCCGGTGGTGGTCGAGGTACTTCTCATAGGAGTCCTCGCCCAGGACGCCCTTGAGGTACTTGTTCACCGCCCCGAGCCCCCGGCCGGCGCGCCGCAGCACGTCCATGGCTAGTGCCCGGACCGTACGGCCTGCTTGCCCGAGTCGGCCCACTCCTTCAGGAGCACCTTCTCGGCGGGAGTGGCCACCACGGATGCCGGTGCGAAGATCCGTGAGGGCACCGCCGGGTCTTCCTTGCTGGGTCCCCCGCCGGCCTTGATGGCGCGGATGGTGACCATGACCGCCGTCGCAATGACGATCAGTGACAGGACAACGAAGATGATGGACAGTGTGCCCTGGACGAAGGTGTTCCGGACAACCGCTTCCATGGCCTCGACGTTCTTGGCGCTGCCGAAGCTGGTCTTGCCGTCGGCCAGCGCCTGCTTGAACGCGTTGTGCTGGGCCCAGTAGCCCACGGCCGGGACGGTGGAGAAGATCTTCTGGGAGGACGCCACAACGGTGACCACGGTGACGAACACCAGGGGCAGCGCCACCATCCACAGGTGCTTCACGTGCGTGTTCTTCGAGACGATGACCAGGCAGACGGCCAGGGCAATGGCGGCCAGGAGCTGGTTGGCGATGCCGAAGAGCGGGAACAGGGTGTTGATGCCGCCCAGCGGGTCGGTGACGCCCATGATGAGGATTGCACCCCAGCCGGCCACCATGATGCCCGTGGTGATCCACGAGCCCAGGCGCCAGGAGTTGTCCTTGAACTTCGGGGCAAAGTTGCCCAGTGAGTCCTGCAGCATGAAGCGGGCCACGCGGGTGCCGGCGTCGACGGCGGTCAGGATGAAGAGGGCCTCAAACATGATGGCGAAGTGGTACCAGAAGCTCATCATGGCCTGGCCGCCTGCGACCTGCTGCATGATGTGGGCCAGGCCCACGGCCAGGGTGGGTGCGCCGCCGGTGCGGGAGACGATTGACTCTTCGCCGACGTCCTTGGCCGTTTGGGCCAGCAGCGACGGGTCAAGGTGCACGCCTGTCAGGCCCAGGGAGTTCACAAACGCCGCCGCACCCTCGATGGTGCCGCCCGTTGCCGCCGGGGATGAGTTCATGGCGAAGTAAATGCCGCGGTCGATGGAGAGCGCTGCGACGAGTGCCATGATGGCCACGAAGGACTCCATGAGCATGCCGCCGTAGCCGATGTAGCGGGCCTGGCGTTCCTTCTCGATCAGCTTGGGCGTGGTGCCCGAGGCGATCAGGGCGTGGAAGCCGGACAGGGCGCCACAGGCGATGGTCACGAACAGGAACGGGAACAGGGCGCCGGAGAACACGGGGCCGTCGGAGCGGCCGGCGAATTCGCTGAAGGCCGGGACGGTGATTTCGGGGCGGACCAGCACAATGGAGCCGGCCAGCATCACGATGGTGCCGATCTTCATGAACGTGGAGAGGTAGTCGCGAGGGGCCAGCAGCAGCCAGACCGGCAGGATGGCGGCGATGAAGCCGTAGACGATGACGGCCCAGGCCAGCGTGGTGCGGTCCAGGTGGAAGGTTGCCGCGCCCCATTCGGTGGCTGCAACCATGCCGCCGCCAACAATGGCCGCGAGCAGCAGCACGACGCCGATCAGGGAGACTTCCATGACCTTGCCCGGGCGGATGTAGCGCAGGTAGATGCCCATGAACAGGGCGATCGGGATGGTCATGGACACCGAGAACACGCCCCACGGGGATTCGCCCAGGGCGTTGACAACCACGAGCGCCAGGATGGCAACAATGATGACCATGATCAGCAAGGTGGCGATCAGCGCGGCCGTGCCACCGATCAGGCCAAGCTCTTCGCGGGCCATCTGGCCCAGTGAGCGCCCGCCGCGGCGCATGGAGAAGAAGAGGACCAGGTAGTCCTGCACCGCACCGGCGAGCACGACGCCGACAATGATCCAGATGGTGCCGGGCAGGTAACCCATCTGGGCTGCCAGGATGGGGCCCACCAGGGGGCCGGCGCCGGCGATTGCGGCGAAGTGGTGGCCGAACAGGACGTTGCGGTCCGTGGGGACGTAGTCCTTGCCGTCTGCCTTGTACTCGGCCGGGGTTGCGCGCTTGTCGTTGGGGCGCAGCAGGTACTTTTCAATGACCTTGGAGTAGAAGCGGTAGCCGATCAGGTAGGTGCACACCGCGGCGAACACAAACCAGATGGCGTTGACGGATTCGCCGCGGACCACAGCGAGCATGACCCACGCGACGCCGCCCAGCAGCGCGATGGCCGCCCAAATGGCAATCTTCAGGGGCGTCCACTTGTGCGTTTCGGCTTCAACCTCGAGATCCACGGCCACTGGCGGCAGATTCGGGTCCTGAACAAGGAGATCGCCCTGGTCGGCGCTCCTGCTGGACGTCGTTGTCATTAAATTTCCCTACTTCAAAACGTGAATGCGGCCACACAAGGTTACCGAAAAGCCAGGCCCCGCCTTGTCAATGTGGTCCGGATCATGGTCACGCATCGGCGAACGGTGGCGAGTCAGCGACGAACGGCGGCCAGCCCGATCCGAGGTAGTGAGGGAGGGTTGGGAGTTAATGCCACGAAAGTGAGGGAGGGTTGGCGGAAAAGCAACGTTGTGTGATGCGGCGTTGCCGGAAAAGCGACGTTAGGTGATGCCGCGTCGGGGGGGTGCTCAGAGGGTCAGCAGGACCTTGCCCACGTGGGCGCCGGAGTCAAAGTATTCGTGCGCGGCGGCTACCTGTGCCAGCGGGAATGTCCTGTCCACCATGGGCTTGACGGCGCCGCTGGCGATGAGGGGCCAGACGTGGTCGCGCACACCCTCCATGATGGCCGTCTTTTCCTCCACCGACCGTGCCCGCAGGGTGGTGCCAATGATGGCGGCGCGCTTGGTGAGCAGGGCGCCCAGGTTCAGCTCCGCCGTCGCGCCTCCCTGGAGGCCAATGACCACGAGCCGGCCGTAGGTGGCCAGGGCCTCGACGTTGCGGGCCAGGTACTTGGCCCCGACCACGTCGAGGATGACGTTTGCGCCCTCGCCGTCGGTGAAGTCACGCACACGCTCCACGAAGTCCTCGCTGCGGTAGTTGACCGCCAGATCGGCACCCAGGTAGCTGGTGAGCATGGCAACCTTTTCGTCGCTGCCTGCCGTGGCAACAACTCGGGCACCCGCCGCCTTGGCCAGCTGGATGGCCATGGCGCCGATGCCGCCGGCCCCGCCGTGGACCAGGAGCGTTTCGCCGGCCTGCAGCTGTGCGGTCATGAAAAGGTTTGAGTGCACCGTGGCGGCCACCTCGGGCAGCCCGGCGGCGGAGATCACATCAATCCCCTCCGGCAGCGGCAGGACCTGGCCTGCGGGGACGGCAACCTGGGCTGCGTAGCCGCCGCCGGTGAGCAGTGCCACGACCTTGTCGCCAATGCTGAAGGGCTTTGTCACGTTGGGGCCAAAGCCGGCAATGCGGCCGGAGACTTCCAGCCCGAGAATGGGGGACGCGCCGGGCGGGGGCGGGTAGAAGCCGCGGCGCTGCTGGACGTCGGCACGGTTCATGCCGGCCGCAACCACGTCAATGAGCACCTCGCCCGGACCGGGAACGGGTGCGTACACATCGGCCATGGCGAGCACCTCGGGGCCGCCTGCGCCCGTTGCATAAATTGCCTTCATGACCTTCTCCATTGCCGTATTCACCCTGCGAATCATAGTGGTTGGGGCGCACATTTTGGTGGCACGGCCCTGCCTATGAAACACTACTAGGGTAAGGAAGGTTGTCCGAGCGGCCGATGGAGCTGGTCTTGAAAACCAGTGTGCGGTAACCCCGTACCGCGAGTTCGAATCTCGCACCTTCCGCGCTGAAAAAGGGAAGCAGCCCCGCCAAGGGGCTGCTTCCCTTTTGCGTTGCCAAAACATGACACCCAGGCGGGCACGTCAAGCGTAAAACGCAACTTGTTCGCACAAATTCCCCTCTCTGGGCGCGCAGATTCACGGCCATTGACACATTTTCAACCGACAACGCACAAAATCCCCGTGTTTGCTTGACCGAGGCCAGCGGTTCATGAATGATTCACGTCTATGCGCTTGGCTCAGTAAAGTTCCTGCACTTCGCCGGGGTCCCCGTTTGCCGTTTCCCCTCGAAGCTGCGGTTCATCATCACTCACGGCACGACGGTGTGCCACCCTTTCGAGAGTTGGAGACATGACAAGCAACAACTTCATCAAGGCAGGGCTGGGGGCCGCCCTGGCCCTCGGACTCGCTGCGGCCCCCATGGCGATTTCGCCGGCGATGGCCACCGGCGAACCGGATTCACCCGAAACCACGGCCATGGACCTCCCGCTGGCCGCCGCCGCCGCGGGGCACGTCGTCATCAACGAGGCCTACCTCAACGGCGGCAGCGCCGGGGCAGCCTACAAGAACAAGTTTGTGGAGCTCTACAACCCCACGGCTGCTGACATCAGCCTGAACGGCTGGTCGGTCCAGTACCGATCTCCGGGCGGCACCAGCGCCCCCGGCAACGTGGCAGCCCTCACGGGCACCATCAAGGCCGGCGGCTACTTCCTGGTCAACGGCGGCAGCAACGGGGCAAACGGCCTGGACCTGCCCACACCGGACTTCACCGGGGCCACCATCAACCCCGGCGCTGCCGGCGGCACCATCATTCTCTCCAGCCAGGCAACGGCACTGCCGGCATTGCCCGTTGGCTCCCAGATCGGCGCTGCCGGTGTGGTGGACTTGCTGGGCTACGGAACGTCCAACACCTTTGAGGGCGCTGCCGCGACCACCGCCTCCACCACCTTGTCCCTGAACCGCACGGCCTTCGCCGACACGGACAGCAACACGGCAGACTTCAGCAAGCTGGCCCCGTCTCCCACCGGCACCGGTGGCGGCGGCACCACCCCCGAGCCCCCGGCGGACGCCGGGTCCAAGACCATTGCCGAGATCCAGGGTGAAGGCGCCAAGAGCCCCATTGAGGGATCCACGGTCACCACCAAGGGCAAGGTCACAGCGGCCTACCCCACAGGCGGCTTCAACGGCTACTTCATCCAGACCCCCGGCACTGGCGGCGACGTCGACATGGCAACGCACAAGGCCTCCGACGGCGTGTTTGTCTACTCCCCGGGCACCGTGGCCAGCGTCAAGATTGGCGACTACGTTCAGGTGAGCGGCCTCGTCAAGGAATTTGGCGGCGCCACGGACACCACCACCATCACCGAGATTGACGTTGCGGCAGGCGGCATGACCCAGCTGGCCGAGGCAGCACCGGAGGTCAAGGCCGCCGTCGTCGGTGTCCCGGCCACCACAGCAGGGCGCGAAAGCCTTGAAGGCATGCTCGTGGCCCCGCAGGGCGAATTCACCATCACCGACAACTTCACGCTGAACAACTTCGGCGAGCTTGGCCTGGCCGCCGGCAAGAAGATGCTGGTCCAGCCCACCGCCGTGGGCCAGATTGGCTCCGCCGCGTACACGGCCCAGATTGCCGAGAATGCCGCCAACGGCATCCGGCTCGACGACGGCGCCAGCACCAACTTCCTCAACGCCGCAGGACAGTCGACCCCGCTGCCGTGGCTCAGTGCCACGACGCCGATGCGCCTGGGTTCCACCTCGGAATTCATGGCCCCTGTCATCTTCGACAACCGCAACAACGCCTACAAGTTCCAGCCGCTGCAGGCACTCACCCCCGACAATGCCGCCACCGTGCAGCCGATCGCGTTTGGCAACAACCGCGTGGCCGCCCCGGCAGCCGTGGGAGGGGACCTCAAAGTTGCCTCGTTCAACGTGCAGAACTACTTCACGCAGACCGGCGACATGAACGCCTCCTGCCAGTTCTACAACGACCGTGCGGGGAACCCCATCGCCGTGCGCACAGGCTGCGAGCAGCGCGGTGCAGCCAACGCCGAGAACCTCAAGCGCCAGCAGGACAAGATCGTGGCTGGGATCAACACCTCCGGGGCCGATGTCCTCTCGCTGGAGGAAATTGAGAACTCCGCCAAGTTCAACAAGGACCGCGACGCAGCCCTTGCCACCCTGGTTGCAGCCCTCAACGTTGGCGCGCCGGGAACGTGGGACTACGTCCGCTCCCCCGCCGTGCGTCCAGCCGTTGCCATTGAAGACGTGATCCGAACGGCCTTCATCTACAAAAAAGCAGTGGCCAAGCCCGTGGGCGACTCCGTGATCCTGGATGACCCCGCCTTCACCGGCATTGCCCGCCAGCCGCTGGCCCAGGCCTTCACCCTGGCAGGGGACGCGGGGGCCGCCAAGGTGCTCCTGATTGCCAACCACTTCAAGTCCAAGGGCTCGGCGGCAACGCCGGGGGACACCGACCAGGGCCAGGGCAACTCCAACCTGGCCCGCACGGCACAGGCCAAGGCACTGCTCAAGTTCTCCACCGAGCAGCAGGCCGCCCAGGGCACCGACAAGGTGATGCTGATGGGCGACTTCAATGCCTACACCTTTGAAGACCCCATGATCGCCATTGCCGACGCCGGCTACGTGGACCAGGGCGCCAAGACCGGCAAGCACTCCTACGCCTTTGGCGGCATGGTGGGCGCTCTGGACCATGTTGTTGCCACCCCCGCCCTTGACGCACTGGTCACCGGCGCGGACGTCTGGAACATCAACTCGGCCGAATCCATTGCCATGGGCTACAGCCGCTACAACTACAACGTCACGAACTTCTATGACGCCTCACCGTTCTCGGCCTCCGACCACGACCCCGTTGTGGTGGGCCTGAACATCGGCAGCCCCGCGGCAACCAGCAAGAACATCAACCTGCTGAACATCAACGATTTCCACGGCCGCATCGACGCCAACACGGTGAAGTTTGCCGGCACGGTGGAGAAGCTGCGTGCAGCGGCCGGGGATGCCAACACCGCGTTCCTGTCTGCCGGCGACAACATTGGCGCAAGCCTGTTCGCCTCCGCATCCCAGAACGACCAGCCCACCATTGATGTGCTGAACGCCCTGGGCCTGACCGCCTCCGCCGTGGGAAACCACGAGTTCGACAAGGGCTACGCGGACCTGGACGGGCGCGTCACCGACGCGGCCCACTGGGACTACCTCGGCGCCAACGTGTACGCCAAGGGCACCACAACCCCGGTGCTTGACGAGTACAAGATCATCACTGTCAACGGCGTGAAGGTGGCCGTCATTGGCGCCATCACGCAGGAAACCCCCACGCTGGTCACCCCGTCAGGCATCTCCATGCTGGACTTCGGCGATCCCGTTGATGCCGTGAACCGCGTGGCCAAGAAGATCACCGACGGCAAGCTGGCCGACGTCATTGTGGCCGAATACCACGAGGGCGCGGGCGCAGGAACGCCCGACGGCGCCACCTTCGAGCAGGAGCTTGCCGCAGGCGGCGCCTTCGCGGAGATCGTGACGAAGACCAGTGCATCGGTCAACGCCATCTTCACCGGCCACACGCACAAGCAGTACGCCTGGGATGCACCCATCCCCGGAGTTGCCGCCGACGCCGTGCTGAAGACCCGTCCCGTGCTCCAGACAGGAAGCTACGGCGAGTTCATCGGCCAGATCGTCCTGACGGTCGACACCAACAACAAGGTTGTCTCCTACACCCAGGGCAACGTGGCACGCACCAAGGATGCCGACGCCGCACTCGCGGCAGCGTTCCCGCGCGTCGCCGCCGTCAAGGTCATCACCGACAAGGCATTGGCCGACGCAAAGGTGGCCGGCAGCGTGCCGGTGGGCAAGATCTCCGCCGACATCACGACGGCGCAGACCTTCGACCCGGCAACTGGAAAGTACTCCCGTGACGACCGCTCCAGCGAATCCACGCTGGGCAACCTGGTGGGCAACGCCCTCCTGGACGCCCTCAAGGGTGAGCAGACCGGCGGGGCCGAGATCGCCGTCGTCAATCCCGGCGGACTCCGAGCCGACCTGCTGTACAAGAACGACGGCTTCGCCGACGGCGTGGTCAGCTACGCCAATGCCAACGCGGTCCTGCCGTTCGTGAACAACCTGTGGACCACCACGCTCACGGGCGCCCAGGTCAAGACCATGCTGGAGCAGCAGTGGCAGACCAACGCGGACGGCAGCATCCCCAGCCGGCCGTTCCTGAACCTGGGGCTGTCCTCCAACATGTCCTACACCTACGACGCCACGCGGCCGCTGGGCGACCACATCACCTCGGTCACCATCAACGGCGCCCCGCTGGATGCCAACCGCGGCTACCGGGTGGGCACGTTCAGCTTCCTGGCAACGGGCGGCGACAATTTCCGCGTCTTCACCCAGGGCAGCAACACCAAGGATTCGGGCCTCATTGACCGCGATGCCTGGATTGCCTACCTGGGCAAGGAGTCGGCCAAGGCGCCGATTGCACCGAGCTTCGCACGCCGCGGCGTGGAAGTGGAAGGCAAGCCGGCAACGGTCAACGCCAAGGGCGCCGTCAACTTCCAGCTCAACAAGCTGGACCTGACGTCCCTGGGCAGCCCGGCGAACACCACCGTCAAGGTGGTCTTCACCGACAGCAAGGGCAGGAGCAGCGTGGTTGACACGGCCGGAGTCACCAACGGTTCGGCGAAGGTTTCCTTCACGCTCCCGGCCAACGCGCGCGACGGCGGCACCATCACCGTCACTGCGGCCCCGAGCGGCACCACTGTGGAAATGCCCATCACCATCATCAACCCCAACCAGCAGTGCAAGCCCAACCCGGGCAGCAAGGCCTGCGTCTAGGGTCAAAGCAAGAAGGGTCCCGTCAGGCTCGACCACAGGTGGTCGGGCATGGCGGGACCCTTTCTGTTTTTGCCGCAGATTTGCCGCTGGGTTGCTGGGCGGTTCAGCCCAGGCGTGCGGCTCAGCCCAGGATGTCTGCCGCGATGGCGTCCGAGTCCACCACTGTGCGGTAGCCGCTGCGGTACTTGGCCGAGGCCTCGGCGGCGATGGCCGTCCCCCACTGCACCGAGGACAGCTGCAGGCCCAGGACGTACAGGCCCTCCACCGGGGCGCCCGTTCCATCGAGCGGCCGGTAGGGCGGGGCGGTGACGTCCAGCCCGCTGGTCACGACGGGTTCGCCGTCGGAGGCCAGCATGGTGCGCGGTCGCACCAGCCCGTCCTGGAGGAGCTTGCGCAGCAGCGGCGAGGCGCTGATCTGCACATTGTTGGCGGGGGCCAGCGCCTCCACGAGGTGGCGGGCCTCCCACGGGGCGTCTGCCACCCAGGGCGAGCTGGCGGTGAAGACGCCGTGCTGGATGCGGAACACGGGGTCGGGCCCGGCAAAGTGGACCACCCCCGCACGCACGAGCGCCGCGAGTTGTTCGACCCTCACGGCGGGCGGCCCGCTGGCCAGCCCCTCGACAAATCCCTCGAACCAGCCGCGCAGTTCCCCCAGCCACGAGCCCTGGGTGATGCCGCGGTCGGCCACGAGCGACTTCACAATGGCCCGCCCCGCGTTGAGTGCGCCGATGGCCATCTTGACGGGGTCGTCCTCGCCGCGGGCCGAGCCGGCGGCGTCGGCCGCCAGGTAGTCCAGCACGGCCGCGTCCATGGCGGCGTGCGAAGGGAAACGTTGCCCGGCGCCCTGGCGCAGCGGGTGCCGGGACAGCGGCCGGGCCAGCCCCTGCAAATCCAGGACATGTCCGTCCTGCACGAGGCTCCCCAGCAGCTCCTTCAGGCGTGCCGCCCAGCCCGGGTCGCCGCCGTCGAGCCCTTCATGCAGCAACGCATCCAGCTCCGGCAGGAGACTGGGCGAGACGGCCTCGGGGCGCGTGCGGGCCAGCGTTGTGTAGTAGGCCCACAGGGTGTCGCGGTGCAGCAGCGGCCAGATGTCGTGGTCAAAACCGGCGGTGGCGCCCATGGCCCGGATCGCCGCGACGGCATCTTCGCCCAGGAAGCGCAGGGCCACGCTGGCCGGGTAGTAGCTCTCCAGCTCCGCCTTGGCCCGGTACGGCGTCCCCCGGCGCGAGGCCCCGACAATTACAGGTTCGCGGCCCGAGGCCACATAGCGCAGAGCCTCCCCGGCAGGGAGGCCCGTGTCCTCGAAGCGGCCGCCACGCCCCTCGGTCAGCTGTCCCAGGACGTCGAAAAAGTTCAGCCCCATGCCGCGCACCAGCACGGTTTCGCCGGCGGGCAGCCTGTCCCAGTCCACGTCGTTGGGGACGGCCGGGGGCAGGTAGCTGAGGCCGTGCGTGCCGGCGTCTTCGCGCAGTTCGCGCTGTGCCGGGCTGAGCCGGGACTCCACATGCCCCAGGGCCAGGACCACCCGGTCCGCGTGCAGCCTGCCACCGTCCAGCAGCACCACGTCGAAGCCGCCTTCGGTGTGGTTGCGGGCCACCCGCGTTGCCTCGGTGGTGTGGACTGTGAGGCTCACGCCGTCGGGCAGGTTTTCGCCCAGTTGTTGGAAGCACCAGCTGAGGTAGCGGCCGTAAAGCGCGCGGCTGGGAAAGTTTGTGGCTTCCAAGCCGGCCAGCTCCGCGCGGTCTCCCTCGCTGAGCTCTTGCCATGGTGTTTCGCGCTGAAGTGCACGCCATTCGTTGAAGGTGCGGCCCGCCACTGGGGCTGCGTCGACGCCCTGGTCAGGGATCAGCGTGGGGAAAAAGCTCTGGGTGTTCATCAGGTACAGGCGCGACTGCTCCGTGCGCCACACGTGCCCGGCCCCCGGCGGAAAGGGGTCGATCAGGTGGATGTGCAGGTCACCGGCGGCTCCGTTGCCTGCCGCGCGGCGGGCCAGCAGGCGTTCCATGACGGAGGTCCCGCGGGGCCCCGCCCCAACAATTGCCACCGTCTGCACACCCAAGGATTCCACCCCTTGAGCTTAACCGATGGGGAGCGCCCTGCCCCTTGTCCTGTGCCTGCACTGTTCTGCGGGCAACTCACGGCGGCATTGGCGCATAACAGTGTCATGCGCCGATCCCGGCCGGAGTTCAGCGCAGAACGGAACAGGGCCGCGCATGGGCTTGCGGTGCCTAGGATGGTGCCATGACTGACACCATTGCGCCCCCGGCCATTGCCCCGCAGCCGGCCGACGAATTCCTGTGGCTCGAGGACATCCACGGCGACGACGCCATGGACTGGGTCCGCGAGCGCAATGCCCGCACCGACGCCGCGCTGGTGAACCCGGCATACACCGCGCTGGAGTCCCGGGTCCTTCAGGTGCTGGATTCCAGCGACAGGATCGCCATGGTGGCCAAACGCGGCAGCTGGTACTACAACTTTTGGCGCGACGGGGCGAATCCCCGCGGGCTGTGGCGCCGGACCACGTGGGAAAGTTACCTGGGCGACGCCCCCGAGTGGGAGGTGCTGCTGGATGTGGACGCGCTGTGCGCCGAGGAGGGCGCCACATGGCTCTGGGCCGGTGCCCAGTTCCTGCGCCCGGCCCCCGGGGAGGAGTACCGCCTGGCCATGGTGGCCCTCTCCCCCGACGGCGGCGACGCCGTGGCCTACCGCGAGTTCGACGTCGACGCCCGCACCTTTGTGCCCGGCGGCTTTGCCCTGCCCGCGGCCAAGACACGGCTGAGCTGGCGCGATGCCGACACCCTGTACGTGGGAACGGACACCGGCGCCGGCTCCATGACGGCGTCCTCCTACCCGGCGGCTTCCCGTGCGCTGCACCGCGGCGAAACGCTGGAACAGCTGGCCGCCACGGAACCACTCTTCTCGGTTCCGTTGGACCACCTCAGCGCCGGCGTGGTCCACAGCAGCACCCCCGGCTTTGAGCGAGATGTGGCCCACGACGTGCTGGACTTCTTCAAAAGCCGCAGCTACCTGCGCGTGGGTGATGACTGGGTGCACATCGACGTCCCCGACGACATGGCCGTCTCGCTCCACCATGAATGGCTGCTGCTGCGCCCGCGCACCGAGTGGGCGGTGGGCGGGACCGTCCATGCCGCCGGCACCCTGCTGTCCATCGGCCTGGACGCCTTCCTGGCCGGCAGCCGGGACCTCCACACCATTTTTGCCCCGACCCCGGCAGAGTCGCTGCAGTCCTGGAGCTGGACCAGGGACTTCCTGTTGCTGAACCTGCTTTCCGATGTCTCCTCCAAAATCCTGGTGGTGGACCCTGCCGCCAACTGGGCCGCATCCGAGCTGGATGCGTGCCCGCCCCTGCACTCCGTGGATGCCTATGCCGTGGACAGCGAGGACACCGACCCGGCCAACCCCGGCGCCGGCAACGAGTACTGGCTCATCGCCACGGGCTTCCTCACCCCCGCCACGGTTTACCGCGGCACGCTGGGCCCCCGCGGCACCGCTGGCGAGCCGGCGGCGCTGGTCAGGGAGTCGCCGCAGTTCTTCAACGCGGGGAACTACAGCGTGGAGCAGCACTTTGCCACCTCAGCAGACGGCACCCGCGTGCCCTACTTCCAGGTTGGCCCCAAGGACCTGGTGCTCGACGGCGGGAACCCCACGCTGCTGGGCGGCTACGGCGGCTTCGAGGTCTCGCGGACGCCGTCGTACAGCGGCGCGGTGGGGCGCACCTGGCTGGAGCGCGGCGGCGTGTACGTGGTGGCGAACATCCGCGGCGGCGGCGAATACGGGCCCAGCTGGCACACGGCCGCGCTGCAGGAGAAGCGGCACCGTGCGTATGAGGACTTTGCCGCCGTGGCGCGAGACCTGTCGGCGCGCGGGGTGGCGCAGCCCGCGCGGCTGGGTTGTGCTGGCGGCAGCAACGGCGGGCTGCTGGTGGGCAACATGCTCACGCAGTACCCGGAGCTGTTTGGGGCGGTGTCGTGCGGGGTGCCCCTGCTGGACATGCGCCGCTACACAAAGCTGTCGGCCGGGGCGTCGTGGATAGCCGAGTACGGCGACCCGGATGTGCCGGAGCAGTGGGAATTCATCAGCACATTCTCGCCGTACCACCTGCTGCGCCCCGGGGTGAAGTATCCGGCCACGTTTATCTGGACTGCGACATCCGATGACAGGGTGGGGCCTGTCCAAGCCCGGAAGATGGCGGCCCGGATGGAAGCCATGGGCGCTCCCGTGTGGTTCCACGAGGCTCTGGAGGGCGGGCATGCCGGTGCCGGCAACAATGAACAGGCGGCCCGGCTGCACACGGCATCCCATGAATTCCTGTGGCGGGCGCTGACCGGCGGGCTGTGATTCGGCCATCGACGGTGACTCACTCGGGTCCACCCCGGCCGTCGTTTTGCTTTGAGGGCCCTCTACTGGGTAAAGTTTGGGATGCTGGTTGGGGGCTTCTACCTTGACCAGCGCTGGAGACGTGCCAGAGCGGCCGAATGGGCTTCACTGCTAATGAAGTGTGGGGCACAACTCCACCGGGGGTTCAAATCCCCCCGTCTCCGCCAAATGATGCGCCTCTCGATTCGTCGAGGGGCGCATTTTTGTCTGCCCGGCCGGACGAGCAATCCGTCACAGTGGCAAAAATTCAGCCGGAAACAAACATCAGACCATTAGACTTGCTTCATGGCCGTAACAGACGAAGCAATCACCAAGATCAAGGACATGATCCTCTCAGGGGAACTTTCGGCTGGCGAACGCCTGCCACCGGAGAAGGAACTCAGCGAGAAGCTGGGACTGTCCCGCAGCTCCCTGCGCGAGGCCGTCAAGGCGCTGGAAATCATCCGTGTCCTGGATGTGCGCCGCGGCGACGGAACCTACGTGACAAGCCTGGAGCCGAAGCTGCTCACCGAGGCCATGACGTTCATCGTGGACCTACACAAGGACGAGACCATCCTGGACATCTTCGAGGTCCGGCGGATCCTGGAGCCCGCCGCAGCAGCCATAGCCGCCGGCCGCATCACCCCCGAACAGCTCACCGCCCTGCGCGCCACCTTGGACAGTGTTGACGTGGACACCAGCGTCGAGGACCTGGTGGAGCACGACCTCATCTTCCACAGCCTCATCACGGCCGCAGCGGACAACGCCTACCTGGCCAGCGTCCTGGACGCGCTCTCCAGCAGCACCGTCCGGGCCCGCATCTGGCGCGGACTCACACAGGAGAAGGCCGTGGACCGCACGCTGTCCGAACACACGGCCATCATCGAGGCCCTGGAACGCGGCGATGCCGACCTGGCCAAGGCTCTTCTGACCGTCCACATCAGCGGCGTGGAGCACTGGCTGCGCCAGGCCCTGTAGATTTTCCGCCCGGCCCGGGTCCCGGCGGGCTCGACCAGCAATGGTTGAGCTCGCCGGGACCCGGGCCTTTTGCATTTGGAGCTTGTCACGCTATCTAGTTAGACATACTATCTAGCTATGAGTTCCCCAACAGACGAACCATGGCCCGGAGACTGGAACCGCGCCTCCCTGGGCCTGTGCACGCTGGCGGCCCTGCAGGACGGCCCCACGTACGGCTATGCCATCATCACGGCGCTTGAAATGGCCGGGCTGGGGACATTCAAGGGCGGCACGCTCTACCCGCTGCTGGCCCGCTTCGAAGCCGCGGGCTGGGTGGAGGTGGAATGGCGTCCGGGAGAAGGAGGGCCCGGCCGCAAGTACTTTTCGTTGACCCCGGCCGGCCACGCGGAGCTGGACCGCCAGCGCCGCCAGTGGGCGGCCTTTACATCCCGCACCTCAGCATTCCTTGGTGGCCCGGCATTTGCGCCCCGCCAAGTGTCAATACCCTGAACTGGAGCAAGCGATGAAGACCGCAAATCACAAGAAATGGCTCGACGCCCTCACCATGGAGCTCCGCCTGAACAATGTTTCCGGCAAATCCATCGGAGACACTTTGGCCGCGGTCCAGGAATTCCTGGCCGACTCCGGGCAGGCCCCGGAAGATGCTTTTGGCACGCCGCGGGAGTATGCGGCAGCGCTGGCCGCCGAGGGCATGGCTGCCCCGCCGGAGAAGCTTCAAGGGAGCCTGGCCCTGAGCACCACGTCACTGGTGGTGTTTCTCATCTTCACCTCGGCACTGACCCCCTGGATCAACGGCGAGCCCCTCCTGCTGGGCGGGGCCCAAGTGGCTTGCATGCTGGTCCTGGCCGCGATGGCACTGACCTTGCCCCTCTACCTGGCGCACCTGCTCCGGAACACGTGGGCGCTCGTGGCCGTTCCCGTGGTTGGCGGCGCCGCCGGCGTGCTGTCGGCGGTCCTGGCACCCCGGGACGCCGGTGAAGCACTGCTGGCACTGGCCCCCGGCGAACTGTTGCTGGCCAGTGCCGCCCTGCTTGTCGCCTTGTCGGTGATCGGAACCCTGTTCGCCCTCCGCACCCCGGCCGACGCCATCGCCGGCCCCTTGGATGCGGCGCCGCGGCCGCGGTTCCGTTGGTTCGAGCTGCTGACCCAGTGGCTGTTCCCGATCCTCGCCGTCGTCATGCTGGGGCTGACGGCGCTGATCGGCGCCATCGCCTAGCGGCGGCGGGGCAAGCAACGAACATACAGATTCTTGGACAGGCGGTTGACCCTCACACGGTGTGAGGGGGAATGCTCGGAGGCATCATGTTCAGCATCGGAGAATTCGCGTCAATTGGCAGGGTGTCCATTCGGATGCTCAGGCACTACGACGAGATTGGCCTGCTCACACCGGCCCATGTGGATCCCTTCACGGGATACCGCTGGTACCAGGGTGCGCAGTTCGCCGTCCTTGGTGAGATCCTCACGTACAAGGACCTCGGGTTCAGGCTCGATGAGGTGGCCCAGATTGTGCAGGGCAATTGCCGCGGCAGCGCCCTGCTGGCAATGCTCGCCGCCCGGCGCCTGGAGCTCAGCCAGCAGCTCGACCTCGACGCAGCCCGCCTGCGCCGGCTCGACGCGCGCCTCCGTCTTCTAGAAGGGGAACCAGCAATGTCAACGTTCACACCCACACTGAAACCGCTGCCCAAACTCCACCTCGCCCAGGCCAGCGCGGTGGCACCCGGGTTTGGGCCCGAGAACATCGGACCGGTCATCGGGCCGCTGTTCGAGCAGCTCCGCCGCGACCTGTCTGCTGCGGGCATCGCCCTGGGACCCAACCCCGTTGCCACGTACGAGGCACTCGAGCAAGGGGATCTGGAGGGCGCCCGGGCGAACGCGGCGTATCCCATCAATTCCGGCACAGCCTTGCCCGCCGGATCCCAAGCCGGCTTCAGCATCGTTGACCTGCCCGCCGTCGAGCTCGCCGCCACGGCAGTCCACCACGGTTCGCCGTCCGCCATTGGGGAAACGTGGGCGGCCCTCCACGCCTGGATCGACAGCAACGGCTACCAGCTCGCGGGCATCTGCCGTGAGGTGTACATGGTCTCCGTCCCGGAAGCGGAGGAGAATTGGGTCACCGAGCTGCAACAGCCTGTGGTGCCTGGGTAGGGCAGGCGAAGCAACGCGAAGGCAGCGCCGGTCTCGACGGGCTCGACCACCGGCCCGGGCTTAAAACAAAACTGACCCGGTTCTCGAGGGGCTCGACCACCGCTGGTCGAGCCCGTCGAGAACCGGGTCAGTTGCGAAATTCTACTCGTAGAGGTTCGCGGCGATCTTGGGATCGGCAATGTTGGTCTTGTCGTACCAGTAGAAGCCGGTGTCGATGACCTTCTCCACCTTCTCGCCCTTGATGGCGGCAACGGCGGCCTTGACGGTCTCGTAGCCAATGCCCACAGGGTTCTGCGTCACGGCGCCTGCCATGAGGCCGTCCTTGATGGCGTCCATCTGTGCCTTGCCGGAGTCGAAGCCAACGATAGTCAGCTTGCCGGTCTTGCCGGCTTCCTTCACGGCGTTGACGACGCCGATTGCGGCGCCTTCGTTGGTGCCGTACATGCCGGCCAGGTTCGGGTAGGCGGTCATGATGGCCTTGGCGGCGTCGGTGGACTTGGCCTGGTCGCCGTCCGCGTACTGGATGTCAACGATCTTGATGTCCGGTGCGTTGGTCTTCAGGTAGTCAACGAAGCCGTCGCGGCGGTCGGTGCCGGAGGTGGCTGTCTGGGAGTGGCCGATGATGGCAATCTCGCCCTTCTTGCCCAGCAGCTCGGCCATGTGCTTGGCTGCCTCGGCAGCGGCGGCCTTGTTGTCGGTCGAGGCGGTGGCCACGGGGATGTCGCTGTCAACGCCGGAGTCGAAGGCGATGACGGGGATGTTCTTGCTCTTGGCATCTTCCAGCACGCCCTCGGCGGCCTTGGAGTCCAGTGCGGCCAGTGCCAGCGCCTGCGGGTTCTTCGCCATGGCGTTGTTCAGCTGGTCCATCTGCTGCTGGACGTTGGTTTCCTTGTCGGGGCCCTCGAAGGAGATCTCGACGTTGAATTCCTTGGCTGCGTTCTCCGCGCCCTGCTTCACCGACTGCCAGAACTGGTGCTGGAAGCCCTTGGAAACAATGGCGATGTACGGCTTCTTGCCGTCGGCCGCGCCGCCGCCGTTTGCCGGGGCCTCGGCCGCCGTGTCACAGGCTGCAACGCTCAGGGACAGTGCTGCGACTGCGGCCAGGGAGAGAAATTTTCTTCTTTGCATGGGTCTAACTCCTTTGTATAAACGCGGTGAAAATCGGGGCACTGCTGGAAAAGCTGGTGGGGAAATTTAGTTGGCGGCCTTCTTGCGGCGCATCATGTCCAGGTACACGGCCAGCAGGATCACGATGCCCACGGCCACCTGCTGCCATTCCTGCGGGATGGAGAGGATCGAGAGGCCGTTGGTCAGCACGGACATGATCAGCGCGCCGATCACGGTGCCGATGATGGAGCCCTTGCCGCCGGCCAGGGAGGTTCCGCCGATGACGACGGCGGCAATCGCCTGGAGTTCCAGGCCTGCGCCGCCTGCGGGCTGTGCCGAGTTCAGGCGGGCGGTGGCGATGACGCCGGCCAGGCCTGTGAACGTGCCTGCAACCGTGTAGATCAGCACTGTCCACTTGGTCACGTTCACTCCTGAGAGGGCGGTGGCCTGTTCGTTGCTGCCGATCGAGTACGTGTAGCGGCCCAGGATGGTCTTGGAGAGGAGCAGGCCGGCAATGATGGCCGCGGCAAAGAGGATGAACACGGCGTTGGGGATGACCAGGCCGGGGATTGACTTGCCCAGGGCGAAGATCTTCTGGAAGCCCTCAACCTCGTTGGTGTAGATGGGCTTGGTGCCGGAGATGACCAGGGCCAGGCCGGCGGCAACCATCATCATGGCCAGCGTTGCAATGAACGGGGGTATCTTCATGACGGCCACCAGGAAGCCGTTGATGCCGCCCATGAGCGCACCAAACAGTACGCCGCACAGCACGCCCACGATCATCGGCATGCCCAGCTGTGTCATGAACACTGCCGTCATGACCGAGCACAACGTCATGCCCGTGCCGATGGACAGGTCAATGCCGCCGGTGATGATGACAAACGTTGTGCCCAGCGCCAGCAGGCCCGTCACCACTGTGGAGAGCAGGATGTTGGAGAGGTTGGCGGACTGGTAGAAGTTTGAGTTGGCCACGGAGAAGAACAGCACGAGCGCCAGGAGGCTGGCGAAGGCCAGCAGCTGCTGGAAGCTGGCACGGAGCCGGGTGCTGAGTTCCGATTTCTTGTTGCTGGCAACCTGGGCAGCCTGCGCTGCGTCCTTTGTCAGGGTCATCGTCTTTGCCGTTTCTTTCTTACTTTGTGGAGAGCGAAGCGCTCGGGAGCGGTGTCAGGACGGCACCTTCAATGTTTTGTGTGGCCAGTTCCATGATGTTTTCCTGGTTGGCCTCGGCGTTGGAGAGGAAACCGGTGAGCCGGCCTTCGCTCATCACGGCAATGCGGTGGGACAGGCGCAGCACCTCGGGCAGTTCCGAGGAGATCATGATGATGGACTTGCCCTGGGCCACGAGGTCGTTCAGGAGGGTGTAAATCTCCTCCTTGGCGCCGACGTCGATGCCGCGGGTGGGCTCGTCGAAAATCAGGATGTCGCAGTCCTTGACCAGCCACTTGGCAATGACAATCTTTTGCTGGTTGCCGCCGGAGAGGTTCTTGGCGATCTGGGCGCTGGAAGGCGTTTTGATGCGCAGCTTGTCAATGTAGGTGGAGGCCATGGACTTCATGGCCTTGTCGTTGAGCACGCCCATCCGGCTGAACATTTTCAGCGAGCTCAGGGCAATGTTGTCCTTGACGTCGCGCTCCAGCAGCAGGCCAAGGTGCTTGCGGTCCTCGGAGAGGTACCCCACGCCCATGCTGGCGGCCACGGCCGGGTTGCCGATCTCCACCTGCTTGCCGTTGAGCTCAATGGTTCCGGCAGAGATGCGGTCCGCACCCACAATGGCCCGGGCAATTTCGGTGCGTCCGGCGCCCATGAGGCCGGCGAAGCCGAGGATTTCACCCTTGCGCAGCTCGAAGTTGATGTCGCGCAGGAAATCCTTGGTTTCCAGCCCCTGGACCTTCAGCACCACCTCGTCCGACGGCGCATGCGCCTCCGGACGCTGGTTCCCCGAGATTTCGCGGCCCACCATGAGGTTGATGACCTCACGCATGGTGGTCTCGGCCGTGTCCACAGTGTCGATGTATTCGCCGTCGCGAATTACCGTGATGCGGTTGGAGATGGCCTTGAGCTCGTCCATGCGGTGCGAGATGTAGATGACGCCGGTGTCTTTGTTGGTGAAGTTGCGGATCAAATCGTGCAGGGTGGCCACTTCGGCGTCGTTCAGCGCGGCGGTGGGCTCGTCCATGATCAGGATCCGGGACTTGTAGGAAAGAGCCTTGGCGATTTCCACCATCTGCTGCTTGGCCACCGTGAGGTCGCCAACGCGGGCCTTGGGGTCCAGATCGATGTTGATTTTGTCGAACAGCAGGCGCGCCCGGCGGTTCAGTGCCCGTTCGCTCAGGAAGATCCCGGCCGTGCGTGGTTCGCGGCCGATGTAGATGTTCTGGGCCACGGTGAGGTCCTGCATCAGGTTGAATTCCTGGTGGATGATGCTGATGCCGAGTTCCTGTGCGTGCTTGGTTCCCGTGATGGCCACTTCCGTGCCGTCAATTTCAAAGGTGCCCGAGTCCGGCACGTAGATGCCCGAGAGCAGCTTCATGAGCGTTGACTTGCCGGCGCCGTTTTCCCCCACGAGCGCCAGCACTTCGTTGTGGCCCAGGTCCAGCTGCATGTCCGAGAGTGCCTTGACACCAGGGAAGCTCTTGTTCACCCCGGAAATCCGGAGAAGTTTCTTGCTCATTACTGCCTCTCAAAGCCTCACTGATTCAGATCCGACATCAGACCTCTTTGCAGTCTTACACCGACTGTTTTTGGCCAGACCCCTGACTCTGAATCAGCGGCTTTGGCACCATTCCGCGACCCTCTGGGGTGTCGCAGAAACTCAACTTCCAACATGCTATGTTATGCACGCCACATCAAGGCACTTTTCAAGCAAATACATCCGATGTTTACGAAAATGTTACCGACGATAGCTGCGGCTTGCCGTTCCGGACCAGATTTCCTGGGCCTCTGCGGGGGCCAGCTGGTCGAAAAGGCTGGCCGAAACAGCCACTGTCTCGCTGTAGCTCCCGCCCAGCAGGCTCACCGGCCAGTCGCCGCCAAACATGAGCCGCTGCGGGCCGAAGGCCGACAGCGCCACGTCCCACACGCGGGCCAGGGCCGCGGCCGAGAACTCGGCACCGCCGGTGTGCAATCCGGAAACCTTGGCCACGGTATTGGGCTGGGCAGCGACGGCGCGCAGCTGCCGCTCCCATTCGTCCATGTCCTCGGCGCTGCCATCCCGCGGCGGCTTGCCCAGGTGGTCAATGACGATGGGCATTTCCGGGAAGGCCTGGGCCAGGCCCTTCGCCTGGCCCAGGTGCCGGGGGAAGGCGTTGGGGATGTCCAGGGCCAGGCCCGCGGTTTCCAGCAGGGCCAGGGTTTGCCGGACTGCGGGCAAATCCAGCACATCGGCACGGGGGTCGTCGTGGATCAGGGTGCGCACACCGCAGAATGCCGGGTTGGCACCCCACCGATCCAGCAGTTGCGCCGCCCGGGCTGGCTCCTCGAGCGGAAGCCAGCCCACCACACCGGTGATCCATGGGTTCGCGGCCGCGGCGGCCAGCATGGCCTCGGTGTCCGCGGCGGTGTCATCCGCCTGCACCAGGATGGCCTGGTCCACGCCGGCGGCAAACAGTTCCTCCTGTGCCTGCGCCGCCGTGAAGGTGGCATGCAGCATGCCCAGCGACGGGTTGAGCCACGAGTAGCGGCCCTCCCCCAGTTCCCACAAGTGGAGATGGGAGTCAATGCGTCCTTGCGCGGGCCGCTCAGTCACGGGCAACTCAGGCATGGACCAGCCCGGCATCGAGAAGCCCGCGGGAAACGAGTGCGCTCCACAGCTCGGCAGGAATGGTGGCAGCCATGCGCGTAGCGGTCTGGGTGATCTGCTCGGCGTTGGACGCGCCCACCACCACGTTGACCACGGCGGGGTGCGCCTCGGCAAACTGCAGGGCAGCCGCGGGAAGTTCCACGCCAAATTCATCGCAGCAGGCCGCGAGCGCCTTGGCCTTGGCCAGGATGTCCGCGGGCGCCGGCGCATAGTTGTAGTTCGCGTCGTCGGGCACCACGGGCCGGGCCAGCAGGCCGGAGTTGTAGACACCAACGTTCACCACGCCGACGCCCCGGTCCAGGCACAGCGGCAGCAGGTCTGCTGCGGCCGGCTGCTCCAGCAGGGAGTAGCGGCCGGCCAGCATGATCACGTCCAGGTCAGCGGCCAGCACACAATCGCGCAGCGCCGCCGAGGAGTTGGACCCAACACCAATGGCCGCAACCAGGCCCTCGGAGCGCAGCTTTTCCAGGGCAGGCAGGGCCTGGCTGATGCCGGCCTCGAGGTCGTAGACGTCTGGGTCGTGCAGGTAGGCGATGTCGATCCGGTCCAGGCCGGTTCGCTCCAGCGAATCCTCAATGCTGCGGCGGATGCCGGCCTCGGAGGGGTCCCAGCGCCGCACCACGTCGGCGGGCACATCGAAGCCCTGGGTGTCCTTGGCCCCGGAGGGGTTCTCCGCGGGATCCAGGATCCGCCCCACCTTGGTGGAAATGACAAATTCATCCCGCGGCTTGGTGGCCAGGAACGCGCCCAGTCGGCGTTCGGACAGGCCCAGGCCGTAGTGCGGGGCCGTGTCGAAGTACCTGATGCCGGCGTCCCAGCCGGCCGCCATGGCGGCGGCAGCAACGCCGTCGTCCATGGCGCGGTAGAGGTTTCCAATGCCGGCGGCACCAAAGCCCAGCCGGCCGAGTTCGGGCACGCTCATGGCAGTTCCCACACCTTCGACAGGCCCGAGTCGGAGCCGGAGTAGTCGTCTTCGACTTCCAGCAGCCCGGACATGACTTCCTGCCATGCAATGTTGACCGGGTCCGCGGCCATCTTCAGGCGCATGGCCTGGTAGTCGTCAACCTCCACGACGTGGAAGAGCTCGCGGCCGCTGCGCCAGATGTTCCAGCCGGTGACGCCGGCGGCGCGCAGGGCGGCATCGAGCTCGTCGCTGATGCGCGCGTGCACGGCCTCGTACTCTGCCTCCTTGCCCGGCTTGAGCCGGGTATGAAGGGCGATCTTCTGGGTCACGGGAGCTCACTTTCGTCGTTCAGGAACAGTTCAATGACAGGCACAGCAACGCCGGGGCGCTGCACGGGCAGCTTCAGGGTCAGGGTGCCGGGTGCCTGGCCTGCCGGCGTCATGTGCCCGGCTTCCTGCCCCGGGTCCAGCACCATCATGGCAACTTCGGATGCGTCGTTCAGCAGCTGAGCGTAGCGGACTTTTCCGGCCAGGCCGGGCAGGTGCACAAACTGGAACGGCCAAACGAACAGGTGCGCGTAGAGGCGGTTGCCGCGGCGCGTGTAGCGCACGTCCGACGGCGGCGCCAGGGATGTGGCAACGGCTCCGTAGATGGACCTGCCGTGGACGCGCATCCACTGGCCCATGCCGGACAGGGCCTCGTGGGCTCTGGCATCGATCTCGCCGCGGGCCGTGGGGCCAACGTTGAGCAGCAGGTTCCCGCCCTTGGAGACGCCGTCAATGAGCATGCGCACCAAGAGGTCGGCGGACTTGTAGTCCAGGTTGTCCCGGTCGTAGCCCCAGCTTCCGTTGAGGGTCTGGCAGGCTTCCCACGGGACAAGCTTGTCCCCGCTCACCATGGCCCCGGCGGGCTGGTACTGCTCCGGGGTGACAAAGTCACCGGGGATGTCCAGCCGGTCGTTGACAACAATGCCGGGCTGGAGCTCGCGGATCATGCCCATGAGCTCCTCGGAACCCCAGTCCGCCCGGCCCTTGCCGGGGAACTTGGTCCCGGCCGAGGCCGTGCCGCCCACTTCCGGATAGGAGAAGTCAAAGAACAGGTAGTCGATCTGCCCGTAGTTGCTCAGCAGTTCCCGCACCTGGCCGTGGAGGTATTCCCGGTACTTGGCGCCGTCGCGGGTCTTGTTGATCTCAAAGGCATCAGGGTTGTCCCGGTCGGCGTGGTTGCCGTCGATGGCAAAGTCGGGATGGTGCCAGTCAATGAAGGAGTGGTAGAAGCCAACCTTGAGCCCGGCCTCGCGCAGCGCGGCAACGTACGGGGTGAGCAGGTCCTTGCCGTAGGGCGTGTTGGTGGCCTTGTAGTCGGTCAGCGCCGAGTCCCACAGGCAGAAACCGTCGTGGTGCTTGGTTGTCAGCACCACGTACTTCATGCCGGCGTTCTTGGCTGCCGCCGCCCATTCGCGGGGGTCGTAGAGGTCCGGGTCAAAGTGCTCAAAGTACTTGCGGTACTCGCCCACGCTGATGCTTTCGCGGTACATGACCCATTCGTGCCGGGCGGCCAGGGAGTACAGGCCCCAGTGCACAAACATGCCGAAGCGGTCCTGGGTGAACCACGGGGCGTGGGGGATGACAACCTGGCCGGCCGCGCTCTGCTGTGTCATGGCTAGACCAGTTCCTTGTGCCCGGCCCCTGCAACGGCGTCGGCGTCTGCGTTGGCTGCGGCGTCGGCCAGCCAGAAACCGCCGTCCGGGAAGGTGTATTCAGCCACGGAGGCTGCGTGCATTTCGCTTCCGCCGCCGGGGGCCAGGGGCGGCCAGTAGCAGCCGTCATGGACGTCGATGGGGGTGACAAAGTGCTCGTGGAGGTGGTCCACGAACTCGATCATGCGGTCTTCCTTCTGGCCGGAGACGGCAACGAAGTCAAACATGGACAGGTGCTGGACCGCCTCGCACAGGCCAACGCCGCCGGCATGCGGGCAGACGCGGACACCGAACTTGGCGGCCAGCAGCAAGATGGCGATGTTTTCGTTCACGCCGGCCACGCGTGCGGCGTCGATCTGCAGGACCTGCAGGGAGTTGGCCTGCAGCATCTGCTTGAAGACAACACGGTTCTGCACGTGCTCGCCGGTTGCCACCGGGATGGGTGCAACGCCGCGGGCAATGGCTGCGTGGCCCAGGATGTCATCCGGGCTGGTGGGCTCTTCAATCCAGGCGATGTCGAACGGAGCCAGGTGTTTCATCCACTCGATGGCCTGCTCCACGTCCCAGCGCTGGTTGGCGTCCACGGCAATCTTGATATCAGGCCCGACTGCGGCACGTGCGGCACGCAGGCGGCGCACGTCGTCGTCCAGGTCGGCTCCGACCTTCAGCTTGATCTGCTTGAAGCCATCGGCGATCGCCTCGTGGGCCAGGCGGGTCAGCTTCTCATCGGAGTAGCCCAACCAGCCGGGGGTGGTGGTGTATCCCGGGTAGCCCTCGGCCAGCAGGGTGGCCATGCGACCTTCACGGCCTGACTCGGCCTTGCGCAGGATTTCCAGGGCCTCTTCGGGGGTGAGTGCATCGCTGAGGTAGCGGAAGTCCACCAGGTTGACGAGTTCTTCGGGGGTCATGCTTGCCAGCAGTTTCCACAGCGGCAGGCCGGCACGCTTGGCTTTGAGGTCCCACAGGGCGTTGGTCACGGCCCCGATGGCCATGTGCATGACGCCCTTCTCCGGACCAAGCCAGCGCAGCTGGGAGTCGTTGATGAACTCCTTGTAGGTGGTGCCCATGTCCGCGAGCAGCTCTTCGACGTTGCGGCCCATCAAGTACGGAGTCAGCGCCTTGATGGCGGCCGTCTCCACGTCGTTGCCGCGGCCAATGGTGAACACAAAGCCGTGGCCCTCGTGCCCGTCGCCACTGTCGGTGACCACCCGCAGGTAGGCCGCCGAGTAGTCCGGGTCCGGGTTCATGGCGTCGGAGCCGTCCAGGTCCCGGGACGTTGGAAAACGTACGTCGCTGGTTTCAACGGCGATGATGGTGCTCACAGGCGCTCCCTTGGGAAGAGGTTGAATCACTGAAAAGTTGACTCAAGCTAAACATCCGATGTTTTTCGTGTCAATATTGGCCGTAATGAAGCAATGGCGGCCCCTTGTGGGTAAAGTTTCCATAAAGCTCAGATGTTAAGGCCCGTCTGGGGTCACCAAACTATCGATGGTCGCGCACCTTGCGGCCGCAGAGGAATACGAATTTCATGAAGATTGCACGCCTTGGCGGGCAGGGACGGGAAATTCCCGTCGTCATTGCCGCCGACTCCAACGGAACCGAGCAAAGCTACGACGCACGTCCCGTCACAGCAGAGATTGACGGCGCATTCCTGGCCAATGACGGCCTGGCCGCGCTGCGCACCGCACTGGAAAACGGCACCCTCCCCGTGCTGGAAAACGCGGCCGAGCTGCGCATCGGCTCCCCCATTGCACGCCCCAACAACGTCATCTGCATCGGCATGAACTACGCCGCGCACGCGGCCGAGTCCGGCGCCCTGCCGCCGACGATTCCCGTGGTTTTCCTGAAGCCGAACAACACCGTTGCCGGGCCTTTCGACGCATCCCCGATCCCTCCCCTGTCGGCAAAGTACGACTGGGAAGTTGAGCTGGGCATCGTTGTGGGCCGCGAGGTCTCCTACCTTTCCGATGTCGCCGAGGCAGCCGACGCCGTCGCCGGTTACGTCATCGCCAACGACCTCTCCGAGCGCGAATACCAGATCCCGGGTGCCGCAGGCCAGTGGACCAAGGGCAAGTCCCTGCCCAAGTCCACCCCCCTGGGTCCCTGGCTGGTCCCCGCCGACGAGGTTGACGCAAACAAGCTGCAGCTCAAGAGCTGGGTCAATGGCGAGATTCGCCAGGACTCCAACACCTCGGACCTGATCTTCGATGTGCCCACGATCATCCACCACCTCTCCCAGTACATGGTGCTGGAAGCCGGCGATGTCATCCTGACCGGCACGCCGGAAGGAGTGGCCCTCTCCGGCCGCTTCCCCTACATCCAGGACGGCGACGTCGTCGAAGTTGAAATTGAAGGACTTGGCCGCCAGCGCCAGGAATTCTTCCGCGCAGGCACCGCCGCCAAGGAGGCACAATGAGCCAGGAACTAGCCAACCTCACAGCAGTCGTCACCGGTGGCGCATCCGGAATCGGCGCCGCCATTGCCGCGAAGCTGCAGTCCATGGGTGCACAGGTTTCCGTCCTTGACCTGAACCCCCAGGACCTCCCGGAGGGCCAGATCGGCTTTGCCTGCGACGTCTCCGACGACGCCAGCGTCAAGGCCGCCATCGCCGGCACCGTCGAGGCCTTCGGCGGCGTGGACATTGTTGTCAACAATGCAGGCATCGGCGCCATCGGCACCGTGGAAACCAACGACGACGCCGAATGGGCGCGCGTCTGGAACATCAACGTGGTGGGCATGGTACGGGTTTCCCGCGCCGCACTGCCGCACCTGCGCAAGTCCTCCGGTGCCGCGATTGTGAACATCTGCTCCATCGCAGCAACCGCCGGCCTGCCGGCGCGTGCGTTGTACTCGGCAACCAAGGGTGCTGTGCTGTCGCTGACCCAGGCCATGGCGGCCGACCACCTCCGCGAAGGCGTCCGCGTCAACTGCGTCAACCCGGGCACGGCAGACACCCCCTGGGTGGGCCGCCTCCTGGACCAGGCCGACGATCCCGCCGCAGAGCGCGCAGCCCTGAACGCCCGCCAGCCGCATGGCCGCCTCGTGGCAGCCGATGAAGTAGCCGGCGCCGTGGCCTACCTGGCCAGCCCGTTGTCCGGTTCCACCACGGGCACCTCGATTGCGGTCGACGGCGGCATGCAGGCCCTGCGCCTGCGCCCGGTCGAGGCGTAGCAACGCCGCATCACCTGATGCACGTTTTCAGGCAACGCCGCACCACCCTTGGTGGTGCGGCGTTGCTGTTTTTTCGACGTTAAGTGATGCGGCGTTGGGATTTTTCGTGCGTTGTGTGATGCGGCGTTGGCCGTTGGGGCTAGCCGGCCTGGGCGAGCACCAGCGGCAGGACCTGCTCGGCGCCGGCCAGTCGCAGAGCGCGGCCGGCCACGGTGATGGACCAGCGGCTGTCCACGAGGTCATCGAGCAGCAGCACCGGCCCGGGCGGGCAGGCGGCGAGCGCGGCGGCCAGCTCCGGCCCCACGGCGAACCTGTCCCAGACCCCGGCCAGGCGGTAGGCACTGTTGCCGCCGCGCTGGCCCGTGGGCCCGCCAAACTCCAGTGACAGCTCGCCCAGGAGCGGCAACCGCCCGATCTCACTGATGGCCTGGGCAAAGGACTGCAGGAGCACGGGCTTGTTCCGCGAGGGCATGGCAACCACGGCGACGGGCCGTCCCGCCCCTTCCCAGCCGGCTGCACCCCATTCGCGCAGCACATCAACAACCGCGCGGGCCATGGCCGGATCGATGGGCGCATCCGGGGCGCCGGCGGCGAACATGGCCCGCAGCGAGTTGCCCCAGCCCAGGTCCGTGAGCCTGGCCAGGATGCGGCCGCCGGCCACGAGTTCCCCTGCCTTCAGCTTTCCCTTGACCGGCACGCCGAGGCGGTCCATGCCGGTGGGCCACATGGCCCGTGGTTCCAGGGGCAGGCCCGCATGCTTGAGCGACTCACCGGCAGCCTCGGCGGCGCTGGAGCGGACGTCGCTGGCAAACCAGCGCCCCGCGCAGTTGTCGCAACGCCCGCACGGGGACGCCGTTTCGTCGTCGAGCGCCGCTGCGAGGTACTCCATGCGGCATCCGGACATGCGCTCGTACTCCACCATGGACTGCTGCTCATCGATGCGGGCCTGCGCGATGCGGCGGTACCTTTCCTCGTCGTAGCTCCACGGCTGGCCCGTGGACTCCCAGCCGCCGGAGACGCGGCGTACGGCGCCATCCACGGCCAGGACCTTGAGCAGGAGCTCCAGCGGGGTGCGGCGCAGGTCCACCCGGGCCTCGAGGGCGGGCGTGGACATGGGCCGGGGCGACTCCCCCAACGCGGTCAGCACGGCCATGGCCTTCTCCTGGTCGGGCATGGACGCCGTGGCAAAGTACCGCCAGATTTCCGCGTCCTCCGTGCCGGGCAGCAGCAGGACGTCGGCGTTGGCGCTGCCACGGCCGGCACGGCCCACCTGCTGGTAGTAGGCAACGGGCGACGACGGGGCGCCGAGGTGGACCACGAAACCCAGGTCCGGCTTGTCGAAACCCATGCCGAGGGCACTGGTGGCCACGAGCGCCTTGACCTGGTTGTTTTTCAGGGCCTCTTCAAGGGCCTCCCGGTCCATGGTGTCGGTGCGCCCCGTGTAGGCCTTGACCACGTGGCCGGCCTCAGCCAGCAGCCGGGCGGTGTCTTCCGCGGCAGAGACCGTCAGCGTGTAGATGATGCCGCTGCCGGGCAGCTCGGCCAGGTGGGTCAGCAGCCACCCCAGCCTGTCCCGTGAATCGGCAAGGCGCAGCACGCCCAGGCGCAGCGACTCGCGGGCCAGGGGCCCGCGGATGGTAAACACGCCGGTGCCCAGCTGTTCCTCAATGTCCGCCACCACGCGGGAGTTGGCCGTGGCGGTCGTGGCCAGGACGGGCACGGAGGCTGGCAGCCGGGCGATCAAGTCCGCGATGCGGCGGTAGTCAGGCCGGAAGTCGTGGCCCCAGTCGGAGATGCAGTGAGCCTCATCGACCACCAGCAGCCCAGTGCGCTGGACCAGCGCCGGCAATTGGTTTTCCCTGAAGGACGGGTTGGTCAGCCGCTCGGGCGACACCAGGAGCACATCCACCTCGTCGGCAGCCAGGGCCTCCGAGACGAGCCCCCAATCGGTGGCGTTGGCCGAGTTGATGGCCATGGCACGCACGCCGGCGCGTTCGGCGGCCGCCACTTGGTCGCGCATGAGCGCCAGCAGGGGCGAGACGATCAGGGTGGGGCCGGCGCCGCGGGCGCGCAGCAACAGCGACGCCACAAAGTACACGGCCGACTTGCCCCAGCCGGTGCGCTGGACCACCAGGGCGCGGCGGCCGCCGTCGACCAATGCCTCGATGGCCTCGTACTGCCCGTCGTGGAAGTCGGCATCCGGCCTGCCCACCAGCGCCCGAAGCACTTCCAGGGCCTGGGCCCGGGTTTCGGTGTGGTCTGCGGCCAGGTGTGCTGCTTGGGTTGTCATGCCCTCCAGTATTCCAGCGGGCGCCGACAACTGGACGCCCCGCTCGGAGATGTGTGGATAACCGGCGCCGCAGGGGCCCGACGGTAGGATAGTTAGGTGACTACTGAAGATACTTCGCCGGTTGACCTGTCCACTTCGTTCAAGGCATACGACGTCCGCGGAATCGTGGGCGAGAGCATCACCACCGAATCCGTGCGGGCCGTCGGCGCCGCGTTCGCGCAGGTGCTGGAGCTGGCCGGCCAGCAGGTCCTGGTGGGCGGCGACATGCGCCCCTCCTCCCCCGAATTCGCGCAGGCGTTCGCCGAGGGTGCCGCCGACCGCGGCGCCAACATCCAGCTGCTGGGCCTGATCTCCACCGACGAACTGTACTTTGCCTCCGGCGCGCTCAAGGCCGCAGGCGTGATGTTCACGGCCAGCCACAACCCGGCCGAGTACAACGGCATGAAGATGACCCGCGCCGGCGCCGTGCCGCTGTCCTCCGAGACCGGCCTGGCCGAAATCCGCGACCTCGCCCAGTCCTATCTCAACGACGGCCTTCCCACCCCGGTTGCCACACCCGGAACCGTGGGCTCCGCCGATGTCCTCAAGGACTACTCTGAGTACCTGCGCAAGCTCGTTGACCTCTCCGGCTCGCGGCCCCTGAAGATTGTGGTTGACGCCGGCAACGGCATGGCCGGCCTGACCACCCCGGCCGTGCTGGGCGGCGAACTGCTCGAAGGGCTGCCTTTTGAGATTGTGCCGCTCTACTTCGAGCTGGACGGCACCTTCCCCAACCACCCGGCCAACCCGCTGGAGCCGGCCAACCTGGTGGACCTGCAGGCCGCCGTGGTGGCCCACGGCGCCGACATCGGCCTGGCCTTCGACGGCGACGCCGACCGCTGCTTTGTCATTGACGAACTCGGCGCACCCGTCTCCCCCTCCGCCGTCACGGCCCTCGTGGCCCGGCGCGAGATCGCCCGCGTCAAGGCCCTGGGCGAGGAACACCCCACCGTGATCCACAACCTGATCACCTCCCGCGCCGTGCCCGAACTGATCGAGCACGACGGCGGCCGGGCCGTGCGCACGCGCGTGGGCCACTCCTTCATCAAGGCCACCATGGCCGAAGAGGGCGCCGTCTTCGGCGGGGAGCACTCCGCGCACTACTACTTCCGCGACTTCTTCAACGCAGACACCGGCATGCTCGCCGCCATGCACGTCCTGGCCGCCCTGGGCGAGCAGGACGGGCCGCTGTCCGAGCTGGGCCGCGAATACGAGCCCTACTCCTCCAGCGGCGAGATCAACTCGCAGCTGGCCGACGTCCCGGCAGCCGTGGCCCGCGTCCGCGCAGCCTACACGCGCGAGGACGTGGAGGTCGACGAGCTTGACGGAGTGACGTTCACGGCCAAGGACGGCAAGTGGTGGTTCAACCTCCGCGCCTCCAACACGGAGCCGTTCCTGCGCCTGAACGCCGAGGCCGTGGACGCCGCCACCATGACTGAGCTGCGCGACGCCGTCCTGGCCCTGGTGCGCCAGTAGGCAGCCCGCCGCCACGGCAACTGCGTGCCACAGGGCCACCGGCCCATCCCCCACACATCACCAGCAGGAGCATCATGGATACGAACACACCGGCCCAGGCCGAAGCTGAGACGCAGGTCCAGGACGACCTCAACAAGGTCATCGGCACCGCCCTGGGCGTGGCTGGCGAGCAGATCGAGGAGCACGGCGCCTTCCTGCCGGTGGGCCTGGTCCTCACACTGGACGGCGAGCTGAACCTTGTTGCAGTGGCCCCCAACAGCGTGGACGGGGACGAAGAGGTGGAGCTGGACGCCGATGCCATGGTCGCTGACCTGTTCGATGCCCTGGCCAGCCAGCGCGGGCAAAACCGGGCGGCGGCCGTGGTCTGTGACATCCACCTGCCCGAGGACGGGACCGATGCCATCCACGTCATGGCCGAGCACAGCACGGGCATGAGCGTCTCCGTGGTGCGCCCGTACCACCAGTCCGCGGCGGGCTGGGAGTTCGGCGAGCCTTTCCTGGAAGCCGGCGAGACGGCCATCTGGGCCTAGCCCATGCGCATCAACAGCTTTTCCGATGTGAGCCTGCGCCTGCTGATGGTGCTGTCCGCAACCCCGGAAGATGAGCTGCCCACCACGCGTGAACTGGCCGAACAGGTGGGAACGCCCTACAACCATGTCAGCAAGGCCGTGCTCAAACTGGGCCAGATGGGGCTCGTGGAGGCCATCCGCGGCCGCAGCGGGGGTGTGCGCATATCCCCGGACGGCAGGCGCGCCACTGTGGGCCAGGTGCTGCGCGTGCTCGATGACCACAGCGATGTCGCCGGCTGCCAGACCGAGATGGGCCAATGCCCCCTGGTGCACGCGTGCGGGCTGCGCGGTGCACTGAACCACGCAAAGGAGGCGTTCTACGTTTCCCTGGACAACGTCACCATCCACAGCCTGGCCGGCAAGGGCCCCCAGGGGCCAACCGCCGTGACCTTGAGCACATCGCGCCCGGACTGAACCGCGCCAATTCACGCTTGTTCTACGTAACGTAGAAATTGTGGATTAAAAGTAGCATTTCAAATGCTACTTTGGGGTTGTCGCCATGACTTTCACCCAAGGAGTACAAGATGCTTTCGGAAAAATCGCGCCCCGTCATTGTCGCCACGCTGCCCCTCGTGGGATCCAGGCTGGGCGCCATCACCCCGAACTTCTATGGGCGAATGTTCGCCGCGCACCCCGAACTCCTTGACGGCCTGTTCAGCCGCGCCAACCAGAACAACGGCGAGCAGCAGAAGGCCCTGGCCGGCTCCATTGCGGGCTTCGCCTCGGCGCTCGTGGCCAACCCCGACATGGTTCCCGAGACCATGCTCAGCCGCATCGCCCACAAGCACACGGCACTTGGCATCACCGAGGACCAGTACGGCATCGTCTACAAGCACCTCTTCGAGGCCATTGCCGAGGAGCTCTCCGACGTCATCACCGCCGAAATTGCCGAGGCCTGGACCGAGGTCTACTGGCTCATGGCCAACGCGCTCATCAAGATTGAGAAGGGCCTTTACGCCCAGCAAGCCAACGACAAGATGTGGATGCCCTGGACCGTCATTGGGAAGACCCCGGCCGGCACCGACGCCATGACCTTCGTCCTCGCTCCCGCCGACGACACCCCTGTCACGGCCGCCCGCCCCGGCCAGTTCGTCTCCGTCAAGGTTGCCCTGCCCGACGGCCTGCTCCAGTGCCGCCAGTACTCGCTCTCGGCCGATGTGGAATCCACCACCCGACGGGTCTTCACCACCAAGAGGGACGACGGCGGCGAGGTCTCACCTGTGCTGCACAACAACGTGAAGGTCGGGGACGTCGTCGAACTTTCCAACCCCTACGGGGATGTGACGCTCGACGGCGAGGGCCCGGTTGTGTTTGCGACCGCCGGAATTGGCTGCACCCCGTCCGCGTCGGCCCTGCGCTCCCTGGCCAGCACCGGCGGGGACCGTGAGGTCCTTGTGCTGCACGCCGAGAAGAACCTGGCCGCGTGGGCCCTGCGCGAGCAGATGACAGCCGATGTGGACGCGATCGACGGCGCCCGGCTGCAGCTGTGGCTTGAGGAGCCCACCGCCGGTTTCCACAGGGGCTTCATGTCCCTCGAGGGCCTGGACCTGCCGGAGAATGCGTCCATGTATGTGTGCGGCCCGCTGCCGTTCATGAAGGCAATCCGCAACCAGGCGATTGATGCCGGGATCCCCTCCACGAAGATCCACTACGAGGTGTTCGGCCCGGACGTGTGGCTGGCCGGAACCGCCGCTTAGGCGCCACTCCGGCACCTCCTGCGCCAACAAAAGAGGGTCTCGACAGGCTCGACCACCGATGGTCGAGCCTG
>NZ_JANKZF010000016.1 GCF_027568515.1 Arthrobacter sp. HY1533 | reverse complement strand
CACCCACGGTGCCGTGCCCGACGTCGTGCATCAGGGGAAACACAGCAGTGCGGGCGGCAATCCGCAGGAAGGCTAAACTGGATCCATCATGACTAACGCTGCCTCAATCCCCACTGTCACCGCCGAAACCCCAGTCCGGGTGCGGTTCTGCCCCTCGCCCACCGGAACGCCCCACGTGGGCCTGATCCGCACGGCGCTCTTCAACTGGGCCTACGCCCGGCACACCGGCGGAAAGATGATTTTCCGCATCGAGGACACCGACGCCAAGCGCGACAGCGAGGAAAGCTACCTCCAGCTGCTCGACGGCCTGAAGTGGCTCGGAATCACCTGGGACGAGGGCGTTGAGGTGGGCGGCCCGCATGAGCCCTACCGCCAGTCGCAGCGCGGGGACATCTACACGGGTGTCATCGAGAAGCTGCTTGCCGGCGGGCACGCCTATGAGTCCTATTCCACACCCGAAGAGGTCGAAGAACGGCACAAGGCGGCCGGCCGGGACATTAAGCTTGGATACGACAACTTTGACCGTGACCTCACGCCCGAGCAGATTGCTGCTTTCAAGGCCGAGGGCCGCGCGCCGGCGCTGCGACTGCGTATGCCGGATGCCGACATCACGTTCAATGACTTGGTGCGGGGCGAGATCACCTTCAAGGCAGGATCAGTTCCGGACTACGCAATTGTCCGCCCCAACGGTGCGCCGTTGTACACGCTGGTGAACCCCGTCGACGATGCGTTGATGGGTGTCACCCACGTGCTGCGCGGCGAGGACCTGCTGTCCTCCACGCCCCGCCAGGTGGCCCTGTACCACGCGCTGTACGCCATTGGCGTTGCCGAGTACATGCCGCTGTTCGGCCACCTGCCCTACGTCATGGGCGCCGGCAACAAGAAGCTCTCCAAGCGCGACCCCGAGGCGAGCCTGTTCCTGCACCGCGACAACGGCTTCATCCCCGAGGGCCTGCTGAACTACCTGTCCCTCCTGGGCTGGTCGCTCTCCGCCGACGAGGACATCTTCACCGTGGCGCAGCTCGTGGAGCACTTTGACGTCAAGGACGTCGTGGCCAACCCGGCACGCTTCGACATCAAGAAGGCCGAGGCCATCAACGGCACGCACGTGCGCATGCTCGAGCCCACGGACTTCCGCAACCGCCTGGTCCCGTACCTGCAGGCTGCCGGGCTGGTGGGGGAGACCCTGACGCCGCGCGAGGAGGAAATCCTCACCGAGGCCGCGCCGCTGGTCCAGGAGCGCATCACCCTGCTGGGCGAGGCACCCGAGATGATTGCCTTCCTTTTCAAGAAGGACGACGCCGTTGACGTCGCCGAAGATGCGCTCAAGGGCCTGCCGGAAAACCTGGCCGAGATCCTCGATGCCGCCCTTGCCGCCCTGGAGCCCCTCGAGGCCTGGGATGCCGAGACCATCCAGGTGGCGCTGAAGTCCGCGCTCGTGGAGGGCATGGGCATCAAGCCCCGCTTCGCCTTTGGCCCCGTCCGCACAGCGGTCTCCGGCCGGAAGATCTCCCCGCCGCTCTTTGAGTCCATGGTGATCCTGGGCAAGGAATCCTCGCTCACCCGCCTGCGCGCATTCAGGGGCTAACACCCTTGACGCTCAACGCATCACACAACACCCTTGAATCCGCTGCCTCCACCGGGCGGATCAAGGGTGTTTTGTTTGACATAGACGAAACCATCGTGGACCTCTACCGGGCCATGGCCGATGCCATGACGGCAGCCTCGGCCCGGCTGCTGCCGGAGTTTGGCGCCGCGGACTGGGACCAGTTCGCTGCGCTGTACATGGCGGACGTGCACGACTACTACGACCGCTACGTGGCAGGAGAGTTCACCTTCCATGAACAGCGCGGGCTCCGGGCCCGGGCCGTTTTTGGGCAACTGGGTGTTGACGGTTTCGACGCCGCCGCCGAGGCGCAGTGGATCGCCGACTTCGAAAAGGCCCAGCCCCTGTCCATCAGGGCCTTCGCGGACGTGGTGCCCGTGCTGGATGCGCTGGACGCCGCCGGAATCCCCTACGGGGCCGTCAGCAACAATGTGCACGACTACCAGCGGGCCAAGCTGGACCAGGCGGGGCTGCAGCGCATTGCCGTCCTGGTGGGCATCGACACCGTGGGTGTGGCCAAGCCGGACCCTGCCGTGTTCCTGGAGGGCTGCCGGCTCATCGGCACGCTGCCGGGGGAGACCTTGTACGTGGGGGACAACTTCATGGTGGACGGCGTGGGCTCCATCCGGGCTGGCCTGCAGGGCGTGTGGCTGAACCGGGACGGTCGCGAAGCCCCGCTGTTGCCGCCGGCGGCGCCAAATGGCGGGGATTCCCTGGCGGCGTCCGCAAAGACGTCCGAAAGGGCCTCCGCAGAGGCGGCAGCGGCCCGCCAGGTCCGCACCATTGAAAATCTGGCGCAATTGCCCGCAATCATGGGGATTTTCCCGGCCCCGGAGGGGGTGTGACGCACGACTCAGCCAAAAACGCCTTTTCCGTTTTGGTGTTCCGCAAACTCTCAGGTATAGTTTTATCCCGGCGCGAGGGCCGCTGAAGGAACCAGGGAAACCTGCGGGAATTCAAGGCAGAACGTGCCATTGGGATATGGTGTAATTGGCAACACATCGGTTTCTGGTACCGACATTCTAGGTTCGAGTCCTGGTATCCCAGCGCTTGCAAAAGCCGCCTTTCACTTGGCGATCGAGTTGAAACTCTGGTAGTATTCTGGAGGTTCATTTGATAAAAGTGAATGTATTAGGGCCCCATCGTATAGCGGCCTAGTACGCTGCCCTCTCACGGCGGTAACGCGGGTTCGAATCCCGCTGGGGTCACATCTGAAGGCCGGGAAGCTGAAAAGCTTCCCGGCCTTTTTGCATGCCCGGGTGCAGTTGCGCCCCGGCCCGGCCCAAAGTAATTCTCGAATTCTTCACTGACATTGCCCTTGGCGGCGGCCGCCCAATGGCATGATGAAGCTGTGAACGACTCTGAATCGAGCCAAACGGGCAGCAACGGCGCGGCAGCCTTGGTACAAGAGGCAGCCGTTGGGCTGCTCGAAAACGTGCGCGCCGAGCTTGCGGTGCTCGAATTGCCGCTGGCCCTGCCAGGTGTGGAGGAGGCGCGGGCAACGGCCGCCTCGGCCCTGGGGCAGCTCGACGATTACATCCTGCCCCGTTGGCGCAGCCTGGACGCGCCGCTGCTGGCAGTGGTGGGCGGATCAACCGGCGCCGGCAAGTCAACTTTGGTCAACGCCCTGGTGGGCCACCCCGTGACGCGCTCCGGGGCCATCCGCCCCACCACGCGCCAACCGATCCTGCTCCACAACCCCGGCGACGGTGCCTGGTTCACCTCAACCCGCGTGCTGCCCACGCTGCACCGCGTCCACGGCGAGCTGGTCAAGGCCAACACCCCCGCCTCGCGGGCCGGCGTTGCCCCGGACGCCGGCGCCATGACCTCGCTGGTCCTGGTCGCGGACCCGGCCGTGCCCCCGGGCGTGGCCCTGCTGGACGCCCCCGACGTGGACTCCATTTCCGACGACAACCGCCAACTCGCAGGCCAGCTGCTCGCCGCAGCCGACCTCTGGCTGTTCGTCACCACGGCCAACCGCTACGCCGATGCCGTGCCGTGGAAGCTCCTGCTGGACGCAGCCTCCCGCGACATCACGGTGGCTGTCATCCTGGACCGCGTGCCGCCCGGAGCCGAGCAGGAGGTTGCCGCCGACCTGCGCGAGATGCTGACCCGGGAAGGCCTGGCCGGCGCCCAGCTGTTCGTGGTCCCCGAGGCACCCCTCGATGAACTCGGCATGCTCCCGGCAGCCACTGTGGCCCCCATCAACGGCTGGCTCACCAACATCAGCGAAGACGCCGCCGGCCGCGCGGAGATTGTGCGCCGCACCCTCAACGGCACGGTCCGTTCGCTGGCGGACCGCCTGGAGGTCCTCTCCGCCGCCGTCCAGGCCCAGCACGACGCCGGCGCGCAGTTGGGCGATGACGTCCGGGCCGCGTTTGCCGACGCCGCGACGCGCATCAGCAAGGCCACCTCCGACGGCACCCTGCTGCGCGGCGAGGTCCTGGCCCGCTGGCAGGACTTTGTGGGAACTGGAGAGTTCTTCCGGGCCCTGGAAAGCGGCATCGGCAGGCTGCGCGACCGGATCGGCGCCTTCTTCAAGGGGCAGCCGCCGCCCGCCGTCAAGGTCGAGGTGGCCATCGAGACCGGCCTTCAGGCCGTCATTGTGGACCAGGCGGCGCGTGCCGCCGAGGATGCAGACCAGCGCTGGCGCGCGGACCCCGCGGGCCGCCAACTTCTGGGCATGGATGACCTCGCCACGCCCGGCGAGGACTTCCCCGACGAGGTTGCCGCACAGATCCGCGCCTGGCAGGGCGAAGTCCTGGCACTCATCCGCACGGAAGGCGCCTCCAAGCGCTCACAGGCCAGGTGGCTGTCCTTCGGCGTCAATGGGCTCGGCGTGGTCCTCATGGTTGTTGTCTTTTCGCTGACCGGGGGACTGACGGGGGCCGAGGTGGGCATCGCCGGAGGCACCGCCGTCGTCGGCCAAAAACTCCTTGAGGCAGTGTTCGGCGAGGAAGCAGTGCGACGCCTGGCCCAGGAGGCAAGACGTTCCCTGGAATTGCGCACCGTGGCCCTGCTGGAGCGGGAGCAGCAACGCTTCCTGGACCGGCTGGGACCCGGAGACGACTCCGCCGGCGCGCGGGTGGACCGGCTGGGTGCACTGGCCGCCGAGCTGGAAACCCTCGGCCAGGGTGCGGGGGAGCAGGCATGAGCCGGCACCGCCAGGCGCGCGCGGAATCCACGCTGTCCCGGCAGCTCGCCGCGCTCAACGACGCCCGGGAGCTGGGCGAGGGCCGCCTCGACGACGCCGCCCTGTCCGAGGTCTTCGACGTCCTGGAGCGCGCCACCTCCCGCCGCTCGCTGAGCGCTGACCACACGGTGGTGGGCTTCTTCGGTGCCACGGGCAGCGGCAAGTCCTCGCTGTTCAATGCAGTAGCCGGCACCGACGCCGCCCGCGTGGCCGTCCGCCGGCCCACCACCAGCGAACCGCTCGCCATGGTGTGGGGTCCCGAGGGCAGCACGCCGCTGCTGGACTGGCTGGAGGTTGCCGACCGCCGCGAGGGCGGCACCGTGCCGGGGCTGACGGACGACGGCGGCGGGCTGGTGCTGCTTGACCTGCCGGACTTCGATTCGATCCAGTTGTCCAACAGGCGCATTGTTGAGCGGCTCGCGGGGCAGGTGGATGTGCTGGTGTGGGTCGTGGACCCGCAAAAGTACGCCGACGCCGCCATCCACAACGACTTCATCCGGCCCTTCTCCACGCATGCGGCCGTGACGCTCGTGGTCCTGAACCAGGTGGACAAGCTGGCTGCGGGCGAGGTCAAGCCCGTGCTGGAATCCCTCTCTGCCATCCTGGACAGGGACGGGCTGGGCTCCGTGGCCGTTTCGGGCGTCTCCGCCGTGACGGGGGAGGGCGTGCCGGAGCTGCGCCGCCGGATTGCCGCCGTGGTCAAGGCCAAGGCCGCGCAGGCCGCCCGGCTCGCAGCCGACGTGGCCGTTGCCGCCCAGCGTCTGGCCGACGTCTCCGGCGACGGGGATGCGGCGGGCGTGCACCAGCAGGACCGCAAGCAGCTGGCGACCGACCTGGCCGGGGCCGCCCACGTCGAAACTGTGGTGCGGGCCGTGCGCACCTCCTACAAGCTTGAGGCCACCCGGCAGACCGGATGGCCCGTGACCCGCTGGATTTCCCGCTTCCGCAAGGACCCGCTGCGCCGGCTGAGCCTGCGCCGCGAGGGGCCCAGCGAGGTCAACCGAACCTCGCTGCCTCCGGCCGGTGCCGTTGAGCTGGCCAAGGTCGATTCGGCCGTCCGCAGCTTTGCCGACACCGCCAGCGAGGGTGCCTCGGGCCCGTGGCGGGCATCAATCCGCCAGGCCGCCCGCAGCAACCGGGCCCGGTTGCCCGACGCACTGGACCAGGCCGTGGCCGGCGCAGACCTCAAGGCCAACACGCGTGCGTGGTGGTGGCCCCTGTTCTCCGTCATCCAGTGGCTGGCCCTGCTGGTCGCCGTGGGCGGCCTGGTTTGGCTGGGCGTCCTGGCCGGCCTGGGCTATTTCCAGATGCCGGTGCCCGAAACCCCCAAGGTTGAGGATTGGCCCGTCCCCACGCTGATGGTTCTGGGCGGCGCGGTGCTGGGCATTTTCCTGGCACTGACCAGCAAGTTCCTGGCCATGGCCGGTGCCGGCGGCCGGGCCACGCAGGCGCGGCGCCGGCTGCGCGAGAGTGTTGCCGGGGTGTCGGAGGAGCTTGTGGTCGACCCCACGGAGGCCGAGGTGGCCCACTACCGGTCCTTCCGCGAAGCCCTGGCCGCCGCCGGGCACGGTGGTTGAGCTTGTCGCCGGTGGTTAAGCCTGCCGAAACCCCGCGCGGTTACCCGGCCATCGCATCGCGGCACTTGAGCAGCGTGCGCAAGTTGCGGGTCGTCGTTGTGCTTTTGTAGCGCGGGCGTGCCGACAGCTTGCTGAACGGGCTGTCGAGGGTGCCGCCTGCCGCGGCGGGCCATGCCAGCGCCTCAGGGCTCAGCCGGGCCAGTTCCACGCCGGGAATCTCGCTGCCGTGCCGGGCCAGCTCGTCCAATACGGCGGGGTCCGAGGAAAGCGTCACGTAGCTGTGGGTGGAGGCGTCGTCGGCCGGCCACGGGCAGGCCTCGATGATGGCCTCCACCTGGGCCTGGTCAAGGACCACCACCCACGCCTCGTAGCCGAACGTGTCCCGCAGCAGCTTTTCCGCCATTGCCTTGAGCTCCACGGCGCCCACGTCGGCTGAGCACACAACATTGCCGGAGGCGAGCAGCGTCTTGACCCGCCCCAGTGGCAGGGTGGCCAGGGCGGTGCGGAGGTCGGCCATCTTCAAGTTGATGCCGCCCACGTTGATCCCGCGCAGGAACACGGCGAAATTGCTCATGCCCAAACCCTACCTGCCGCCGGAATTGCCGTGCCACAGGCCACACCGGGTGTGGCCTGGGCAGCCACACCGAAGCTGCGCGCGGTTAACTTCCTAGGGCGCGCCACTTGTGAAGTGGCGCGCCGTTGAGGGCAAATGATGCGCAGGACCTGTGGCCGCGCGGGCTAGGAGCTCTTGCGCAGGGCCTCGGTCAGGATGCGGGAGGCGTTGCACACGATCTCGGCGTGCAGGCGGCCCGGCTGGCGGGTCAGGCGCTCGATGGGTCCGGAGATTGAGACGGCTGCAATCACGCGGCCGGAGGGCCCGCGCACGGGTGCCGAGACCGAGGCGACGCCGGGCTCGCGCTCGCCCAGGCTCTGGCCCCAGCCGCGGCGGCGCACGCCGGCCAGCACCGTGGGGGTGAAGCGTGCATTGTGCAGTCCCTCGAGCAGGCGCTCATGGTCCTCCCAGGCCAGCAGCACCTGGGCGGCGGAGCCGGCCTTCATGGTCAGCTGGGTGCCCACGGGGATGGTGTCGCGCAGGCCGATGGGCCGCTCGGCGGAGGCCACGCAGACGCGGGAATCGCCCTGGCGGCGGAAAATTTGTGCGCTTTCGCCGGTGGAGTCGCGCAGCTGCAGCAAAACAGGTCCGGCGGCCGCAATGAGCCTGTCCTCGCCGGCGGCCGAGGCGAGCTCCACGAGCCGGCTGCCGAGCACAAAACGGCCCTGCATGTCGCGGCTGACCAGCCGGTGATGTACCAAGGCTAGTGCCAACCTGTGCACGGTGGGCCGGGCCAAACCGGTGGCTGCAACGAGCTGCGCCAGGGTTGTGGGGCCGGCTTCCAATGCATCAAGCACAAGAGCCGCTTTATCGATGACGCCAACGCCACTAGAATTGTCCATGTAATGATATTGACGTCTCATTATGTGAGATGCAAATCGAGTAGCTGGCTTCCACCCGGATCGGGCTGGAACAGTGGGGATATACAAACCGGCGAACACACCTCCGGAGACACCTGAATTCTATAAGAATGCGGTGGCCGGGGGAGGTGTTCAACAAGTGAAGGGAGCTGCTGTGAGCGAGTCAATTGCGACCGACGCAGTGGAAGGGGCAGCTGCTGCCCCGCGCAGGGCCGCCAAGACGCTGGCTGAAAAAGTTTGGCGCGACCATGTTGTCCGCCAGGGCGAGGGCGAAGGCGACGCTGCACAGCCGGACCTTCTCTACATTGACCTCCACCTGATCCACGAGGTCACCTCGCCCCAGGCCTTCGAGGGCCTGCGCCTGGCTGGCCGGCCGCTGCGCCGCCCGGACCTCACGATTGCCACGGAGGACCACAACACCCCCACGCTGGCCATCGACAAGCCGATCGCCGACCTCACCAGCCGCACCCAGATCCAGACGCTGCGCAACAACTGCGCCGAATTTGGTGTCCGCCTGCACTCCCTGGGCGACGCTGAGCAGGGCATTGTCCACGTGGTGGGCCCCCAGTTGGGCCTGACCCAGCCCGGCATGACAGTTGTTTGCGGCGACTCCCACACCTCGACCCACGGCGCCGTGGGTGCCCTGGCGTTCGGCATCGGCACCTCCGAGGTGGAGCACGTCATGGCCACCCAGACGCTGCCGCTGAAGCCGTTCAAGACCATGGCCATCAACGTTGAAGGCACGCTGCGACCCGGCGTGACCTCCAAGGACATCATCCTGGCCGTCATTGCCAAGATCGGCACCGGCGGCGGGCAGGGCTACGTGCTCGAGTACCGCGGCTCGGCCATCCGCGCCCTGTCCATGGATGCCCGCATGACCGTGTGCAACATGTCCATCGAGGCCGGCGCCCGTGCAGGCATGATCGGACCGGACCAGATCACCTTCGACTACCTCAAGGGCCGTGCACACGCCCCCGAGGGTGAAGACTGGGATGCCGCCGTTGAGTACTGGTCCTCGCTGAACACCGAGGACGACGCCGAATTCGACGCCGAGGTGTTCCTGGACGCCAACACGCTGGACCCCTTCGTCACCTGGGGCACCAACCCCGGCCAGGGTGTTTCCCTGAGCGACACCGTGCCGTTCCCCAGCGACTTCGGCGATGAAAACGCCAAGGCCGCCGCCGAGCGCGCACTGACGTACATGGACCTGGTGGCCGGCACTCCCATGAAGGACATCCGTGTTGACACGGTGTTCCTGGGCTCCTGCACCAACTCCCGCATCGAGGACCTGCGCGCAGCGGCGGACATCATCCGCGGCCGCGAAAAGGACCCCAACATCCGCATGCTGGTGGTTCCGGGCTCGGCCCGCGTCCGCCTGGAAGCCGAGGCAGAGGGCCTGGACAAGGTGTTCCTGGACTTCGGTGCCGAGTGGCGCTTTGCCGGCTGCTCCATGTGCCTGGGCATGAACCCGGACCAGCTGGAACCGGGCGAGCGCTGCGCGTCCACCTCCAACCGCAACTTCGAGGGCCGGCAGGGCAAGGGCGGGCGCACACACCTCGTCTCTCCCGTGGTGGCAGCCGCCACCGCCATCCGCGGAACCCTCAGCTCGCCGTCGGACCTCGACCAGCCCGCTTTCTCAGCGTAAGGAGCCACACCATGGAAAAGTTTTCAACCCACACCGGCGTTGGCGTCCCGCTGCGCCAGAGCAACGTTGACACGGACCAGATCATCCCGGCCGTGTACCTCAAGCGGATCACCCGCACCGGCTTCGAGGACGCCCTGTTCTCCAGCTGGCGCAAGGACCCGGAATTCATCCTGAACCAGGAGCCGTACAAGGCAGGCTCGGTGCTGGTTGCCGGCGCCGACTTCGGCACGGGATCCTCGCGTGAGCACGCCGTCTGGGCGCTGAAGGACTACGGCTTCAAGGCCGTGCTCTCCAGCCGCTTTGCCGACATCTTCCGCGGCAACTCCGGCAAGCAGGGCCTGGTTGCCGCCGAGGTGGCCCAGGATGACATCGAGCTGATCTGGAAGGTGCTGGAGGAAGCCCCCGGCACCGAGATCACCGTTGACCTGGTGGCCAAGATGGTCACCGCAGGCACGGTTGTGGCCCCGTTCCAGGTGGACGACTACACCCGCTGGCGCCTGCTGGAGGGCCTGGACGACATTGGCCTGACGCTGCGCAACGAGCCCGACATCACCGCCTACGAGGCAACCCGCCCGGCGTACAAGCCCACCACCCTGCCGGCGAAGTTCTAGCCTTACGGCATCCCACGGCCGGTCCGTCCCCTTGCGGGACGGGCCGGCCTTGCTGTTTCCCGCGGCACGTTCGACGCCGTGCGGCCGCCTTGGGTGCTGTGCCCCTCAGCAGGGTTCCGCCGGCAACGTGGCCTTGGCCTCGGAGATCTCCCACCACACAGTGGCCCACTCCATGGTGTACTGCATGTGCCAGATGGAGCAGGCCTGCTGCCCGCCGCTGGACTGGGCCGGGTCCTGGGTGGTCCGCAGGCTCACATTCGCCGTGATCACGCCGGGGCCGGTGCTTCTGATGTCGGCGACCTCAATGTCCTTCCAATAGGAGGAGTTCATGTCCTTGCTCCAGTAGGCGTAGCCGTGCTGGTCCACCTGGGCCTGGGGCGTGAAAACGTTGTAGGCCATTTGGTAGGCGCCGCTGTTGATGGCCTGGCCGTGGATCAGCAGGCTCTGGGCCACCTGGATGCCGCGCTCATCCGGGGTGTCGACCTTGACGGTGATTTGGTTGTTCGTTGCCACGCCCGTGTTGTTGCACCGGGCCAGCGAAACGGGTGCCGGCTCCTTCTGCCACGCAGACACCAGGGGCCCGGCCGCGGCACCGGAACCGGCGTAGTTGGTGCCCTGGAATGACTGCTTGTACACCTGCCCGTTGTCGACGACACCGGTGCGGGTGGCGCGGACAATGCCAACCACGCTGCCGTCGAGGGCAACCAGCGGCCCACCGCTGTTGCCGCCATTGATGGTGACGCTGGTTTGCAGGATGTGCCCCACCCCGTTGAAGACGGGACCGTTTTGGCGGTCCAGTCCGCTGACCACGCCCCTGTCGGCCGTGTAGTTCTCGCCCTGGGGATAGCCAAGCACGCTGATGTCCGTGCCTTCGGCCGGATCCTGCGCCGCAAAGCTGAAATGGTGTCCGGTCACAGCCGCCGCGGTCTCCAGCAGCGCCAGGTCCTCATCGGCATTCATGCCGGCAATCGTGGCGGTCACCACCTGGCCGTTGATGGCCACGGTAATCCCGGCCGCGCCCTCAACAACGTGCGCCGCCGTGGCCACATGGGTGTCGTCCACCTGGAAGCCCGTGCCGACGGCGGCGAAGTCGCAGCCGGTGACGGAAATCCGGGCCACGCCCGGCTTCAGGGCGCCAAGCGTTTCCGCCCAGGTGGGCGGCGGCGGTGTTGCGGCTGCCGTTGGGGTGGGCGAGGGTGTGGATGTGGCAGTGGGTGGCGGTGGCGCAGCCGCCGGTCCGCCGGGGGTGTCCGGGCTTGTGCCCAGCAGGCTGCAGGCCGTGCATAGCGCCACGGCAGCCGCAAGGACCATGGCCATTCCACTTCGCCGTAATTTGTCCCGCTGGAAATTCATGACAGCCCGCCTTCGAAACTCGCAGTTTCCCCGGGCCGCCCCAGCAGCCCGGAAAGGTTCGCTTGCCTGTGAGACCCAGTCCATGAATCGCGGCAACCGCCAAGCCCCCGCGAGTAGGCCCATCGTAGCCTCGGCCCACAGCGAAGCGGCCCGATCGCGGCAACATTACGGCCAGCCCCGGATCCGGGTCCGTGAGGCGTGCACCACAGCCGGTGCGGGATCATTTCGGCATCCGAAGCCGAGAAACTATGCTTGTCTGAGGTCCCGGCAGCTTCGGGACGTGTAGGTGGAACAGAGGATTAGGTGACGATGAGCAGAATTCTGACAGTCCGAGGCGGTGTTCCACTCAAGGGACGCGTCCAGGTGCGCGGCGCCAAGAACCTGGTCCCCAAGGCCATGGTTGCGGCATTGCTGGGCAACACGCCCTCAACGCTGCGCAACGTCCCGGAAATCAAGGACGTCGAGGTGGTCACCTCGCTGCTGCAGATTCACGGCATCACTGTGGAGAAGGACCCCGTCACGGGCGACCTCACCATGGACCCGGCCAACGCCAAGAAGGCCTCGAGCGCCGAGATCAACACCCACGCTGGCGACTCCCGCATCCCGATCCTGCTGTGCGGGCCCCTGATCCACTCGATCGGGCACGCCTTCATCCCCGACCTGGGCGGCTGCAAGATCGGCGACAGGCCCATCGACTACCACCTGGAAGTGCTGCGCCAGTTCGGCGCCGTCGTGGACAAGACCGGCTCCGGCACCTCCATCACGGCCCCCAACGGGCTCAAGGGCACCAAGATCTCCCTGCCGTACCCCAGCGTCGGGGCCACCGAGCAGGTTCTCCTCTCCGCCACCCGCGCCGAGGGCATCACGGAACTGACCGGTGCCGCCACGGAACCGGAAATCATTGACCTGATCGCCATCTTGCAGAAGATGGGCGCCATCATCTCGGTGCAGACCGACCGCACCATCCGCATCGAGGGCGTCACCGAACTCAGCGGCTACGACCACACGGCCCTGCCGGACCGCAACGAATCCGCGTCCTGGGCCTCGGCCGCACTCGTCACCGGCGGCGACATCTACGTCGAGGGTGCCAGCCAGCGCGACATGATGACGTTCGTGAACACCTTCCGCAAAATCGGCGGCGGCATGGACATCCACGACGACGGCATCCGCTTCTTCCACAAGGGCGGCGCACTCAAGCCGCTCGTGCTGGAAACCGATGTGCACCCGGGCTTCATGACCGACTGGCAGCAGCCGCTCGTGGTGGCCCTGACCCAGGCCGAGGGCGTCTCGATCGTCCACGAGACCGTGTACGAGAACCGTTTCGGCTTCACCGAGGCACTCACCCGGATGGGCGCCAGCATCCAGCTGCACCGCGAATGCCTGGGCAGCATCCCGTGCCGCTTCGGCCAGCGCAACTTCACCCACTCGGCCGTGATCTCCGGATCCACCCCGCTCACGGGCGCCAACATCCACGTCCCGGACCTCCGCGGCGGCTTCAGCCACATGATCGCCGCACTCGCGGCCCAGGGCACCTCCACCGTGACAGGCATCGACGTGATCAGCCGCGGCTACGAGCACTTCACCGCCAAGCTTGACGGCCTCGGCGCCGACTTCGACGTGATTGAGGCCAACGGCAAGGCGGGGCGCAAATGACCGGGCAGGGCAGTGCGCCCAAGCGCCCCTTCAAGCCCAAGGGCATGTCCCTGGGCACGCGCATGTTCTTCGCGCTGCTGGCCGGCGTGGCCCGCCCCCTCATGAACGTTGTGGTGGGCAAGGAATGGCATGGCCTGGAAAAGCTCCCGCGCGACGAGGGCTTCATCGTGGTCCCCAACCACTGCACCGAAATTGACCCCATCGTGGTGGGGCACATGCTCTACAACCAGAACATCATGCCGCACTTTTTGGCCAAGGACGGCCTGTTCCGGACACCCGTCCTCGGCGCGGCCCTGCGCGGCGCCAAGCAGATCCCGGTGGAGCGCAGCGGCGCCGGTGCCGGCAAGTCGCTCATCGCCGCCCAGGAAGTGCTCGACGGCGGCGGCGCGGTGGTCATCTACCCCGAGGGCACGCTGACCCGCGACCCCGAGCTGTGGCCCATGAAGGGCCGCACCGGTGCCGCCCGCCTGGCGCTGGGCACCGGCGCCAAGGTGGTCCCGGTGGTCCACTGGGGCGCGCAGGAGGCCTTCCCGCGCTACGCCAAGAGCTTCAAGATCTTCCCCCGCAAGAAGGTCCATGTGGTGGTGGGCGACCCCATCGACCTGGGCGCATTTGCCGGCAGCACTGCCGACAAGGCCACGCTCGAGGCCATGACGGATGTCATCATGAAGGCCATCACGGCCATGCTCGAGGACCTGCGCGGAGAGAAGGCCCCGGCTGAACTCTGGGACCCCAGCGCCCACCAGCAGGCCAGCCATGGCCGCTTCGTGGAGCGCGGCGCCAAGGGTGAAGAAGCGCCACAGACCAAGAACGACGCCGGCACAACAGAAACAGGGGACCTCCAGTGAGCTATGTGGATGGCAACGCACCGGCCAAGATCGCGGTTTTGGGCGCGGGCAGCTGGGGAACCACCTTCGCCAAGATCCTCGGCGACGCCGCGGCGGGAACCGACCGGAAGATTGTGCTGTGGGGCCGCCGGCAGGAGGTTGTTGACCAGATCAACAACCAACACCGCAACCCGCGCTACCTTTCCACCACGGAGCTTCCGGCCAACATATCCGCCTCCACCGACGCCCTGGAGGTCCTGGCGGACGCCGAGCTCGTGGTCCTGGCCGTTCCCGCCCAGACGCTGCGCGAGCAGTTGCGCGGGTGGGCCGGGCACCTGGCGCAGGATGCCGTCGTCGTGAGCTTGATGAAGGGCCTGGAGCTGGGCTCGGACCAGCGCATGTCCCAGGTCATTGCACAGGAGCTGGACCTGCCGGCGGAACGCATCGTGGTGGTCTCCGGGCCCAACCTGGCCATGGAGATCGCGCGGCAGGAGCCCACGGCATCCGTGGTGGCGTGCGCCGACGAGAACACGGCCAAGTGGGTTGCGAAGATCTGCAAGCCCAAGTACTTCCGCCCCTACACCGTCAATGACGTGGTGGGCGTGGAAATCGGCGGGATCGTGAAGAACGTGATTGCGCTGTGCGTGGGCATCTGCGAGGGCCAGAAGGTTGGCGACAACACGAAGGCCTCCGTCATCACCCGCGGCCTGGCTGAGACCACGCGGCTGGCGCTGGCGCTGGGCGGCAAGGCCGAGACCATGGCAGGGCTGGCAGGGCTGGGCGACCTCGTGGCCACATGCTCCTCGTCCCTGAGCCGCAACCACACCGCCGGGCGCATGCTGGGCGAGGGCCTCACCCTTGATGAGGTCAACAACCGCATGACGCAGACCGCCGAGGGCATCAAGTCCGGGCGCGCCGTGTCCGATCTTGCGGCCAAGGTGGGCGTCGATATGCCCATCACCAACGCCGTGGTGGGCGTGCTTGAAGGTAAACTGACTGTCGATGATCTGGGCCCGCTGCTTCTGGCCCGCCAACTGAAATCCGAAGGCGACTGACGCGTGACTACTGATTCCCCCGCCACCACTGCGCCCATTCGCGTCGCCATTCTCTTCGGTGGGCGCTCCAGCGAGCATGCCGTGAGCTGCGTGACCGCTGCCGGCGTGCTGGGTGCCATTGACCGGGACAAGTACGACGTCGTCCCGATCGGCATTGCGAAAAACGGCCAGTGGGTTTTGGCCGGGGAAGAGATCGCAGGCTGGTCCCTCACGGGGGGTGCCCTGCCGGAGGTTGCGGCGGGGGAGGCCACGGTTTCGCTGGCGCACCTGGGCGGCGGCCACCAGTTGGTTGTCTCGGAAGCGGCCGCCGTGCCGCAGGAACTGGGCGCCGTCGACGTGGTGTTCCCGCTGCTGCACGGCCCGTGGGGTGAGGATGGCACCATCCAGGGAATGCTGGAACTTTCCGACACCCGCTACGTGGGTGCCGGTGTTTTGGCCTCCGCCATTGGCATGGACAAGCACTACATGAAGGTGGTCTTCGAGGCTGCCGGACTGGCCGTGGGCCCCTACGTTGCCGTGTCCGACCGCGATTGGACGGTTGACCCCGCGCTCGTTCGCGAACGCGTTGCAGCCCTGGGCTTCCCCGTTTTCGTGAAGCCTGCGCGTGCCGGGTCCTCCATGGGCATCTCCAAGGTGGACTCGCTTGACGGCCTGGATGCCGCCATCGCCGAGGCCCGCAGGCACGACCTCAAGCTCGTCATTGAGGCCGGCATCGTGGGCCGCGAAATTGAAATCGCCGTGCTCGAGGGCCGGGGGAGTGACGCCCCGCGCGTCTCGCTGCCGGGCGAGATTGCCATGGTTGACGGCGACCACCATGCGTTTTACGACTTCGAGGCCAAGTACGTCCAGGGCGACGCCGTGAACCTCAGCTGCCCGGCGGACATGCCGGAGGCCGACGTGGCGCGCATCCAGGAGCAGGCCGCACTGGCGTTCGACGCCGTGGGCGCCGAGGGCCTCTCCCGCGTGGACTTCTTCTACACGGCAGCGGGTGAACTGGTGATCAACGAGATCAACACGATGCCCGGCTTCACGCCCAGCTCCATGTACCCGCAGATGTGGCGCGCCTCGGGCCTGGACTACCCGGAGCTGATCGACGAGCTCATCCAGCTGGCCCTGCACCGCAAGGTCGGCCTCCGCTAACCCCACCAACCCCGACGCGGCATCACTTAACGTCGTGTTTTTCCCAACGCCGCATCAGCAGATGCTGTGAAAAGACAAACGCTCCAGCACTCGTTCACACGGGTGCTGGAGCGTTTGGCGTTAAGCGACATCAAGTGGTGCCGCGTTGCCGAAAAAGCGACGTCAGGTGGTGCCGGGTCGCCGAAAAAGCGACGTCAGGTGATGCCGCGTCCATGGGGGCGTTCATGTCCGGGGCCGGGGCGGCAGCCGTGGGCGGTAAACGTGAACAGCTTGTATTGACAAGAAGTGTTCACGCCGCGCACACCCGGCGGAAATGGGGGCGTTGATTTGGCTCAATACCGTTTCAAGGGTGCCAACCAGGGCACCAGAGACGGAGAAGAGACCATGCGTTCATCACATCGCGCAGTCCGCCCACTTGTAGTGACTGCCGCAGTGGCAGTGGCGGCCATGACGTTCACGCCCGCAGCCACCGCCGCAGACGCTGGCGCCCCCTACGAAGGCCTGCCGGCCGGCACTAAGATCCAGAAGTCACTCGTGATCGGCCTGGACGGGGCATCGGTGAGCGTCATGGACAAGACGTCCCTGCCAGCCATCGAGTCGGTCCGCGCGGCGGGCATGACGGCAGCCAGCAACCTGTACGCCAGCCCCATGGCCCCCACGGTGTCAGGCCCCGGATGGAGCACCATCGCCACGGGCGCCTGGCCCGACAAGCACCGCGTCGTTGACAACGGCTTTGGCGGCAACAATCTGGAAACGTTCACCAACTTCCAGGACCGCCTGGAACAGAACGACCCCGCCACCTCCACCCTGGTGGCCGGCACCTGGGGCCCCATTCCGGAAATCATATTCTCCGTCGGCACGGACCTGGCGCTTGCACCGGGCTCGGATGACAACACCACAGCCAAGGCCGTGGACTACCTCAAGAACGGCAACCCGGACAGCACGTTCGTCCACCTCGACGACGTCGACGGCGCCGGTCACAGCTCCGGCAGCAGCAGCGCCAACTACCAGGCCCAGCTGAAGGTCACCGACGCCAAAGTCGGTGAGATTCTTGCAGCCGTCAAGGCCCGCCCCAGCTACGCCGCGGAGGACTGGCTCATTGTCATCACCGCCGACCACGGCCACACGCCCACGGGCGGACACGGCGGCAGCACCCAGCTGGAACGCCAGTCCTTCGTGATCGCCCAGGGCGCCGGCATCCCCGCCAACTCCACGCGCCATGACATCAAGGTCACCGACATCGCCCCCACCGTCCTCAAGCACCAGGGCGTCGCAATTGACCCCGCCTGGAACCTGGACGGCAAGCCGATCGACGAGGTGGTCCCCGACACCTTTGACAGCGTCCGCGGGAAGCTCACGACCCGTGCCGACGAGACAGCAGTCGCCGCCGATGTCCTGGGCTGGACCCGGGAAACCCCTGACGGCTGGAGCATCGACAACTCGGCCATGCCCACAGGAGGGGTCACGGAGTGGAATGGCTGGTCCTTCGCAACGGACGAATTCTGGTCCAACGTTGACCGCAACCAGGGCCGCGAGACCAGCGTGCGCAACCGCAACGTCTTCGCGGTGGCCGATTCCGATGAGTGGGATGACAAGGCGCACGCCCCCGGCAAATTCGATTCGACCCTGGTCAGCCCCGCCTTCCCGCTCAACGGCCGGCCCACCGCTTCGGTGAACTTCGCCTCCAACTACCAGATCGACGGCCCGCAGTCCGGCGAGGTCTTCATCAGCTTCGACGGCGGGGAACCCCAGCTGGTCAAGGCGTACAAGCTGAACACCAACAAGTTCGAGACCCTGCCCGTGGACGTTCCCGCCGGCGCCAAGGAAGCGCAGCTGCGCTTCAAGTACACCGGCACCAACAGCGCCTTCTGGACCGTTGACCAGGTCAACCTCACGCAGGCCGCGTGGGCCGTCCCCGTCACCACGGCCCAGATCGCGGCTCCGGCCGCCAGCGGCTGGCACACCTCCGCCCCCACCCTGACCCTCACGGTCCAGGAAGGTGCCGCAGCCCTGGCGGCGGAGTCAGGTGCCCGCACCGAGTACCAGCTGAACGACGGCGGATGGGTCACCTATTCAGGTCCCGTCACCCTTGCCGACGGGGAGACGAAGGTGGACTACCGCTCCGTGAACGGCGGAGGCACTGCCGAGGAAACCAAGACGCTGGGCACCATCAAGGTGGACACGGCCGCACCCGAACTGGGCGCCATGGCAGAGGGCCGCACTGCGAAGGCAACGGCCACGGACGCCGGTTCAGGCATCGCGGCACTGGAGTTCAGCAGCGATGCCGGGGCCACCTGGCAGGCTTACACGGCACCGGTTGCCGTTGGCAGCAACGCCGCAACTATCCTGTTCCGCGCGTCGGATGTGGCTGGAAACGTCACTGCCCAGCAGGAGCTTGCATTTGCCGCCGTCGACGGACCGGGCACCCAGCCCAGTGGAACGCCCTCAACCCAGCCGGGTGAAACGCCCACAGACGGAACCACCGCCCCGGCGGGATCAGCCGCCGGCGATTCCCAGGATGGCCTTGCCTCAACGGGCGCCAGCGGGATGCTGCTGATGTCATCGGCTGCCCTGCTGCTCCTGGTTGGCGGCATCGCCCTGCGCATCCGCCGCCGCGCCCACGCATAGCGGGCCGGCTCCGGCCGATCTTGACAGGCTCAACCACCGGCCACGGCAGCGGTTGAGCCTGTCGAGGCAAGCTGCCCAGTTTCCACGGGACAAAAACAAAGAAGGCCAGGATCAGTTAAAACATCGAATGGCGTAATCATTCCGCGGGGACCGGCGCAGACAGCGGGAATGTGACCTTCCGCACCTAGGCTGTCCACTACTGGTTTCGCTGCGGAAGGGGGCCCGATGCCTGGCAACGTCATTCGTGTTGGCATTGTTGATGACAACGAAGTGGTGCGCATTGGCTTCTCGGCAGGCGCTGCCCTCGAGGCGAAGATTTCCACCAAGCCCGTCAAAGTCATTGGGGAGGCCTCGACCGTCAGGGCCCTGCTGCAGGGCCCGCCCAACATGTTCGACGTCGTGGTGCTGGACCTCTCGCTGTCGGACGGTTCGCGGCCGGGGGAGAACGTCAGGGCCGTGCTGGCCGCCGGCTACCCCGTGCTGGTTTTCAGCATTGGGGACAACTCGGATGACATTCGCGAGGCCCTCGCAGCCGGGGCATCGGGCATCTCCCGCAAGTCGGAGGAAATCCGCACCACCCTGGAACTGGTCAGGCTTGTGGCCGCCGGGCAGACAATTGACAACCAGGAGCTGGCCGCCGCAATTTCCGCCGATCCGGCCTTCCTCGCCGCCGAACTCAGTGACCGGGAACGGGAAACGCTGCGGTACTACGCCACCGGATTCACCCGGGGGCAGATTGCCACCCGCATGAACATTTCGGCCAACACCGTGGGGACCAACATCAAGCGGATCCGCGAAAAGTACGCCGCGGCGGGCCGCTTCGCCCCCACCAAGCTGGAGCTCTACCACCGCGCCCTGGAAGACGGCGTCGTCACCGCCGAGGTGCCACGGCCTTGACCGCCGTGCAGGAGCGGTCGCGCAAGGCCCGCCGTGCCGGGACCTCCCCGGCCGCCATCACCCCCAACACCGAGGACCAGACCGAACTGGTGCTGGCGCGCTCCATCGGGGCCTTTGCGCTGCTGCTGATTGCCCTTGCCCTGCCGGACCTGCTCCAGGGCGGCGGCAACCGGATGGGCGTTGACTATGTTGTGTTCGTAGTCCTGATCCCGGTGCTGACAGTGGCCACCATGGTCCCGAAAAAACGCGGGAACCTGCGCCGCCTGTTCGCCGGGGCCGTGGCGTGGATGATCCTGCTGGGCTTCCTGCTCTGGCACCTGGGTGTCATCGGCAACGGCCTGAGCCCGGACGCCCGCCCGTGGTCGTGGGGGATTGCCGGCGCCGGCGTGGGGCTTGCGGCCGTGGCGCGCAACAACAAGATGGCCGTGGGCTACGGTCTGCTCTTCTCCGTGCTGGTGTTCATCATTCCGGTTTTGCCGGCCGGAACCTCGCGCCAGTGGGCGGATTCGTGGCAGGATTCCCTGCTCACCATCGCCATGACTCTTGTCATCGTGGCCCCCATCTGGGCCCTGCGCGTGGCCGTGCGCGCGCAGGACCGCGCCGCCGTGGATGCCGTGGAGAAGTTTGCCGGCGCCGCCCGCCTCGAGGCGATGTCCCTTGAACGTGCACGGCTGGACGCCCTGACCCACGACATCGTCCTGAGCACCCTCATCGTGGCTTCCCAGGCCAGCAGCCAGGAGGTGGCAGACGCGGCGCGTGTTGCCGCCGTGGCCGCGCTGGCCCAGCTGGAGGCCGTGGCGCACGACGACGGCACGTCCGACGGCGGTTCCGTCACCTTGGACGAGTGGCTGGGACGGCTCGCTGGCGCGGTGGCCGGGTCCGCCGTCGTGGTGGAAGCCCCGGGTGAGGGCAAGCCCGTGCCGGCGTCGATTCCGGTTACCGTGGCACGCGCCCTGAACCAGTCGGCGGCGGAGGCTGTGCGCAACGCCGCCAAGCACGCCCCCGGGGCCGGCATCCGCCTGAGCGTGCACTTTCCAGGCCACCAGCCGGCCGGCGGGGAACTGGCCCATGTGGTCGTGGAGGTCGAAGACAGCGGCCCGGGCTTTGACGTCGACGCCATTCCCCTGGAGCGGATGGGCGTGAAGGTGTCCATCATTGAGCGCATGCACGGTGCTGGCGGCTCGGCCCAGATCATTTCAACCCCGGAGACTGGCACCCTGGTGAGGCTGCAGTGGCGGCAGGGGAGGGGCGGCCATGGACCAGAAGATCAATAGCTGGCTGGTGCTGGCATTCGCCATCCCCATGCCTGCCGTGCACGTGGTGCTGGGCCTTGCCAACCTGCACAAGGCAACCTCCGCATGGCCCATGCTCACGGCCATGGCCATCTGCCTTGCCCTGATGGCCACCATCTGCTGGCGCACCGCACAGCGGACACTCCCGTTCCCGGCCGCCTTGGCCGTGCTGGCCGGCGTGGCTGCCATGGATCTGCTGGTGACGGGGGTGCTGCCCGTCGGCATCCACCCGGGCTACACGGCATGGCACAACGGAGCCATCCAGATGCTGCTGGTGGCGCTGGCCTTCCGGAACCGGCTGGCGGTTGCATGGTTCGGCATGGGCCTGTTTGCCGTCCTGGACTTCAGGGCCTCACTGGCACATGGGCTGCCTTTGGTGGATGCGCTGGCGCTGGTCCTGACACCTGTGATGTGGATGGTCATCGCCACGGCGGTGCTCTCCATGCTGGGGCGCAGCCGCAGCAACATCGCGGCCTACACGCAGCAAAGCAGGGAGTCGGCCACCCGCCTGGCCCGGGAACACGCCCGCAGCCTCTACCGCGAGCAGGGCATGCGGGAACTGGACCAACTGGCCCGGCCGGCCCTGGAAACCATTGCCGCCGGCAATGTGACCGAGGCGCAGCGCCGGGAACTGGCCTTGCTGGAGGCCGGGCTGCGGGACCAGATCCGCGGCCGGGTCCTGGCCACACCGGAGGTGCTGGCGGCGAGCCGGGCCGCCCGCGTGCGTGGTGTCAAGGTGGACCTCCTGGATGACCGCAAGGCGCACCTGACCCCTGCCGTCCTGGCGGATGCAGCGCGGCAGCTTGTGGCCGTGTTGGAGCGGGCCCAGTCCGGCGTGGTCCGCGCCCGGGCCCTTCCTGTGGGCGAGCGGCCGCAGGTCACCATCCTTGCCTTTGACGGAACCGAGGAACAAAACGAAACGTATGCCGAGATCCACGGGCCCCTTCACGCCCGGACGGGCAGTTCCTGAGGCTGGCCCGGGGCGCAGTGCTTCAGGCCGTGCCGCCCACGCTCCCGGGATAAACTGGGGACTCACCAACCCGCGGGCACCAGCGCAACGCCAGGCTGCCGGCACTCTTTGAGGAGCCCCTTCACCATGAGCACGCAGCCATCGCAGCCAGCCACCACCGTGGCCTGGACCCAGGGCGATGCCGAACGGACCGCGCTGTGGTTCTCCGCCAGCGGTGCCTCCGCGCCCAAGAAGGTGCAGGCCGTGGATGACTCGCTGACGGCCGACGACGCCCACCGCCTCGCCGCGCACGGCACCGCCATGCTGTGGCAGGGCGACTACCACAATGCCCGCCAGTTGCTCTCGGCCATGGCCCGGCGCCTGCCCGCCTTTTCCAGGAACGACGGCGAGGACGTCGCCAAAGCTTTCTACCGCTTCCGCCAGGGGCGTGCCCACCGCTCCCGCATGCTGGGGCTCCTGCTGGTGCCGCTCGAACCCGGGCCGGCCGTGGCGCTGCGCCGGGCACCCGATGTTTCTGAGGCCTGGCTGGCTGCCGCGGGGCCGGTGGAGGAGCCCACGGTGGTGCCGCTGCAGGACGTGCTCGGCGCCGTGGGCGCCTACGAATGGCGCCGCAATGGCTTGTTTGTGCAGGAACTCGACGCCGTGATCCACCCGCAGTACGGCACGTTTGCCCCCATCCGCAGTGAATATCTGGGCCTCGTGGCACAGGCGGCGCTGCCCGCGGCAGGTGGCGCACCCGCGTCCCTGGCGTTCGACATCGGCACGGGAACTGGCGTGCTCGCGGCCATCCTGGCCAAGCACGGCGTCAAGCGCGTGGTCGCCACGGACAGTGAGCCGCGCGCCGTGGCCTGCGCCGCGGAAAACCTGGAAAGCCTGGGCCTGTCAGACATCGTTGAGGTTGTTCAGGGGGACATGTTCCCCGAAGGTCGCGCGCCACTGGTGGTGTGCAACCCGCCGTGGCTGCCGGGAACGGCCAACACCTTGCTGGACAACGCCGTCTACGATCCCAAGAGCCGCATGCTCAAGGCGTTCCTGGCCGGGCTGCCGCAGCACCTGGAGCCCGGGGGAGAGGGCTGGCTCATCATCTCGGACCTGGCCGAGCACCTCGGCCTGCGCTCGCGCGAGGAACTGCTGGGCTGGATTGCCCAGGCCGGCCTGGAAGTTCTTGACCGGTTGGACACCCAGTCGAGCCACCCGCGCTCCATGGACCGCAGCGACCCGTTCCACGACGCCCGCGCCCGCGAAGTCACGTCCTTGTGGAAGCTGGGCGTCAAGGCCTGAGCGCGTCCGCACCGCCGCGGCGACTTCGTCGACATGGACGGACAGGTGAGGAATCTGGCCAATCGATTGTGGCCATGGACGACGCCTGAAGCCAGTCCAGCTACGGAGGAGTGCCCACGGTGAGCCGGGAAATGTCGCAAACAAATGATTCCTTGGTGGAAATCACGTCGCATTCGAGTCGACCCGCTGCAACGCGAAGCATGACTTGGTGGCTCGTGGAGGCCCCAAGGAAATTGATGTTCTGTTCCCCACCTTCCAGGGCAATGGGAAAGTCGCGGGATTCTTTCCCAACGGCACCGGAGACCATCAAGTTCCCACTGAAATCTGCAATGGAGGACAGTGACATGACAATTTGGCCCGTCTCACCCGGAGCCAAGTTGTAGCCCAGCGGCATGTTGGGCTGGCCGGTTCCTGCATTGCCCAACTTTGACTTGTCGAAGTAGGCGGCCACATCTGTGTCCAGACGGAGCTGTGCTGGCTCTGTCACCACACCACTGCCTTCAAGACGATCGCATTCAAGGATCATTCCCTCAGTCTGCTGTGCCAGTTCACCTTCTGCGTGAAAGTTTTGCAGCGCAATGATCGAGCCGCTCCGGGCAGTGTTGCGTACTTGGACGACATAGTCGCGCTGGAAACGCCGGCCCTTGGAATCCAGCCAATTCAGTTGTTCGTCGCCGCACTGGGCAGCCGCGAAAGGAAAGTCCGTGAAGTCGGTCATGAGGGGCAGAACGTAGTGGGCCACTTCGTCTGGGCGGTAGGGTTTGGCGCCTGTTTCCAACGTAGCCAAACTCGATGAGTCGCTGAAGATTAGGGGCCACACCTGGATGACGCCGATGACCGCACCCAGGACCGCGGCACCTGCCGTGAGCACTGGCCCAAGTCGCCGCCACCAGGGCTTGCCGGGCTCTGCCGGTGGCAGGGCCAGCATTTCCGGGACTGGGGCAAAGGCCACGTCAACGGCTTGGGAGGTGGGGCTCGCGTCGTGAAGCGCTGGCGGTTGTGAGGGGGTGGCGGATGCCGCCCCTTGAGGCTGTTCCGGTGGCTCCACTGAATTCATGCCCCTTTCAGGTCCAACGAGCATATTTGGTGGCCAAACTAGTTCAAGCCGTGGTTGGTCAGCATGGCCTCGAGGGTGCAGTCCTTAGAGTCCCCGTAGCGAATACTCCCGTTGACGTTGACGGGAGTGGGGCACGGTGCGCCTGAAACTATCGTCCAAATCACGTCTCGACGCCCAGGGATGGCGGCGGAGATTCCAGCACCGTACTTCTCATCACTGATTTTTACCGGCACGGACTCTCCGCCGGAGGATGCCATGGCGGTAATTGATCCCTCAATTGCCATGGCGTGGGGGATCGACGCACTAAAATCCAAGAGCACATCCTGGCCTGGTTCAAGATTTACCGTGGCCGGCTGGCCTTCCGGCACCTGGCGCGTTGCGTCCACGCCGAACTGTGAAAACCCGCCAAACAGGGCAGTTGACGAACTGCCCAAAGTGAACAGCGCCGGCCGTGACACCCTGGAACCGGTTGCAGCTCCAAATGCGGCGTTTGTGTAGGCCTGGCATGAAATGTAGATGGAATCGTCGGAGATTGTTTCCACAATCAGATCCAATTTGAAGTCGCTCACCGTCAGGACCGATCCACTAGTTGCGGTGTTCCGGATCCTCGAGGCGGCGAGGTACAACGTATCGTTGAAAGCCCAAATCCCTGCCTTTCTGGCATTCTTTGTCAACCATTCAAGTTGGGCATCGGTACACGCCGGGCGATTGAGACAATCTGGCCCTTTCCCAATGCAGGACAGTTGCTCGACGGCGTCGAGCTCGAGCGGAAAATCGGCCAATGGCTTTGACAGTTCGACGACCCACATTCCCTCCCCTGGCCGGTCTTCGCTGACCGGTGAGTGCTGCCCTAAATCATCCAGGCCCTGACTGTTGTCAAGTACGTGCTCCGCCAACTTTGCTGCTGCCCCGGCCAAGGCTGTGGGTGGAACCGGGAGTCCGGCTGCCGGCGGGTCATCTTGGACGCCTGAATTGACTTCAACCGATGATGAATTTGTTTTGTTGGTGTTCATCAAGGGAATGACAATGGAAATGCACAACGCGATTGTTGCGATTACCGAAGCGGCCGAAATCAGGAGAACCCAAGGCTTGAATCTAATTGCTCGATTGTGCATGGAGTTCTCTGTTCTGGAAGGCGCCGGGAACACTTTCCGCCATGCTACTTGGGAGGATAAATCCTTGAAAGATCGAAACCCACTACTTCAGTTTTTGTCCCCCTTTTGGGTTACAGAAATTTCGACTGCCCTGCTTTTAGCCCGCCGGTGCCGTCTTGGCGTCGTCCAGGCCCACGCAGCCACCCTTGGCGGGGATCTTGGACGCGGCGGCGGAAATCTGCGTCAGGACGGTGTCGGAGGGAACCTTGTTCTCCTCCATGATCAGTTCAGTGGCGGGGGTGCGGCCGTATGTGGTGAATGTCCAGGACCCGTCACCTTCCTTGATCACCCAGTCCACGCCATTGACTGTGACGCACTTGTCAGTGGTGGGGCCGGGCACAGTCACACCGCAGCGCAGCACCACCACTGATGGATCGCCCCAGGCGGCCGTGGCCTGTGCGGTGGTGGTGCGGCGCTTTGCATCGGCCAGCGAGTCCGGCAGGGCAACCATCATGGGTGCACAGGCTGGATTGTTCGCGTCCTTGGCCTCTGTCATGGTCACGGAAGGCGCGCACGCCGTCAGGGCAAGGAGTGCGGCGGCGGCGATGGAGGTGCAACGAACGGCGGGGGACGCAAGAAAACGCATGGTTCAAGCCTAGCGGCCCATCATGGGTGCCCTGTGCGCACCGGCCCCGCAATCCATTCGCCCAGCAGGCCATTGTGCTGCCCCAGCGTCGGAGCGGGGGAGGGCGCCACAGAGCCGGTCAGGCGCAGCGGGGAAGCCAGCGTCCTGAAACCGTCGGATTCAGTGGCCACCGTGCCGCGGTGCAGGGAGTGCTCGCTGTTCAGGGCCTCGTTGACCGTCTGAACCTTGGAGACCGGCACGTGGTGGGCGGTGAGCAGCTCGATTGCCTCGTCGTCGGTGAACGGCTGCAGCGCCTCCTCAAGTGCCGTCCGGAATTCCACGGGGAACTCGTTGCGCCGCGTCTGCTCCCGGAAGCGCTCATCCTGAAGCCATTGTGGCCGGTTGAGGGCCTCGGTGAGCCGGGGGAACAAGCGGTCCCCGGCAATGGCGATCGCGATGGAGCCGCGGCCGGTCAGGTAGGTGCTGAACGGGGTGGACATGGCGTGGTCATTGCCACAGGCCACGGGCTCCTCGCCGTGCAGGGCGCGCATGCCCACGGATTCCAGCACCGAGACCAGGCTGTCAAGCATGGCCACGTCAATGTGCTGCCCGCGGCCGGTGTTGTTGCGCTCATTGATGGCGGCGAGAGCCGCGATGGCGCCGTACAGCCCGGGAATCACATCCCCAATGCTGATCCCGATCCGGGTGGCCTCCCCGCCCGGCCAGCCCGTGACGGACATCAGCCCGCTCATGGCCTGGGCAATGAGATCGTACGCCGGGGCCTTCTGCAGCGGCCCGTCCTGCCCAAACCCGGAGATGCTCACCAGCACCAGCCGAGGGTTCTCCTGCAGCAGGCTGGCGGGGGAGAGGCCCAGCCTGTCCATGACACCGGGCCTGAAGTTTTCAATGACGACGTCGGAGCGCCTCACCAGTGCGAGCAGCCGCTCGCGTTCGGCCTGATCCTTCAGGTCCATGGTGACCCCGTACTTGCTGCGGTTGAACAGCCGGTAGTAGGCGGACTCACCGTTGTACCAGGGCCCAAAGTGGCGCGAATCGTCGCCGTCAGGGCTTTCCACCTTGATGACCTCTGCGCCCAGGTCCGCCAGGATCATGGCGCAGAACGGGCCTGCCAGCACCCGGGACAGGTCCAGGACCCGCAGGCCCTCAAGTGAGCCGGGCCGGTTCATGGCGGCGGGTGCCGTGGCGGTCTCCTGGACAGGTGCGGTGTTCATGGTGAAGGCAGTCCTTTTCAACGATGGCGACCCGGCAGCCCGGGGCGTGTAATTGCCATCACATCACCGAACGGCGGGGCCTGCCCTGTGGGCGCCGTTCTTTTCGTCTGGGATCACAGACGCGCCAGGGGCTACCATTGCCCCATGGGAACTCAGAACTTGCCGCAGGTCCCGGCAGCCAAAAACGTGCTGTCGGTGCTGCGCTACATTGCCGCACAAGCCGGGCCCGTGGGTGCCGCAGCCATATCCAGGGACGTGGAACTGCCGCGCTCCACCACCTACCACCTGCTCACGGCCCTCATCGAGGACGGCTTTGTGGTCCACCTGCCCGAGGAGCGCAAGTACGCACTGGGCGTCACGGCCCACGAACTCGGCACGGGCTACACGCGCCAGGTGCCGCTGCAGCGCTTGGCCCGCTTCCCCATTGCCCAGCTCGTGGAACGCACCAAGCGCACGGCCCACCTGGCGGTGATGCATGGCCGCGAGGTCATCTACGTCATTGAGGAGCGGGCCAAGCGGCAGAGCACGCTGGTGACCAACCCGGGCGTCCGGTTGCCGGCCCACCTCACCGCCAGTGGCCGGGCCATGCTCGCGGCCATGACGCCGGACCAGCTAACCGCCCTGTACCCGGGCCCGGAGGCGTTTCCCACCCGGTACGAGACAGGTGTGCACTCGGTGCCGGCACTGAACGAGCTGCTGGGGAGAATCCGGGAGCGCGGCTTCTCCTGGGAGCAGGACGAGGTCACCGACGGCTTCTCCAGCATTGCCGTTCCCGTGCTGGACCACAGCGGCATGGCAGTGGCCAGCGTGACCCTGACCGTTGCCAACCGCCCGGCGCTCAGCCCGGCGGCCGCAGCCCGGAACGCCGCCGAGGGAATCGTGCAGGAACGCACAGTCCACCTCGAGGACCTCGCCACGCAGTGGCTGCCTGAGGTGAAGCGCTGCGCCGCGGAAATCTCCCGCAGGCTGCGCCCCACCGGCTGACGGCGGCGGGTCGGCGGGTGCGGAGCCTTGCGGATGCGCCGCCGCCCGACCCGCTGGCCAACCCCTGGGTGCTGCCGGCCAGGGCCCTAGGATCGAAGCAGGCAAATGACTGAAAGGTGAACTTTGAGTACTTCAACGCCCTATCCGCGCGTGCCCCGGCTGAGCTTCCGTGAATTTACCCCGGCGGACATACCGGCCGTTCATGATTACGCCTCAGACGCTGAGGTCACCCGCTGGTCCACATGGGGCCCAAACACCCTGGACCAGACAGCTGCGTTCGTTGAAGGTGCCTCCCGGGCACAAGGGGAGCCGGACAGGTCGGCGTACTCGCTCGCTGCCGTCTTGGACGGGCGGCCGATTGGTTCGGTGGCTGTCTGGACCACGGATCCCCATGACCGCAACGGCGAGCTGGGGTACACCTTCCACCGTGCCCACTGGGGGCAGGGGTACGCCACCGAGGCCGTGGGCCGGCTCCTGAGCCTTGGCTTCGAAACGCTCCGGCTGGAACGCATCAGCGCCACCTGCCACCCCGGAAATGCGGGCTCAATCCGGGTCCTGGAAAAGAGCGGCTTCACCCTGGAAGGGCGGCTTCGATCCCACCGCCTGGTTCGGGGAGTGCGCCGGGACTCCCTCCTCTTTTCAATCTTGCGCAACGGGCACCCCGGCCCGGTCCAGCCAATCTCCGAGTAGTCCAGCCAGCAGCCTGGGCCTTTCATGCATGAGGGCATGACCGGCGCCGTCAACCACTGCCAACGTTGCGTGCGGGTACTGCCCGAGCAAGTCCATCGCGTCGAGGTACCCAACAGTCGAGTCACTCCGCCCGGCCACGATCAGCGTCGGGGCAGGGAAGGGGCCCGAACCGACGTCGACCGTCCAATCCGAAAAGATGCGGCCCAGTCCGTCTTCATCCAACAGGGCCGCGCCCGGCACCACATGGTCTCGATAGCGGCGGGCCGTGGCCCGGGTGCGCACCACGAAATACTCATCGAAGCCCTCCCTTTGCCCGGCTTCAAGTTCGCTGTACGCGCCAGCATCCTGCTGCACCACCTGGTGTTCGGGCAGCGGGTGGGCCTGCCCGGCCAGCGGGCACAACAACGCCAGGCCGAGAACCAGGTCCGGCCGCCGGGCCGCCACGCCGCGTGCCAGGTACGCCCCGTAGGAATGTCCAAGCAACAGCACAGGCCCAGCCTGCAGCTGCTCGATGAATGCCGCCATTTGCGCCACCACGTTGTTGTTGGAGCCCAGGCCCTCAACCGTGGAGTGTCCCATCCCCGGCAAGTCAGGATAAATTCGCCGGCAGCTCGCGATGGGCAGCAGGGCTTCGATGGCGGCCTCAATTTCGCGGTGGTCAACGCCGGCGCCGTGAAACGAAACCAGCGGCACACCGTCGCCGTGGTCAACGTAGTGAATCAAAGCGCCGTTGATACGTTGCTCCATGCCAACATCCTAAAGATGGAACGGGAAGGTTGTCACCGAGTGGAGGCTTCCGGCTGCGTCTCGGATCCGAGAGGCCGGAGGACCCCGCCACGCTCCGAAGCGGGGAAGGCGTGGGTAATGTGGCTCTAAATCGGCAGCCGTGCGCTGCGCCACACACCCGTGAGCTACGAAGGAACCACCGCGATGACAGCACTTCCCGCAGAGACCACCACCGCCGTCGTTCATGAACTGCGGGAAGCACTGGGGGAGAAGGTCTCAACCGACCACGGAATCCGCCAAGCCCGCGGGCACGACAGCTCGCACCTGCCGTGGGAGGCGCCCCAGGCCGTGGTGCACTGCGCCAGCACCGAAGACGTGTCCGCCGCTCTGGCCATCTGCCACCGGCACGGTGTTCCGGCCGTGCCCATCGCCGCCGGCACGGGGCTGGAGGGCGGCGCCAACAGCACCGCCGAGTCCATCGCCCTGGACCTGTCCGGCATGGACAAGATCCTGCGGGTCGGCGCCTCCGACCTCGATGCCACGGTCCAGGCCGGGGTCATGAAGAGCTCGCTCAACGCCGCGCTCGCAGTCCACGGGCTCACGTTCCCTGTGGGGCCGGGCGTGGATGCCAGCGTGGGCGGCATGGCTTCCACCGGGGCCAGCGGCACCACCGCCGTGCGCTACGGGACCATGAAGGAAAACGTCCTGGGCCTGACGGTGGTCATGGCCGACGGCACTGTCATCACCACCGGCGGACGCTCCCGGAAGTCGGCCGCCGGCTACGACCTCACGCACCTGTTTGTCGGGGCCGAGGGCACGCTGGGGGTCCTGACCGAGGTGACCCTGCGCGTCTACGGCATCCCCGAGGCCACCGGGGTGGCCATTTGCTCGTTCCCGGCGCTGGAGGACTGCACGGCCGTGGTGGCGTCCACTCTGGAATCCGGGGTGCCCATTTCCCGCGTTGAACTGCTCGACGACGTCACGGTGGACGCCGTCAACCGCTACAGCGGCCTGGGCCTGCCCGTGCAGCCAACCCTGATCTTTGAATTCGAGGGCCCCGCGGCGACCATTGCCGAGCAGGCAGAAACTGTCCGCAGGCTCGTCGCCGGCAACGGCGGCACCGGCTGGAACTACGCGTCCGACCCCCAGCAGATCGGGCGCATCTGGAAGGCACGGCACGACGCCCTGCCCTCCTATGTGGCCCTGGTGCCCGGCTCCAGCACCTGGTCCACAGATGTCTGCGTGCCCATCTCCCGGCTGGCCGAATGCATCACCCTGACCAAGGCCGACACCGACAGCGAAGGCGTTCTGGCGCCGATCGTGGGGCATGTGGGCGACGGCAACTTCCACCTCGCCTTTGTCCTCCCTCCCGGGGACGACGGCGTGCGGGCCAAGGCGGCTGCCATCAACGACCGACTCGTTGAGCGGGCGCTCTCCATGGGTGGCACCTCCACGGGTGAGCATGGCATTGGGCTGGGCAAGACCGGCTCCCTGGCCAAGGAGCATGCCTCGGCCATTCCGGTCATGGCCGCCATCAAGAAGGCACTGGACCCGCAGGGCATCCTGAACCCCGGAAAGGTGCTTGCCGGGTAGTAAAAACCATTGTCCCGGGCCTCCCTGCGGGTATATCGTTAGCTATCGTTTAGTATCGTTCGCGATCAACCGAGGTGAGCCAAAATGCATGATTCATTCCCTTCAGGCGGATTCATGGGAGCCAACCTTGACGGCGTGTGGCAGGCCGTTGAAGACTTCCGTTCGCGGTTTGAGAAGCGCTCCGGAACCCGGGCCGGCCGCGGCGGACTGCGCTCGGCCGTGCTGGCCCTCCTTGCCGAGCGCCCCATGCACGGGTACCAGATCATCCGTGAAATCGAGGAGCGCAGCGGAGGCAGCTGGAAGCCGAGTGCCGGCTCCGTCTACCCCACACTGCAGCTGCTGGCCGACGAAGGGCTGGTCAGCGCCGAGGAGTCCAACGGGCGCAAGATCTACTCGCTGACCGAGGCCGGGCGTGATGAGGCCGCCAGTGCTGAAACCCAGGCTCCCTGGGACTCGGCGGACACGGCACAGGGTTCCGGTTTCGGGGCGCTGCCCAAGGCCGGGATGGAACTGGCCCAGGCCGCCGCCCAGGTGGGGCGCACCGGCACCAGCAAGCAGGTGCAGGAGGCTGTGAAGGTGCTTGAAGAGGCACGCCGCCGGCTGTACTCCATCCTCGCCCAGGACTGACACACGTGGCAACGGTGCACCGGGACCGGGCAGATCCGGGTCCCGGCGCCGGTGAAACCCGTGCCCGGTACCGCCGCATCCTGCGCTTTGCCGCCCGCAACCTGGCAGTGACGTGGTGGTTTGAGCTGTTCCTGCCCCGCATCGGGCTGCGCAGGATCGCCGACCGCGGCAGGGCACGGCGCATGCGCACCTTCGCGCAGCGCTTCCATGTGCTCGCGGTGGACCTCGGCGGGCTCATGATCAAGGTGGGCCAGTACATGTCCTCGAGGCTGGACGTGCTGCCGCCGGAGATCACAAGAGAATTGGAGGGCCTCCAGGACGAGGTGCCTGCCGTCCCTTTCCCCGCCATCCGGGCGTTGGCTGAGGCGGAGCTGGGCGCGCCGCTGGATGCCGTGTACTCCCACTTCGAGGAGGTGCCGCTGGCCGCAGCCTCGCTGGGTCAGGCACACCGGGCCCGGCTCCTGCCCGGCATTGCCGCAGACACAGGGCTCGAAAACGTGGTGGTGAAGGTGCAACGGCCGGGCATCGGCGCGATTGTGGACGTGGACCTTGCGGCGCTGCGCAAGGTGGGCGGCTGGCTCAGCCGGATCCGGCTCGTCTCCAGGCGCGTGGACGCGCCGGCGCTGGTGGAGGAATTTGCCCGGACCAGCCTTCAGGAGATCGACTACCTGAACGAGGCAGCCAATGCCGAACGCTTCGCCGCCGACTTCGCAGGGGACCAGCGGGTCGCGGTGCCCGGCGTGGTCTGGGAGCGGACCACCCGGCGGGTGCTGACACTTGAGGACGTCACGGCCATCAAGGTGACCGACGCCCAGGGCCTGCTCGCGGCCGGGATTGACCCCGTGGACGTTGCCCCGGTGTTCGCTGCCGTCATGTTTGACCAGCTGTTCGGCAACGGCTTCTTTCATGCCGATCCGCATCCCGGCAACATCTTTGTCACCCCGGCCCCGGATGCCGGCGGGGAACGGCCCTGGAAGCTGACGTTCATTGACTTCGGCATGATGGGCGAGGCCGGCCCGGCGACGCGTGGCGGCCTCCGGAAGCTGCTGATCGCGGCGGCTGCGAGGGATGGCAAGGGGCTTGTGGAGGCAATGGGTGAGGTGGGCGTGCTGGTGCGCTCGGCCGAGACCGCCTCGCTGGAGCGGGCCATGGCGCAGCTTTTTGCGCGCTTTGGCGGCATGGGTTTTGCCGAGCTGCGCGACGTGGACCCGCGCGAGTTCCGCGACTTTGCCGCGGAGTTTGGGGACACTGTCCGGTCTCTGCCGTTCCAGCTGCCGGAGAACTTCCTGCTGATCATCCGTGCCATGTCGCTGACCTCGGGGGTGTGCTGTTCGCTCGACGCCAAGTTCAACCTGTGGGACTCCGTGGAGCCCTACGCCGCGAAGCTGCTGCGCGACGAGCGCGGCAACCTGGTGAAGGATGCGGCCGCCCAGGCGGTGGACATAGCCGCCGTGGCCCTGCGCCTGCCCAAGCGGCTGGATGGGCTGCTGGACCGCATCGAGGAGGGCTCGCTGCAGTTTTCCAACCCGCGACTGGAGCGGCAGCTTGCACGGCTGCAACGCACTGCCCGGTGGGCGGTGGCGGCGCTTTTGTTCGGCGCGCTGCTCATTGCAGGGGCCGTGGTGCGCGCCGGCGACGAAACGCTGGGAAATGTTCTGATGGTTGCCTCGGTGCTGCCGCTGCTGTTGGGCCTTGTGGCGGGACGCCGTCGTGGCTGAGCCTGTGGGACCGCCCATGCAGGATCAGCCCGCGCGGGACCCACGGAAGGATGAGCGCAGCTGTGCGGCCAGGGTGCGGCCAACGCCCAGGGGCCACTGGACGGTGATGTAGTCAATGGAATTTTCGAGCGTCAGCTGGCGGGTGGAGTTGCCGCTGCGTACCCAGAATTCGGTGCGTTCGTTGCGGGACGGTTCCAGGAACACGGGCCTGGGGGAGTTGGGGCAGGAGAGCCGGCACAGGAAGGTTGGCCTGCCGTCCACCTCAACTGGGGTGAAGTCGATGACCGGCAGTGCCGCCGCGTTTTGGCCCAGGGTTGTGGAGAGCAGGTCGCGCAGCCAGAGCTCGTAGCGGTCCGTGTCGGGGCGCTTGACCAGGCTGAAGTCGTTTTCCAGCCCAATGGACTGCCCGTCGTCGTCCACGCCCAACAGGAGGGTGCCGCCGTCGGCGTTGAGGAAGCCCGCCACGGTCTTGGCAACCACCAGCTCCATGCGCTCGTCGCGCTGCTGGGTATGCAGGTTCCAGCGGGCCGAGGACTTGAACTCCACGAGCTGCGACTCCCCGCTGCGGGCGACTTCCAGGATGGACATCCTGGGCCGGGGTGGCTGGAAGCGGCGGGCCACCAGCGCAAACAGGCCAAGCAGGGCGGCCGTGCAGGCTATGGAAAGCAGCAGCACCTCCAGGCTCCACGGTTCCGAGTCGCGGAAAATCAGGCTGCTGAGCACCAGGCCGAGGGACAGGCCAATCACGGCCAGGACAACAGTGGTGGAGGTGCGCACCGAGACCCGGCGGCGGACCAGCCAGCGGGTGACCTGGCCGATCAGATAGGCGGCGAACAACGCAATGGGCAATCCAATGCCCAGCAGGATCATGGATTCGGTGCCGGATCTAAGCATGAAGCCAATGTTACGGGCCGCCGCTGGCTGTTTCCTGCGGAGGTAGGACGTATTTGGCATTGAATCCTGCAGCAGGTGTATTCTTGTCCAGTTGCCACTATGGCGACTGTCATCGGGATTGTAACTTTCGGCAATAACCTGGGACGCCACGCTCCGCGCATCACCTTGCAGGGGCTATCCGTCTGTATTTGTCCGAGGGTCCATCCACGATTCGCGCACCACGCGTGGGCCGCCAACGCTGCCGCCCCGCCCCCAATGCGTTCCTCCTGCATGGTCCCCATCGGCTCAGATCTTGGCTTGACGATGTCGTCAGGCTGCGAGCGAAGGGAACACACGTGTTCAAGCAACTTTCAAAGATCGGCAAGGCTTTCATGCTGCCGGTCGCCATCCTGCCGGCAGCCGGCCTGCTGCTGGGCATTGGCGGGGCCCTGTCCAACCCCACCACCGTCAAGGCGTACCCGTTCCTGGACAACCACGTGCTGCAGGGCATCTTCGGCGTCATGTCCGCCGCCGGCGCCACGGTCTTCGAAAACCTGGCGATCCTGCTCGCCGTCGGCCTCTGCATTGGCCTGGCCAAGCGCGACAAGGGCACGGCTGCACTAGCTGGCGTGGTTGGCTACCTGGTCATGGTGGCCACCATCAAGGCGCTGCTGGGCATCTTCACCCCCGACGCCGCAGCGATTGACACCGGCGTTGTGGGCGCGCTCGTGGTGGGTGGTGTGGCCGTGATGCTGCACAACCGCTACAACAACATCCAACTGCCGGCCATCCTTGGCTTCTTCGGCGGCTCACGCTTTGTCCCGATCGTCACGGCTTTCGCCGCGATCGTGGTCGGCGCCGTGTTCTTCATCGTGTGGCCCCCGGTCCAGCAGGGCCTGGTCAGTGCCGGTGAGGGCATTGCCGGAATGGGCGCCTTTGGCACCTTCCTGTACGGCTCACTGCTGCGCCTGAGCGGTGCGGCCGGCCTGCACCACATGATCTACCCCATGTTCTGGTACACCCCGCTGGGCGGCACCGAGATGGTCAACGGCGTCCAGGTTGTTGGCGCGCAGAAGATCTTCTTCGCCCAGCTGGCCGACCCCAACCACGTGGGCCTGTTCACCGACGGCACCCGCTTCTTCGCCGGCCGCTTCGCGACCATGATGTTCGGCCTGCCCGGCGCCTGCCTGGCCATGTGGCACGTCATCCCCAAGGGCCGCCGCGCCAAGTACATGGGCCTGTTCGCCTCGGTTGCGCTGACCTCCTTCATCACAGGCATCACCGAGCCCATCGAGTTCATGTTCCTCTTTGTGGCCCCGATCCTCTACGTGATCCACGCAATCTTCGACGGCCTGTCCTTCCTGATTGCCGACCTGCTCAACATCAGCATTGGCAACACCTTCTCCGGCGGCCTGATCGACTTCCTGCTGTTCGGCGTGTTCCAGGGCAACGACCGCACCAACTGGCTGCTGGTGATCCCCGTGGGCATCGTGTGGTTCTTCCTGTACTACTTCACGTTCAAGTTCATGATCAAGAAGTTCAAGTTCGGCACCCCCGGACACCTGGAGGACACCCTGGGGAACGACGACGACGCCGCTTCCGCGGGCGACGCCGAGAAGGTTCCGGCCCTGGTTGGCGGCGCAGAAGAGGGCACGCCCATCCAGCGCGAGGCCGCACAGGTCCTGGCTGCGTTGGGCGGTGCGGAGAACCTGGAAGAGGTTGACGCTTGCATCACCCGCCTGCGCGTGTCCGTCAAGGACCCGGCCCAGGTGGACAAGGACAAGCTCCGCAAGCTCGGCGCCACGGGCGTCTTTGAGGTCAGCGGCGGCGTTCAGGCCGTCTTTGGCGGCAAGGCAGTCCTTTACAAAAGCGCCATTAATGAAAGCCTTGGCATTGACGACTAAGTCCTTGGCCACAGTTGTTCCAACACAGGAGTCACACGCATGCTGAAAATGTTCAAGAAGAAGGGCGAGCAGGTCTTCGCCCCCGCGGCAGGAACCGTCATGGCCTTGGCCGATGTGCCGGACCCCGTGTTCGCCAGCGGAGCGGTGGGCGAGGGATTCGCCGTCGAGCCTTCCGAGGGAAACTTTGTCAGCCCGGTTGACGGGGAACTGGTGCTGGTGGCCAAGACCCTGCACGCCTTCGCGGTGCGCACGGATGCCGGCGCCGAGATCTTGGTCCACATCGGCATGGACACCGTGAAGCTCAAGGGCGAGGGCTTCACGGCCCACCGCGCCAAGGGCGACCGCGTCAAGCAGGGCGATTTGGTCATCAGCTGCGAGCTGGCCGAGATGGCGCCCCTGGTGCCGTCAATGGTCACCCCGGTCCTGGTGACCAACGGCAAGGACTTCGCCATTGCCTCAACCGAGATCGGTGCCGCCAGCGGCCAGCCGGTTCTCACCGTCCGGAAGAAATAACATGGTGCCCGTCACGGGCGCTGCCTGCGCCCCAACTGCCGCCAGGACCGCGTCGCCATGGACGTGAGCCGCGGAGGCCCCGCAACCATCAAGCGGGTCTACAACAACAACGTCCTGCTGGCCGAGCTCGGCGACGGCAGCGAGATGGTGCTTGTTGGCAAGGGAATCGGGTTCAACCACAAGGCGGGCCAGCCCGTTGACCTGGCGATCGCCGACCAGCGGTTTGTGCCCGACGGCAGCTACGCCGCCAGCCATGTGGCCGGCGTGCTCAGCGATGCCCCGCTGGAGCAGATTGAGCTGGTGCAGGAGATCCTGGCGATGGCCCAGGCCGAGCTGAAGCTCGAGCCGCGGCAGTCGTTGATGGTCCCTGTGCTGGACCACCTGGTCTTCGCCGTGCAGCGCGCCCGTGACGGCATCAAGGTTGACTTCCCGCTCCGGTGGGAGGTGGCCCAGCTGTATCCCGCCGAGGGGAAGCTGGGACGCCGCGTGGTCGAGCTGATTGCGCAGAAGCTGGGCGTGCAGCTGCAGGATGAGGAATGGGTGGCGTTCGCGCTGCACTTCGTCAACCAGCAGTGGGGCAAGGCCGACTTCTCCAAGACGGTGTCCATGACGGAAACCATCGCCAAGGTGTTCACGCTGCTTTCGGTGCGGTGGGATACGAACATCGACGAGAACGGCCTCAGTGCCGCCCGCTTCGTCACGCACCTGCGGTACCTGTTTGCCCGGTCCGGCGAGGCGGCCGTTCCCACCACCATCAAGCTGGATGTGCTGGCGTCCGTGCGGCAGGCCTACCCCGATGCTGCGGAAGCCGCGCTCGAGGTGGCGAAGCTGATCGGTTTGGCCCTAAAGCGGGAACTGGGCGACGACGAGGTGTCCTACCTTGCGCTGCACACGAGCCGCCTTTACGTGGAGATGACCGGGGCGTAGTTTCTGTTTCGGTTCGCGAAAAGCCCGGCCACCGCACCTTTTTTGGTGTGGTGGCCGGGCTTTTTGTTTCATCAGGCACATTGGCTAGAGGGGCAGGGGATTGTTCTCCACGATGGTTTTCATGACGAGGGTGGAGCTGAGCTTTTGGACACCGGGGAGGGTGGAAAGCCTGTCGTCGTATAGCTGCTGGAATGCCTGACGGTCCTTGGCCATGACGTGCAACAGGTAGTCGGGTGTGCCAAAGAGCCGCTGTGCTTGGAGGACGTTGGGGATGGCGGAAACGGCCTCCTCAAAGGAGTCAAGCGTTTCGCGGACTGCGCTGTTCATGGTGACAAAGACGATGGCGTCAAAGGTCAGACCCAGGATGTCGGCGTCGAGCTGGGCGCGGTAGCCGCTGATGGCCCCTGACTGCTCCAGGGCACGCACCCGGCGGTGGCAGGGGGAGAGGCTCATGCCCACCCGTGTGGCCAGTTCGGTGAGGGAAAGCCGTCCGTCCTGTTGAAGCTCAGAAAGTATCTTCCGGTCAATGTTGTCCATGGGGAAGATTCTCCCTCATTGGTGCTTGAAAGCGGAAATAGTTGGAAGCACATTTTGCCGATTTTGCCCTAATCTTTCCCATGCAGGGTCCTTCGAAGCTCCGAGGATCCCGGAAATGAGGGAGAAACCATGGACATCGGGAACATCGCAGCGTTCTGGGTTGTCTCCCTGCTGTTCGTACTGACGCCGGGTGCGGACTGGGCCTACGCCATCACTGCCGGCCTCCAGCACAAAACCGTGGCGCCGGCCGTGGGCGGAATGCTGGCCGGTCACTTGGTGGCCACCGCCGTCGTCGCCGCTGGGGTGGGCGTACTGGTGAAGGGCCAGCCCGTGGCACTGGCGGCGCTGACCATTGCGGGTTCCGCCTACCTTGTGTGGCTTGGACTGGGCATGTTGAGGCGGCCGTCGATTCCCCAAGCCGGAGTGTCCCGGGCAAGCAGATCCTGGATCCGGCAGGGCCTCAAGGGCTTTGGGATCAGCGGACTGAACCCCAAGGTGTTCCTCCTCTTTTTGGCGCTCTTGCCCCAATTCACGTCCACTGGCGCGGGCTGGCCAATTCCCGCCCAAATGATGGCGCTTGGCCTGGTCCATGTGTCCAACTGCGCCATTGTCTACACCGGTGTGGGGGTAGGGGCCAGGGCGGTGCTCGCAACACGTCCAGCCGCGGCCCGCGCCGTCACCCGGTTCTCCGGCGCGGCCATGGTTGCCATCGGCGCATTCCTGCTGGCTGAGCAATTCATCCACTAGAACCACCGGCCCGTCCCCACCTGCCCTCAGGTATCACCAGCTAGCTTTCAACGATTAAAGAGGAACACCCGCCGTGACAGAACAACCCGCGCCTTACGGTGCCCCCGCTGCCGATGCTGCACCCGCCCGCAAGCGGGTCCGAATCCACCACTTGCGCGACATGAAGGCACGCGGGGAGAAATGGGCCATGCTCACCGCGTACGACATGTATACGGCAGCAATTTTCGACGACGCCGGCATCCCGGTGCTGCTGGTGGGAGATTCAGCCTCCAACAACGTTTTTGGCAACGAGTCCTCGCTGCCGGTCACGGTCGATGAGCTGATCCCGCTGGTGCGGGCAGTGTCAAGGTCTTCGCGGCGTGCGCTGGTGGTTGCGGACCTGCCCTTCGGTTCCTACCAGGGTTCCCCGGAGCAGTGTTTCCACACGGCGGTCCGTTTCATGAAGGAAGGCAACGCCCATGCCGTCAAGCTCGAGGGTGCGGCCACCATGGCGCCACAAGTGGAACTGCTGACGAGGGCCGGCATCCCCGTCATGGCGCACATTGGATTCACACCCCAGGCGGAACACAACCTGGGCGGCTACCGCATCCAGGGTCGCGGAGACGACGCCGGGCGCCTGATGGCGGACGCGAAGGCACTCGAAGCCGCTGGTGCCTTTGCCGTGCTCATGGAAATGATTCCCGGGGACGTCGCCGCCGGAATCACCCAGGCGCTGGCCGCCCCCACGATCGGGATCGGGGCGGGAAATGGCTGCGACGCGCAGGTGTTGGTCTGGCAAGACATGGCAGGTCTGCGCACCGGCAAGCTGCCGCGCTTCGTCAAGCAGTACGCCAACGTTCATGGGGTCCTGCGCCAGGCCGCCCAGGACTATGCGGCCGACGTAACCGCAGGAACCTTCCCAGGGCCGGAACATTCGTTTTAGCCTGATTCGGGAGAGCCACTGCGGGGCCGGGTGGGGCCTAGTGCTTGTGACGGCGCCTGGAGGCACCCGCCAGGGCCAAGCCACCTGCCAAGAGTCCGCCCGCAACCAGCAGTGCCGGGGTGGCGCCGGCTACACCGGTGGTCGCCAGCCCTGCAGCCGGGGTGGTTGAGCCCTGGGTGGGGCGGGTTGCTGGCGTTGTGGCGGGTGTGGTTGCTGGCGAGGGGCCCGGAGTCTGGGACTTGGTGGGCGTCCCCGTGGGTTCCTCAGTGGGCTCGTCGGTCGGGTCGTTGGTCGGGTCGTCCGTCGGGTCGGGGCTTGGGCTCACGCTGGGCGTCGCCGTTGGCGTGGGGGCCACATCCTGCTGGAAGTTCACCCCTGTGGCGTGTTTCAGACTGATGTCAACGGGCTGGTCTGTATCGCCTGTCAAGGCGCAGCCGGCCGCTGCAGTTGCCGTGACGGTGTAGGAATCGAGGGCCAGATAGTTGGTGAAGGCGTAGTTGCCCTGGGAATCAGTGGTTGTCGAGGCGACTCGTTTTCCTGAGCCATCCTTGAGCTCCACAGCAACTCCGGAAACGTTACATCCGCTGACTGTTCCTGAAATGTCGCGGGCCACGGTGCCAAACCAGGTTTGGTAGACGGGAAGTCCTGTGAGCCGCGTATAGGTGATGGTGAGGCTGCTCAGCGGCACCCGCGGCATGAACCAGCCCGATGCACCGATCGTGTCCTTGTTGGTTCCAAATCCGCTGCCCAGCAGCGTTGCAGTGGCGGGATCCCAGGTGGGCAGGTCAAACTGCCAAACGTTGTCCACCTTATCCCCGCTGCAAGACCGTGTGGTTGGCGGGTCTGTGGGCATGCAGTAGTTGAAGACCCCTTGGAAGCCGAGATCTGCAACAGGCACCGGTGCCCCATTGGCATCCTGTGCCGTGACGACTGCCTTGTCGGCATCGATGTCGCCCAGGACAAAACCCCAGGCACTCGACGGCGTCGGTGTGGCGAAGGTGTATGTGGTGATGCCGGGGCCCGTAAGTGTGTCCCGCACCGGCCGCTGGTTGATGTAGCCACGCCCCTGGCTGGATCCAAATTTCGAGCCGGGAGGGCTGCCTGCGGGGAGGAATACTGAGGCGCCGGTTTGCAGGGTTGCCGTCCGCGAGGCGGCCGTAAATGTGGTCTGTGGGAAGCCGCCGCCCAGCTCCACAGTGCCGGAAAAGGCAGGCGACTGGCCCGTGAGCTGCCACGATCCGTAGCCACCCGCGCCGCCGTCGCTGACGTCCGCCTGCGCGGCGGATGATGCACCGAGTGCAAGCGCGGACACAAGGCTGGCTGCGGCAAGGGCAGTCAAGTACTTTTTCAATGTTCCCCCAGGATCATTTGCGGCGGATGCGCATCCAAACGTGGGGATGCGGATATCCGTCAGAATGAGTACCAATCTAGCAAAAGCAGTCCCTTATTCCGCGCACCATTGCGGGCCAAGCTCCCTCGGGAGACACAGCGTCGGCCCGCCCGGAAGTTGCCAACGACAGATCCGTTGGCGCAGGAGTCACATGATGGCAGAGTTCAAGTGATCGATATCAATTCTGCAATACTCGTGACATGACAACACCAGAGCTCCCTGGGGTGGGCTCACAGCAGACTGCCCCCCAATATCAACCGCAGGTCCCTCTCGCGCAGCCGGGTTATGGTCCGCCGACACAGATGCTCCCGCCGCAGCCGCCGCAGGCGAAGAAGCAATTGAACGTGGTCGGGCTGATCGCCCTGATTGCCGGCGTCCTCGGGTTCATTTTCGCTTGCATTCCCGGCGCACTCATTGTTGGCTGGATCCTGTTGCCGGCCGCCTTCGTTCTGGGCCTCGTATCCCTGTTCCTCAAGGACAAGGGCAAGGGGATGGGCATCGCTGCATTGATCTTGGCAGTCGTAGGCACGATCGTCGGGTTCGTCGTGTTCTTTGCAGTCGTTGCATCGTCCGTTGACAGTGCCTTCGGCGGTGGGGACACAGTCGTTGTCCAGCCATCCAAGGACGCGGGTGCCAAGGGTGAGGCGGTGGACGAGAAGAAGCCGGCTAGCGATGTTGGTACCCGTGAGAAGCCCTACCCGATCGGCTCCGTCATTGAAAATGATGAGTGGCGCGTCGTCATCAACTCCGTGACCGTAAATGCCACGGATGCCGTTGTCGCAGCCAGCGCTGTCAATGAGGCTCCCGATGCAGGGTCGCAGTACATGATGTACAACTACTCGGTGACGTACCTTGGCGACGACCCCAATGGTCAGATGCCGGCCTTCGTTTCCGTCGAATACGTCACGGCCGACGGCAAGACTGTCAATGGACTCGACAAGCTCGTCATTGCACCGGAGATCTTCGACTCCATGAGCACGCTCTACAAAGATGCCACAGCAACGGGAAATGAAGCTGTTCAGGTGCCCAGCGCCTCAGCGGACCAAGGTGTCATTGCGATTACACCGGGCATGCTGGGCGACAAGGTGTTTGTCGCAGTGAAGTAGCAGTCGCCTGAAGCATCCAGTAACTTTCATGTGAAACAGCAAAGCCCGGCCACCACACCTTCACTGGTGCGGTGGCCGGGCTTTGCTGTTTCTAGTCCTGGCCCGCCAGCCAGGCATCCACCCCGCGCAGCACGGCATCCTCGGCATCGCGGGAGCCCACGGTGACGCGGACGCCTTCGCCGGCGAAGCTGCGCACGCTGACGCCTTCCGCCAGGCAGGCCAATTCAAGTGCGGACGATTCCTGGCCCACGGCAAGCCACAGGAAGTTGCCGCCGCTGGCGGGGACGTCGATGCCGCGGCCGGCCAATTCGGTGTGGAGGTCCGCCCGGCCTTCGCGGACGGTCTCGATGTTGGCGTCGAGAGCCGCCGTGTCCGCCACGGCGGCCACCGCAGCCGACTCCGCCACCGCGTTCAGGCCAAACGGCGGCGAGACCGCACGGACCGAGGCGGCAATCTCGGGGTGGGCCACCATATAGCCGGCCCGCAGCCCGGCCAGGCCGTACGCCTTGGAGAAGGTCCGCAACAGGACCAGATTGGGGTGCGCGGAGAGCAAGGCGAGGCTGTGCCGGGAGGAGGCCTCGGCGTCGTCCGTGAATTCAATGTATGCCTGGTCCAGAACCACCAGCACGTGGGCGGGAATCCTCGCCAGGAAGTCCTCCAGCTCGGCCGCACCCAGCACGGTGCCCGTGGGGTTGTTGGGACTGCACAGGAGCACGGCTGCCGTGTTGGTGTTGACGGCGCGGGCCATGGCCGGCAGGTCGTGCCGGTGGCCTGAATCCAGGGGAACCGGCACGTCGCCGGCACCGGTCAGGCGCACCAGGATGGGGTAGGCCTCGTAGCTGCGCCACGCAAACACCACCTCGCGGCCGGGGCCGGCGAACGCCGTCAGCAGCTGCTGCAGCACCGCCAGCGATCCGCCGCCGGTGACGATCTGCTCCGCCTCAACACCCAACTTGGCGCTGAGCGCCTCGATCAGGGGATCACCCTGCAGCGTGGGGTACTTCTGGCAACGGCTGCCCGCCTCGTCGATGGCTGCCAGGACAGCGGCCGACGGCGGCAGGAAGGACTCGTTCGACGACGCGCGCCACGTGGGCGGGACCGTTCCGCCAGCCTTGGAGTACACGGGCAGCGTGGCAACAAAGTCCCTGGGCCTGGGCAGTGCGGGGGCCTCGGTTGCCTGGTGCGTGGTCATGCGTGGGTCCTTTCGGGATGGGTGTTCGGGGTCTCGACAGGCTCGACCACCGGGGTCTCGACAGGCTCGACCACCGGGGCGGGGTCTCGACGGGCTCGACCGCCGGGGCGGGGAACTAGACGGTGGCTGAGGCGGGATCGGGGGAGACCTCGTCGTCGGCCGGGTAGACCATTTCCTTGGGCGGGTTGTTGTAGCGCTTGGCCACCGGGTAGTAGACGGCTGCCGTGACAACCAGGCCAACGATCCAGGAGATGTCGGCACCGCCCAGCAGGGGGGTGATGGGTCCGGTGTACATGTGCTGGGCCAGGAACGGGATCTGAATGACCACGCCAAGCGCGTAGGTCAGCAGTGCCGGCACGTTCCATGCGCCGTAGCGGCCCTTGGGGTTGTAGAGGGCCGGGACATCGACCTTTTCCTTGGAGGAGAAGTAGAAGTCCACCAGGTTGATGGAGCTCCACGGGATGAAGACCATCAGGAGCAGGAGCACAAAGTTCTTGAAGTTGGCGATGAAGTCCGCGCTGGCGACCAGGGCGATGATGACCGATACGGCGATGAAGCCGATGACGTAGGCAAAGCGGACCCAGGGGGCGAAGCGCAGCTGGCGGGTGAAGGCGCTGACAGAGGTCAGGATGGTCATGTATCCGCCGTAGGCGTTGAGCGTGTTCACAGTCAGCTTGCCCACCACGATCACGATGTACATGAGCACGGCGATGGCGCCGCCGCCGGCCAGTTCACCAACAAAGGCCACCTGTCCGTCAAGGAACTCGTGGCCCGCAGCCATGGGGATGGCGGCGAACAGTGCACCGAGGGTCATGGACCACTGCGAGCCCAGCACGGAACCGGAGAAGCAGGCAAGGAACGTCTTGCGGGCCGGGGTGTTGGCCGGCAGGTAGCGGGAGTAGTCGGCAACGTACGGTCCGTAGGTGAGCTGCCAGCCTGCGCTGAGGGAAATGGCGAGCAGGAACGTCGGGAAGGCGAAGCCACCGGCACCCAGGACGGCGCCGACGTCGTGCTTGAGGAACAGCTGGATGGCCAGGTACGTGAAGCCGAGAATGCCAACGATCGTGGACAGCCGGCCCATCATGTGGATGTACTTGTAGCCCAGCGTTGCCACCAGCACGGTGAGGGCGCCGAAGATGATGACGCCGAAGGCCGGGTTGCCCGTCGGGACAATCTGCTCCACGGCCTGGCCGGCCAGCACGGCACCGGTGGCGGCGAAGCCCAGGTACATGACGATCACCAGGACCAGCGGGATCACGGCGCCGAACACACCGAACTGCGCGCGGCTGGAGATCATCTGCGGCATGCCCAACTTGGGCCCCTGTGCGGCGTGGAGGGCCATGACGGCGCCACCCAGCAGGTTGCCCACGAACAGGCCGATGATGCCCCAGAACGCGTTGGCACCGAAGATCACCGCGAGGGCGCCGGTGACGATGGCCGTGATCTGCATGTTCGCGCCGAACCACAGTGTGAACTGGCCGAAGGGCTTGCCGTGGCGCTCGCCGGCCGGCACGAAGTCGATCGAGCGCCGCTCAATGGCGGGCCCGCTCTTTCGCACGGTTTGAATTCTTGACATGGCATTCCTCCGTTGGAATCACTGTGGCAGGGGGACACTTTTCCTTCATCCATCAGAGCATGAATGCACGGATTGTCGTGATCGGCTTCACCTATGCCGTCTGCCATCCGAGACTTGGGGCCAGATCCCGTGATGTGGGCCATATTTGCCAATCGACCCGGGCTATGGTTCCAATATCCCGCCCTGACCATCCTTGGAGGAGTTCCCATGACCGTTGCCGCCCCCGCCCTTGCCGCCGCCATTTCCGGTGAAGCTACGCTGCCCTACCCGGACGGCGACTTCTTCGCCTTCGAAAGCCTGCTGCCCGCCAACGAACTGGCCAGGCTCAACGAGATCCGCGACTGGATGGAACACAACGTCCGCCCCATTTCCCGCGACTTCTGGAACCGCAGCGAGTTCCCCGTCCACCTGATCCCGCGCGTTGCGGAGCTGGACATGATCAGCCCCGTCCGCCGCCAGGGCCACTCCCACCTGCTGGCCGGCATGGTCACCGCCGCGATCCATCGCGTGGATGCCTCTTTCGGCACCTTCTTCAGCGGCCACGACGGCCTGTTCACCGGCTCCATCGAACTCCTCGCCTCCGAGGAGCAGAAGGCTGCCTGGCTGCCCGACATCTACTCGCTGAAGAAGACCGGCGTCTTTGCCATCACCGAGCCGCTGGCCGGATCCGACGTTGCCGGCGGAACGCAGACCACCGCCGTCCGCGACGGAGACAACTGGATCCTCAACGGCGAGAAGCGCTGGATCGGCAACTCAACGTTCTCCGACTACGTCATCATCTGGGCCAAGGATGTGGCCGACGGCCAGGTCAAGGGCTTCCTCGTGGAGACCTCACGGGAGGGCTTCAGCGCAACCCTCATTGAAAACCGCATAGCCCTGCGCGCGGTCCAGAATGCCGACATTGTCCTGACGGACGTCGTCGTGCCCCACTTCAACAAGCTGGCCGGCGCCAACAGCTTCCGCGACACCAACAAGGTCCTCAAGACCACGCGCGCCACGGTGGGCTGGCAGGCCGTGGGCATCCAGATGGCCGCGTTCGACGTGGCCCGCAAGTACGCCGTGGAGCGCCACCAGTTCGGCAAGCCCATTGCCAGTTTCCAGCTCATCCAGGAGCAGCTGGTCACCATGCTTTCCAACGCGCAGGCGTCCATGGGCATGATGGTCCGCCTGGCCCAGATGGAGGATGAGGGCACCACCCGCAACGAGCACTCGGCCATGGCCAAGGCCTTCGTGACCAAGTGCATGCGGGAGACCGTGGCGCTGGGCCGCAGCATCCTGGGCGGCAACGGCGTGTCCGTGGACTACGAGATGGCCAAGATCTTCTGCGACGCCGAGGCCATCTACACCTACGAGGGCACCTATGAGATCAACACGCTCGTGGCAGGCCGCGCCATCACGGGCATCGCCGCGTTCATCTAAAGCACGACGGCGCCCGGCCCGCCACCGTGGGCGGCACGCCCCCGGCTGCCTTGCCGGGCACGCAAAAGCGGCTCCCACCTGGTTGGTGGGAGCCGCTTCCTTGTGCATTTCTTGCCGGGCTACTGGGTCTTGGTCGCAGCCAGTGCGTGCAGCGTTCCGTCGTCGGTCAGGGCGAACAGGGTGTTGCCGCTGACGGACATGGCGGAGGTGACCGCACCGCCCAGGTTGTACTGGGAGACGATCTTGCCGGTGGCGCGGTCCAGGACCACGACGCGGCCGTCACGGGTACCTGCGTAGACAACCGAGTCGGTGGCCAGTGCATGCGCAGCGGGGGAGCCGGGGCCCTCCGCCTTGCAGCCGCCGGCAACCTCAAACGGGTCCTCCATGGGGCTTTCACCGGGCAGGTAGCCCATGGGGGTTTCCCAAACCGGGACGGCGGGCGTGGCCGAGGTGGTGTCGTAGGCGCGGACCATGCCGTCCTGGCTGGCCACATAGGCCATGTTGCCAAAAGTCGCCGGGCTCGTGATGGGCGGCGGGCCGGGCTCGCAAATGCTGGAGGTGCCCAGCTTGGCGTGCCAGGTGGTGGCGCCGCCGGCCGCGGGGTTGTGGCCGCGGACGCCGGAGACCGTGCCTGTGACCAGCTGGGGTGCGCCGGTGCTGGGCTTGGTGAAGGCGGGGCTGGACTGGCTGAACAAGTCCCCGCCGGTGTCCACGCTGGAAACCTGCTTGCACGTGGTCAGGTCCATGCCAATGAGGGTCTGGCTGGAGCTGGAGTGCAAGTACGCCGTGGTGGAGCCGGGCTGGCGAACAGCCGTGCTGCGGAACTGGCCCCAGCCTGCGGGTGCCCCGAAGCCGCCGGGCAGGCGCTCGCCGGTCTCGGCGTTGCGGCACTGGACCTCGCCCCACTCCTGGAACACGGCCACTGCGGGGCGGTCAGGCAGGCTGAAGACGCTCACGGGTCCGCCTGCGCGGCCGTAGCGGCGGACGGTGTCGCCGCGCTTTTCCTCGCCGATGATGGATTCCCAGCTCACGGCGCCGGTCTTGGCGTCGAGGGCGTAGATGCGGCCAACGCCGGTGGTCAGGTACACCTTGCCGTTGTGGACGGTGGGTGCGGACTCGGCGTCGCCGTCGAGGTAGGTGCGCCAGACTTCGGCGCCCGTGCGGGCATCGTAGGAGAGCATCATGCTGTACGGGGAGTCAAAGGCGCGGGAGGCGACGATGACCTTGCCGTCCACTACGGCTGCGCCGTTGAGGTGGAATTGCTCGCCCGTGTTGGCGGACCAGCGCAGGTCCAGCTTGGCGCCAGGATCCTCCGTGCTGGAGGATGCGCCCGTTTCATCGCCGCCCTGGCGCAGCCAGTCCTGGCCGGGTGTGGCCTTGGAGACGCGGGCGTCGGCGAGGACGGTGAAGTCGTTGACCACGGCGGGCCAGCTCTTGCCTGCGGTGTCCACAGCTGTCATGGTGGCGATGTAGTTGCCGGGGTTCAGCCCGTCAATGTGGGCGCCGGCCCGCGTCCATGAGGTCTTGACCTCGGGGCACGGTTCGGGGGTGCCGCCGGGCGGCGTGTAGCAGTTGACGATCCCGGTGGGGGCGGCATTCTTGCCGAACTCGATGGCGCCGTCCTGCCAGATGACCTTGCCGTTTTCCTTGCGGGTGATGACCAGGGACGCCGTGGCGGGCTTGCGCCCGTCGTCCTCGGCAAACACCTGCACGGGCACGCCGGACTTGTGCCCATGCGTGCTGCCGGCTGCGGGGCTGACCAGGGCAACGTCGTCGTTCACGCCGAACTGGCGGTGCGTGCCGGCCACGTAGCCGGTGTCCTCGTTGGCCGTGGTGGCGGGGTCGTCGTAGATTCCGGAGAAGTCCATGATCTTGAAGTCGGGACGTGCGGAGTCCAGGCCGTACATGCCCATGTTGTTGATTTCCACGGAGCGGGCAAAGGCGCCTCGGCGGTATTCGGCCTGCTGGTTGTGGCCGGCGGCGAACAGGCGGACGTCATACTTGGCCAGCTCGTCGATGGTGGGCTGCATGCCGGCGCCCGGTCCCCACTTGGTGAAGAGTGAGCGGTGGGCAAAGACCATGACCTGCTTGCCAACGGCGTGGCGCTTGAGGTCCTCACGAAGCCACTCGAGCTGGGGTGCCAGGCCGGAGCCGTCGTAGTTGTCTTCCAGGACCACTGTGTGGCGGCCATTGCGGTCAAAGCTGTACCACTCCGGGCCCATGTTCTTGCGCCAGTACTCCAGGCTTCCGCCGTAGCCCACGGACGTTGCCGTGCCGCCGACGTCGTGGTTGCCCACCACCGGGTAGAAGGCGTGGCCCAGCTTGCCTTCGGTGAGGCCGCCGCGCAGGATGTCGTAGCCCTTTTGGCGGCGCGGCTCTGCTGCGTAGTCGGTGACGGTGAGGTCACCGGTCGTGATGGTCATGGTGGTCTCTGCGACCTCGGACATGCCCTTGACCCGGCCCGTCCACTGGGGAAGGGAGGAGAGTGCCGCGGCGTCGGAGGTGTTGCTGACCTCCACGTCGGAGACCATTGACCACTTCTCAGTGGGGTTGGCCGCGTTCTTGTCCGGCACCATGGCGAAGTCGATCCCGGTCAGGGGTGACGGTCCGGCGGGGATGTTCTGGAAGTACTGCGGCACGGAGTCGGCGCGCAGTGCGGGGGTGTAGCCGTTGGGGGAGACCACGGAGAGCAGGTCGGTTTCGCGGCGGCCGCGGTCCATCTCAACGCTGTAGCTGCCGTCGGCGGTGCTCTTGCCCCAGATCTTGCCGTCCGTGATGGAGACGTCGGGGATGCCGGATTCGCCGGCGTCGCGCTTGCCGTTGGCGTTCGTGTCGCTGAACACCGAGCCCTTGACGATGACCAAATCGGTGGTGTTGACGCTCTTGAGCTTGAAAGTGATGGGGGCGGTCAGCGGGTCATAGCCGTCCTTGGCCATGAAGTGCGCGGTCCAGGTGCCGGCGCTCAGGCCGCCGCTGCCCAGGGTCACTGTGCCGTCGGCCTTGGGGGCGTAGTTCCAGGTCCGGGCGGCGATGGGGCCGGGCTGGTCGTTGGGGCCGTAGATGCCAACCCAGTTGTTCGAGGCGGGGGCGTCGGTGGCGTAGTGGAAGGTCAATTGCGCTCCCACGGAGGGGTCCACAGTGGTGAGGCTCAGGCTGCCGGTTGCTGCCATGGCGGCGCCGGGGGCCAGGACCGCCAGGGCCGGTGCCAGCACTGCCAGGGCGAGGCCTCCGCTGATGGCCTTGCGGACGCGGCCGTTGCGCTTGGGGGTCAGGGCTGCTGAGCCGGCGTCCGGTGACGCGGCCTTCTTGCGGCGGGTCAGGAGGAAGGCGGCTGCCACGGCCAAGGCACCGGCGAAGAAGACCAGGGGCAGCAGTGCCGGGGTTCCGGCAACCGGTGCGGCGTGCGCGCCGCTGCCGTCGACCACGGGGGTGGAGGCCCGGGCCACGGAATAGTGGTTGTCGAATTCAACCACCAGGTTCTCGAGGGTTGCGGCCTTCAGCAGGGCGGAAAGGTCCAGCTCGCTGACGTTGCAGCTCCAGGCGAGTTCAATCACGACGTTGCCGGGGGCCCCGCCTGTTGCCCCGTCAACGCCCTTGGCGTTGAGCGGGCATCCAGAGGCGAGGACGTCTTGTGCCCACGCTCCGGCCTGGTCGACGGGCACAATCTCGCTGCCCAGAATGAGCCGTCCTTGTGCACCGGAGTCGCTTGTGGTGAGGACGAGTTCGCCGTGTTCGCGGCTGTCGTGGGCCGATGCTGCACCCACGGCGGATAGTAGGAGTGTCATTGTCGCCGCGAACACGGCGAGAATGATGCGGAAGTTTCGGGAAGCGCCTTGCGCGTGAATTCTCACGGGGGAAAACGTAGCGAGCCCATGTGTCGGTTTGGCGTACTCCGGGTAAACGCTTCCCGACTTGGGTATGGATAACATGGGATGTCGTGTCAGTCCGGGGTGCCGTTCTCGAATTCACCTGAAGTGTGTCGGGCGGATCCTGATTGTGACGGCTGTCAGACCGTGGCCTTGGCGCGGGACGGGGTACCAGCATTGATGCCTGACTTGGGTCCAGCAAGTCCGAGCAGGAGCATTGCCGCGGCGAAAACAAGGTAAGAGAGCAGCGGGTGTGCGGCGACGGCGTCGAACATGGGTGTCATGAATGAATCCGAATCCGTCCAGATGCCCGCCACCCAGGCCAGCGAGGCGATGATGGCGAATCCCGCGACGGCCGCCCGGAGTTGGCGGTAGTAGTTCCCGGTTGCGGCGATGTGGATCAGCGGCACGGTCACGGCGACGCCGATCAACTGGGCCAGCTCAATGCCAATGTTGAAGCCAAGGACGGCCAGCAGCGTGTCCTGGGTATTGAGGTTCAGCTCAAGGATGGTGGTGGCAAAGGCCATGCCGTGGACAAGGCCGAAGATGCCGGCCAGGAGGATCTCGCCGTTGGTGAAGATGGGGCGGACCAGGTTCCATGCAGCGACGGCGATGGAGAGGGCCACGATAGTTTCAATGTATTGGACCGGGGGAGTGATCCATCCCAGGCTGACCACGAGCAGCGTGACGGAGTGGCCCACCGTGAAGGCGGTGACAATGGAGAGGATGCGCTTCATGGAGGACTTCAGGCCGTCCGCGCGGGGGCTCCAGCGCCGGCCGGCAGCGGTCCGGGTGGCCAGCAGGGGGGCCGAAAGCAGCAGAACCGCCAGGAACAGCAGATGGTCGTAGCCGTCGGCGATGTGGTGCATACCTTCGCCAATCATGGTGGCGACGCCGGCCTTCGGGGCCGCCTCATCGATGGTGAGGCCCGGCTGGTTGGCCGAGATGACGCCGAGCAGATCCGTTTCCTTGCCGTCCTCGATGCGTGAGACATAGACCAGGTGGTCGGTGAGCTGGTGCGTCAGCAGGGAGTAGTTCAGGGTGAACGGCCCGGCTTCTCCGGGTGCGACGGCGTCGAGAGTCACCACGAGTGCGTCGACGTTGTTGACCTTCTTAATTCCGGTGTCCGTGATGCTGGTGGCGTAGTCTCCGCTTTCGTCTGAAAGCTGCACGGATTCCATGACCAGTTGGTCGATCTCCTCTACGGGGATTCTCTTGGTGGCCGTGAGGTTCATGCCCGTTGCCTTGTTGAACTGGTCGAGTTGGAGCTGCAGGGTCAATTCAGCCCCTTGCTCGGTCATCTCCACGAGAACGCCGGAGGTGCCGGACGGATGGGCCTGGGCGGCCGTGGCGGGAATGAGCAGGGCAAGGACTGCAATGAGGATCAACAAGAGGCGGCGCACAAAAAGCTCCAACGGTTCGGCCGGGAAGGGTCACCATAAATTGAGACACGGCGCCATGGATGGGCTGGGAACTTTGGGTGAGCGTGCGGGGGCCGGGAGGTTAACGCTCGGTTTGGGAACGGTGCGTTGAAGACCCTGCCGTGACCGTGGCTCCGTTGAACTAGTTGCCCTCTCTGTGCGTGTCGAACTTGAGCCGGCGTCTCGCGATTTTATTGGCCTTGGTAGGGTGACGTGGCTGGCGATTCACGGAAATCTCCGCCACGAGTCATTGCGTGTGGGCACCGCGGCGCAACCCGGAGCGGGATCTCATCCTTACGATAATGTCGGAGGATTTCGAACCGGGGCCTGCTAAGGACTACCGGGCTGGGATAGCGATCAAATCGGCGGCCCGGTGCTGCATGGTGAAAGTTGTCTGCCGGTCCAGAAGAGTCGATCCCCAAGGCTTGGCTGGCGTTCGGACCTTGTTTGGTGAAAATAGAGCGGTCAGAAGATAGAGGTTCACCGAATGACCCACCGGAGCCGAGAATCACGACCAAGCGATGGAAGGCTTTGGCTGGACAGCATGTGCGGCCAATTGGAAGGTGCTCAAACTTGTTTGGTCAGATACACGTCAAAACCACACGGCAAGGGGAACTTGGCAGCCCGCGCACAGGTGACAAGGTTGGAACCTGGCCTGAGCGCATGAGATGTCGCGAGCCACGCCACAGACACAGCATCTGGGCATTGAGTCAAAACCTCACTGAACGGTTGGTACACGATGCGCGGAATCAGCAATAGGGAGAATGCCTAGCAACGATGCCTACAGAGGCGGCTACAGCGACCGGGACGGCGCCGATGGTGGAAGTCTGATCGAAGGCCAACGCTGGGTGCTATGGCCCTCAACCGACCGATCTTGGAACCCTTTTCGTCCTCGTCCTGCGCCGACGAATGGTCACAGGCAAATGTCAACTGGCAGTTGACGACGACAGCCGTCCTAAGACGTCAATGCCAGAGATACACCCGACATTTGACTTCTACTTGACCACATAAATATCCAGAATACTATTCTTGCAACTATCAATGCCATTGCACGTCCGTCGCACGCTTCGGAAAATTTAGGTGCGGACGAGTCGTGGCCCTGGCATGCGGCATTGGCCCGGTTCAAGCTGGCGATCCGCTAGACACCCCATAGAATCCAGGTCAGTCCACGGATAATCAGCGCCGGGTAATACAGACCATCTCAGGATTGAAAGAACAACGAGCCGTTTCATATGCGACTGAGAAGCTACCGAAGGAAGTGGGGCTACGAAAAGCGACCGGATATGATACGTATGTCGTTCAGTCCATCTGCCCCAGAAGGTATTCAATATCTAGATTGTCGTCACCTAGCCACGAATGTCAGCCGTCATAGCGAGTGAGACCCGGAGTTGAGAAGAAATGAAATTTGTAGTTAGGGAAATCAATGCCAGAACAAATTGGCCACAAGCATATCCGGAGATACATCTTATCAAAAACAATTGGGATGACTACGCATTCAAGACTACATTCACTGCAATAGTCAAACTCTCTCAAACCGAGGAAATAGAACTAGGAGCTGTCAAGATCCTAGACTACAATTATCCAGTTGATTCCGCCCGAACTATACTGCCGGAAACGTTTCGGCAATTGCCGAGCAATTATTGCTCACTGGGCGATGGGTTGGATTTCTATGAGAAACTCAGTGAGATTCCCGAATCAATACGCTCAGAATTTCTGCAACGGATGAACGATGCCGCATTTTCCGACGAAATCAAGAAAAGATTCAAGGACCGTCCAGGATTCGAAACGTCATTACTCAGATCGCCGTCCGCAACAGCGGCTTTATCTTACGCAAAATATCTCATGAACGATATTGATTTTGTGCAAGGGTCTCTTGCTTTAACATATACGGCGATTGACGGGGCAAATCTGAATCTAGAGTACAAAACCGACAGTGTGTTGGATGGCAGAATAAACGCTGTGATTGGCTACAATGGTGTTGGCAAGACCAGGCTATTGGCCGATATTGCCCATGTTTCGACTTCCGACGGATTCTCCTCAGATTCATCGCTAGCTTGGAAATTCGGAAGATTCTCAGACACAGATCATAGATTCCCTAGAACAGTTGCAGTTTCATATAGCGCATTTGATTCATTCGATGTACCGCCAGCGAGGGCCCCGATCGCATGGAAATCGAAGGAAGAAACCCGGTTCGGATACTACTACTCAGGTCTTAGAAAGTTTAACCCCACTTCCGACAATGATTCTTCAGCTGTCCTGAAATCAGTAGATGAAAGATTCGAAGAGCTTAAAGAACTCGTGAAATCCATAGGAGGCACTGAAAAGCTCACGCAACTAACCCGTGCCGCTAATATCCTATTTGCCGAGCCGTCGTTTCGTCGATTGGGTATTGCGCTAGAGTTCTACTCCGAGTCATGGGGTGAAGAATTTCTGCGATTGAGTAGCGGGCATCAGATAAGTATTTCAATACTTATCCATCTCTCAGCTTCTTTGCAGGTTGGATCGCTCGTGCTATTGGACGAGCCTGAGACGCATCTTCATCCCACCTTGATCGCGGCCCTGATGAAGGCGCTCCAGGCATTGCTATCAGACGCAAAGTCCTACGCGCTTATCGCAACACATTCACCCATTGTATTGCAGGAAATCCCCGCTCAGCAAATTCATATCGTTCGATGGGCTGGCGGAAATCGTGAATTTGTAAGACCATCAAGAGAAACGTTCGGCGAAGATTTGGGTGTTTTAACGGAAGATGTTTTCAATCTAAATGCAGATGATTCAACATTTGTGGGAAAACTTGAGCAAATATCAAAGAGTCTTTCACCAAAGGAAATCCGTGATTTATTTCCGTTGGGTGTCAGTAGTCAGGCGCTGGCAATTCTGATGCAGAACGGTGTCGATTTCGGTGCCTAGTGGGCTTGCTGTGATCCACGCAGATTCATTTGGATACCTTCAATCTCACTATTCTCTGCTGGATTCATTGGATCAAGCGAAAGTCAATATACTTCTTAACAGTGTGGGTATCAAGTATTCCGAGTATGACCGCCTCGGAGCCACTGCTTCGTCCTTACAGCCTATTGATTTGTCAGACGAGCAAAAGAAGGTCTTTTGGGCTTTTTATTCCAATCTCGATTCGGGCAAGGCGTTATTCCCTGACCTGAGGGGTGACCTTTTGCTTCGCGTTGAGTGCCCGTATTGCGACATGGACGACTGCATAGAAATTGATCATTTTTTGCCGAAAAATCGTTGGCCTGAATTTTCAATTCATCTTTCCAATTTGATTCCATCTTGCCATCGTTGCAATCATTTCAAGAGTGCTCGATACGGAAAAGATGGCACCGCACTATATTTGCATCCCTATTTTAGCAATTTTAACCATTCTCAGTATTTGACCGCGAAATGCGTTATCGAGAAATCTGGATCCATTAGTTTTCATTTTGATCTAGAATTTGATAATTCAATAGATGAGGATGCGACGACTTGTATAAAAGTCATGTTTGAGCATTTTCATCTCCTGGAGAGGTATGGCAAACGTGCGGCCTCACATATCAATAGGCAAAATAGGATGCTGAAAGTGGTCTTTTCGAATGGCGGCTTTTCTGCAGTTTCGGATTACTTGAGATTTCTTGCCGATTCGATCGTCTCCGTCAGTTCGGTGAACAATTGGGAGGCGGTGCTGCTGAATGCACTCTCTGGAGACCAAGAATTCTGTAGCTTGGAGCATCTCTCGGCCAGTCTGGGGAAATAGTTGCGGTTTTCTTGGCCGTCATCTCGGACTTTATTCAATATGCATCGACTTTTGGTTTTCCTTTGGGAGAAATTCTCCGTGGCATGTGAAGTGTCATGTCGTGCATCGCAGTCAATAGCCGTGCGAGCGGTGCCAGCGCTCGGGCTTGCCTCCAGCCGGCGCACCCCACGTCCGGATTGTCTTGGATCACAGACAGCCCAAATCGCGAACCCCTAGGAATGGCTGCCCGCCGGGGCTTTGATGGATACATAGGCAAACGAGCCGGGCGATCCCGCCTCAACGTACCCACAGCTAAGGACCCCTCATGGCAACGATGCATGACCCCTCCCGCACCATCCGCGCAGCCCGCGGCACCGACCTCGCCGCGAAGTCGTGGCAGACCGAGGCGCCCCTGCGCATGCTCATGAACAACCTTGACCCCGAGGTTGCCGAGCGCCCCGAGGACCTGGTTGTCTACGGCGGCACCGGCCGCGCAGCCCGCTCGTGGGAGGCCTACGATGCCATTGTTGCCACGCTCAAGACGCTCGACGACGACGAGACCCTCCTGGTGCAGTCCGGCAAGCCCGTGGGTGTCTTCCGCACCAACGTGTGGGCACCGCGCGTGCTGTTGGCCAACTCCAACCTGGTGGGCGACTGGGCCACCTGGCCCGAATTCCGCAAGCTCGAGGCTGAGGGCCTGATGATGTACGGCCAGATGACGGCCGGCTCCTGGATCTACATCGGCACCCAGGGCATTCTGCAGGGCACCTTCGAGACCTTCGCCGCCATTGGCGAGAAGCGCTTCGGCGGCACCCTGGCCGGCACCCTGACCCTGACCGGCGGCTGCGGCGGCATGGGCGGCGCACAGCCGCTGGCCGTCACCCTCAACGGCGGCGCCTGCCTCATCGTCGACGTTTCCGCCGAGCGCCTGCAGCGCCGCGTGGGCAAGCGCTACCTGGACGAGCTGGCCCCCGACCTGGACACCGCCCTGGCCCGCGTCCTCGAGGCCAAGGCCTCCAAGACCCCGCTCTCCGTGGGTGTCGTCGGCAACGCCGCCGAGGTGTTCCCGGAAATCCTGCGCCGCCACAAGGCCGGCGAGTTCACCGTTGACATTGTCACCGACCAGACCAGCGCGCACGATCCCCTCTCCTACTTGCCCACCGAATTCTCGGTCGACCAGTGGGTGGCCGAGTCCGAGGCCGACCCCGAGGGCTTCACCAAGAAGTCACAGAACGCGATGGCCCGCCACGTCCAGGCCATGGTGGAATTCCAGGACGCCGGCTCCGAGGTGTTCGACTACGGCAACTCCATTCGCGACGAGGCCCGCAAGGGCGGCTATGACCGCGCGTTCGAATTCCCCGGCTTTGTCCCGGCCTACATTCGCCCGCTGTTCTGCGAAGGCCTTGGCCCGTTCCGCTGGGTCGCCCTCTCCGGCGACCCCGAGGACATCCGCGTCACCGACGAAGCCCTGAAGGAACTCTTCCCCGAGAACGAGCACCTGCACCGCTGGCTTGACGCCGCCCAGGAACACGTTGAATTCGAAGGCCTCCCGGCACGCATCTGCTGGCTCGGCTACGGCGAACGCGCCAAGGCCGGCGTGCTGTTCAACCAGCTCGTTGCCGACGGCAAGGTCAAGGCTCCCATCGTCATTGGCCGCGACCACCTCGACTCCGGCTCCGTTGCCTCGCCGTACCGCGAAACCGAGTCCATGAAGGACGGCTCCGACGCCATCGCCGACTGGCCGCTGCTGAACGCCATGCTCAACACCGCCTCGGGCGCCACCTGGGTTTCCCTGCACCACGGCGGCGGCGTCGGCATCGGCCGCTCCATCCACGCCGGCCAAGTCTCCGTCGCCGATGGCACCCCGTTGGCAGCCGAGAAGCTGCAGCGTCTGCTGACCAACGACCCCGGCATGGGCGTCATCCGCCACGCCGACGCCGGCTATGACCGTGCGCTCGACGTCGCCGCCGAGCGCGGCGTGCGCATCCCCATGCAGGAGCAGTAGGCCCCCCAGTTACACAAGAACGACGCCGATACGGCCTTGCGCTGGTGAATTGTCACCGGCGCAAGGCCGTATCGGCGTCATTTTTCATTCCGGGCCCAAGCGCCGCAGGCCTGTGGCCTCGGCGCTGGAGAAGCAGCAGCCAGACGGCCAGGCCGAATGCGAGAAGCGACGCCAGCCCCAGGACCACCAGCGTGTCGCTGGGGCCCAGCTTGTGGATGAGCAGCGAGCCCACGATGGGTGCGGCCGCCTGGCCCAGAAGCGACGGCAAACCGATGCGCCCCATGATGCGCGCATAGTTCTCCCGGCCAAAAATTGCCAAGGGAACGGTGCCGTTGGCAATCGATGTCAGCCCGATGCCGATTCCGTAGACGATCACCAGAACCGCAGGCGCCAAGATTCCCGCACCCAGAAACGTGATGCCCAAGGCCATGGCCAGGGTTGCCGCCAGCATGGTCCACAGCGGGTGGTGCCTGCGGCCGATGAGCAGCTCGATCAACCGGGCGCCCACCTGCGACGGTCCAATGGTTGAGGCAAGCACCACGGCGGCCGCCCCGGCAATGCCGATGCCCGCCAGCAGCGAGAACATGTGGACCGACATCAACGCGGCAATTGACGTGCACAGCGTGGAGATTACGGCGACCAACGCGATGACGGGCCATCGGGGTGCAGCGGGCCGTGCAGCGCCGACGCCGATGGAGCCGGGCCGGACCGCCGTAGACGTTGCATGCGGCGTTGCATCAGGAGCCGGCGCCTCCGGCTTCCGGGGGACCGTCAGGGCATAGAGGGGCGCGGTGATCAGCAGGTGCGCTGCGGCGTAGATGAAGGCGGTTCCCCGCCAGCCCAACTCATTGACCAGCAAGGAGCTCAGTGGCCAGCAAATGGTGCTGGCGAATCCGCCGAACAGCGTCAACATGGTGATGGTGGACCGTGCCGACACCCCGTACGTGTGGCCCAGCACCGCGAATGCCCCGCTGTAGAGGCCGCCGCTCATGCCGAGGCCCAGGATTGCCCACGCGCCCAGGTAGACCCACTGGTTGGGGGCGAGCGCCAGCGTTGCCAGTCCAAGTGCCAAAAGAAGGGCGCACGTGACCAGGACGGCCCGTCCGCGGTTGCCGGCCACGAGGGATCCGACCCGCGGCGAGCCCAAGCCGGCGATCACAAGCGCCACCGACACGCCGGACACCACCAGGGAATTGGTCCAGCCGGTGTCCGTCGCGATTGGGCCCGCGAGCACGGCCAGCAGGTAGTACGTGGACCCCCACGAGAGGATTTGCCCCACGCCGAGGCCGGTGACCACATAGCCACGCTTTACGGCGAACCTTTGCGGGAGCGGCACAGTCAGCTCAGCCGGCGGCCAGCAGGCGCTGCTTGAGGTCTTTGACGCGTGCGTGGATGTCATCGCGGACCAGCTCCATGCGGGCCCGTCCCTCGATGCCACGCAGGCTGGGTTCGTCTGTTTCCCACACTTCCACCGTGACGCCGTCGACGGCGGGAACGTGCGCCTCGGTGCCCAGCACCACCACGTGGCCGGCGGCCCGCATGGCGTCCTTCGTCAGCAACTTGGTTTTCTCGTCCCTGATGTCCACGCCCAGATCCAGCAGGACCTCGGCGGACAAGGCGTTGACGGCCTTTCCTGGGTGGGTGCCTGCGGAGGTGACTGTGATGTCCGCGCCGGCTTCAAGGTTCATGAGCCCGGCGGCCATCTGGGACTTGCCGCCATTTTTGATGCAGACAAACAAGAAGGCCGGGCGCGTTGCCCGTGGTTCGGCGTTCACGGCTTCACCTCCGGCAACAGGGTGGCAGCCAGGGATTCGAGCGCGCCGGGCACCAGGGAGTAGTAGGCCCACACGCCCCGTTTTTCCCTGGTGAGCATCCCTGCCTCCACCAGGATCTTTAGGTGGTGCGAAACCGTGGGTTGGCCAAGGTCCAGTGGCTCGGTGATGTCGCAGACACAGGTCTCGGCCTCGGGGCTGGAGGAGACAATTGAAAGAATCCGCAGCCGGTTGGGGTCGGCAATTGCCTTGAAGCGGGCTGCGAGCGCCGTGGCATCACCGGGCTGCAGGATGTCCGCGCCCTTTGCCGGAACGCAGCAGCCGTCACCCGTGTTCGTGGCGCATGCTTCGTCCACCTGGACGCCGCCGTCTGTTGCGAGCTGTGTGGTCATTGCCTTTGCACGCCTCTCCATCGACTCCCCCACGGGAGATTGACAATCTTCAATATATTCAACCATACTCGAAACATCGAAAGTCGTCGATGTATGAACTGGGAGAACACTCGCCGTGACCACCACCACCGCCGCATCTGCGGATACGGGCCAACTGACAGCCAAGCTGTCCACCCTGGACCGATACCTGGCCCTCTGGATCCTGGCCGCCATGGCGCTTGGCCTGGGGCTGGGCGCCCTTGTCCCGCAATTGGGCGAGGTGGTGGGAGCCATCCAGGTGGCAGGAGTGTCGCTGCCCATCGCCGTGGGACTTTTGGTCATGATGTACCCGGTCCTGGCCAAGGTCCGCTACAACGAGACCGGCAACGTGCTCCGCGACAGGAAGTTGATGGTCACCTCCCTGGTGATCAACTGGTTGCTGGCGCCGGCATTCATGTTTGTGCTGGCGTGGATCTTCCTGGCGGACCTCCCGGAGTACCGGACAGGGCTCATTATTGTGGGGCTGGCACGCTGCATCGCCATGGTGTTCATCTGGAACGACCTTGCCTGCGGCGACCGTGAGGCTGCGGCAGTGCTGGTGGCAGTCAACTCGGTCTTCCAGGTGGTCGCCTTCGGTACGCTGGGCTGGTTCTACTTGCAACTGCTGCCGTCATGGCTGGGACTGCCTACCACCAGTGCCGACTTCTCCTTCTGGGCCATCACGCTCTCAGTGCTGGTGTTCCTGGGCGTCCCGCTGCTGGCCGGATACCTGAGCCGCACGCTGGGGGAGAGGGCCAGGGGCCGTGACTGGTACGAGGGCTCATTCCTTCCCCGGATCGGGCCGTGGGCGCTGTACGGGTTGCTGTTCACCATTGTTCTGCTGTTCGCGCTGCAGGGTGACGCCATCCTGGCCCAGCCGCTCTCCGTGGTGCGCATTGCCCTGCCCCTGCTGGTCTACTTCGTGGTGGTGTTTGGCGCGTCCATGGTGATTGGCTGGACCCTGAAGATGGGCTACGCCCGCACCACGACGCTGGCGTTCACCGCCGCCGGCAACAACTTTGAGCTCGCCATTGCCGTGTCCATTGCAACCTTCGGCGTCACCAGTGGCCAGGCGCTGGCCGGCGTGGTGGGCCCGCTCATCGAGGTGCCCGTCCTGGTTGCCCTGGTCTATGTGGCCCTGTGGTCCCGCAAGTTCTTCACCCGCCCTGCCCTCCCCAATCGAAAGGCCTCCGCATGAGCAACCCCAAGCCCTCCGTCCTGTTCGTCTGTGTCCACAACGCCGGGCGCTCGCAAATGGCAGCCGCCTTCCTGGGCAACCTCTCGGCCGGACAGATCGAAGTCCGCTCCGCCGGATCCGCCCCCGCCGACTCCGTGAACCCCGCTGCCGTGGCCGCCATGGCGGAGGTGGGCATCGACATGTCAGCCGAGGTCCCGAAGATCCTCACGACGGCGGCCGTCCAGGAATCCGACGTCGTCATCACCATGGGCTGCGGCGACACCTGCCCGATCTTCCCCGGCAAGCGCTACGAGGACTGGGAACTGGCGGATCCGGCCGGCCAGGGCGTGGAGGCTGTACGGCCCATCCGCGACGAGATCCGTGCCCGCATCGAAACGCTCATCTCCGAACTGCTGCCAGGCGCCGCGTAACACTTCCATCCACACCAGGAGCTGCAACACCATGAATTCCCAACACCCCGTAATCATCATCGGCGCCGGACCCATTGGCCTGGCAGCCGCCGCCCAGCTCATCGAGCGAGGGCAGGACGTCCGCATCCTCGAAGCAGGCGACAGTGCCGGCGCCGCCATGGGCGAGTGGGGCCACATCAAGCTGTTCTCCACGTGGCGCTACAACATCGACGCCGCGGCCCGCCGCCTGCTGGAGACCCGTGTTCCCGGGTACGACGGCGGCTGGCAGGCACCGCGCGAAACCCGCCTGCCCACGGGTGCAGAAATGGTCGATGAGTACCTTGAGCCGCTCGCTGCCCACCCTGCGCTCGCAGGCAGGATCAGCTACGGCCACCACGTCACCAATGTCAGCCGAATCGACGAAGACGGGGCCGGGGTGGACAAGACCCGCACCGCTGGGCGAGGCGAGTCGTTGTTCCTGGTGCGGGCCGACACCGCCGCGGGTCCCCGGGACATGGTTGCCCGGGCCGTCATCGACGCCTCGGGAACGTGGAACACCCCCAACCCCGTGGGCCGCTCAGGCATCGAGGCCATCGGTGAGTCCGAGGCCCGGGCAGCCGGTGTGGTTACCTCACCCCTGCCCGATGTCCTGGGCGCCGAACGCGAGCGCTTTGCCGGGAAGACCGTCTTGGTGCTTGGCGCCGGGCACTCGGCCGCAAACACCCTGATCAGCCTGGGCCGGCTGCGCCAGCAGGAACCTGGCACAACCGTGCTGTGGGGACTACGCGGCACTGCCAACCCGGTCCGGTTGTATGGCGGAGGTGCCGCGGACGAGCTCCCGGCCCGCGGGCAACTGGGCTCCAGCCTGCGCCGGCTCGTGGAAAACGGCGACATCACGATTGTCGAAAACGTTGCCGTTGCCTCCATGGAACAGGGCGAGCAGCTGCTGTTGAACCTTGCCGACGGGCGCAGCCTGGCCGCAGATCTCGTGGTGCCGGCAACGGGCTTCCGCCCCGACCTGGCGCCCCTGGCCGAACTGCGCCTGGGCCTGGACCCCGACGTTGAGGCACCGCGGGCACTGGGGCCATTGATCGACCCCGAGTTCCACAGTTGCGGAACAGTGGAGGCCCACGGCGAACGCGTCCTGGCCCACCCGGAACAAGGTTTCTACATTGTGGGCATGAAGAGCTACGGCCGTGCACCCACGTTCTTGATGGCCACGGGCTACGAGCAGGTTCGCTCCATCGCAGCGGCGTTGGCCGGGGACCGCGCGGCGGCAGATGCTGTTGAGCTGGAGCTGCCCGAAACCGGTGTCTGTTCCACCGACCTTGCCGGTTCCTGCGACGCCCCGGCTGCAGCCCCGGCCTCTGCGGCAGGCGGCTGCGGCGCGGAGCCCGAACCCACCGGCTGCGGTGCGGAGCCTGCTCCCGTTGCAGAGTCCGGCTGCTGCGGCACCCCGGAACCGGTGACCATCGGCTTCGCCACGGGCACCCTCCACGGTTTCAAGGAATTGGCAACAGAGGGGTCCTAGTCCGTGACGTCGCATTCGTTGCCCACCTGAGGCGATGTGGAGGGCAACGAATGCGACGTCACGGCCAGGCCGGCGTAGTGGTTTAGCGGCGCCAGAAGTACGGGACGGTGGTGGAGACCTTCAGCAGGCCCGAGCGTTCCAGGATCGGGCGTGAAAATTCGGACGAATCGCTGTGGACCAGCGTCTTGCCCTGGGCCATGGCGGAGCGGGCCCGGGCGGCGGTCAGGGCGCGGTAGATGCCGCGGCCCCGGAAGGCCTCCAGAGTGGCGCCGCCCCAGATGCCGGCAAAGTCGGAGTCCGGGACGGGTTCGAGCCGTCCGCAACTGACCATTTGTCCGTCAATCTCGGCCACCCAGAGTTCCATGCCGTCGTTGCGGGCAAGCCTGGCGATCAGGGCATCGGCCTGGCGCATGTCGACTGCCTCGCCGAAGGCTTCATCGGCCATGGCGCTCATGGCCCGCACATCGGCGTCGGAGGTGACCTTTCTCAGCACCACGCCGTCGGGCTCGGGAACATCGGCGCACAGGCCCTCCAACGGTCCCACCATGATGGATTCGGCCTCCTCAGCGGAAAAGCCGTGCGCCACCAGGGCCTCCGGCAGACCGGGGGAGTCGTCGTGCAGGCGGACCTTCCACTCAACCTTTTCGATCCCGGGATCGGCCCGGTAGTGCTCCAGGGCGCCGGACACCAGGGCTGGCATGTCCGCGGCCTGGGCGCCGCCCAGGTCCCGGTAGGTGATGAAGCCGAGCCCGCCGGCAAACGTGGCCAGGCGCAGGGGACCCAGCAGTGTCACGCTGAGCGCACTGGGCGTTTCAGCCTCGGTGCGGAGTTGTTCGTCGTAGGCCTGCAGGTAGCGCTCTTTGATAGTCATTGGGTTCAGCCTGTCAGGCACGGACGCCCGGGGCAAGTGACCCGCGCCACCGTCGCCGCTGTGTTCAGCGCAGCGGCAGTTCGGTCCACTCCACCCTGCCCATTGAGAGCGGCTCAAGTACTTGTTCAAAGAAAGTGTCGACGCCGTGTTCCAGGGACTCGGCCACGTCCTGCCCGCCGGAGGTGAACACCATAGACGCCGATCCGCCGCCCCGGGCCACCACCTCCACGCTCCAGCCGCCCCAGAAGTAGTGGCCGGTGTCGGGGTCGAGACTGAGCCCTGCCAGCCACCCGTCCAGCAGCGGCCCAAGCTGTGACTCGTCTGCGCCGCTGAGCTCCATTTCCAGGCTTGCCGCCTTCTCCAGCAGGGGGTTGTCAGGCCCCCACACCCAGCTGTGGTTCATGGTGTAGCGGCGCGGTGAACTCGTCATGCTGGGAGACTAGCACCGCCGCGGGCGCCCGGCAGGCCGCAGGCGTAGCCTGTTTGCATGGAATCCGCTGTCAGGAGGCTGGAGCTGGGGACCGGTATCACCGTCCCGTGCCTCGAGGTGGGCGACCCCGGTGCTCCGCCACTGTTGCTGCTGCACGCGTGGGGTGAGTCCGGCCGCAGCTTTGACCGCCTGGTGCCCCTGTTGCGCGGTTTCCGCATCCTTGCGCCGGACCTGCGCGGGCAGGGCGGGGCAGACAAGCCCGACGGCGGATATTCGCTGGCCGGGCAGGCCGAAGACGCCGCAGCCATCCTTTCCGCCCTCGGCGTGCCGCGCGCCTTTGTCCTGGGTTCCTCCAGCGGCGGCTATGTGGCGCAGCAGCTGGCCGTCATGCACCCCGGGATGGTGGCGGGACTTGTCCTGGTCGGTGCACCGCAGACCCTCAACGGCAGGCCCGGCATGGCGGCAGAAGTCGAGGCCCTGGCCGACCCCATTTCGGAGGACTGGGTCAGGGCATCGCTCGCCTGGTTTCCCTTGCTGCACCACATCCCGCAGTGGTTTCTCGAGGACCGGGTGCGGGACGGGACCGCCATGCCGGCGCACGCCTGGAAAAACATCATGGCCGGGCTGTGTGCCGCCATCCCGCCCACGGAGGCGGGGTCCATCGGGGCGCCCACCCTGGTCCTTTGGGGCGGCGCGGACAACGTCCTACCGCGCTCGCAGCAGGACGCCCTGCTGGAGAAGCTCGACGGCGCAGTGCTGAAGGTCTACGACGGCGTGGGGCACCTGGTCCTCTGGGAATGCCCGGACCGGGTGGCCGCGGACACCGTGGCGTTCCTGCGCGCTCTCGCCTGATGCAGTCCAGGCCGCCCGGCACCAGCAATGTCGCACGCCTCCGCTACGGTTGAAGCATGACCCTCACCGTGGCCCAACTCTCCGAATCCGAGCTCCTGGCACGGATTTTCCCGCGCCTGAACGCCGGCACCACCACACTCCTGGGCCCCGGGGACGACGCCGCCATCATCGCCGCACCCGACTCCCGCACCGTCATCTCGATCGACACCCAGGTGCAGGACCGCGACTTCCGCCTTCTCTGGCCCAACGGCACCGCATCCTCCGGCCATGACGTGGGCTGGAAGGCAGCCGCACAGAACCTCAGCGACATCAATGCCATGGGCGCCGTCGCCACCGCCATGGTTGTCAGCCTCACCCTGCCGGGCACGACGCCGGTGCGCTGGGTTGAGGAGTTCGCCGAGGGCCTGAGCGCGGCAACAGTTGCGCTCGGTGCGCCCCAGTGCTCGATCGCCGGCGGGGACCTGTCCGGCGGCAGTGAAATTGTTGTCACGGTGGCCGTCACCGGTTCCCTCGAGGGCCTGGACCCCGTGCTGCGCAGCGGCGCCCGCGTGGGCGACCAGGTGGCTGTCTGCGGGAACGTTGGGGTTTCTGCCGCCGGCTGGGCCGTGCAGGAGAGCTCCATTGTCCCCGCTGCACAGACCCCCGCCATGGCCGCCGCCGCGGCACTGTTCGCACGGCCCGAGCCGCCGCTGGCTGCCGGGCCCGCCGCAGCCAAGGCCGGCGCAACATCCATGATGGACATTTCCGACGGCCTGCTGCGCGACGCCACCCGCATTGCCGGGGCCAGCGGTGCGGGCCTTGACCTGGACGGCGCGGTCCTGGCGGGGCTGGCTGCCAAGCTGGGGGACACCGCCGCGGCGCTGGGCAAAAATCCGCTGGAATGGGTGCTCACAGGCGGGGAGGACCACGGCCTGTTATCCACATTCCCGGCGGGCGCAACACTCCCGGAAGGCTTCATTGGGATAGGCTCAGTAGTGTCCCCGGAAGCAGGCCGCGAGCCCGTGACGGTGGATGGACAGAACGTAAAAGGTGCCCTCGAGGGCGCCCTGGGATGGGATCACTTTGCAGTCTAAGATCACCGCAACTGCACCCGTGGTTCGCCGTTGGCTGGCCATGGCCGAACAAACACTGGCCAACCACAGCGACCGCCTCAATGCCATCAACATCTACCCGGTGGCAGACGCGGACACGGGCACCAACCTGTACCTGACGGTCCGCGCGGCCGCCCACGCAGTGGCCGAATCCGACCCCACCGACGTGGGCGCCACCCTGTCCATTGCCGGCCGGGCCGCCATGGAGCAGGCCCGCGGAAATTCCGGCACCCTCGTGGCCGTGGCCGTCGCCGCCATGGCCGAACCCCTGCTCGGCGCCCAGCGCCTCAACGGCCCCTTGCTGGCTGCCGCACTGCACCGTGCCCAGCTGCGGGCCTGGAGCGCGCTGAGCGAGCCCATGCCCGGCACCATCCTCTCCGTGCTCGAGGCGGCAGCCCGCGGCGCCGCGTCCGTGGAGTCCAATCTGCACGGGGATGAATCCAACCTGGCCCTGGCCGAGACCATTGACGGCGCCGTCGCCGCGGCCCGCGAGGCCGTGGTGCTGACCGAATCCCAGCTGGGCGTCCTGACCGACGCGCACGTGGTGGATGCCGGCGGCGTGGGCCTGCTGCTCATCCTGGACTGCCTGCGCTCCGTCATCCTGGGCGACCCCATGCAGGAGGACCTGTTGGACGGGCTCTCCGGCTACAAGGTCCAGGACCCCAACATTGCCCTGGACATGCCCGAGCAGGAAGGTGTCGAAGTCATGTGCTCCATCACCCTCACCCCGCTCGCGGCCGCCGGGCTGCGCCTGGAGCTGGACAGCCTGGGGGATTCGGTCATCATGAGCGCTGTCTCCGAGCAGGCAGACGCCATGGGCGCCTACCCGTGGCGCCTCCACGTCCATGTGCCCACGGCCGCCGTGGCATTGGATGCGATCCAGGCTGTGGGTGATCCCAGCAACGTGAGCATTTCGGCCCTGACCGCACACGCAGCAGAGGACGCCCATGACCTCCTCTAGCAACCCCGCGCCCGGGCCGGCACAGCCTTACCACGCGCTGGACCAGGATCTGTCGCGGCTGGTGGGCAAGTCCTCGGCCACGAAGGTGGCCAAGGCACTGGAAATTACCACTGTGGGGGGCATGATCCACCAGTTCCCCCGCCGCTACATTCCCCGCGGCGAGCTGACGGACCTGGACCAGCTGGAGGTGGGCGAGGACGTCACCATCCTGGCCCGCGTGGTGAAGCTGAGCACCCGCCAAATGCAGCGGCGCGCCGGCAGCATCAGCGACGTGGTCATCACGGACAATTCCGGCCGCCCCAGTTCCCTGGTCATCAGCTTCTTCAACGGCTTCCAGGCAAGGCGGGATCTCCAGCCGGGCGTCCTGGCCATGTTTTCCGGGAAGGTGGGCTCCTTCCAGGACCACAAGGTGCTGACCAACCCCGGCTATTCCCTGATGCCCGACGACGAGTTCGCCGAGCTTGAGGTGGAGATCCAGGCATCCAAGCCGGTTCCCGTCTACCCGGCAACGGCCAACTTCCCCAGCTGGCACAGCCAGAAGCTGATCCACATGCTGCTGCCCGTCCTGGACCTGGCCCAGATGCCCGACCCCGTGCCGGCGGCCATCGCCAAGCGGGAACGTCTCATGGCATTGTCCGAGGCCTACGAGGAGATCCACCAGCCCTCGACCATGGACACGTGGCCGCGCGCCCGCAAGCGCTTCCGCTTTCAGGAGGCACTTGCACTACAGACGGCCCTGGCCCAGAAACGCTACGAGTCCATGCAGCAGGACGCCACGGGCCGCGCCCCCGTGCAGGGCGGCCTGCTGGACGCTTTCGACGCCCAGCTGCCCTACACCCTGACCGCCGGGCAGGAGCAGATCGGCACACTGGTGGCCGCCGAGATTGCCGGCGCGCACCCCATGCACCGCCTGCTCCAGGGCGAGGTGGGCTCCGGCAAGACGGTCATAGCCCTGCGCGCCATGCTCCAGGTGGTCGACGCCGGCGGGCAGGCAGCCTTCCTGGCCCCCACCGAGGTCCTTGCGCAGCAGCACCTCCAGTCCATCTCGGCCCTGCTAGGCCCGCTGGGCCAGGGCACCATGCTGGGCGGCCCGCACGCCACGGCCGTCACCCTCCTGACCGGGTCCATGCCAGTTGCCGCGCGCAAGAAGGCCATGCTGGCGGCGGCCTCCGGCGAGGCCGGCATCGTTATTGGCACGCACGCGCTTTTATCGGAGAATGTGCAGTTTGCCGACCTGGGCCTGATCGTGGTGGACGAGCAGCACCGCTTTGGCGTGGAGCAGCGCGATGCCCTGCGCGCCAAGGCCCTCAAGCCCCCGCACCTGCTGGTCATGACGGCCACGCCCATCCCGCGCACCGTGGCCATGACGGTTTTTGGCGACCTGGAAGTGTCCGAGCTGACCGAGCTTCCTGCTGGCCGCACACCCATCGTGACCCATGTGGCCCCGCTGGCGGAGCACCCCTCGTGGGAGCCGCGGGTCTGGGCACGCACCCGTGAAGAAGTGGACTCCGGGCGCCAGGTCTACGTGGTCTGCCCCAAGATCGGCGACGACGAGGGGGGCTCTCAGCTGGAGGCTGGCGCCTTGTTCGAACCCCTGGAGAAATTCGGTTCCACAGCCGGCGGGGAACCGCGCGCCATGGCCGGGGTGCTCGAGGTGGCCCAGTACCTGCAGGGCCATCCGGCGCTTGCCGGGAAACGCGTTGAGTTCCTGCACGGGCGCATGGACTCGGCGCAAAAGCAGGCCACCATGGCCGACTTCGCCGCGGGCGAGATCGACGTCCTGGTGGCCACCACGGTCATCGAGGTGGGCGTGGACGTGCACAATGCCTCGCTCATGGTCATCATGGATTCTGACCGCTTCGGCATGTCCCAGCTGCACCAGCTGCGCGGACGCGTGGGCCGTGGCGGCAACCAGGGCACTTGCCTGCTGGTGACGGGGCTGGAACCGGGGCACCCCAGCCGCAAGCGCCTGGAAGCAGTCGCCGCCACGAATGACGGCTTTGCCCTCGCCAGGGACGACCTTGACATGCGGCGCGAGGGCGACATCCTCGGCGCCCGGCAGTCGGGCGGAAACAGCGGCCTGCGCATGCTCAGCGTGCTGCGGGACGAGGCACTCATTGAACGGGCCAGGGCCGACGCCACGGCTATTGTTGATGCGGACCCGCAGCTGCTGCTGCATCCGGCCCTCAAGATGGAAATTGACATGTACGTGACAGAAAAGAATGAGGCATTCCTTGAACGTGGCTAGAAACTCCGCAGCACATGAAGCGGGGGCCCGGGCATGAGCCGGATCATTGCCGGGGCCGCCGGCGGCAGCCCGCTGGTCTCCGTGCCGGGCGACGGCACCCGCCCCACCACGGACCGGGTCAAGGAAGCCTTGTTCTCACGCCTTGAATCCATGAACATGCTGGCCGGAACCAGGGTCCTTGACCTGTACGCCGGTTCCGGCTCGCTCGGGGTGGAAAGCGCCAGCCGCGGCGCCAAGTCCGTGGAGCTCGTGGAGTTCAACGACAAGGCAGCCGCCGTGTGCCAGCGCAACGCTGAGCTGGTCAACAAGACTGTTGGCTCCAAGGTGGTCACGGTGCAGCGCTCCCGCGTGGAGACGTTCCTGGCCCGGGTGGCCGACGCCGGCGTGGACCAGTGGGACCTGGTCTTCATGGACCCGCCCTACCCGTTGACCGAAACAGAACTGTCGCTGGTCCTTGACCTGCTTGCGCCGCGGCTTAGCCCCTACGCCGTGGTGGTGGTGGAACGCTCCTCCCGCACGCCGGAGCCAACATGGCCGGCCGGCCTGGACCGCTTTGCCGAGAAGAAGTACGGCGAAACACGCCTGTGGTTCGCCGAGCCCTCGGGACAGTAGCCGCAGGATTCACAGGCCATGCGGGGAAAAGGCGAGTATTTTTGAACTTGGGCCCCTCATGGAACGGTGCCTGCCATGGTTTGGCCCGCAACTTCATACACAGGCCGTTGAGATTGTCCCCGGAGGGGAGAGGTCCACCGCTGCGACCGATCCACTTTTGGAAGGACTCCGGTCATGCAATACCTTCTCCCGTTCATACCGTTGCTTGTTGTGATTGTTGCCGTGGCCATCGCCGTCCTGGTGGTCCGCGGCGCTGTGAAATTGATGTGGCAGGTGGCCGAACCCAACGAGGCCCTCATCATCTCCGGGTTTACCCGCGGCAGTGCCGGCACAACCGACGGCATGGACTTCAAGATCGTCACCGGCAAGGGCGCCTTTGTCATCCCCGGCCTGCAGACCGTCAGGACCTTGTCGCTGACCCTGAACGAAACCGAGCTCCAGGTCAACTGCGTCACCTCCCAGGGCATCCAGGTGGTGGTGCAGGGCGTTGTCATCTTCAAGATCGGCGATTCCACGCCGTTCATTGCCAACGCCGCCCGCCGCTTCCTTGGCCAGCAGCCCAAAATGGAAAGCCAGGTCTACAACGTCTTTGAGGGGCACCTGCGCTCCATCATTGGCAGCATGACCATGGAGGAAATCATCAGGGAGCGCGACAAGCTGGCATCCCAGGTGTGCAGCGCCAGCGGCGTTGAAATGGAGAAGCTGGGGCTGGTGGTCGATTCCCTCCAGATCAAGGACCTTGAGGACCCCACCGGGTACATCCAAAACCTGGCCAAGCCGCACATTGCCCAGGTCCAGATGGAGGCCAGGATCGCCGAGGCCACCCGAAACAGGGAGGCCTCCGAAAAGGAGGCCGAGGCCGCGTCCCTGATTGCCGACGCCCAAAGCATTTCCGCGATCAAGCAGTCCGCCGCCCAGGCGAACGCCGAAACAGCCAGGGCCAATGCAGCCCAGGCCGGCCCGCTGGCCGACGCCACGGCACGCCAGCAGGTGGTGGTCCAGGAAACCGAGGTGGCCAAGCTGGAGGCGGACAGGGAGGAGCAGAAGCTCCAAACCTCCGTCCGCAAGCCTGCCGACGCCAAGGCCTACGCACAACGCACCGAGGCGGAGGCGCAGAAGGCCGCCGACATCAGCGCAGCCGAGGCGCGGGCCCGCAAGACCGAGCTGGAGGCGCAGGCCAACGCGACCGCGGCCGCAGCCACGGCGGGAGCCACCCGGGTCACGGGCGAGGCCGAGGCGGCGGCAACGAAAGCGCGCGGGGAGGCAACAGCGTCGTCCATCAAGGCCAGGGCACTGGCCGAGGCCGACGGCATCAAGGCCCGCGCGGAGGCCCTCGGCGCCAACCAGGAAGCCGTCATCTCCCAGCAGCTGGCCGAAAACATGCCTGCCATCGTGGCAGCGGCCGCCGAACCTTTTGCCCACGTGGGCCAGCTGACGGTCCTCAACGGCGGCGAAGGCATCAACAACATGGTGGGCGGCATCCTGTCCCAGGTGGGCAACTACCTGCCCGCCCTGACAGCCGCGCTCCGGGACGGGCACGCCGCCAACGCGAAGCCGGCACCGGCGAAGGAGCCGCCGCATGCGTAGGGACCTGGACAGGAGCCTGACGGGGAAGATCGGCCGGGTCACGGGGGAGGTCGGTCCGGGCACCCTGGGCGAGGTGATGCTGGAGGTCAGGGGCGGAACGGCCGCCTACCTGGCCCGCCCCTACGACGGCAGCAGCGTGTTTGCCGTGGGCGGGCGGGTGCTTGTCATGTACCTGGACCCGCCGCAGACGGTCTATGTTGAGGCGCTGCCAGATTTCCTGTCGCATTCCCGGGGCGGGGACGGCGGCGGGGCGCTGCCGTAACGCTTGCCGCCCGGGGGTGCGCCCACAGTAGGGTTGGGTTGATTCCCCAGTTCCCTGCCCCGAAGGATGTTTTGTGACCCAGCTGCGAGTAGGCCTCATCGGCGCCGGTGGCATTGCCGGCGTACACATCACCGGCTGGCAGCAGCTGGGCGCCCAGGTCAGCGTGTACTCGCGCTCCGGCGCAGCCCACCTGGTGCAGAAATACGGTGTTGCCGAGGCGGCCACCCTCCAGGAGCTGCTGGAGGCATCCGACGTCATCTGCATCCTCACGCCCACCACCACGCATCACGGCTATGCCATGGCCGCGATCGCCGCCGGCAAGGACATTGTCTGCGAGAAGCCGCTGGCCGAGAACGCGGCGCGTGCGGCGGACATCGCCAAGGCGGCGGCCGACGCCGGTGTGCGGCTCTTTCCCGCCCACGTGGTCCGCTTCTTCCCCGAATACCTTGCGGCCCACCATGCACTCGAGACTAGTGCAGCCCCGGCCGTGCTGCGGCTCAGCCGCGCCAGCGCGGCGCCCGCGGCAGGATCCTGGTTCTTTGACGAAACCGTGGGCGGCGGGATCATCCGCGACCAGATGATCCACGACATCGACCAGGCCCGCTGGCTCGCCGGCGAGGTGCTGCGGGTCCACGCCGTGCAGGACCCGCCCACCGTGGATGGCGTGGTGCCGCGCCCCGTCAGCGCCACGGTGGTCCTGACGCATGAAAACGGTGCCGTGAGCCGGCTGTCGGGGGAGTGGGGCCCGGATGGCAAGCCCTTCAGCACCAGCATTGGCATCGAGGCCGCGGATGGCATGTCGCTGTATTCATGGCCGGAGGTGGCCGCAGCGGACCCTGCCGGGGAGAACGCGCCGGGCGACTACCTGCCCGCGCAGACGCCCGCGAGTAGCCCCTACACCCTGCAGCTTGCCGAGTTTGCCGCGGCCAGGGCGTCGGGGGAGGCATCCCGCGTCACCCCGCACGACGGCGTCATGGCCGTTGCGCTGGCTGAGGCGGCCTACGCCTCCATCGCCCTGGGTGAGCCGGTGGAGTTCTCCAGCGCCGATGTGCTGGCCCTGCTTGACGCCTAGGATTCCCGTGGGGCGTCACCCCGTGAGGTCGTCCAGCTCCACTCCTGTCAGCACGGTTGCCGGGTGCGGCCCGGCCGCCACGAGGGCCTGAGCCCAGCCGGCCGGCCACGCACCGTCCGTGCCCAGCAGGATGATGTTGCCCGGGTAGCGGCGGCTGAAAAGCATGCTTGTGCCATATGCCGCCACGCTGCCCATGGCCTCCTGCATGGCAGCCGTCTGGCTCCGGACCAGGGTGAAGCCGGGCTCGTCACCCACGTTGACGGCCAGGAGCCCGCCCGGCGCCAGCACTGCCGCGGCCTCGCGGTAGAAGTCCGCGCAGGCCAGGTGGGCCGGCGCCTCGGGGCCGCTGAAAATGTCCAGGATGACGACGTCGAACTTCAGTTCCGCCGGCAGCCCGGCCAGTTCCTCCCGGGCGTCGCCCACATGGCTGGTCAACTCGCTCCCCTCAGGCAGGGGAAGCTGTTCCAGCACAAAGTCCAGCAGTTCGCGTTCCAGTTCCACGGCATGCTGGACGGAGCCGGGGCGGGTGGCCTGGATGTACCGGGCCAGGGTCAGCGCGCCGGCGCCCAGGTGCAGGGCCGTGACAGGCTCACCGGGCGGCTTGAGCAGGTCAATGGCGTTGGCTATGCGGCGCAGGTATTCATAAAACACCTCCTGGGGCTTGGCAAGGTTCACGTGGGACTGCTCGGCACCGTCAATGCTCAGCACAAAGGCGTCGGGGTGCCACGGGTCGGGCTCCACGGTTGCATGGACTCCGCTGGTGCGCAGGAAGCGGCTGGGGTTGGCCATCAGATCCTGTCCTTCAAGGTGGCCAGGCGTTCGGCTGCCTGCTCCAGCAGCGGGACCTGCTTGCAGAAGGCAAAGCGCAGCAGCGAGCGGGTGCGCCGGGCCCCCTCGGGGTGGCAGAACACGGGGACCGGGATGGCCGCCACGCCGATCAGTTCGGGCAGCTTGCGGGCCAGGGCCGTGGCGTCGGTGATGCCCAGCGCGGAGGTGTCCGCGTTGATGAAGTAGGTGCCCTGCGGCAGGTAGACGTCCAGGCCGGCCGCGCGCAACCCGTCGGCCAGGATGTCCCGCTTGTGGGCCAGCGTTGCTGCAGCATCGGTGAAGAAGCTGTCCTCCATGCGCAGGCCCGCGGCGATCGCGCCCTGGAACGGGGTGCCGGAGGAGTAGCTCAGGAACTGCTTGACGGTGCGCGCCGCAGCAACCAGTTCCGCGGGCCCGGACAGCCAGCCGATCTTCCAGCCCGTGAAGGAAAACGTCTTGCCGGCGGAGGAAATGGTGAGCGTCCGGTCGGCGGCGCCGGGCAGCGTGGCCACGGGTATGTGCCGGGGACCAAACGTGAGGTGCTCATAGACCTCGTCGGTGAGGATGACGGCGTCGTACTTGATGGCCAGGCGGACCACCTCGGCCAACACCTTTTCCGGGAACATGGCGCCCGTGGGGTTGTGCGGGTTGTTCAGGATGACCATCTTGGTGCGCGGGCTGAAGCTGTCCTCCAGCGTGGTCAGGTCCGGCATGAAGTCGGGGGCCAGGAGCGCGGCGGTGGTGTGCCTTGCGCCGGAGAGGCCAATCATGGCGCCGTAGGAATCGTAGAACGGCTCAAAGGTCAGCACCTCGTCCCCGGGTCCGGTCAGGGCCAGCACGGCGGCGGCAATTGCTTCGGTGGCGCCCGTGGTGATGATGACCTCGGTTTCCGGATCCAGCGTGAGGCCGTAGAAGCGCTGCTGGTGCTCGGCCACTGCCTGGCGGAGGTCCAGGATGCCCTTGCCCGGTGCGTACTGGTTGTTGCCGGCGGCAATGGCCTGCTGTGCGAGGCGGCTGAGCTCGGCAGGGCCGTCCTCGTCGGGGAAGCCCTGGCCCAGGTTGATGGCCTGGTGGTGGTTTGCCAGGGTAGTGATTTCCTCGAAAATGGTCACGCCGAGGGAGCCGTCCGGGCCCAACAGGTTGGCGCCTTGCGCGGTCCGGTGCCAGGGCGTGCTCATGGGTGCTCCTTTTTGTAGTGCGGGTACCCGGGCAACGTTACCGGCCATGGGCAGCCAAGCCCTAGCGGGCCCCTGGCCGGCCCCGTGTCATGCCACGCGCCAGCTACTGGCCGGTAGTTCAAAGAAGGCGTCCAAAACGGGCAAATGCAGTGGAACCGGGGCCTTCAGTGGGCTACATTCGTGGGTATGCGACGCGCCGTTTGCCCCGGATCCTTTGACCCCATCCACAAGGGCCACATTGAAGTGATTGCCCGAGCGGCGGGACTCTTTGACGAGGTCATTGTGGCGGTCTCCACAAACTACGCCAAGAAGTACCGGTTCTCGCTCAACGAGCGGCTCGAGATGGCCGCCAACACCTTCTCCGCTTTGTCCGGAATTGTTGTTGAGCCCATGGGGGAGGGGCTGCTCTCGGAGTACTGCCATGCCCGCGGGGTGTCGGCCATTGTCAAGGGGCTCCGTTCCTCCTCCGACTTCGACTACGAACTGCCCATGGCCACCATGAACCGGCAGCTCTCCGGGGTGGAGACCGTGTTCCTGCCCGGCGACAGCCGCTACCTGCACCTCTCCTCGACCCTGATCAAGGAAGTCCACACCCTGGGCGGGGACGTGGCCGACTTTGTGCCGCGCGCCGTGCTGCGCCGGCTGCAGGGTGATGTTGGCCCGGACACCCGGCCCGTGACAGTCGTCCCGCCGCGGAAATAGCTGTCAACCACACCTGCGCTTGGGCCTTTTTGCCATCCGCCCTGCGCGCAACCCGGGTGCAAGTACTGCGCATAAGTGTTCCTGCGCACCACCTGAGCCGGGTGTGGCGCATAGGTGCGCCAGGCGGGCCGTCGTGGGACGAAAACCGGCGTGTCCGGCGTCGAACATCAACACAAAGAGCAGCTGAGAGTTACATCACGCCCGGCACGCGCCAATGGGGTCGCCGCGGGGCAGGCAATTGTCGTAGACTGGATGAGGCCAATTTGGTCCGGCACCGCACGTTTTGATGCCCGCAAGCTTTCGGGCTAAGATGGTGCGTCGGTCATATGTTCTTACAGGAGTTCTCATTAGCGAAACCACGTTGGGCAACAAGTCCAACCATGGCACGCCCCTCACCGTTGGTGTCAGGGAGCTCGGGCGCAGCCCGGGCAGCATGTGGAAGTTCGAAGAGCATGTACCTGTGCCGGAAGATTTTGGCACTCCGCTCATTGGCGTGACGCCCGGATCCATTTTGGATGTGGAACTCCGTTTTGAGGCCGTTCATGAAGGAATTCTGGTTTCGGGCAATGTGCTTGTCGATGTGACAGGCCAGTGCTCCCGATGCCTGGAGACCTTCGAGGATGACCTTGAAGTCAATGTGCAAGAACTTTTCTTCTACGAGCAGCCGTCCGCGGACATGCTTGCGGAAGACGAAGATGAGCAACGTTGGGTCGAGCACGATTCTATCGATCTTGAACCGGTGTTGCGGGACGCAGTGGTAACCGCCCTGCCGTTCCAGCCGGTGTGCCGGGAAGACTGTGAGGGTCTGTGTTCCGAATGCGGAATACACCTTGCAGATGAGCCGGGGCACCATCACGAGGTCGTTGATCCTCGATGGGCTGCCCTACAGGGCTTTGCCGGCGAAGAAAACTAGCAAAAAGTTTTACTTACGGACACTCAGTTCGTAAGTTATCGAGAGAAAAGAGTTTGCCGTGGCTGTTCCCAAGCGGAAGATGTCCCGTGCCAATACGCGTGCACGCCGTTCCCAGTGGAAGGCCACCGCGCCTGCTCTGGTCAAGACCATCGAAAACGGCCAGGTTGTCTACAGCCTGCCGCACCAGGCCAAGGTCGTCACCGACGCTGCCGGCACCGCGCTGTTCCTTGAATACAAGGGCCGCAAGGTAGCCGACGTCTAAGACGTCCGCAGGGGCCAACAGGTCTTTGTCGAATTGTTTAATATTTAGCAGGAGTGCCATGTCCGCAGAACTTCCCTCACCGAAGCTCACGGACGGACAGATCCTGCTCATGAAGCGTCTCGGTGTCACTATTGATGCCGGGACGCTTCGTCTTGCCCTGACACACCGTTCCTACGCGTACGAAAACGGTGGCATCCCCACCAACGAGCGCCTCGAATTCCTGGGCGACTCCATCCTGGGCTTCTCCGTCACCGACGCCCTCTACCGCGACAACCCCTCGCTTCCCGAGGGTGAGCTGGCCAAGCGCCGCTCCGCCGTGGTCTCCACCCGCGCCCTCGCCTCGATTGCCCGCGGGCTCGGTGTGGGCGAATTCATCTACCTGGGCCAGGGGGAGCGCCTCACCAAGGGCCGCAACAAAGACTCCATCCTGGCCGACACCATGGAAGCCCTCTTCGGCGCAACCTACCTCACCCACGGCATCGAGACAGCCCGCCAGCTGGTCATGCGCCTGGTTGGCCCTCTGCTTGCCGATTCCGCCGTCCTCGGCGCCGGCACTGACTGGAAAACAAACATCCAGGAAATTGCCTCAGTGCGCAGCCTCGGCACCATTGCCTACGACATCACCGGCACCGGCCCCGACCACAACCGGACATTCTCAGCCGTCCTGCTGATCGGCGGCACGGAGTACGGTACCGGTACGGGCCCCTCCAAGAAGGAAGCCGAGCGCTCGGCAGCGTCAGCCGGCTGGCAGGAACTGCAGAAGCGCTTTGGCGAGAACCCGTTCGCACAGACCTCCGCCGCCGGCAAGCACGACGCCGGTGCCCCCTCCGCGGGCACCCCGGCCCCCGCCGCTTCCGCACCCGCCGCACCCGCCGCCTCCGCCGAGTAGCCATGCCTGAGCTGCCCGAGGTCGAAGTTGTCCGGCGCGGCCTGGAACGCTGGGTTGCCGGCCGGCGCATCACGGCAGTGTCCGTGGTTGACCCGCGCTCCATTCGCAGGCACTCCCTGGGCAGTGAAGACTTCCGCGGCAACCTGCTCGACGCCACTGTCCTGGACGTGGTCCGGCGCGGAAAGTTCCTGTGGATGCCGCTGTCGGATTCCCCTTCCTCCTCCGTGGAACCCCACACCGCCCTGGTGGCACACCTGGGCATGAGCGGCCAGCTGCTGGTGGAATCGCCGGAACAGCCGCATGAGAAGCACTTGAAGGTGCGGCTCTCCTTTTCCCCACGTGGCTCAGACCCCGAGGAACTGCGTTTCATTGACCAGCGCATTTTTGGCGGACTGTTTGTCACCTCACTGGTCCCCACGGTTGACGGGCTTCCCGGCGGGGGCGGTTCGCCCTGGGCGCTGATTCCCGATGAGGCCGCCCACATCGGGCGCGACCCCCTGGACCCTCACTTTGACATTGAGGCGCTGCACCAAAAGCTCCGTGCCCGCAAGACCGGGCTCAAGCGGGCCCTGCTGGACCAGGCCCTGGTCTCCGGCATTGGCAACATTTACGCCGACGAGGCGCTGTGGGCGGCCCGGATGCACTACGCCCGGCCCACCGACACCCTGCGCCGACCGGACACCGAGCGCATCATCCATGCGGCGCGCGATGTCATGTCCCGTGCCCTGGATGCCGGCGGCACCAGCTTTGACTCGCTTTACGTGAACGTCAACGGTGCCTCCGGCTACTTTTCACGTTCCCTGAATGCGTACGGACGCGAGGACGAGCCCTGCCACCGCTGCGCTGCCGTGGGCCTGTCCACCAGGATCCGCAGGGACACGTTCATGAACCGCTCGTCCTACAGCTGCCCGGCCTGCCAGCCGAAGCCCCGCAACGCCCGGCTGTAGCGTTCCCGCCCTGGCCGCGAGGTCCGGCAGGCAAATCCCGCTTGACAAGTGAGGCGCGTCACCCTAATTTTAAGTTGTACACCTGACCATACAACTTCGAGGAGGTGGGTGATGACGTTGCTTTCATCCGAAACCGGCAATGGCGCCGGCATAGATGTCAACGACCTGCAGCAGCGCAGCTACAAGATCGTTCGGCTCAAGCACCCGGGCCAGTGGATTTCTGGCGCAATTGTGGTGGCATTTCTCGGTTTCCTGATCAAATCCTTCGCCGAGGGCCAAATTGACTGGACCACCGTCGGGGAGTTCCTGACCGCCGACGTCATTCTGCGCGGATTCGCCAACACCCTGCTCATCTCATTCTTGGCCATGATCCTGGCCATGGGGCTGGGCACACTGTTTGCCGTGATGCGCCTCTCCAGCAACCCGGTCACCCGGTTCGTGGCCTGGCTGTATGTTTGGGTTTTCCGGGGGACACCGGTCCTGCTGCAGCTGCTGATCTGGTTCAACATTGCCCTGGTGTTTCCCACGCTCAGCATTCCCGGGCTTTTCGAAGCCCGCACCGTTGACGTGGTCACCCCCTTCGTTGCCGCCCTCCTGGGGCTGGGCATCAACGAAGGCGCCTACATGACTGAGGTGGTCCGTGCCGGCATCAGCTCCGTGGACCACGGCCAGACCGAGGCCGCCCACACCATTGGCATGTCCCGCATGCAGATGCTGCGCCGGATCATCCTGCCGCAAACCATGCGGCTGATCATTCCGCCCATGGGCAATTCCGCCATCGGAATGCTGAAGTTCTCCTCCCTGGCCACCGTCATATCCTTCACGGAAATGCTCAATGCGGCACAGCAGGTGTACTTCGTCAACGGTGCCGTGATCGAGCTCCTGCTGGTGTGTGCCGTCTGGTACATGCTCGGAACCACTGTGCTGAACATCGTCCAGTTCTACATTGAACGGCACTACGGCCGTGGTGTTGCCGGGGCATCCACCAAGGCTCCCTTCAAATTCAAGTTCGGCTTGGTCCGGCCCAAAACCCAGGCACCCGCGGAGGAACAATCGTGAAAACCATGGTCAAGGCGATCAACATCCACAAGAGTTTCAACGGGCGCGAGGTGCTGGCCGGCGTGGACCTGGAAGTTGCCGACGGCGAAGTCCTTTGCATCCTCGGTCCCTCCGGCGGGGGCAAGAGCACCCTACTGCGCTGCCTGAACCACCTGGAGACCGTCGACGACGGCGTGGTCTGGATCGACGGTTCCGTGATTGGCTACGAACTGCGAGGGGAGACCCTGCGCGAGCTTCCCCCGCGCAAAGTTCGCCAGCAGCAGCGTGAAATCGGGATGGTCTTCCAGCACTTCAACCTCTTTCCCCACCTCACCGCCCTGCAGAACGTGATTGAGGGCCCTGTAACGGTTCGCAAGGAATCCAGGGCCGCAGCCACCGCCAGGGGAGTGGAACTGCTGGAAGCTGTGGGCCTGGGCGACCGCGGCGCGGCCTACCCCTCGCAGCTCTCCGGCGGCCAGAAGCAGCGCGTTGCCATCGCCCGGGCCCTGGCGATGCAGCCCAAGGTCATGCTTTTCGACGAGCCGACCTCCGCACTTGACCCGGAACTGGTGGGCGAGGTGCTGGATGTGATGCGCCGGCTGGCACTCGCCGGCACCACCATGATCGTGGTGACACACGAGATTGCCTTCGCCCGGGACGTCGCCGACCGGGTGGCCATCATGGTGGACGGCTCCATCCGTGAAATCGGCAACCCTGACGACGTGCTGTCCAACCCCCAAGACCCACGCGTGCGCAGCTTTCTCAACCGCGTGCTCAACTGACAAACCAACAACCACAGGCAGGAAACAACAATGACGATGATTTCTTCGACCACAAAAACCACCACAAAGGCAACTGCGAAGGCCAAGGCGCGCCTCGGCGCCGCCACGCTCGTCCTTGCGGCGGGGCTGGCCTTGAGCGGTTGCGGCGGCCAGGGCAACGCCTCAACCTCGCAGACGCAATCGGCCGCCGTGCCGGAACTCCAGGCCATGCTGCCCGCCTCAGTGAAGGACGCGGGCGTCCTGAACATCGCCATCAGCCTCGCCTACCCGCCCATGGAATACTCCGAGGCTGGATCCACGGACCTCAAGGGCGCAGACATTGACCTGGCCAAGGAAGTTGCAGCCCGGCTCGGGCTCAAGCCGAATTTCCAGAACGTTGACTTCTCCCAGCTCATCGTCTCCGTCACCACGGGCCGCTCGGACATCATCTGGACCGCTTTCTCGGACTTGAAGAAGCGCCAGGGCGAATTGGACTTTGTTGACTACTTCCGCACCGGAAACCAGTTCTTTGCCCCGGTGGCGAACCAGGACAAGATCAAGGAGCTGGCCGACCTTTGCGGCTACACAGTCACGGTGTCAACGGGAACCAGCTGGGTTGGCTCGGTGGAGGACCTCTCCAAGTCCACCTGCGCGGCCGACAAGCCGATCAAGATCCTCCAGATTCCCACCCAGGCCGAGGAAATCCTGCAGATGAAGCAGGACCGCGCCCAGGCGTCCTTGATCGGATTCGAAGGCATTCTTGACCTGCAGAAGCAGGAACCGGGCAAGTACTACGCCATCGGGGACCTGCTGGAGCCCGGGAACTACGGAATTGCCGTGGCCAAGAAATCCACCGAACTGCGGGACGCAATCAAGGCCACCATGGAAGCCATGCAGAAGGATGGAAGCTACGCCAAAATCCTGGACAACTACGGCCTCAAGGCAGCTGCCCTTGATTCCATCACCGTCAACGACGGCAAATAGCCAACACCATCCACGGGGGACAATCTCATGACCGCTGAATTTCTGCTCGATCCCATGAATCCTGCACCGCTGTACACGCAGCTATACCGCGATCTGCGGCAAAGGATTCTTGACGGGGAAATTCCCGAAGGGGATGCGATCCCCTCCGAGACCGTGCTGCGGGACCGCCACGGCATCACCCGCAGCACGGTGCGGCATGCCGTGTCCCTGCTGGTTTCGGAGGGACTGGTCCAGCAATTCAGGGGCAAGGGCACCATCGTCACATACACCCCGATCAACCACAGCATCTGGAACTTTGGCGGATTCACCGACTTCTCCAAGGCACGCAATGAGAAGCCGGTGACAACCGTCCTGTCGCAGTCTGTGGTGGATGCTGCCACCGGCCCGCAGTTGCGCCTGGTGCGGGCCCGCGGCGTCGCCACCGAGAATGGCACGAAGTTCCTCAACATCGACACCTCCCTGCTCAGGCTGGACCGCTATCCGGGCCTGGAGAAATTCGATTTTGAAGGGCAGTCGCTGTACCAGATTCTTCGCGAACACTATGAGGTTGTCCCCGTCCGCTCGGAGCTGATGCTGTCCGTGGCCGTGCCGTCCGAGCTGACCAGAAACGTCTTCGGCGAACTGCCTGGAGCCTCCGGTTTCATCTGCGCCAGCGGTGAGGTCTTCACCAACGAGGACGCCCTTGTGGAACACACCTCCGTGATTTACTCACCCGATCTTGAGATGCGCGTGGGGACCTCGTGGAACGGGACCTCAGCCAACCACCCGAATTCGTAGCCAGGCATCTTGCCGCGGGCAAATATCAGATTTCAAATGTAAGGAACACGTTGTGAACACCACCAACAGCCGTTATTCGCTGGCCTTCCCCAACCCCAAGCCCATCCTGGGCATGCTGCACCTTTCCGGTGGCACCGCTGCGCAGAAACTGGACATTGCGAAGCAGGAACTTGCAGACCTCCGCGGCGGCGGCGTGGATGCCGTGGTCGTGGAGAACTACTTTGGGGACAAGGACGACGTCCGCAGTGTCCTGGAATGGCTTGAGGGAAAATACCCTGACCTGACAGTGGGCGTCAACGTGCTCCACGACCACCGGATGGCCTTTGAGCTCGCCCGGCAATTCAGGATCAACTTCATCCAGATGGACTCCGTCGCAGGGCACCTTGACCCCGTTGCCGACCTGGACTTCGCCGAAGAGCTGCAAGCATTGCGGGGCCAGGTGGACGCCGCGCTTTTGGGTGGTGTGCGGTTCAAGTACCAGCCGGTCAATTCCGGAAGGACAGAAGAAGAGGACCTGCTGATTGGCCAGGGCCGTTGCGACGCTTTTGTGGTCACGGGGACAGCCACCGGCGAGGAAACCGACATTGCCAAGGTTGAACGCTTCCGCTCGGTCGTGGGCAACGACTTCCCCCTCCTGATTGGGGCCGGAATGACCGTGCAGAATGCCGCCGCCCAGTTGGCGGTGGCCGACGGCGCAATCGTGGGCAGCTACTTCAAGGACACCCATGTGGACACCGGGCGGGTCCTGGCAGCCCACGTGCATGAACTCATGCACGAGGTGGAAACGGCGCGCAGCCAGGCTGCGCCACGCGAAGGTGCCCTGCGGTGAGGATTCCTGCCCTCGATGTCAACGCCGCCGATTTTGCCCCGTTCGGCAGGGTCCACCACATGACAGGGCACGGTGCCGACGCAGACAAGGACGGCGGACTGGTGCTCACCCAAGGTCCCGGCTGGCAGGACGCCTACACCAAGGCGCCGCTCATCAGCACCAATGGCAGCCTGGGCATAACCTTCGGCGGCGGCAGCCCCTTTGTCACTCACCAAATGGAGCGGCACCTGCACACGGAGGAGGCGCTGTTCACCGCTGGAGCCGCCGTGGTGCTGGCCGTTGCCGAGGCCGGCGACGCCACCTTCCCCCGCGCGGAGGACGTCAGGGCCTTTGTCATCAATCCCGGAACGGCCGTGGTGCTGCACCCGGGGACGTGGCATGACGCGTGCCGCGGTGTTGACGGCCCCACCAACTACTACTGGATGGCCAGCTGTGGGGGCGATGGCGGCCCCACCTGGACCGACGTTGCCGGCGGCCCGGTCCATGCCGAGCTGCAGGAATCAAGCCAAGGGACACAGCGTGGCTGAGCGGGGAGCTGCGGGAACCGCATTCTTCGTTGGCGACGTCGGGCTGGACAAGTACTTCACCGTGGAACGGTGGCCGGGCGTGGCTGACAAGGCAGGCATGGAGGCCTCCGCCAGCTACGTGGGCGGGATGATTGCCAACGCCGCCGCCGTGCACGCCGGCCTGGGCGGTGCCACCGAGTTCATCTCCCTGCTCAACACGGGCGCCCTGACGGAACGCATGTGCCATGACCTGGCCGCTCACGGTGTTGGCACCTCCCACATGTTGCACGATGAGACCGTGCCCGACCCGCTCAACCTGATCTTCCTGGTCGGTGGCGAACACGTGGTTCTCTATGCGGAAACGGGGCAGGCACCCATGCTTCTGGGACCAGCGACGATGGAGGCACTAAAGTCACCCGGCTACCTCTACACCACGCTTGCGCGGGCCAAGCGCCTCAGCGACGGGGCGCGGGCCGGTGCGGACGTCCTGGCCGAGTTGAGGTCCCATGGCCGGCGCGCCATCTTTGACCTGGACGTTGATGGTTTCAGCATGGTCGACGGCGAACTCCTGCGCGACGCGGAGGTGGTCATCATGAACAAGATCGGATTCGGCCACTCCTTCGGTGGACAGGACGCCCAGGCAGTCAACGAGTGGATCCTCAGCCATGGCGTCAGGGCCGTGGTGCGGACGTTGTCGGCCGAAGGGGCCGAAATCTACGACGGCAAGACTGTGCAGCACGTGCCCGGCCACCAGGTGCCCGTGGTTGACGTCACGGGCGCAGGCGACACCTTCGGCGGTGCCCTGGTCCATGCTCTGTCCGATGGGGAGGCCCTGGCGGACGCCGTGGCATTTGCCGTGGCCGCGGCATCACGGGCCGTCACCATCCAGGGGCCCCGGGGCGGGGTCGCCAGCAGGAGCATGATCGAGGAATACCATGCAGGCCGGATGGCTGGCACACAGCAGTTGGCAGGGTAGGCCGCTGCCGGCGTCCCACGGGCGCCGGCATGCGGCAACTGGCGCGTGTAATCGTGACGCGCACGTGGGATCATGGCCGCATGGCGGATGGACAGTGCGCTGACATGTATCAGGACGCGCCCGGTGCCCTCCTAACTCGCATGAGCCACCCTGGAGAGGACCATCATGAGCGATACGAGTGAAGCAGTGCAGGTGCCTGACAATCCGGTGCTGCACATGGACCCGCAAGCCGCCATGGCGTGGAAATTCCGCATGGTCACCACGCCAGCAGGCCGCAGCACGCTGTACGTGGCCGATGCCTTGCTGCTGTCGGTGCCCGAACGGGACGCTGCGGAACGGATCAAATCCATTGGCGAGGCCGCTGCCAAGCTGGGCATTGGCGTTGAATCCATGCCACTCGGCGTCCGGGGCGTGAAGGAGAGGCCGTCCGGGGAGACCACCTCCTCCATCAGCCGGCTGGTCCTCCACGGCAAGGCGGGCGACGTCGATGCGTGGCGGCTGCTCGAACACCTCAGGGCGGCGGGCGTGGCCGACGGCGTCTGGCTGGACCATGCGATGGCCGCGGCACAGCCTCCGCCGGGATCCGGGCCCGACTACCAGGGCGTTCCCTACTACGCGGGCGTTCCGTACTACGCAGGGGTGCCCTATTACGCCGGCGTTGGCGCACCCGCCACCAGCTATGCAAACCCGGGCATGGGAGGGCGGTCGCCTGTGTCAGTGGTCCTGCCGGATCCTGCAGCGGCCGCCAAGCGCGGGCAACGGCCCCCTGTTGTGGTGGTCCCGGACACCGGCTTGGAAGACCACCCGTGGTTCCGTGACCCGGCCCAGGCAACCGCAAGCGTTTTTGCCGGCGGCCAGCTGCTGGGCCGGCACGGCACTGTCCCGGGGTCCACGGCCCCGGAACCGGTGCGCAACCCGCTGGACGGCACGCTTCTTCCCCTCGCCGGGCACGGCACCTTCATCGCAGGCATCATCCGGCAAATCTGCCCCACCGCCGTCATCCTGGGCATCCCGGTCATGGCCGACGACGGCGTCGTGTCCGAATCCTGCCTCATCGCGACACTCAATTCCCTCCTGGCCCGGCAGCAAGGCGCGCTGGAAGAGGGCGACACGGATTCACTCATCGACGTGCTCAGCCTGTCCCTGGGCTACTACCACGAGCAGCCCCAGGACCAGCTGGCAGATGCGCCGCTGAATGAACTGCTCGGCGAGTTCGGCAAGGCCGGGGTCCTGGTGGTCGCGGCGGCCGGCAACAACTCAACCACGGCACCCATGTACCCGGCCGCCTTCGCCGGCCAGCCGACGGCGCCGGGTCAATTGCCCCTGGCGGCCGTGGGCGCCCTGAACCCTGACGGGACGGTGGCCTATTTCAGCAATGCGGGGGCGTGGGTCAGCTGCCACCGGCCCGGAGCCGCCCTGGTCTCCACCATGCCGCCGCGCCTGAGCGGGGACCGGCAGATGATTGCCGCGCTCCCCGGAGCCGGCATCCGTCGCGCAACCATTGATCCGGACGATTTCAGCGGCGGGTTTGGGGTGTGGAGCGGCACCTCATTTGCCGCTCCCGTCCTCGCGGCGGAACTGGCCCAGCACCTTGTGGACTCCACGGACCCGCTTCTTTCGGCCCGGCTGGACAGGGCATGGAACGCCTGCGGCGAAGTCTTGGGGTGGAAGCGGCCATGACCGGGCAATCCGGCCTCGTGGGGGAAGCGGCGGAGTTGTTCAGGCAGTTCCAGGGCGGGGACAGGAGCCGCATCGAGCCGATGGTGCGGCTGCTCAACCCCACGCTGTGGCACCTTGCCCGGGGCTGCGGGCTGGAACAAGTTGATGCCGAAGACGTGATCCAACTGGCCTGGCTGAAGCTGGTTGGCAACGCCGGGGCAATCCGTGATCCCCAGGCCGTGCTGGCCTGGCTCGGGACAACCGTCCGCCGCGAGGCATGGCGCGTGGCCGGCGAACGCAGGAAGAATGACCCGGCACAGGAACCCGAGGCCCTTGCCGGCGCGCAGGACCCCGCCCCGGGGCCAGAGACGGCCGTGCTGGCGGCCGAATCACAAAGCACGCTGTGGAACCACATCTCCCGGCTCAGCCCGCGCTGCCAGGCAATCCTGCGGGTGGTCAGCCGTGGCGGGCCGCCGGACTATGCGGCCCTCTCCGAGTCGCTGGGAATCCCCGTGGGCTCGATCGGCCCAACCCGGGGGCGCTGCCTGGCTGCCCTGCGCAGTGCCCTTTCCTCCGATCCGAGCTGGAGCATGCCGTGAGCAACTCACCAGACCTACCCATGGACGCACTCGACGCGGAACTGCTGGAAGGCATTGCCGCGCTCTACGACGCCGTGGACCCGCCGCCGTCGTCCCTGGACGGTGACGTTCTCTTCGCACTGTCGTTGGAGGCCCTCGACGCCGAAATTGCGACCCTGACGGAGGAAGGCATGCCGGCGCTGCGTTCTGCGGAAACCGAAGCGACCAACACGGTGACGTTCACCAGTTCGGCCCTGCAACTCATGGTCAGGACCAGCGAGGAGGACGACGGCAGCCTGAGAATTGACGGATGGGTGACCGGCGGCGGCATCGCCGTGGCCGTGCTGGCCGGAACAACGGCGCTGTGGAGCACCTCGGACGCCCACGGCCGGCTGCTCTGGCGTGCGGTCGCCCGGGGTCCGCTGCGCTTCCTGCTCCGCCCGGCCGACCCCGGGGACCGGCCCATCATGACGCCGGTGATCGAGTTCTAGCATGCAGGGCCCCAGCACGCTTTCGGCCGCCGACGCGGCCTACCGGCAAGCGCGCGCCGCCGTCGCCAGATACGACCTTGCCGGGGTCCGGCAACACCTGGACACGGCCCGGAACCTCCTGGCCGGATGCAAAGGCCCCGACGCCGCGGGGCTGGCGCTTCGCATCCGCCTGACGGGATCCTGGCTGAGCTGCGACGAACAAGGCCTGCCCGCCGCCCTGGCGGAAATCGACGGCGTGCTCGCGGAGGCGGACGCCCCGGAAAATGAGCACATCCGTGCCCTGGCCCAGCTGCAGGCCGGAGTCCTGTTGGCCCGGGCGGGAGAATTTGACACCGCACTGGGGCGACTGCGCAAGGCAGCCGCGCTCTCCTCCGTCCTGCCCCTGGACGACCGCGTGCGGCTGCTGATCAACAAGGGGACCATTGCGTCCAGGACCAGCTCCCTGGACGAGGCCGCCGCCGACCTCCAGGAGGCTGCCGAGCTGGCCACCGGGCTGCCCCAGTACCGGTTCATGGCCCTTCACAACCGTGGCTTCGTCGAATATCTCAGGGGTGACCTGCCTGCCGCGCTGCGGGACATGGCGGCGGCGGACCAGCTCGATGTCGAGGTTGAGCGCTCCGTGGCTTGGCACGACCGGGCACGGGTCCTCATGGAAGCCGGGCTGCTGGAGGAGGCGGCAGGGCTGCTGGCGCAGGCCGTGGACGGCCTGCGCACGGCGGGACTGGTCCAGGAATGGGCCGAGGCCCGGCTCGACCAGGCCCGCTGCTCCATGCTCGCCGGCCGGGCAGGCCAAGGCGCAGGCATGGCCCAGGGCGTGGCATTGGATGCGACGGGGAGGGGTGAGGAGGCCCGGTCGCAGGAAGCCGGGCTCGTTGCCCTTGAGGCCAGGCTGCCGGCGGTCGTTTCGGGCGACGCCGGACTGGCCGGCGAGGCGGGGGAGCTGGCGGCCCGGGCACGGGCGGCCGGCCGCAGCTGGCTGGCCGACAGGGCCGCCGCGGTGCAAGTCCTGGCCTGGGCCGGCGGCGGCGGGCCCGTGGGTTCGGAAACGCAAGGCGCACTGAGGCGGCTGCGGAATTCCCCCTACCTTTCCACCCGGATTCTGGGCATCTCGGCGCAGCTGTCCCTGCCCGGCGGCCCGGCCGGCCGGAACAGGCTGCTGCGCGAGGCCGCCGCGGACACATCCACCGCCCGGGCCGGCGCGGCCAGCCTGGACGTGCGGACCGCCGTCGCCCTCCACTTGAGCCCGCTCATCAGGCTGGACCTTGAACGGGTGGCGGCCGGGGGAAACGGCTGGGCCGCACTGCTGGCCACCGAACGCTGGCGGGCGGCCCTGCAGGGGCAGCCGTCGGTGGTGCCACCTGCCAACGCGGAACTGGCCGGCCTGTGGTCCAGCCTGCGCCAGCACAATGAGGAACTGAGGACGGCCACGGCCCCGGAGGGCAGGGCACTGCGGCAGGCCATTGGCCTCATTGAGCGGCAACTGCGTGAGCGCTACTGGGCAGGCCAGCCGCAGGGGCGGCCAGTCCCCGCGCAGCGCCTGGCCCGGAACTGGCTGGGGAACACCGGCGTCATGGCCTACTTTTGGGCCGGCGATTCGCTGCACGCCGTGCGGATCGAGCCCGGGCTTCCCGCGCAGCTGCTGCACCTTGGCGGCCGGCGGGACATCGATGACCTGCTGGACCGGGCGGTGGCCGATGCCCAGGCCGGCGGACAGGCGCCTCCCGGCCCGCTGTCCGCCGTGGTGCTGTCCTCGCTCACTGAATCCCTGGACCGGCTCGGGAAGGTGCTTCTGCCCGGCAACCCCGGCCAGGGACCGCTCCTTGTGGTGCCCAGCGGCGGGCTGGCCCGGCTGCCATGGGGCATGTTGCCGGGCCTGCGGGGACGAGGCGTGGTGGTCAGCCGCTCGGTGCGTTCCTGGCACGACGGCGCCATGGTCCTGGACAGGGTTCCCCGGGTGGCCGTGGCGGCCGGGCCGGGCCTGGCCCTGGCAGGGGAGGAGTGCGCCGGCGTGGCAAGCCACTGGGAGGGTGCGCACACCGTGACTGCCGATTCGGGGCACATTGTGCAGGCCCTGGCCACGTACGACGTTGTGCACATTGCCGCCCATGGCAGGCACCGTGAGGACAGTCCGCTGTTTTCCTCGCTGCGGTTGCACGGCGGCTCGCTTTTTGCCCACGAACTGGAACATGTCAACATCCGGGCGTCGCTGGTGGTGCTGTCGGCCTGCAGTGCCGGGCGGGGCCGGCTCCGCCCAGGCGATGAAGCCCTGGGGCTTGCCGCCAGCCTGTTGGCCATGGGCGTGCGGGCCGTTGTGGCGCCCCTGACCGACGTCCCCGACGCCGCCGCGTGCCGAGTCATGGGCGAGATGCACCGGCGCCTGGCCCTGGGGCAGGACGGTCCTGCAGCACTGGCGGACGCGTGCGACGGCGTGCTCGACGCCAGCTTCACCTGGTTCGGTTCCCCCTGGCGGGCCCCGGGGCGGGCCTGAGCGGCGTCCGGCAAAATTTTCTTGCCAGCCTGTGTATCAACCGGATCCGGCCCTGCTCCTAGTGGGTGCAACGCAAAGACGCGGTGCACTTGCTCCCCTTGAAGGAGCAGCACAATGTCGGACAAGACTGGATCCACGGCCTACTACTATGCCGATGGCGAGCGGGTCCCCCTGGCCCCCTCGAGCCACTTCGTCGCCGTCCGGGCGACGCCGCAGGATGCCGACTCGATGGTCCAGGGCGCCGCTGCCCTGTCCGCCGACCCCCAGCAGCCCGTTGAAATCTTCCGCGTGACCGACCAGGACCTGGTGGTCTTCAAGGTCGCCGGCGCCGGCGTGCCCGGGGCTGCCCCCGGCATCATGGCTGCGCAGGCCGCTCTGGCAGACGATGCCGCCCCGGGGCCCGACGTCTACGAACCCGGTGACGGGGCCGAAGCGGCAAACGGCGGAACGCCAACCGCGCTCATCGACAACGGCGAGTTGATCGTCAAGTTCGGCGGCGATGCGGCCACCATGGCACGGGTCCTGAAGAAGTACCGGCTCGAAACCATCCAGGCCGACTACCCGGAGCCCGGAGCCGTCCTGGTCATGACGGCGGGACGGGCGGATTCCGCCGTGGCACTCGCCAACGAGCTGCACGAGCTGGACGGGATCGACTACGCCGTCCCGAACTTCGTCCGTCTCTCACCCAGGTTGACCGCAACCCTTGAAGGGGCGGCCCGGCCGGAGGCGTTGGGGGACGCCGGCCCCGCCTTCACCCCGAACGACCCGCTGCTGTCCAGCCAGTGGGGCATCGCCAAGATCCGCTGCCCCGAGGCGTGGGACATTTCCCGCGGTAGCTCGGCCATCACGGTGGCCATCATCGACGAGGGCGGAAACGCCCACGAGGACTACGTCCAGGCACCCGGCTTTGATGCCCGGTTCAACGATTCCGACCCCACCCCGAACCCGGCCGACGGCCACGGGGTGGCCTGTGCCGGAATCGCTGTGGGCACGGCCGGCAACGGCAGGGGCATCGCCGGCGTTGCACCCAACAGCCGGGTGCGCCACGTCCGCATTGCCTACGGTATCGGCGGGGGCTTCTGGTCCACGACGGATGCCGTCATCGCCGCCGGGGTCCGCCGCGCCGTCGACCTGGGGGCTGACGTGCTGTCCAACTCCTGGGGCAGCGGCGCCAGCACAGTGGTCACGAATGCGTTTGTGTACGCCCAGACCAACGGACGCGGCGGGCGTGGCACCCCCATCGCGGCCGCCACCGGCAACGGCGACATCCTCGGTGTTGGCTACCCGGCAAGGTTGTCCCCAGTGATTCGCGGGTTTCTGGCCGTGGGAGCAAGCAACCAGTGGGACCAGCGCAAGAGCATGACCAGCCTGGACGGCGAGACCTGGTGGGGTTCCAACTACGGTCCCGAGGTGGACGTTGTGGCGCCCGGGGTCAAGATCCCGACCACCGACATGATGGGCGCCGGCGGGTACACCTCGGGCAACTACGTGGGCACGTTCAACGGCACGTCCTCGGCAACGCCGCACGTGGCAGGCCTCATGGCCCTGACCCTGGCGGTCGATCCGGAGCTGCGCTCGTGGGAGGTGGAGGACATCATCAAGCTCACCGCGCGGGACCTGGGGGCAGCGGGCCGGGACCAGCAGTTCGGCTTCGGCCGGATCGACGCCCGGGCCGCACTGGAGGCGGCATCAAAGATCTGGTACGACATCCAGGTGGTGCCGGTCTTCCTCGGGGCAGGCCGCGAGACGTTCCTGAGGGTCCAGGTCAGGATGTTCAACCCGGGCATCAACACGGTGCGGCTGAACGGGCTTTCGTTCCGCTCCCACGCAGCAAACGGAACCGTGCTGGATGAGTTCTCCTTCCGGGGCACGCCGGGGCCGGTCATGCTGGCCCGCAGCGGCCACGACGTCCGTTTCGCGAACCTGCTGCTGCGGGCCAACGGGAACCAGAACAGCTGGTCGTACAACTGGTCGGCGAACTGGGACTACACGTTCTGGCGCCCCAGCGCTCCGGCCTTCGCCCTGGGGTCCATGGAAGCCGACGCCGGCGCGGGGGTGCTGGACGAAAGCCAGGGGCTCAGCGCCAACGGTGGCACGGTTGAGGGAAGCGGATCCGGCGGAACGCCTGCCACCCCCGACACCGCCAGCGCCGGGCCGGGGCTGGCCGGGGCAGTCGCCGGGGAACCCGGAGGGGACCGGGTCACGGTGGACCGGTCAAGCCGGGAGATCACCATCGTGGTGCGTTGAGCCGCACCGCCGGCACGCCAAAGGCCCGGCCCCAGGAACCTGGTGCCGGGCCTTTGGCGTGCCGGCGTGCCGGCGTGCAGCTTCCTACTGCCGGCGGTAGTGCTCGGCCAGCCGGGCCAGGCCCTCATCGAGGGAAACTGAAGGTGTCCAGTCCAGCACGGCCTGGGTGTGGCGCTGGTCGAACCAGTGCGCGGTGGACAGCTGCTCGGCCAGGAAGCGGGTCATGGGCGGCTCATCCTTGACCCAGCCGCGGGCGCCGGCAGCAGTCCATGCTTTTTCAATGACGGAACCTGCCCCGCGGGCCAGCCAGCCCGGCACGGAGTAGCCGGGCGCACGCACGCCGGCGGCGGCACAGATGCCGCCGATGAGTTCGCCCACGGCCCGTGGTTCGCCGTTGGTGACCACCAGGGCCTGGCCGTGCGCGTGGTCCATGCGTTCGAGCCCGCGCACAATGGCCTCGGCCGCATTGTCCACATAGGTGGTGTCGATGAGGGCGCGGCCGCCGTCCAGCAGCGGGAGCCGCCCCGCGCGGGCGCGTTCCACCACCCGCTCCACGAGTTGGGTGTCGCCCGGTCCCCACACAATGTGGGGCCGGATCGCGGCCACCCGGAATTCGGGGGAGTCCTCGGCGAGGGCGATTTCCTCGGCCGCGGCCTTGGACCGTGCATAGTGGCCGCGGGCCAGCGCGGGGTCCGCCGCACCGGCGCCGGCACCCACAATGGAGGAGCCAAAGTGCGCCACCGACGGGGAGGAGACAAACACGAAGTCACGCAGCCCCTCATGCCTTGCCGCGGCAATCAGCTGCCTGGTCCCCACGATGTTGGTGGTGACGAAGTCGTTCCAGTCGCCCGTGAAGGAAACCTTGGCCGCGAGGTGCACCACGGCATCCATGCCCTCCACCGCGGCTGCCGCCACGTCGGGGTCGGCCACCGAGCCCTGCATTGATTCCCAGGGGGCGTCGACGGGGCGGCGCTGCAGCGTGCGGACAAGATAGCCGCGGTCGTGGAGCAGCTGGGCAACGGCCCGTCCCAGCATGCCGCTGGCGCCGGTCACCAGGACCCGCCGCTGCACGCCAGGGCCCGTGCCCGGCTCCGTGCCCGGCCCGCCGGACGTCAAGGCTTGCCGGCCTTCCCGCCGGAAAGCACCTTCGCGGCCCAGCGCGAGAGCCGGGCCCTGTCAATTTTGGAGTTGTGCCGCACATCCGTCGGCATGGCGTCAATGAGCAGCACGGAGGCCAGCGGCACGCCGGCGGCGGCAGAGGCCGCCCGGACCTCGGCCGCCAGCCCGGCAGGTGCCAGACCGGCACGCTTCACGGCAGGCAGGGTCTCAACAACTGCCACGGCGGCCTGTGTGCCCAGCGGGCCCACGCCCACCACGGCGGCACGCGCCACACCGGCAACGCCCTGTGCGGCCTGTTCGGCGGCAACGGGCGTCTTCACGCCGGCGGGCGTGGACAGGATGTGCTCAAGGCGCCCCTCAACCCACAGGCGCCCCTCGGCGTCGAGGTGGCCCACATCGCCTGTGCGGTGCCAGCCGGGAATGTACGAACTGTGCGCCTCGGTGATCCAGAGCCGGTCATAGCGCTCCTTCACATGCGGGGCGGACACCAGGATCTCGCCCGTCACGCCGGCGCCCGTGGTGGCTTCCGCCAGAACCGCGCCGTCGGCGTCGAGCGGGGCAATCGCCACGGACGCGCCGCTGACAGGCGTCCCCACGCACACGCCGTTGCCGGCGCCCGCAGCACGGATCCCGGGCAGGTCGATGTCGGTCACCGGAAGGGCCTCAGTCATGCCGTACGGGGTGTGCAGTGCCGCGTTGGGGGCCAGCTGCTGCACCTGCTCCAGCAGTGCCACCCCGAGCGGTGCGCCTGCCGAAAGGACAAGTTCGACGCCGGCCATTACTGTGCGCTGGGCATCCGTCAGTTCCGCTGCGGTCGCCATGACGTTGACCAGGGCGGCGGGGGAGGCAAAGACCACTGTGGCGTCCACGGCCGCCGCGGCATTTGCCAGTGCTGTGGCCGTGAGCGTGCGCGGTGCGGTCACGTCCATGTCGGGGGTGACCGTGGTGGCGCCCAGGGCCGGGCCCAACAGGGCGAACGGCGCAAAGCCGGCAACCAGGGAAGTACCGGCCTCAAGCCGGTACGTGTCCTTGAGGGTGTCGCGCATCGCGGCCAGGCGGCGGCCCGTGTACACAACTCCCTTGGCCGGTCCGGTGGAGCCGGAGGTGAACAGCACGGCCGCATCGGCATCGGGGTCAACCGGGGCAAACCGCACGGCATTTCCGGCCAGGCGCACCACGCGTCCGTTGGCCATGAGCTGGGGCACGGTTGCGGCAACGCCCAGAACAGCCTTCTTGGTGTTCGCGGTGGACGGCGTGAAGTCCTCAGCCGCAATCCTGGTCCCGGGCCAGTTGTACAGCTTGGCCCCGGCCAGGGCGCGGTCAATGCCGATGAGGAAGTCAGGCCCGGCGCCCTTGATGGCGCGGCTGAGCCCCTTGGTGCCCAAGCCTGCGTCGGCCACCACAATGACGGCGCCCAGGCGCAGGCAGGCGTAAATGAGCGTGGTCAGGTTGATGCCCGGGGGCACCAGCAGGCTGACCCGCTTGCCGGCGGTGATGCCAAGCTCGCGCAGGCCGGCGGCGAGGTCGTCCACGTCGCGGGCCAGCTGCGCCCAGCTCAGCGACCTTGTGCCGCCCTCAGGCAGCATGTCCACCACAGCCGTGGAGGCGTCTCCGCGCCGGGCGTCGAGCTCGGCCAGCATGGGCACGAAGCCGGTAGCCGGGCTTGCCCCGGTGGTTGAGCTTGCCTCGGTGGTTGAGCTTGTCGAAACCACTGATCCCGGCAGGCAGTTCGCCGCCAGCCAGGCAAACGCGGGCGCGGCAATGTCGCGGTCTTCCTGGACCAGGTGACTGGCGCCCTCAAAGCGGTGCACATCGGCCTGCGGCAGGCGGGCGGCCAGGTCGCGCAGGTAGCGGTCGGAGAACACGGGGTCCTTGGGCCCCCACATCATCAGGGCAGGCACATCCAGGGTGCGGATGCCGGAGGAGACCTCATCCAGGGCTGCCCATGACGGGTGTTCAGGGGTTGCCGGGATGTCGGCGACGAAGTTGCCCACGCCGGCGCGGCGGGACACTGTCTTGTACGGGGCCATGAATGCGGCGCGGACATCGTCTGCCAGGGCCGGCTGGGCGAGCCCGTGCGTGACGCGCAAAAATGCGGAAGACGTCGTCGTGCCCCACTTGTGCACGGCGGGGTGCAGGGCCAGCTGCAGGGCCGGCGGGAGGGAGAAGCCGGAGGGGTGCACGGCCGTGTTGGTCAGGACCACGCCGGCCAGCTGCTCGCGGTGGAGGTTTGCCCAGCCCAGGGAAATGAGCCCGCCCCAGTCATGGCCCACGCTGACCACCGGGCCAGTGAGGCCCAGTTCGGCGGTGAAATCGGAGAGGTCGTTGATGCGGTCCTCGAGGCGGCGGAAGGTGCCGGTGCGCTCGGAGAAGCCCATGTCCAACTGGTCCACGGCCACCACGCGCCACGGGCCGCCGGCGGCGAGGGTTTCGGGGGAGGTGGCGCCGGCCAGCAGGGTGCGCCAGAGGTAGCTCCAAGTGGGGTTGCCGTGCACGCACAGCAGGGTGCCCACGGGCTCCATGCCGGTGGCCAGGACGTCGTCCCGGTTGTCCAGGAAGTGCCAGTGGCGGGAGGCGCCGGGGCCGTCAACTGCGGAGGTTGAGGGGACGGCCAGGGTGCGGCGCCAGTGGGCTTCCACCCCGGGCCACGGCTGCGGAAGGGTGGACTGCACGGAAGCCACTGCTACCACGCAATTTCCATCATCGCGGTGTTCAGCCCGGAGCCCACGCCCATGCACAGCACACGGTCGCCGGGGTTCAGGCTCTGGGATTCCTGCGCCAGCGTCATGGGCAGGGAGGCCGGGCCCACATTGCCCCACTTGGGGAACGTGATGGGCACGCGGCCCTTGACCAGGTTGACCGACTTGATGATGGCGTTCGTGTAGGAGTTGGAGACCTGGTGGGTGACGTAGCGGTCCATGGAGCGCCACTCCCAGCCGTCCGTGTGGGCCTCGTGCCAGGCATCGGTGACCAGTTCCAGGCCATTGTCCAGCAGGCCCTTGGTGTCCGTGAACATGCCGTCGGGCCCGCCCACGCACAGCTCGTGGTGCTCGGTGCCGGCGCGGGAGACGCCGCCGATGATCCGGTGGCCGCCCGGGTGGAGGTCGGCCGGGCCCATGACGGCCGCGGCGGCGCCGGAGCCCAGGGTCAGGGTGGCGAATTCGCGCAGGTAGTCCTCGCGCGTGGACGTCTCGGCATTGAGGCGCTTGAAGGTGGTTTCCTGGGTGGCCTGGGCGTCCTCGCCGGCCACGATCAGGGCGTACTTGATCTGGCCCGAATCAATCATGTTGGCGGCCAGGGTCATGCCGTTGACAAAGCCCAGGCACGCATTGGCCACGTCAAAGTTCATGGCGGAGGAAGGCAGGCCCAGGCCGTTGTGGACCTTCACAGCCACTGACGGCTCAAGGTTGCGGCGGGTCACGGAGGTGTTGATCAACAGGCCCACCTGGCCGGCCTCGATGCCGGCCTCCGCCAGGGCCTTGGCGCCTGCCTCAATGGCGGCGTCGTCAAAGTCCGTTCCGGGGGCCCACCAGCGCCGCTCCTCAACGCCCGCAACCCGCTCCAGCAAGCGCTTGGAGAGCCGCAGCCGCTTCAGGCTCGGGGCCAGCCGGGCGTCAAAGTCGCTGGACTTGACCACTACCGGGGCCTCAACGCTTGAGACCGCGAGCAAGGCGGTGTTGTGGTGACGAAAAGTAGCGTTGCCGATCAAGTTCCAGCCTTTTTCTTGTGGAGTTCGGGTGGGACGGCACCGAAAAGATTCCGGTGACCTTGCCGTGATGCGGGCGGGAACTGCCGTGAACGGCCCCCCATGCAGATCAAGACCCAACCTTAACTATGCACCTTGTAGGTGCCATCACGCACATGCGCCACACTGCATACACGCCGGGCCATCCCGGGTGGGTGGGGCAATTCCACGGTAGATTGGACAGTGAAGAACAGTCCGGCGCAGGAGAAGAAAACAGTTTGCATCTAAAGAGCCTGTCAGTGCGCGGATTCAAGTCCTTCGCCTCGGCCACCACCTTTGACTTTGAACCCGGCGTAACTGCCGTGGTGGGCCCCAACGGTTCGGGCAAATCCAATGTGGTTGACGCCCTGGCCTGGGTCATGGGCGAGCAGGGTGCAAAAACGCTGCGCGGGGGCAAAATGGAGGACGTCATCTTTGCCGGCACCTCCGGCCGGCCCGCGCTGGGCCGCGCCCATGTGTCCCTCACCATAGACAACGCCGACGGCGCCCTGCCGATCGACTATGCCGAGGTCACCATCTCGCGCACCCTGTTCCGGGCCGGCGGCTCCGAATACGCCATCAACGGCACAGCCTGCAGGCTTTTGGACATTCAGGAGCTTCTGTCCGATTCTGGCCTGGGCCGGGAGATGCACGTCATTGTGGGCCAGGGCCAGCTGGACAAGGTGCTGCACGCCACGGCGGAGGAACGCCGCGGCTTCATTGAGGAGGCGGCCGGCATCCTCAAGCACCGCCGCCGCAAGGAAAAGACGCTGCGCAAGCTGGACGCCATGTCCGCCAACCTGGCCCGGCTCACCGACCTGACGGGGGAGATCCGCCGCCAGCTGACGCCCCTGGGCAAGCAGGCAGCCGTGGCGCGCCGCGCCCAGTCCGTGCAATTCGACGTCCGCGACGCCCGCGCCCGCCTGCTGGCCGACGACATCGTCAGCCTGAGCACCGCCGTCGAACGCGACGAGGCAGCCGAGCTGGCACTCAAGCAGCGCCGCCAACAAGTGGAAAAGGAACTGCAGGAGGGACGGGAGCGGCAGGCCGCGCTGGAGCAGGCAGCCGCCGCGGCAACCCCCGTGCTCAACGCCGCCCGCGACAACTGGTACCAGCTGAGCTCAACCCGCGAGCAGCTCAAGGCCCTGGGCATGCTGGCGGCCGAGCGCCGGCGCCACCTCGGCTCGCAGGAGGCCGCCCCCGACCCCAGCCGGGACCCCGACAAGCTGGCCGGACAGGCAGCGCGGCTGCGCGAGGAAGAGGCCGAGCTGGACCTGGCGCTGGAGGAACGGCGCTATGGGCTGGAGACGGCCATGGAAATCAAGGAAGATGCCGAGGCCGCGGTGCGCGCCGAGGAGCAGCGCGTCCGCGAGCAGCTGCGCGCCACGGCCGACCGCCGCGAGGGTCTGGCCCGGCTGGCCGGCAAGGTGTCCTCGGCCCGTTCCCGCGTGGAGTCCGCGGAGGCGGAGATCGGCCGCCTGCACCAAAGCAAGGCCGCCGGCACCGAGCGGCACAGCACAGCCGCGGAGGAATTTGCGGCACTGGAATCGCAGGTGGCCGGGGTGGAGGCCGGCGAGGAGCGCCTCGACACCGACTACGAGGCTGCCGCAGGCGCCCTGGCCGAACTGGATGCCCAGATTGAGGACGCCACGGCCGGGCAGCTCGCCGCTGAGCGTGAGCGCGACTCCCTGACGGCCCGCCGGGATGCACTTGCCGTGGGCCTGCTGCGCAAGGATGCCGGCGCCCACCTGCTGGAGGCCCGGCCGGAGGGGGTCATGGCGTCCATGGCCCAGCTCATCCATGTGGTCCCGAGCCACGAGACGGCCATCGCGGCCGCCCTGGACGCCGCGGCCGAGGGAGTTGCCGTGGCCGATGCCGCGGCCGCTCTGCATGCCTTGGAATTGGTCAAGAACAACGACGCCGGACGGGTCACCCTGGTGCTGGCCGGCGGCTTTGGCACTGGTGCGCCCGGAAACGGGGAAGCTGCGGAGCTGGCACGCCTTGCCGAACTGCAACAGGAAGCCGTGGCCGCCGCGGGTGCCGTGTCCGGTGCCGCCGTGGCGCGCACCCAGGTGCAGGGCCCGGACGGGCTGGGCCCTGCGCTGGACAGGCTGCTGGCCGGGGTGGTGCTGGTGCCCAACGCGGCCGCGGCACAGCAAGTTTTGGCGCACCACGCCGGGCTGACCGCCGTGACTGCCGAAGGCGACGTCATGTCCACCCACGGGGTCCGGGGAGGGTCGGCCACGGCGCCGTCGCTGCTGGAACTGCAGGCCGCCGTGGATGAAACCGAGGCGCAGCTGCGGGCGGCCACGGCCCGCGGCGAGCAGGCACGCTTTGCCCTGGCCGGGCTGGCGGCACGGCGCACCGGGCTGGCCGAGGCGGAATCCGGTGCGCTGGCCGCGCTGCACGAATCCGATGCCCGCCTTGCCGCCGTGGCCGAACGGCTCGGCGCGCTCGGCGCCACGCTGCGCTCCGCCGCCGGCGAGTCGGAACGCCATGCCCAGGCCCTGGATGCGGCAAACGCCAACCTGGCCCGCGAGCAGGCTTCGCTGGAGGAAATTGCCGGCCGGCTGGCCAAGGCACAGGAGGCGCCGGCCGACGTCGGGCCTTCCATGGAGGAGCGCGACACGCTTGCCGCTGCCGCAGCTGCCGCACGGGCCGTGGAAATGGAAACCAGGCTGTCGCTGCGCAGCACCGAGGAGGCGCTCAACACGGTGCGCACCCGGGCCGCCGGGCTGGAGCGCGCCGCCGCGACGGAGCGCATGGCGCGTGAACAGGCGGCGCAGCGGGCCCAGCGCCGGCTGTTCCAGGCAAGCAAGGCCGCCGCCGTGGCCGCCGCAGCCGCCCAGGTGATTGAGTTTGTGGAGGCGTCGATCGAGCTGGCCGAACAGCACCGCGACGCGGCCGAGGAGGAGCGTGCGGCGCGCGAGGTGGACCTCATGGCCGTGCGCAGCGCCACTGTGGAATCCGAGAAGGAACTGGCCCGGCTGACCGACACCGTGCACAAGGACGAGATGGCGCGGGCGGCGCAGAAGCTGCGCATCGAAACACTGGAGAACAAGTCCATCGAGGAACTGGGCCTGTCCGTGGACCACCTCATCAAGGAGTACGGGCCGGACACGCTGGTTCCCCTGGGGCCCGGCGAGGTCACCGACAAGTGGGCGGCACTGCGCGTGGAGGTGGACGACTCCGGTGCGGAGATCCGCGAGGGCACCCCGTTTGTGCGCGAGGAACAGGAAAAGCGGCTCAAGCGTGCCGAACGCGACCTGGCCGCGCTGGGCAAGGTCAACCCCCTTGCGCTGGAGGAATTTGCCGCGCTGGAGGAACGCCACCAGTTCCTTTCCACGCAGCTGGAGGACCTCAAGTCCAGCCGCAAGGACCTCATGGACATCATCAAGGAAGTGGACGCCCGCGTCGAGGAGGTCTTCACGGCCGCCTACGCCGACACCGCCGCCCAGTTTGAACGCGTCTTCGGACGCCTCTTCCCGGGCGGTGAGGGCCGGCTGGTGCTGACAGACCCCTCGGACATGCTCACCACAGGCATCGAGGTGGAAGCGCGCCCGGCAGGCAAGAAGATCAAGCGCCTCTCGCTGCTGTCCGGCGGGGAGCGCTCACTGACGGCGGTGGCACTGCTCGTGGCCATCTTCAAGGCCCGCCCCTCGCCGTTCTACGTCATGGACGAGGTGGAGGCGGCGCTGGATGACACCAACCTGGGCAGGCTCATCACCATCTTCGAGGAACTGCGCGAGTCCAGCCAGCTCATCATCATCACCCACCAAAAGCGCACCATGGACGTGGCCGACGCCTTGTACGGCGTGTCCATGAGGGGCGACGGCGTCTCAACCGTCATCAGCCAGCGCCTGGACCGTGAACCGTCAGTCGTGTGACGTCCGGGGGCAGTTATTTCTCGTCCGGGGGCAGCTGTTAAGATCCGAGCCTTGTGCACAAGGGGCGGATCTTAACAGCTGCCCCCGGGCAGGCGGAAGGCGTGGCCGTCCTGGCGCCACAGACGCCGCCTCACCCCTGTGACGGGCGCGGCAGCTCCTTGGCGAATGCCAGGAACTGCAGCGTGGCCGGCGGGGCGTCGACGTCGAACAGGGGTTCGTATCCCGTGTTGAGGTAGAGCGCGCGGGCCTCCGGCTGGCGCGGGCCCGTGGTCAGGTAGACGCGCCGGTAGCCCAGCTCGGCGGCCCTGTCCTCCAGTTCCGCCAGGACCTTGCGGGCCAGTCCTCGCCGCCGGTGGCGCGAGTGCGTCCAAATGCGCTTGAACTCGGCGGTGTCCGCGTCATAGCGCCGGAAGGCACCTCCCGCCACGGATTCGCCCGCCTCCTGCAGGATCAGCAGGCCACCGCCGGGTGCGGCAAATTCCGCGGCCGGATACTTTTCCAGCTCCTTGGCGGCATTGCCCTCGCCGAAGAGGTCGGCGTAGCGGCTCTCGTACTCCACAGCCAGTTCGTCCAGGAGCGGGCGCACGCGAGGATCATCCAGGGGCAGGGAGAGGACGGTGAAGTCCTCGGTGTCCAGGGGAGTTGTCATGATTGTGTCCTTCCACTGAGAAGTGCGAGATCGGCATGTGCCGTGAGGGTGTGCAGGACCTTCCGCGCCAGGGCGTCGTTTTCCCGGAAGGGCGCTGCGTTGCTTCCGGGCCGGGCAAAGGCGCCGGACGCCCACGCCGAGGTGCCCGGGCCCACGGCAAACAGCCCCTCCGCCGGTTCCCCGCTTCGGCCAACCAGCCGGTGTTCGGCCGTGACCAGCAGGCGGCCCGTGGAGACCGTGCCGTCCGCCGTGAGCAGCAGCTGCTCCGAGCCAAGCGAGCTGGCGTGGAGGTGGGCGAGCAGGGGATTGGCCGAGTTGGCCACGGTCGGGGCGGGCAGCCGGGCTTCGATGAAGGCTGCGGCGGTCAACGCCTGGCTGCCGTTTGCGTGGCGGGCCACGAACAGGCCGGTCGATTCCTGCGTGTGCACGCCCAGCCCCGGGCCCAGGAATTCCAGCAACCCCGCCCGGTGGAGGGCCAGCACCTGGCGCAGCCGGTGCGGCGGAGGGCCGGAGTCCATGAAGCTGAAGAAGCCGTGCCACCAGCTGTGCACGGCTGCCTGGGATGCTGCCGTCAGGCGGTGGGCCGGAACAATGGACGCCACGTCCATGTAGACCCGCAGCAGGCCCAAGAAAAGTGCAAGTGTTTCCGGGTTTTCACCGCCGTCACGCAGATTCAGGTCACGTTCAATGTGGGCCACCACGGCGGCGGCAATGCTGTCCGGGCGCTCCAGGGGCGTTCCCTCCAGCGGATGGTCAAGGCTTTCAAAGTCCAGCCGCAGCGCCGGATCGGGCACGGCCGCGGCCACGAGCCGGGCCATCCCGGCGCTGTTCCAGTCCAGACGGGCAAAGGAGGCGGAAAAACCGGCCCAGTCCATGGCCACCCGTTCCGGGCTGCCCGTGAACAATTCCAGGTAGTAGGCATGGGCGGCCTCCTTGGCCATGAGCGGCCAGAGCTGGGTGCGGAAGTCCAGCTCACTGTGCCCGGCCAACAGCCCCGACACGGCATCCGGTGACAAGAAGCGGGCGGGGCCGGGCGCATGGCCGCGCAGTTCCGCGGAAATCTTCGAATGGTAGGGGACGCCGCGGCGGGAGCCGGCCCACAGCCGCGGCTCCCGGCCGGAGGGCAGGTAGTCGAGGCCGCCGCAGTCCTTCTCCACGAACTGTCCGCCCCTGCCCTCCATCAACAGCACCAACAGGTCAATGAAGGCCAGCCCCATGCCCGAGACAATCACGTCCTGGCCGGGGGCCAGCGCCGAGTAGTCAACGTCGGTGGTGTAGGCGGGGGCCGCATGGAAGGCGCCATGGCGGGCGGCGAAGTCCGCGAATTCCGCCGAGCGCCCGTGCACCTCCGCATCGCTGTGGCCCAGCGCCAGCACCGCCACGTCGGCCGCCAGGGTGTTGCCCCCTGCCAGCCGAATGAGCCAGCCGCCAGCGGGCCCGGGGGCCAGTTCCGTGGCGGAGTCGCCGTGGACCGTGACGCTGGCCTGCGGTGCCAGGGCAGCCACGGCCCGGCGGAAGAACCACTCCAGGTAGGCGCTGTGGAGCTGGCGGGTGGGAAACGAGGAACGGCCCAGCCCGGCGGCCTGGGCCAGCAGGTGCGGCGGCAGCACGGGGGCATCCGGCAGCGAACCGGCGGCCACCTCGGCAGCCCACTGCGCCAGGTCCGGCCCGTCGGCGACCGGTCCCTCGCACACCACCGAGGCATCGGTGAACATGGTCACGTCCCCGGCCATGGAATTGAGCAGCAGCCCGGGGTCCTGGTCAAGGCGCCAGATCCGTCCGGACCCGGGGGAGAAGGGCTCCACCACATGAATGTCCAGTGCCCCGGCGAACATTTCGGGCCTGTTGGCGGCGAGCCGTTCCAGCAGGCCGGCGGTGCGCGGGCCCCCGCCAATGAAGGCGACGGTGGGGACGTGGATGGGCATGGTGGCTCCTGGTTCTGCCGTGCTGGTTTTGCGGTGCGCCCGCGGGCCCATGAACAGGTCCGCAGGCGGGGTTGGAAGCCCCATGCTATGGCCGTGCAGGCAGCCAAAAAAGTGCCTTGGTCACGCCCGTTCATGCCTTGTCACGCGGCGTTGCATCACTTCACGGACGGTCATATGACGCCCCGCGTCCGAACATGAACCCGTGCAACGGTCGCCTTTGACGCCGCCCCCACGGCGCCTAGATTTGCAGCCATCGGAGCCGCAAAAACGGCAAGCAGCCAAGGGAAGAAATGAGGTGGCGCGTGAGCTACGCACCAATGGACGTGGAGCAGGCAGCCACCGCAACAGGGCAGGACACAGCCGGCCGGCAAAGCCATGAGGGCCCCGGGACCGGGGCACGGACAGGCACCGCGCAACAACCGCCGTCCGGCCCGGGGCAGGGGCGGGCAGCCGCCGACTATTCGGGGTACCGGGTTGTCGCGGCCAAACACCCGTGGCGCTGGGTCGGCACCGCCGTCGTCGCGCTTGGCGTGGCGGCCGTCCTGTGGTCGCTGGCCACCAACCCGCGCTGGGAGTGGGATGTGGTGGCGCAGTGGTTCACGGCCGAATCCGTGGTCCGCGGCCTGGGCGAAACACTGAAGCTGACGGTCATTGCCGGCGCCCTGGGATTTGTGCTCGGCTTCATCCTGGCGCTCATGCGGCTCTCGGCCTCGCCCCTGCTGGTTTCCGTGTCCTGGACGTTCTCCTGGATCTTCCGCTCCACACCCCTGCTGGTGCAGATGCTGCTCTGGTACAACCTGGGCTACCTCTACGAAAAGATCAGCCTGGGCATCCCCTTCACCAGCGTGACCTTCTTCGAGGTCCAGACCACCACGCTGGTCAGCCAATTTGCCGCGGCCATCCTGGGGCTGACCCTGAACCAGGCGGCGTACTCGGCTGAGATCATCCGCGGCGGAATCCTCTCCGTGGACCAGGGCCAGCTGGAGGCCGCGGCCGCACTGGGCATCCCGGCCTGGCGGCGGTCCACAAGAATCGTCCTGCCACAGGCCATGCGCTCCATCCTGCCCACGGCCTTCAACGAGATCATCGGCCTGGTCAAGGGCACCTCGATTGTCTACGTCCTGGCCTACTCGGAACTGTTCTACACGGTTCAGGTCATCTACAACCGCACACAGCAGGTCCTGCCGCTGCTGCTCGTGGCAACGCTTTGGTACATCGTCATCACCTCGGTGCTGAGCGTCTTCCAGTACTACATCGAGCGGCACTACGCGAAGGGGGCAGTGCGCACGCTGCCCCTGACGCCCCTGCAGAAGGCCAGGAAGTTCTTCACCATCCGCAACAATGCCAAGGAGCTGACATGACCGCCACCCTAGCCCAAGCCCCGGCCGCAACCCGCGGCCTGGTTGAGATCACCGGCGTCCACAAGAGCTTCGGCGCCCTGCACGTCCTGAAGGGCGTGTCGCTGACGGTGGAGCCGGGGTCCGTCACGGCCATCCTGGGCCCCTCCGGATCGGGCAAGTCAACGCTGCTGCGCACCATCAACCACCTGGAAAAGGTGGACTCGGGCTACATCGCCATTGACGGCTCCCTGGTGGGGTACAAGAAACGCGGCCAGAGCCTGCACGAACTCCGGGAAAAGGAAATCCTGAAGCAACGCACCGAGATCGGCATGGTTTTCCAGAACTTCAACCTCTTTGGCCACCTCACGGCGCTGGAAAACGTTGCCGAGGCACCCGTCGTGGCGCAGGGCAGGACCAAAGCCGAGGCCCGCCGTCGTGGTTTGGAGTTGTTGGACCGGGTGGGCCTGCTGGACAAGGCCGCAGCCTACCCGCGGCAGCTCTCCGGAGGGCAGCAACAGCGCGTTGCCATAGCCAGGGCCCTGGCCCTGGACCCGAAGATCCTGCTGTTTGACGAGCCCACCAGCGCCCTGGACCCGGAACTGGTCAACGAAGTCCTGGACGTGATCCGGGAACTGGCCACCTCCGGCACCACCTTGGTCATCGTCACGCACGAGATGGGCTTTGCCAGGGACGTGGCAGACACCGTGGTGTTCATGGACCAGGGCCAGATCGTGGAAAGCGGCACGCCGGCAGAAATATTCACCAACCCCCAGGAAGAACGCACCAAGGGCTTCCTCTCCAAAATCATCGAACCAGCCTTCAACATCTAAGGACGCAGCCATGCAACAGCAACACCCACGCCTTCGCACCCTCACAGCACTCCCCGCCGTCGTCCTGGCCGGCATCACAGTCCTGACGGGTTGCTCGGACCCCGGCGCCGCAGCCTCCGCCGCCGATGCTGCGAAACCCGCCGCCAACGGGATCAGCTACAACAGCTCCCCGGAGCAAAACCGCATCCGCGCCGAAAAAGACCCGGCACTGGCGGCGGAGGTGCCGGCTGCCATCTCCAAGGACGGCAAGCTCACCGTGGGAACCACGGCCGGGTCCGTGCCGCTGAGCTTCCACGCAACCGACAACACCACACCCATCGGCTCGGAAATCGACCTGGCCCAGCTCGTCGCGGACAAGCTCGGCCTGCAACTCGACGTGCAGGTCACCGCGTGGGAAAACTGGCCGCTGAAGACACAGTCGGGGGACCTTGAAGTGGTGTTCTCCAACGTGGGCATCAACGCCGACCGCGTCAAGCTCTTTGATTTCTCCACCTACCGGGCCGCGTTCATGGCCTTTGAAGCCAAGAGCAGCTCCAGCTACGACATCAAGGGGTCCGATGACATCTCCGGGCTGAAAATCTCCGTGGGCTCGGGCACCAACCAGGAAAAGATCCTGCTCGCCTGGAACAAGCAACTTGAGGCCAAGGGCAAGGCCCCGGCAGAACTGCAGTACTACTCCTCCGACGCGGACACCATCCTGGCCCTGGGCTCGGGACGCACGGATTTGAACATCACTCCGTACCCGTCGGCCGTTTACCGGGCCAACACCCGCGAAGACCTGAAGATCGTGGGCAAGGTCAACGCCGGCTGGCCCAACGAAACCCTCGTGGCGGCCACCACCCTGAAGGACAACGGCCTGGCCCCGGCCGTCACCGACGCCCTGAACGCCGTCATCAAGGATGGCAGCTACGGCAAGGTCCTGGCCCGCTGGGGCCTGTCCGATGAAGCCCTCCCGGCCTCGGAAACCGTCACGGCCGCCAACTACAAGGCAGGCGCCAAGTGAAATTCCAGGTCCTTGACATCATCCCGCACCTGAAAAACCCGGTGACGGGGGAAATTGTCTCCACGGCGGACAGGCTCAACCAGGTGGTGCAGACCGCACAGCTGGCAGAGGAGCTCGGCTACGACAGCTTCTCCGTGGGGGAACGGCACGCGGGGGAATTCATCTCCTCCTCGCCCACCACCGTCCTTGCGGCCATTGCAGCCACCACCAGCACCATCCGCCTGCAAAGCGGGGTCACGGTGCTCTCGGTGCTTGACCCCGTTCGGGTTGCCGAAGACTACGCCACGATTGACCAGCTCAGCCGCGGACGGCTGGAACTGGTGATCGGCAAGGGCAACGAGGCGCTGCAGTATCCGCTCTTTGGCCTGTCACTGGACAACCTGTGGGATCTGCTCGAGGAAAAGTACGCCCTGCTGCACCGGCTGTGGCGCGAGGAAGGAGTCACCTGGCACGGCCAGTTCCGGCCCTCCCTGACGGTCCCCACCACCACCACGCCGCGCCCCTACGCCGGGGCGCCCCGGGTGTGGCACGGCTCCGCCACCTCCCTGGCCTCCGCCGCGCTCGCCGCCGAATGGGGGGACCCCCTGTTCACGGCAAACGCCATCCAGCCCCGCGAAAACTACAAGGTGCTCATTGACCACTACCGCCAGGAGTACGAGCGGCACGGGCACGACCCCCGGCACCAGTACCTGGGCTCGGGCAGCGGCGCCGGCGGATTGTTCATCGCGGACACCACCCAGGAGGCCAAGCGCCAGTTCGGTCCCGTGTATGAGGCGCTGACCGTGGGGCGCAACGTGCCGGGGAACAACTCCCCGTACCGCGACATTGACCACGCCATTGCCGAAGGACCCGCCCTTGTGGGCAGTCCCGAACAGCTCATCGACAAGATCCTGGGCTACCACGAACTGTATGGCCACGACCTGCAATCCATCTCCCTGCCCACCACGCTGCCGTTCGAGCAGCAACTGGAACTGCTGGCCCGGTTCGCCACCGACGTGGTCCCCGCCGTCAGGGCCGCGGCACCCACCACACTCTGGGAACCCGGCGACCCCTACGCCGGGCGCCCGGCCTTCGCCGGCGCCAAGGAACCCGACGCCGCAGCCACCATCCATGCCGACCACCTCACCCACAGGAGCAACCATGTCCACAGCCTCAGCCACTGAAAACCGCCAGTCCCTGTTCGACGCCGACTGGCAACAATGGCACAGCGCCCACGAACAGCAACGCCGCGACCCCCATGGCATCCTGGCCATCACCGACCTCCACTGGCTCACGGCCGAGGCCACGGCGCTCGCCGGGGCGCCGGGCACGTGGCGCATCCAGGACGACGCCGTCCACCTCACCCTGGATGCCGGCGACAGCCTGCTCCGTGACGGCGTGGAACTGAACACACCCGGGAACCTGAATGTGGACGGCGAGCTCGTGTTCGGGCCCATCGCCGAACGCGACGGCATCAACCTCGGCTTTGGCGACTCCGTGCTGGAGCTGGCCAAGCGCGGCGGGGAGTACATCCTGCGGCCGCGCAACCCCAACAACGCCCTGCTGCGCAACCACAGGGGCACGCCTGCCTACGCCCCGGACCCTCAGTTCGCGCTCGCAGCCACCTACATCCCGTTCCGCAAGCCCCGCGAAACCACCGTGGGCGCCGCCGTCGAAGGCATCCAGCACGTGTACGAGGCACCCGGTGAAGTGCGGTTCCGTTGCGGCGGCCAGGAACTGGCACTGACCGCGTTCAACGGTTCCGCGCCGGGCACGTTTCAGGTGCTGTTCACTGACGAAACATCGGGGGACACCACCTACGCTGCCAACAGGTCCCTGGCGTTTGCCGCCCCGGCGGAGGGAGGCGCGGCAATCCTTGACTTCAACCGGGCCGTGAACCTGCCGTGCGCCTACACCGGCCTGGCCACCTGCCCGCTGCCGCCGGCGGAGAACCACCTGCCGGTTGCCATCGCTGCAGGCGAGAAGACCCCGTTTGAGCGCGAGGCCGCCAAGTGAGCGCCGCCGAAGCGCAGGCACGCGGATTCCTGGCCCTTGAGCTCGACGGCGACGGCGCCCACCCGGCCGCCTGGCGCGCCGCCCGGCACGCACCCGCCGAACTGCTCACGGGGGACCGCATCCGCAACACCGTGCTGGCGGCGGAATCCGCGGGCTTCCATGTCGCAACGTTCTCCGATGGGCCGCTGGATGCCCGGGCCGGCATTGGGGGCCGGCTCGATGCCGTTCAGCGGGCAGCATTCGCCGGGCCCCTGACGCACAGCATTGTGCTGGTGCCGGAGGTGGACACCGTCTACACGGAGCCCTTCCACGTGGCCACGCAGCTGGCCAGCCTGGACTACGTCTCGGGCGGCCGGGCCGGCTGGCTCGTTGCGGCCGGGGGCACGGAGGCGGAGGGCTCCGCCGTGGGCCGTCCGGCCGTGGAAGGTGCGGCACTGGCGGCCGAGGCCGCCGCCTCCGTCGAGGTGGGCCGCCGCCTCTGGGACAGCTGGGAGGACGGTGCGGTGATCCGCGACGTCGACTCCGGCCGCTACCTGGACGTCGGCAAGCTCCACTATGCCGACTTTGAAACGGGCCTCGATTTTCCCGGCCAGGGCTATTCGGTCAAGGGGCCGGCCATCATTCCGCGGCCGTTGCAGGGGCAGCTGCCCGTGTTGGCCCCGGCCGGGCTGCTGGGCGGCTCGCTGGACTCAGGAATCGATGCCGTGCTGTTCACGGCACCGGAGACGGAGGCACTGGCAGCCGAGGCCGTTCGGGTGCGTGAGAGGGCCCAGGGTGCCGTGGCGGTCATTGCCGAGCTGGACGTGGTGCTCGACGCCCGTGGCCAAAGCGCCGCAGATCGCGTGGCCGAACTGGATTCACACACTCCATGGACCAGCAGCCGCGCCCGCTACACAGGCGGGACCGCCGGACTTGTGGAACTGCTGGCGGAGATTCTTGCCGAGGCCGACGGCGTGCGGCTGCACCCGGCCGTGCTGGACGTGGACCTGGACGAACTGTCGCGGCAGGTCCTGCCGCAGCTGCGCCGGCTCGGAGTGCTGGCCCCGGTGGGCCCCGATGCCACCTTCCGGGACCTTCTCGGGCTGGCCCGGCCCGCCAACCGCAACACAACCACCCAAGAGCAAGGAGAAGACCATGAGTGAAAACAGCGGGATTGGCAACGGATTCGTCCCCAGCGGGCAGCTGCAGTTTGGCGTCTTCTTCCAGGGGGTCAACTCCGGCACCGTGTGGAAGGCCGCAGAATCGGGTTCGCAAACCGACTTTGAATCCTTCCGGCACCTGGCCCAGACCGCCGAGCGCGGGCTCTTCGCAGCATTCTTCCTGGGCGAGGGGCTGCGGCTGCGCGAGCACCTGGGCCGCCCCCACGCCCTTGATGTGGCGGGCCGCCCGGATGCCCAGACCATGCTGGCCGCGCTGGCGGCCGTGACCAACAAGATTGGCCTGGTGGCCACGCAAAACACCACCTACAACGACCCCGCCCACCTGGCGCACCGGCTGGCCAGCCTGGACCTGCTCTCCGGAGGGCGGGCGGCGTGGAACATTGTCACCACGGACAACGCCTGGACGGGGGAGAACTTCCGCCGCGGCGGCTACCTTGACCATGCCGACCGCTACCGTCATGCCGAGGCCTTCGTGGAGACAGCGAAATTGGTGTGGGACAGCTGGGAACCGGACGCCATTGCCTCCTCGGAAACGGCCCCGGCCTGGCTGGCACCGGGCGCGGTGCGGCCGGTGGGGCACAAGGGCCAGCACTACTCGGTGGACTATGCGCCCCGGCTGCCCGCCAGCGGCCAGCACCGGCCCATCTTGTTCCAGGCCGGGGATTCCCCGGAGGGCCGTGACTTTGCGGCGAGGCAGGCGGATGTCATCTTCTCGGCCCACCCCGCCCTGGAGGCGGCACTGACGTTCAGGCGTGACATCGTGGCCAGGACAGTCAACGCCGGCCGTGGCCCCAATGACGTGCAGATCATGCCCGCCAGCGAGTTCATTCTCGGGGCCACGGCAAAGGAAGCAGCCGAGAAAAAGGCGTGGGTCCGCAGCCTGCAAATTGGCCCGCAGCAGGCCATCGCCTACCTGGAGCAGTTCTGGGGCCGGGAGCTCTCCGCCTACGATCCCGACGGTCCTCTGCCGGACATCGACCCCGTGGTGGCGGAAACCTCGGAGACCCGGGGGAGCGGCTTCCACGGCGCCAAGGCCCGGCAGCTGGCGGACCAGTGGCGGGCGGAGGCGCTGGACAAAGGGTTGTCCATCCGGCAGTTTGTGAGCAGCAGGACCAGCCGGGTCGACGCCACGTTCTCCGGCTCCTACACGGAGGTGGCAGACAAGCTGGCCGGTTACGCCGCCACGGGTGCCGTGGACGGTTTCAACATCTCGCCCTGGCTGGTCCCCACGGGCCTGGATGAGATCGTCAACCATCTGGTCCCCGAGCTGCAGGCCCGCGGCGTGTACCCCACCGAGTACGCCGGCAGCACGCTGCGCGAACACCTGGGCCTGCCCGTTCCCCGGCGCGCCGACGCAGGGCCGAGCAACGGTGGGGGTGAAACAGACGGCGGGGGTGAAACAGCTGCGGACGTCAGGCTTGAACTGGCTGCCCGATCACTCCACCTCTGACGCCCACCCGCCCGCCTTCCCCGACGCTCCCTCACTTCTGGGGCTTTTACCCATTACGCTCCCTCACTTCCGGTGAGGGAGCGTTTGGCAAAGGTGCCCCAGAAGTGAGGGAGCGTGCGGGAAAGGTGCCCTGGAAGTGAGGGAGCGTTTTGGCGGCGGGGGCGGCACGACGACGGGAGCCCACCTTTCGTTGCAAAAGGTGGGCTCCCGTCGTCGTGCGTGGAGGCAGGCTAGCTGGCCGGCAGGCCCGGCGGGTTCAGCTCGGACTTGGCCACGGCCTCGGTGCCCAGCCCCCACTTGTCCAGGATCTTGCCGTACGTGCCGTACGTGCCGTCGGCGATCAGGTGGTTCAGGCCGGCCTGCGCCGCCGCGGCCAGCCCATTTCCCTTCTTGGTGGTGGCCGCGATGCTGGCCTTCAGCGGCCATCCGCCGTCGACCAGTCCCACGAGCTTGGTCTTGCCGTCCGTGGCCGCCTTGTACGCCGCTGTGGCATTCGGGCCGAAGGTGAGGTCAGCCCGGCCGGACTGCAGCGCCAGGGTCGAGGCGGAGTCGTCGTCGTAGTACTGGAACTCCACGGGGGCCAGGCCCTTGGCCTTGTTCTCCTTGTCCCAGGCCAGCAGGATGGCCTCCTGGTTGGTTCCGGAGCCCACGATCACCTTCTTGCCGGCAACATCTGGGGCGGACTCCACCTTCGTGACAGTGCTGTCCTCCTTGGCGTAGAAGCCCAGCTTGTCCTCCCGGTAGCTGGCGAAGTCGAACTTTTGCTTGCGCTCCTCCGTGACGGTGACATTGCTGATGACTGCCTCGTACTTGCCCGAGGACACACCCAGCGGCCAGTCGGCCCAGGTTGTGGGCACAATGTCCGCCTCCAGGCCCAGGGTCTGGGCCAGCGCCACGGCGATGTCCACCTCGTTGCCAACAGGGGTGACGTTGTCCGTCGCGTACACCGCGAGCGGTGCTGCGAACGGGCTGACGGCCACGGTGAGCTTGCCGTCCTTGCTGATGCTGGCCGGGACCAGGGCGACGGCGGCGGGATCCGGGGCCGCCGGGGTGCGGCCCTGCTCGGGGGACAGGTTGAACGTCTTGGTCGTTGAGGATGGCGCGCCTGCCGCCCCGGCCCCGGCATTGGCACCCGCGTTGGCCGCGGCGCCCGGGTCTGAGCAGGCGGCCAGGCCGAGTGCGGCGGAGGCCGCCAGGGCGATGGAAAGGGCGCTTCTGGTGATGATGGGGGTCATGATTTCCTCTGCTGTTCGTTGGTGTTTTTGCTGTGGTGACTCAACCCTCGGGCAGTCGAAGGGCAGCTGCCAAAACCTTTGAAACACGGGGTTGCAGGGGGTAAAGGGAAGTCGTCCGGCGTCGCGCCGGGACTTGAACGGGTGCCCTCGGCGGCAGTTCCGGCACCGCTTTGTTACGGATTGCAACTTCGCCCCCGGGCCACTGTGAAACGCTCTATCGAACAAGCCACCGCCCCGCCGGTGCCGGCACTGACGTGTTTGCGCGGAGGGGCAGGCAGCGGTCCAGCCAAGCAGAAATGAACACCATGACGGACATCCACGAACCACTTGCGGAGTTTGCCCCCACGGGCCGGATCCACCTGGGCGTGAGCCTCATCGGCCCGCCTTCCGAGCTGGACTTCGAGCAGCTGCGCAGCCACGCCCAGACTGCCGAGCGGGGGCTGTTCTCCCTGCTTTCCCTGGATCAGAGGTACTGGCTGCGGGATGATCCCGGTGCCGCGTCGGCCACTGACCCTGCAGGCAGCAACGATGCCGCCACAATGCTCGCCGCGATCGCGGCCGTTACCACCAGCATCGGGGTGGTCGTGGCGGCGGCGCCCGACTACGACGACCCCGCGGACCTTGTCCACAGGGTTGCCTCCCTGGACAGTCTGTCCGGCGGGCGGGCAGCCTGGCATCTCTTGGCGGACGGCGCATCCGGCGTTTCCGCTGGCGGGGGAGCGGACGGGCCCGACGGCGAGGGCGTCGCCTCCGCGGACGGCCGGCACGGTTTCATTGAATCGGCGCGGCGCACCTGGCGGGCCCCCAAGCCCAGGGATGCGCACGCCGGGCCGGTGGAGACGCTCGGGGCCTTCGAGCACGGCGGACAAATGTACAGCCTGGGGCTCGGCAGGCTGGAAGGGCCCGCCACCAAGTCAGGGCCCGTGCTGGTGCACGACGGCGGATCGGCCCGGGAACGTGCCTTCGCCGCCCGGCACGCCGATGTGGTCATCTCCGCCCCGGCCGGCCTTGCCGAGGCACTGGCCGTCAGGCGGGAGATCGTGGCGCATGCCGTGGACGCCGGACGCGGCGCCAACGACGTCAAGATCATTCAGTCCGCAACAATCATCCTCGCGGCCACGGATGAAGAAGCCCGCCAAAGGGCCGAGTCCATGCGTGCCCAGCTCCCGCCGGACGCCTGGGACGCGGCGGCGTTCGTTGGTTCGCCCGCCGGTGTGGCGGAGCAGCTGCTGGACTTTGCCCGCTCCGGTGCCGTTGACGGCTTCACGGTCATGCCGTGGATGTTTCCGGGTGAGCTGGCCGAGCTGGTGAACCACCTGGTCCCGGAGCTGCAGCGGCGCGGCATCTACCCCACCCGCTACGCAGCGGCGACGCTGCGCGGCAACCTGGGCCTGCCGGAAACCGAACAGGAGCGTGGCCGGGCAAGCACCCATGCCCTGCCCGTGGTGGAGGCAGACGAACTCGGCGACGTGCGCCTTGATTTGAACCTGCGCATGGAGCTCGTGGTGGCGAAAATGCCGGCCTGATCCACCCGGGGTGTTACGCCGCGTCACGTCATGTTGAGCCACGTTGAGCGGTGTTTCAGCACATTGCAGGGGTCTTGGCGGCCGGTTGCCGGAAGTGGTTTTGTGGCATTACCGCCACGAAAGGAAGCCCCATGACAAGCCACCTCCCCGTCACGCCGCAGCAGCTGCGCAACGTGCTGGGCCACTTCGCGACAGGCCTGACAGTGATCACCGCCGCGACGCCGCAGGGACCCATCGGCTTCACCTGCCAAAGCTTTGCCTCGCTGTCGCTGGAACCGGCGCTGGTGACTTTTAGCCCGTCCCGCACCTCCAGCACCTGGCCCCTGCTGCGGGCCGCCGGCCGCTTCACCGTCAACATCCTGCCGGCCGAGCACCAGCACCTGTCCGTGCAGTTTGCCCGCTCCGGCGCCGACAAGTTCGCCGGGGTTGGCCATTCACCGTCGCCGCTGGGGAACCCGGTGCTGGACCAGGCCCTGGCCTGGGTGGATTGCGAGCTGCACCAAGAGTACGACGGCGGCGACCACACCATTGTGGTGGGTTCCGTGCGGGCCCTGGACGCACGGGCCGAGGCCGAACCCCTGCTGTTTTACAAGGGTGCCTACGCCCGCGTCCAGCCGGCGCTCGTGGGAGCCGTCGCATGATTGTGCTGGGCATTGACGGCAGCCCGCACGGTCCGGGAAAGACCGCCGCAGCGGTGGCCGCAGTGCTGGCCGGGGCCGCATCCCGGGGTGCCGAAACCGAGCTTGTCTCCCACGACCACCCGGAGGTCCTGGCCCGCATTGCCGCAGCGGACGCCGTCGTGCTGGGCAGCCCCACCTACCGGGCCAGCCACACGGCGGCGCTGCGCACACTGCTTGAACGGATTGAGCGGAAGCCGGGCGCCGAGCCGCTGGCCGGCACGCCGGTGGCCGTGGTGATGACCGGCGCCTCGGGCGAGCATTTCCTTGGCACGCGTGAGCTGGCCGCCAGCGTTGCCGGATTCTTTGGCACACAGGTGCTTGCGCCGGACCTGTACTTCAAGGGTTCTGATTTCGGTCCGGAAGGTGGGCCCGCCGGGAGGGCGGCAGAGCTGGCGGAACTGCACGGCCAGGCCCTGGTGGACCTGGCCGCTGCGGTCAGGGGATCGGCGGCACTGGGGAAACTGGGCCCGGTGGTCTGAGGCGCCGGCGGCCGTTGATGACGGCTAGCTGAGCCTTGTGTCCTTGGCCGGGAGCCAAAACAGGAAGCTGAGCAGTGCCACGGCAGTGGCCATGAGGAACGCCGGCCCGTAGGAGAACGCGTCCACCAGGACCCCGGCGGCAATGGGGCCGATGATGGCGCCGAAGTCGGAACTCATCTGGAATGTGGCCAGCACCTTCCCGCCCGAACGCTCGTTGCCAATGACGTCGGCCACCGTGGCCTGCTGGGCCGGGCCCATGAGCCCACTGCCCAAGCCCGCAATGGCGGAAACTATGAAGAACCAGAACTCGTTGCCCGTGAAGCCAAGCACTCCCATGGCGATGCCGTTCACGGCCAAGCCCGAGAGGATCATGGGCTTGCGGCCCCAGGTGTCGGCCAGCTTGCCGGAGAAGGACAGCGCAATGCCGGTGCCGATGGCAAAAACCGCCAGGGAGATTCCGGCCACCTGGGGGCCGGCGCCCAGTGCCGCGGTGGCGAACAGCGGCACCAGCGCCATGCGGATGCCGAAGGCGGACCAGCCGTTGGCGAATCCGGAGGTCAGCACAGCGCGGTAGGCCGGGATCCCGAGTGCCTCACGCAGCGGCAGGATTTCCTTCTTGGGCGTTGCAGCGGAGATGCCGGCAACGGCGGCAACCGCCGGCAGCTGTGTCGCCACGAGCAGGGCCACAAGGACCAGCGCCCCGGCGTAGACCAGGAAGGGCAGCTGCATGCCGAAGCCCGCGAGCAGCCCGCCCACGGCGGGTCCGGCAATGTTGCCCAGCAGGAAGGATCCTGCATACAGGCTGGAGACCCGGCCGCGCGACTGCGGCGGCGCCATGCGGATCAGCAGACCCATGGCAGCCACCGTGAACATGGTGGAGCCGATGCCGCCCAGTCCTCGGAAGATGAGCAGCTGCCAGTAGTCCTGGGCAAATGCGCAGGCCGCCGAGGAGGCCGCCACGATCAGGATGCCAAGGATGTAGGTGCGGCGTTCGCCCATGCGCTCCACGAGCGTGCCGCTGAGCGGGGCAAAGATGAGCCGGGTGAACGCGAAGGCGCTGACCACCACGGCGGCTGCTGTCACGCCCACGTCGAAGCTCCGCGCGAACTGCGGCAGCACGGGGGCCACAATGCCAAATCCAATCGCGATCAGGAAGGCCGCGGCCACCAAGACCTTGATCTCGCGGGGGAGCTTGGCCGGGGTGCCGGCTGTGGTTTTTGGGTCGGGATTCAGCGTTGCCATCGGCAATGAGTTTGCCACAGCAAAGGGTGGCTGTTGCAATCGCAGCAGCCACCCTTTGCCTTGTCCGGGCTCAGTTCAGTTGAATCAGTGCGCGGCCTTCCTGCGCCGTGCCCCGATGAGGACGGCGCATCCGGCCACCAGCACGAGTGCGCCGAGGGCGGCAGCCGCGTTCTGGAAACCGGTGTCGGGCAGGCCGTCCACCACGGCAACGGCCCCCGTGGACCGGGCCGGGGACGGTGCCCCGGTCGGTGCCGCAGCGGAGTTCGACGTCGTCGCGCCGCCCCCGGGTGTTGGGGTGGCACTTTGCGACGGCGATTCACCCGGCGTTGCCGACGTGGTTGCCGTTGCCGCACCTGTGGGTGTTGCGGTTGCCGACGGCGTGGCGGACGCGGTGGGCGTAGCGCTGGCCGACGGTGTCGGTGTAGCGCTTGCCGTCGGCGTCGGGGTTGCCGACGCCGACGGTGTGGCCGTGGCCGTGGGCGTCGGTGTTGCACTCTCTGTCGGCGTCGCCGTTGCCGACTCAGTGGGAGTGGGAGTCGGCGTCGCCGTCACTTCGACCGCGGTGGCGGCAGTCGCAGCCTTGGGCGAGGCGGTGGAACCGTTGTTGAGCAGTTCCGAGCCCAAGGTGGCCGACACCGAACCGGAGGCCGGGGCGGTGGCGTTGACCGTCACCGTGACAGTTCCCTGCGGGACCGGAGCGCCAAAGGCCACCACGAAGGGGCTGGCCGAGGTTCCGGTTCCCGTGACAGTTGAGGCAACAGTCACTGTGGCGCCGGCCGCATTGCGGACCACCACCACGGGTGCGCCGGTGAACGGTGCGCCGGTTCCCGGGGTCAGCGTCAGCTTCAGCTCCTCTGCCGGCCCGGCAATGGCGTCCGGGTTGGCAAAGCCTGTGCTGCCCACGGTCACAGTTCCCTGGTAGGCAATGGCTCCGCCTGGTGCAACTGTGGCCGGGGCCGTCAGCGCGTTGGTCAGCGTGGCCTTGGCGTCCACGGGTTCCACGGGGCCCTCGGCAAAGCTGTTGACGCTCAGTTCGGCCACCGTCATGGTGCCCGTGGAGACGGAGGCAACTTCGCTGAGGCCCTCAAAGACCACGTAGCGGCCCTGGACCGGTGCAGCCTTGGCCGCTGCGCCCTGCGCGGCAGCACCGAACAGGATGGTCTGGACCTCGTTGGAGTCCTCCAGCGAGCCGCTGGCAACAGCCGTCCCCTTAACCGTGGGGTCGTTGCTCACGTACACCTTGTAGGTGGCCACGCGCCCGTTGGAGTTGCCCTGGCGAGGAACGTAGTTGATGCCGCACAGCGATGCTTCCTTGCCCAGGTCCAGTATGAGCTGGTGCGGGTAGGCCGCCCCGGCGGTGGACCAGCGGCTGCCCCAGAACGTGCTGGTGGAGCCGTCGATGGCGTTGGAGGCAGGCGTGTTTTCCCCGGAGGTCTCCTGTGAGCTGGCCGTGGCGCCGGTGGGGCGGATGGCGTTGTTGGTGCAGCCTTCCGGCAGCGGAACCGACGGCTTGACGGGTGCCTGCAGTGCGATTGCCACCTCGGTGCCGCCGATGGAGGTGGGGTCCCCACCCATGTTCACGGCGTGTGCCGTCTGGCGGACACTGACACGGGCCCCCGTGGCGGGTTCGGCCACAACCGTGCCGCTGCCCTTGACGGTCACGGTGCTGTTGGCCGGCACCACCTCGTGGATGTTCACCGTGTAGGCCGTGACGGAACGTGAAACAGTTGCCGTGACCGGGAAGTTGTCCCCGTTGGGCAGTTCGGCGGTAACCACCGGGTTGTCATCCAGGGGTGCGGCCGGTGTGCCGTAGAGGTTGATCAGCAGCTTCTTTGCGGCTCCGTTGGCCACCTTGGTCTTGGCTGTGAAGTTGTAGCTTTCGCCGGGCTTGATGGTGGTTGCATCGGCCGTCAGCGTGTTCTGCACTGTGGGCGCATTGTCCACAAGGTCGACGTCGGTTGCCGCTGCGGGTGCCGCTGTCCGCCCGTTGTTGCTGAGGTTGCTGGTCAGTTTGGCCGTGTAGCTGGTGCCGTAGGCCGCGCCGGCCGGAACCGTGGCCGGGGTTTTGGTGGTGATGGTGCCCTGGGGGACCGGGGCGTTGAAGGTGACCACGTACGGGGAGGCGTTGGTGCCCGCACCGGTGATCGTGTTCGGCACCGTGACGGGGGTGCCGTTGGCATCCAGGACAGAGACAGTGGGCTGTGCGGTGAACGGCAGTGCCGCGTCCGGGGTGAGCGTGAGTGTCACGGACTCGGCCGGGCCGTAGTTGGCGCCGGCGTTGAGGAACCCGCTGCGGCCCACCATGGTGGTGGAGGTGTAGTTCAACGCCGTGCCCGGAAGCGGGGCCCGCGTGGTGTCCGTGAACAGGCTGTCCAGGGCCGCCTTGTAGGCCAGTGCCGTGTTCTCCGTTGCCGTCACTGCGGCACCCGAGAGATCGGCCGAGATCGCCAGGGTTGCCGTGATGTTGCCCGAACCGTCAAGCAGGCCATCGGCCACGATGCCCAGGGCGTTGACTGTGAGGATGGTTCCGGCGGGCAGCGTGCCGTTGACCTTCATGGTGTGGACGTTTCCGGCCACGGACAGGGTGGTGGTGACCGGGATGGCCACCCCTGCCGGTGTCTTGGCCGTGACCACGGGGGCCGCGCCCAGAGGTGCCTTGGCCGAGGCCGCCAGCACCAGGTTCAGCCCGGTGGCGGGCTGCGCCCCGACCGTGGCTGTTCCCGTGTAGGGCAGGACTTGGCCGGGGCGGGCCTGTGCCACCCCGTCAGTGAGAGTCGCCGCCACGGTGGTTGCCACGGGGGTTGCGGCAGGACCGGTGACGGTGAGCGTTGCCGGGTTGGAGGCAACGGTGCCGCCCTGGTTGCTGAACACCGCGCGGTACTTGACGCCGGACTCGCTGGCCGAGGCCGGCACCTTCAGCGTGGCCGTGGCGGTGGTTGCGCCGGTGGCCGGGGCCGTCGGTGCCGCTGAGACGGCCTGCCAGGTTGTGCCGCCGTCACGCGAGGCCTGCCAGGAGTAGGAAGTGGCCGTGCCGTTGGCGGCCGCAGCCAGGGTGGCTTCCGCGCCGTCGGCCACGGTGGCGTTTGCGGGATGGGCCGTGACGGAGGGAGCAGAAACTGCTGCTGCCCCGGCACAAGTGACCTTTGCATCGGCCCAGTTGGCGTGGGCGTAGTAGCCGTTGGCGCCAAAGTTGTTGTTGGCGATGGTCAGGCGCTGCACACCCGTGACGTTCGCCGTGAACGGCTGGACGGCGGTGTCGGGCGCTGTGAAGTCAACGTTCTTCAGGACGGTGCCTGCCTGGTCGGTCAGCGTAAACGTGGACCAGACCTTGGGCTGGCCGTGGGTGACGGCGTAGTCCAGGTTGTAGTCATCAATGCCAATCGTGGCCGAGAAGGACGTGCACTGGCCATTGAGGTCAAAGGTGACGCTGCCGCCGGCCTGTCCGCCCAGGCCCTTCTCGTATGTCTTGCCGGCCAGGATGATCTTGCGGGACGGGTCGAACTGGGTGTCCATGCCGAATTTCGTGTTGTCGAACAGCTTCCAGGCGCTCGGCTTGAGGTCGCTCAGGAACGAATCCCCGGCAATCGTCGAAGCCGATACCGTGACATTGACGGGCAGGGCCGCAGCCGTGCCGTCCGCTGCGACGGCGCTCGCGGTCAGTGTTGCCGTGCCGGCCACGGTGCCTGCAGCTGCGGTGACGGCCACGGGGATGGTGGCGGAAGCCCCGGCGTCGAGCTTGGGGACCACCACCTCGGACGCTGCGGCCGGCGTGACGCCGCCCGCTGACCCGAGCTTGACGCGCACATTGCTGGCTGCTGCCGAGCCGTTGTTGCTGACCGTCACGAGGGCGGTGCCGGAGGCGCCCGAGGACACGGATCCGGTGCCGGAGCCGCCCAGGCGGGCCTGGTTGGCGGGGACGGCTGCCTTGGACAGGCGGTACATGGCCACGCCGTGGGCGGGCACGACGGCGCTGATCGCCGAATCGCTGGTGCCGGCGGACTGCTTCTTCCAGACGTCGCGCAGTTCAACCGTGCCGGTGGCCCCGACAGTTTTCAGGTCGGTGGAGATGGTCCGGGCCGTGGTGGACTTGTTGAACAGGACCACGCTGGTGTCGCCGTTGGCCAGGGGCTTGGTCAGCACCTCAAATTCGCTGCTCTGCTGGACAATGTAGCCCTGCGCGCCCAGCGTGTCCTGGTTGATGGCGATGACCTCGGGGTTGCTGACGGTGGCCAGTTGGTCGGGGGAGAGCGCCGTCAGGTCCGTGGACAGGAACAGCGGGGCGGCCATCTGGGCGTAGAGGGAGAACTGCGCCTGCTCCTCGTCGCGCGTCAGGCCGTTGGTGCCAACCATCACAAAGTCGGGGTCGTTCCAGTGGCCGGGGCCGGCGAACTGGGGCAACTTGACGTTGTAGTTGTAGTTGTTCATGATCGAGTTCCAGACGCGGTCATGGCCATAGCTCGCGTAGGCGATGTCGTCGCCCTCGCGCCACATGTTGCCGATGTCGCCGGAGAAGTCGATCATGTCGTGCCAGGTGGCCTCGTTGCCGTGCTGGAAGTAGGCGGGGGCGGAAACGGAGAAGACCATGGGGCGGCCGGCATTGGCCAGGGCGTCGGACCATTTCTGGTAGGCGGCCTTGTAGGCGTCGGGCCCGCCGCCGGGCATGTTGCAGCCGTCCACCTTGACGAAGTCAACGCCGAAGGAGGCGAACTGCTTGGCGTCGACGTCCTCGAAACCGAGGGAGCCGGCGTAGTTGCCGCAGGTGCGGGTGCCGGCATCGGCGTAGATGCCGAACTTCAGGCCAAGGGCGTGCAGTTTGTCGCCGAAGGCCTTCATGCCGTCGGGGAACTTGGCGGTGTCCACCACGAGCTTGCCGTCGGGGCCGCGGTCCTTGGTCATCCACGCGTCGTCAATGGTGAGAGTGTCGTAACCGGCGGCAATGAGCCCGGAATCCTTCATCTTCTGGGCCTGTGCCAGCAGGCTGGCCTCATCGAAGTTGTAGGTGAAGTAGGCCCAGTTGTTGTAACCCATGGGCGGGGTCAGGGCCAGGTTTTGCCAGGCCGGCCGGGTGTTGGGGATCTCGAATGCGGGTGCGGCGACCACGCCTTCGGGTGCTGCGGCGGCGCCGGCCAGCGGCATGAGCGCCGAGCCGAGTACCAGGCTCAGGGCTGCCGCCATGGCAGGTGCATGTCGTCTTCCAAGTTTCATGGAGCGTGTCTCTTGTCTGTGGGTTCCATTGGGGCGCAAGTGAAGTCCGGGACTGGCAGCTGCCGTGGGTGCAGGAGGGGCGTCAACGACGACGCCGGGCCAGCAGTCCGACCTTTAAGCCGCCAGAACCAGGTTGTCTGCGAGATTTGGATCGTAACTGTCCTGTAAAGATCACAAAACTGCAGGCATCCCAAGTATTTGTTATCGATATCAGTGCGTCAAGGGTTTGTCAGACATTGGATGTTTTGTTGCGTATCCGGGCGCCGGCAGCCCGCGTGAGAGACTGGGAGGGTGAACGATATTCTCCCCATCATCCTGTCCATCGTGGTTGGGCTTGCCGTCATTGGCGGTCTCATCCCCGTCTTCCTGAAGGCCCGCCGCAGCAGCCAGAACTACACCGGCCCGCGCGATGCCAACGATCCCGCCCCGCTGGACGCCGACGCTGCCCAGGGTGGCGGCACCCTGGTGGAGGACCGCCCGGAAACCCAGGCGCCGCCGTCGGACGTTGAAGAGGAGCCGGAAGCGCCGGCCGCCCCGTCCATCGAGACGCCCCTGCCCGTCGAGGGCCGCCTGGTCCGCCTGCGTGCGCGCCTGGCCAAGTCCAACAATGCGCTGGGCAAGGGGCTGCTGGCCCTGCTGTCCCGCGACACCATTGACGAGGATGTGTGGGAAGAGGTCGAGGAGACCCTGCTGCTGGCGGACATCGGCACGGATTCCACCATGGAACTGGTGGACACCCTGCGCGAACGCGTGAAGGTTTTGGGCGTGCGCAGCCCCGAGCACGTGCAGGCCATGCTGCGCGAGGAACTCATCAAGCTGGTCGACCCCACCATGGACCGCAGCCTGAACATTGACCGCCACGACGACCGCCCCGCCGTGCTCATGGTGGTTGGCGTCAACGGCGTCGGCAAGACCACCACCGTGGGCAAGCTGGCCCGTGTGTTCGTGGCCGAGGACAAGGACGTGCTGCTGGGTGCGGCCGACACCTTCCGCGCCGCCGCCGCCGAGCAGCTGGCAACCTGGGGTGCCCGCGTGGGGGTTCCCACCGTGAAGTCCGACGTCGATGGTGCGGACCCCGCGTCCGTCGCCTTCGAGGCCGTGAAGGCGGGCATCGACGCCGAGGTTGACGTGGTCATGATCGACACCGCCGGCCGCCTGCAGAACAAGGTGGGCCTCATGGACGAGCTGGGCAAGGTCAAGCGCGTCATTGAGAAGCAGGCCACCGTGGACGAGGTGCTGCTGGTCCTGGATGCCACCACAGGACAGAACGGCCTGACCCAGGCCAAGGTTTTTGCCGAGGTCGTCAACATCACCGGCATTGTGCTGACCAAGCTGGATGGCACCGCAAAGGGCGGAATTGTTGTGGCAATCCAGAAAACACTGGGTGTGCCCGTCAAGCTCGTGGGACTGGGCGAAGGCGCCGATGACCTTGCGCCGTTCGACGCCGAGAGTTTTGTGGACGCGCTTCTGGCCTGAGTGCCTGCGAATGTGACGTGATGGCGAATGGTGCCCGCTTCGGCGGGCACCATTCGTCTTTAACGGCTGTCCCGTTGCCGGGCAGGGATTAGCGCCAGCAGCCGCTCACATGAGGTGAATCACAACCCGAAACAATCCGGAAACAAGCCCGTCGCGCCGACTTAACCCACGGGCACCAGATGTAACGAGGCGGAAATCATTTCCGCGCCGATGTGAAACACGCGCAGCCCAGCATTGAAAGAGTCCAAAGCGCACAGCCCCGATGACGCGGCACGCACGCAACTCTTGCAATGAAAGGCCAGCCCAATGAACACTGGCGATACAGCATGGGTCCTAGTTTCAGCAGCCCTGGTGCTGCTCATGACACCGGGACTGGCGTTTTTCTACGGCGGCATGACGCGTGCCAAGGCCGTACTGAACATGATGATGATGAGCTTCGGAGCCATCGGCGTCGTTGCAGTCCTGTGGGTCCTGTTTGGCTACTCCGCAACATTCGGCTCGGACGTGGGCGGCGGACTCCTCGGCAACCCGCTTGAAAAGCTGGGCCTGCAGGGCGTTCTCGACACAGGTGAAGGCGCACCCCTGGTGGGCTCCATCCCTGAAATCGTCTTTGTTGGCTTCCAGGCCGTCTTCGCGATCATCACGGTGGCACTCATCACCGGCGCCATCGCGGACCGCGCCAAGTTTGGCGCCTGGATGACCTTCGCGGCCATCTGGGTAACGGTTGTCTACTTCCCGGTGGCCCACTGGGTCTTCTCCTTCACCGAAGACGCCAACGGCAACCCCACAGGCGGCTGGATTGGCCAGGGCCTGGGCGCCATCGACTTTGCCGGCGGCACCGCCGTGCACATCAACGCAGGCGCCGCTGCACTGGCACTGGCACTGATCCTGGGCAAGCGCAAGGGCTTCGGCAAGGATCCGAGCCACCGCCCCCACAACCTCCCCTTCGTCATGCTGGGCGCCGGTCTGCTCTGGTTTGGCTGGTTCGGCTTCAACGCAGGATCCGCCCTGGGCGCTAACGCCGTTGCAGGATACGCCTGGATCAACACCCTGGCCGCTCCGGCTGCCGCGATCCTCGGCTGGCTCCTGGTTGAAAAGATCCGCGACGGACACGCCACCTCGCTGGGTGCCGCATCGGGTGCCGTGGCCGGCCTGGTCGCCATCACCCCCGCCTGCTCCGCACTGACCCCCATGTGGTCCCTGGCGCTGGGCCTGCTGGCCGGTGCAGTGTGCGCCTTGGCCGTCGGCCTGAAGTACCGCCTGGGCATCGATGACTCGCTCGACGTCGTCGGCGTCCACCTCGTCGGCGGCATCGTCGGCACCCTGTTCATCGGCCTCGCCGCCGATCCCAACTCGCCTGCCGGCGGCCAGGGCCTGTTCTACGGCGGCGGACTGGAACTGCTGGGCAAGCAGGCCATCGCGGCCGGCGCCGTCATGGTCTACTCCTTCGTGCTGGCCTACGCCATTGGCTGGGTCATCAACAAGACCATGGGCTTCCGCATCTCCAGCGAACACGAGTCCGCCGGCATCGATGTCTCCGTCCACGCCGAGTCCGCCTACGACATTGGCGGGCGCACCTCCGGCAGCTTCCAGCCCATGCTGGAACGGCCCCTCAAGTCCGCGGCATCCGCCGATTCCCACACGAGTGATGAGAAGGTCGACGCATGAAACTCATAACGGCCATCATCCGGCCCGAACAGCTCGACGAAGTCCGCAACGCCCTCGAAAGCTACGGAGTCCAGGGCCTGACCGTCAGCAGCGCCCACGGCTACGGCCGCCAGCGCGGCCACACCGAGATCTACCGCGGCGCCGAATACACCGTGGACCTGCACGCCAAGGTCCGCATCGAGGTCCTGGCCACTGACGAACAGGCCTACGACCTCATGGACGTCATCGTTGCCACCTCCAACACCGGGACCGCCGGCGACGGCAAGGTGTGGATGGTGGAAGTGTACGACGCCGTTCGCGTCCGGACCGGTGAGCGGGGCGTAGCCGCCATCTAGCCAGTCCGGCAAGTGAGACTCCGCGTCATCGGCGAACTCCCAGTTGTGGCCCCCAAACTCAGGTTTGGGGGCCACAACTGCGAGGCCACCGCGGCGGTTCTGCGTTGGTCGGGGTCCCACCCCGC
>NZ_JANKZF010000015.1 GCF_027568515.1 Arthrobacter sp. HY1533 | reverse complement strand
TCCCCCGGCTATGGGCATAACCCCCGGTTGGGCCCCCAAACGGTGTTTGGGGGGCCCACAACTGCGAGGCCACGGCTGCGTTTAGTCGTTGCTCGTGGTCCAACCCTGCGGGCCGGTGGAGCCGGCGGGATATTCCTCCATGGGAACCTCCCCGGACTTCCAGGCGGCAAAGGCGGTCTCCACAATGCGCCAGCACTCCTCGGCTGTGTCGCCACGGACCGAGAGCAGCGGATCGGCGCTGAGCACGCCGTCGAGCACTTCACCGTAGGGCAGCAGTGGGTCGCTGGCCAGCACGGCCTGCAATTGCACACGGTCCAGGCTGAACAGATCCCCTGGGCCGTTGACGTCCAAGTCGAGGGAAAGGGTTTCCGGGCCGAAGCCAATGTGCAGGCGGGTGGGGGAGTCGGTGCCCTTGAAGCCGCCGGGCAGGTGCGGGACGGGCTTGAACGTGACCACGGCTTCCTTGCGGGCGCGGCCCAATGCCTTGCCCGAGCGCAGGATGAACGGCACCCCGGCCCAGCGCCAGTTGTTGACGTGGACCTCAACCTCGGCCAGCGTCTCCGTGCCGTTCGCCGGGTCAACGCCCTCCTCGTCCAGGTAGTTGGGCACCTTCCGGTCCCCGATGGTTCCCTCGGTGTAGCGGGCCCGGCGGGTGTGGGCGGCCAAGTCCGTGGCGGCGCCGGCAGCCCCGGGGCCAATGGTTGCCGCGCGCAGCACCGAGGCAATGTTGTCCCGCACGTCCTGCTCGCCCAGTGTGGCGGGCGGTTCCATGGCCATGATGGCCATGATTTGCAGCAGGTGGCTCTGGATCATGTCGCGCCCGGCGCCGGCGTGGTCATAGTAGCGGGCCCGGTTTTCCAGCGTCAGCGGCTCGTCAAAGACAATTTCCACCTTTTCCACGTGCTCGCTGTTCCAGGAATGCTCCAGCAGCCGGTTGGCAAAGCGCAGCCCCATGACGTTGAGCACCGTTGACTTGCCCAGGAAGTGGTCCACGCGGTGGATGTGGTTTTCCGGCACCAGCCGTGCGAGCGTGGCGTTCAAGGCCCTGGCCGATTCGGCGCTGGACCCGAACGGCTTCTCCATGACCAGGCGGGTGCCGGGCGGCAGGTCCTTCTTGGCCAGGATCTCGCACGCCTTCTGGCTCACGGCAGGCGGGAGTGCAAAGTACAGGGCAACAGGCCCCTGGACGCCCTGCAGGAAAGTGCCCAACGCCCCCTTGGCCGTCACGTCCAGCTGGTGGTAGCTGCTGCCGGCCTGCACGGCCTTGAGCTCGGCGATGCCTTCCTTTGTTGACGCGCCGCCGGGCGCCAGCGCGTCGGCAAAGCTGCCGTCCAGGCGTTCCTGCCACCGCCCGGCGGACCAGTCGTCGCTGCCGGCCCCCACCAGTGACAGTCCGGGCGCACGGCCCGAGGCAATCAGCCGCGCCACGCCCGGCAAAAGCAGCCTTCCGGTGAGGTCCCCCGAGGCCCCCAGGATGACGAGAGTCTTGATTCGCGCACTGGCACCCGCCGCAGGAGCCGGGGACCCGGCGTCGTGCTTGGGGGAAGTCTTGGGGGAACTCTTGGTGGACTCGGGGCGCGGGGAGGAAGTGGTTTTGCTCACGTGTCCAGCATGCCACCAACGGCACGTCATTTTGTGGACACAGTCCATCTGTGCCGGTAAGTTTTTGGAGAGGACAAACTATGGGCCGTGCACTGGCAAGACTGGGTGCCGTGTGCAGCGAAGGGGCTCCGCAGTTGGTACCCTTGATAGTTGAGTCCCTCAGGAAAGGGAGTGGGACGCGGCCAAAAGCCCGTCCTGCCGGTCTCATCCTGACTAACGTAAATTGCCGCGTCCCATGCGCGGCCAGGTCTTGAACCCTGGCCGCGCGGGCGTTGGTGATCCCAGATGAAAGAAGTGCGCGGCGCGTGTTCAACTCCCTATCTGATCGGTTGACAGCAACTTTCAAGAACCTCCGGGGCAAGGGCAGGCTGAGCGAAGCCGATGTCGATGCCACGGTGCGCGAGATCCGCCGCGCCCTTCTTGATGCCGATGTCGCCGTGCCCGTGGTGCGCGAATTCACCGCCAAGGTCCGCGAACGCGCCCTCGGCGCCGAGGTCAATGAGGCGCTGAACCCGGCGCAGCAGATCGTCAAGATCGTCAACGAGGAACTTGTTGCCATCCTCGGCGGGGAAACCCGCCGCATCAACCTGGCCAAGAACCCGCCCACCGTCATCATGCTGGCCGGCCTCCAGGGTGCCGGTAAGACCACGCTCGCCGGAAAGCTGTCCAAGTGGCTCAAGGGCCAGGGCCACAGCCCCCTCCTGGTGGCGGCCGACCTCCAGCGCCCCAACGCCGTCAAGCAGCTGCAGGTCAACGGTGAGCGCGCCGGCGTTCCCGTCTTCGCCCCGCACCCCGGCGTCAGCAGCGAGTTTGAGGCCGCCACCGGCGATCCCGTGGCCGTCGCCATGGCCGGCCTGGCCGAGGCCAAGTCCAAGCTGCACGACGTCGTCATCGTCGACACCGCCGGCCGCCTCGGCATCGACGCCGAACTGATGAAGCAGGCCGCGGACATCCGCGCCGCCATCAACCCTGACGAAGTCCTCTTTGTCATTGACGCCATGATCGGCCAGGACGCCGTCAACACGGCCCAGGCGTTCAACGAGGGCGTGAACTTCACCGGCGTGGTGCTGACCAAGCTTGACGGCGACGCCCGCGGTGGTGCCGCCCTCTCGGTGGCCTCCATCACCGGCAAGCCTGTCATGTTCGCCTCCACGGGCGAAGCCCTGGATGACTTCGAGCTGTTCCACCCGGACCGCATGGCCAGCCGCATCCTGGACATGGGCGACGTCCTGACGCTCATCGAGCAGGCTGAAAAGAACTGGGACAAGGGCGAAGCCGAGCGGATGGCGAAGAAGTTCGCCGACCAGGAAGACTTCACCCTGGATGACTTCCTGTCCCAGATGCAGCAGATCCGCAAAATGGGCTCCATGAAGAAGATGCTCATGATGATGCCCGGCGCCGCAGGCATGCGCCAGCAGCTGGAGAACTTCGATGAGAAGGAGATCGACCGCGTCGAGGCGATTGTCCGCTCCATGACCCCGCACGAGCGCGTCGCCCCGAAGATCATCAACGGTTCCCGCCGCGCCCGCATCGCCAAGGGTTCCGGCGTGCATGTTTCCGAGGTCAACGGCCTGCTGGAGCGCTTCAGCCAGGCCCAGAAGATGATGAAGAAGCTGGCCCAGGGCGGCGGCATCCCGGGCATGCCCGGCGTGGCCGGCCCCGGCGGCTTCAACAGCGCCCGCAAGGGCAAGCAGGGCGCCAAGAAGAAGGCACGCTCCGGCAACCCGGCCAAGGCCGCTGCCGAGCTGAAGGCCGCGCAGGAGAAGGCCAATGCGCCCCGGGCGCTGCCCACGGGCGCCGCCTTTGGTGCCGGCGCCGAGGACTTTGACCCCAGCAGCCTGAACCTGCCCAAGGGCTTCGAGAAGTTCCTGGGCAAGTAGTTTTCATGCCGAGAGGCCCCGTTCCGCGCCGTTGATTGACGACGCCGGACGGGGCCTTTTGCGCGCCCGCTCGCCTTTGCGCCGCTGGGGGACAGGCGCGCCGCGGCCCGGTGCTATTGCCGCAGCGCCGACAGGGGAGCCAGAGGGACTATTCCCGCAGCCTTGGCGGCGAGGCCGGGGCCGGCCGCGATCAGTGCATCGGCCTGGAGCAGCGCGACGGCCACGTACTCGGCGTCGTGCAGGGTGTCCCAGCCGTGCTCGCGTGCCAAACGCCACGCCGTGCGCCGGGACACGCGGTCACCCAGCAGCCTGATCCTTTGCCCCGTCATGCGCTCGTGAAGTTCCAGGGCGGCGGCCTCGCCAAGTTTGCCGGCCCGGACCCGGGACAGCAGGAGCCCCAGTGCCAGGGATCGGAGCGAGTTCGGTGCCACCAATTGGTGGGCGGGGTCCACGGGGTTGCCACTTTCGGCAAGCTGCACCAAGGCAGCGGGGTCAAGCACAAAACGGGTCATGTGGCCATGGTAGCCAGCGGCCCCCGTGGCGGGAATGCCATCCACCCGCAACCCCGGTGGGTGGCCGGCCTGTCCAGGGCCCAGTGGCGGCAATGTCGCCTGGTTCCGGTAACCTGCCAGCATGAGCAAAACCAGGATCGTATTTGTGCACGGCATGGACGGCTACGGCGCGGCAGCCTGGCCGGCCCAGCACCTCCTGGCCGGCAACTACGACTGCCTGTTCCTCAAGCGCACCGGATTCGACGCCGTGGAACCCCCTGCCGCAACCGACTTTGCCGCCGACGCACGCATTGTGATTGACGCCCTGGGTACAGGCGGCCACGTGGTGGCGCACGCCCAGGGCGCAGTTCCTGCCGTCATGGCGGCGGTGCAGCGCCCTGACCTGGTCCGCTCCCTCGTCCTGGTGGAGCCGCTGCTGCTGTCCCTGACCGCCGAACTGCCCGCCACTGCCGCGTACCTGGGCCGGCTGCAGCACCTGCTGGAGCGGGCCGATGAGCTGCCCGATGCGGCTTTCCTTGCCGAATTCAACACCCTCATGGCAGTGACGGCCTCGCCCAACCACGAGCCGCAGGGGCGGCGGGCGGCCCGGGCCAGGCTGCAGGCCAGGTCCACCGGCGCACCGCTGCACATCATTCCCGGTGTGTCCACCCTGGTCATCACGGGTGGCTGGGAACCCCTGTACGAAGAAGTGGCCCAGTACCTGTCCACCACGGGAGCCAGGCATGTGATCCACCGCGACGGGCACCGTCCCCATGACACGGCGGCCGGGGCGGCGCTCATTGCGGAATTCATCGCCGGCGCCGGCGCCAATTCCGAGGTCGGCAGCTAGTCTTTGTGCATGCTTGAAATACGTCCGGCGGCCCTGAGCGAGTTTGGGCTCCTGCCGGCCATCGAGGCGGAGGCCGATACCGCCTTTGAGGCGCTGGTGCCGCCCATGGCCACGGCCGACTTCCCGCCCCCGGCAACGGCCGCCGAGTTTGCCGCGGCCTTCCACATCATGGTGGCCGGCCGGCCACCGGCGGCGTTTGTGCGCCTGGAACTCGTGGACGGCCAGGCCCACCTGGAACAAATTGCCGTTAGCCCGGAGCTTGCCCGGCAGGGGATTGGGCGGGCCCTGCTGCACGCCGCCAAGGCCTGGGCGCGCGAGGCAGGCTTCCATTCCATGACCTTGACCACGTTCGCCGACGTGCCGTTCAACGCGCCCTTCTATGCCAGTGCCGGCTTCACGGAGCTGGCCGAGGCGGACTGGGGCCCTGAAATCCGGGACATCCGCCGCGGGGAAATCGAGCTGGGCCTGGACAAGGCAGGCCGCCGGATCGCCATGAGGGCGGAACTGCCCGCAGGGGAATAACTTGAAGCTTCAAGTAGTTTTGCTATCATGAGACTACAACCGAACCTTGGAGACACCATGAACGCCACTCAAGACCTGCTTTCCGCCGACCTCAGCATGGGCACCGTGATGCTCAAGGTGGGGGACATGACAAAGATGGCCGACTATTACCAGAAGGCGCTTGGCCTCGATGTTGTGGGCGAAGCCGACGGCGGCCAGTACCTGGGGCGCGGCACCACCCCGCTGGTCCACCTGAAGCCTGCCGGCGGGCTGCAGATCCCCGGCCGCGGCGAGGCCGGCCTGTTCCACACGGCGCTGCTGTTCAATGACCAGTCCGCCCTTGCCGCGACCGTTGCCACGGCCGCCCAGTACGATCCCCGCGCCTTCGCCGGCAGCGCCGACCACCTGGTCTCCGAGGCCTTCTACTTCACCGACCCCGAGGGCAACGGCATCGAGCTCTACTGGGACCGCCCCCGCGATTCCTGGAGCTGGAATGGCGGCGAGGTGGCGATGGATTCGCTGGCCCTTTCGCCCCAGCACTACCTCCAGCAGCACCTGACCGAGGAGTCTGTGGCGGAGCAGCGCGCCACCGACGCCGGCATTGGCCACGTCCACCTGCAGGTGGGCGACGTGGCGACGGCGGAAAAGTTCTACGTGGACACCCTGGGCTTCGAGAAGACCTCCAGCTTCCACGGCCAGGCACTCTTCGTGGCCGCCGGCGGCTACCACCATCACATGGCCATGAACGTGTGGAACAGCCGCGGCGCCGGCCCCCGCAAGGACACCCTGGGGCTCGGTGAGGTGCTCATCAAGGTGCCCGGGGCCGACGACGTCGGGGCCCTCCGCGAGCGGTTGGCGCACGCCGGCCTGGCCGTTGCCGACACCGGCGCCGAGATCAGCTTCGACGATCCGTGGAACAACAGGATCCGCGTTAGTGTTGATCCTGTGCAGTCCGCCTAGCGGTTGCGCCCGGGCCCCGGCCCGGACCGCCGGTCCACAAGGTCCGGCCCGCCAACTTGAAAGGCTTATGCGTGGCCAATTACTCAGAGTTCTTCATCGCCGACCACCACCAGGCCGTGGCGCGTGCCAAGGCCCGCATGGCCGGGAAGTCACCGGCCATCGATGTTCCCGTCCTGCCCACACCGGGCCTGAGCGACTTTGAGATTGAAGTTCTGGGCGCATTTGCCGTCCGCAAGGTCCACGCAACCGGCGTGGCAGCGGAACTGAGCCTCGTGGACATTGAGCTGGACAGCCTGTTCGCGGTCCCGGACGCCCTGCTTGAGGTGTTTGCCGAGCTCGACGCCCCGGAAGACCCCGAGGACGTTGTTGACCTGGCCGCCGAATGGGCCGCCGCCGAGGAAATGGAATCCACGCCCGAGGTCACCGAGCCGCTGCTGCGTGCCCTGACGGCCATGTCGGCCGCCGCACTGGCCGCCGCCGAGGACAACGCCAAGATGGGGCTGTTCTTCTACTCTGCCGAGTAGGTGCGGCCAGCGGTTTTTGGGAAATGATCCCGATCCCGCCAAATGATCCAGGAATCCCGGGCTCATTTGGTGGGATCGGGATCATTTTTTGTTGGGGCGGGCCGCGCGTGGGGAAGTTCACGACGCGCCCCTGCCGCAGTGTGTCGCGCGCAGCATTGTTAATCTGGCATAATGGACGGGTACTCGATCCACGTGGCCCCTCTCTCCGCGTGATGGTCCTGTCCTTAGAAATCCGCAGATCGGCCCGCCCCACGGGAGCGTGAAACGGAGTTCGCCCCTTTTTCGAACCAGGAGTAACCACAAAAGTGGCCGTTAAGATTCGCCTTAAGCGCTTTGGTAAAATGCGCGCACCGTACTACCGCATCGTCGTCATGGACTCGCACTCAAAGCGCGATGGCCGTGCCATCGAGGAGATCGGCAAGTACCACCCGACCGAGCAGCCCTCCTTCATCGAGGTCGACACCGACCGCGCACAGTACTGGCTCTCCGTCGGCGCACAGCCGTCCGAGCCCGTCGCAAAGATCCTGCGCATCACCGGTGACTGGCAGAAGTTCAAGGGCATCAAGGGCGCCGAAGGCACCTTGAAGACCAAGGCGCCCAAGGCTGCCTTCGTCGCTCCCGAAGCCACCAACGTTGTTGTGAAGGAAGCCATCACCAAGAAGGCCAAGAAGGCCGACGCGGACGAGGCCCCCGAGAGCACCGAGGCTGAGTAGCTTGCTGGCTGAAGCGCTGGAGCACCTTGTCCGAGGGATAGTTGACTCTCCCGACGACGTCAAGGTGAGCGTCAAGAACAACCGCCGCGGGGAATCCCTCGAAGTGCGCGTTCATCAAGACGATCTTGGCCGGGTCATTGGCCGCCAGGGCCGCACCGCCCGCGCATTGCGCACAGTGGTTGCAGCACTGGCCAACGGCGAACCGGTGCGTGTTGACGTTGTCGACACAGACCGCCGCCGCTGACCTGAGCCGTTGAGTCCGAGCAGCCAACAGCAGCCCGGACAAAGATTTCAGCAGTAAAGCCAAATGTTTGGCCCCGGCACCATAATGGTGGCGGGGCCAAACTATTTTCCCCACATCTTTTTTTACAACACAGTAGGAGTCCCCATGCAGGTCCAGGTAGCACGGATTGGCAAGCCCCACGGCATTCGCGGTGAGGTGACGGCCCTGGTCCTCACCGACGCCCCCGATTCCCGTTTCGCCGTCGGCACCGAGTTCGCCGCCGAGCCGGCCAAGTTGGGCACCCTGACCGTGCGCAGCTCGCGCTGGAACAAGGACATCCTGCTGCTGGGCTTCGAAGGCACCAACACCCGCAACGACGCGGAACTGCTGCGCGGAGCTACCCTGTTCTTTGAGTCCGACGACGACGAGGACGACGACGCCTGGTACGAGCACGAACTGCTGGGCCTGGAAGTCCGCGTCGGCACCCAGGTGGTTGGCAAGGTCACCGGTCTGCGCACCCAGGCCGTCCAGGACCTGCTCCTGGTCGAGGATAACGAGGGCGATGAGGTCCTGGTGCCCTTCGTCGACGAGATCGTCCCCGAGGTCAACATCGAGGACGGCTACGTGCTGCTCACCCCGCCGGCCGGCCTGTTCACTGTCAACAAGGAAGTCACCGCGAGCGATGAAACCGGCGTCCCGGCCCAGGTTCCCGGCGCTGTCATTGAAGACACCGACGATGCCGATGGTTCGGAAGGAAGCGCCAAGTAATGCGCTTTGACGTAGTCAGCATCTTCCCGGAATACCTGGCGCCGCTGGACCTCAGCTTGATCGGCAAGGCCCGCACCGAGGGCCTGCTGAAACTGGAAGTCCACGACCTCCGCAGCTACACGGCAGACCGCCACCGCACGGTCGATGACACCCCCTACGGCGGCGGCGCCGGCATGGTCATGAAGCCCGAACCCTGGGCCATGGCCCTGACCGACATCGCCGCAGCTTCCCCCGTGTCCGACGGCGGCAAGCCCACCCTGATCGTCCCGTCGCCCGCGGGTGAGGTGTTCAACCAGGCGCTGGCGTACGAGCTCGCCGAGGAGGAGCACCTGGTGTTCGCCTGTGGCCGCTACGAGGGCATTGACGAACGCGTCCTGGAGTGGGCAGCCGAGGATTACACCGTGCGCCCCGTCAGCCTGGGCGACTACGTCCTGAACGGCGGCGAGGTTGCCGTGCTGGCCATGGTGGAGGCCATTGGCCGCCTCATCCCCGGCGTGGTGGGCAACCCCGAGTCCCTCGTTGAGGAATCGCACTCGGACGGCCTGCTGGAATACCCCGTCTACACCAAGCCCTCCAGCTGGCGCGGACGCGACGTCCCCGAGGTGCTGCTGAGCGGAAACCACGGCAAGATTGCCAAGTTCCGCAAGGAACTCCAGCTGCGCCGCACCTCCGAGCGCCGCCCCGACCTCATTGACGCGCTCGACGTCTCCAACTTCAGCAAGGCGGACAAGAACGTCCTCTGGGAACTGGGCTACGCCGTCGTCGACGGAAAAGCCGTGCTCCGCGACGGACTCGATTAGCCCCAGCCCGGCCCTGTATGGCAAAATAGACAGATGTGCCCCTGGGCGCGTTCCTGCCACAGGGGGAGCGTATGCCAACAGGACGGCACACCGGTGATCCATTCACGGTATCCGGTCCAATTTCTTTCGCTGTCAGTGACTGGCCCTGCGCCGTCCACAGTCAGCGTGACACAAAGCAAATGACCTGTGGCGTTTGCCTGGAGTGAGAAAAATGCATCTTCTCGATTCCGTTGACGCAGCCAGCCTGCGCAGCGACATCCCCGCCTTCCGCGCCGGTGACACCCTCAACGTTCACGTGAACATCATTGAAGGCACCCGCTCCCGCGTCCAGGTGTTCAAGGGCTTCGTCCTTGGCCGCCAGGGCGATGGCATCCGCGAGACCTTCACGGTCCGCAAGGTCTCCTTCGGCGTCGGTGTAGAGCGTACCTTCCCGGTACACTCCCCGGTCCTGGAAAAGATCGAAGTTGTCACCAAGGGTGACGTGCGCCGCGCCAAGCTGTACTACATGCGCAACCTGCGCGGCAAGGCTGCAAAGATCAAGGAAAAGCGCGACAACCTTCCCGTCAAGTAACACCCGGGAAAAGCACTTTGACTCAAGCGAAACGCCAGTCCAGGAAACTGGGCTGGCGTTTTGTTTTTTTGCTGATAACCGTCATCTTCGTGTTCCTGGCCCTGGTCCGGAATGTGTGGGTGGACGTGTACTACATCCCGTCCGGCTCCATGGAGCCGCTGCTGCTCACGGGCGACCGCGTTCTGGTCTCCCGCACCGAGTTTGCCTCCCGCCCCATTGAGCGCGGCGACGTGGTGGTGTTCGACGGACGTGGCTCTTTCACGCCCCTGAACTCCGGCGCCGGCCCCGTGGCCGACGCCGTCACCGGTGTCGGGCAGTGGCTGGGCCTGGTGCCCAACAACAACATCTACGTCAAGCGCGTCCTGGGGGTCGCGGGCGACACCGTCAAGTGCTGCTCAGCTGACGGCCTGCTGGAAATCAACGGCGTGCCCGTCACGGAGGGCTATGTGCATCCGGGGGACCTGCCCAGCGAGTTGAAGTTCGAGGTCACGGTCCCAGAGGGTAAATTGTGGCTTATGGGTGACCACCGGAGCGTTTCGCTGGATTCGCGCTCACTGCTGGGCGCGCCCGGCGGCGGACTCATTTCCACCTCCAAGGTCATCGGCTCACCCGTGGCCACCGTCTGGCCGCTGGGGCGCATCCACGCCATTGACAACGGCCGCCGCGCACTGCCGTAGCCCTGGGCTTTTTCGCAGCTGTCTGGCTGCGCTCCACACGTCTTTGACCTGACTTTGCTAAGGAAACCAACAGTTGATGCAAGAAAGTGTTCCGGGGGACACCGGCGGCGCAGGGCGCCCCGAGGGGGACTCCACGGAGCCCGGTTCGGACCGCGTGCGCCAGGACTGGCGGGCCCGGCGTTTCAGCCGCGCCAACCACCGGCCGGCTTCTCCTGAACCTTCCGACGGCGGCACGCCCGACGACGAGTCGGCCTCCCAGCGCTTCGGCCGGCAGGCGTGGGGCTGGGTCCGGGAACTGCTCACCATCATCGTCATCGCCGTGGTGCTTTCCTTCCTCATCAAGACGTTCCTGTTCCGTGCCTTCTTCATCCCGTCCGGGTCCATGGAGAACACGCTGCAGATCCAGGACCGGATCTTTGTGAACCTGCTGGTCCCGGAACCGTTTGCCCTCAAGCGCGGTGACGTGGTGGTCTTCAAGGACACGCAGGGATGGCTCCCACCGGAACCCGCCAGCGACAACCCCGTGAGCTGGATCGGTGAGGTTGCAACCTTCATCGGCCTGGCGCCGGACAATTCCCAGCAGCACCTGGTCAAGCGCGTCATCGGCATGCCCGGGGACAAGGTGGCCTGCTGCAACGCAGACGGCAAGCTGACAGTCAACGGCCAGCCCATCGACGAGCCGTACCTGTACCCCGGTGCGGCGCCGTCGGACACGTCCTTTGGGGTCACGGTCCCCGAAGGCCACCTGTGGGTCATGGGCGACCACCGCAACAATTCCCAGGACTCCCGCTACCACAACAGCTTCGACGACACCGGCTTTGTGCCGATCGCCGATGTTGAGGGCCGCGCCATCGTCATCGCCTGGCCCGTGACGCACTGGGGCATCCTGGGGAACTACCCGGATGTGTTCAAGGACGTTCCGGCGCCCAAGAGCGCCAGCGTGTCCTCCGGGCAGCACGCATCGGCGGGCAAGTAGTGGCGGCCGCCCCGCCAACGCTTGACTGGGAGCGCGAACTCGCGGCGCAGGGTTACCTTTTGGTGGCAGGCGCCGACGAGGTGGGCCGCGGCGCCCTCGCCGGGCCCGTCAGCGTCGGCATCGTCATCATCCACGCCAGCACCGCCACGGAGCTTCCCGGCGTGAAGGACAGCAAGCTGCTGCGCGTGCCCGTGCGCGAGGCCCTGGTGCCCGCCATCCAGGACTGGGCTGACGCCAGCGCCGTGGGGCACGCAGAGGCCCACGAGATCGACTCCTTCGGCATTGTCGGGGCCCTGCGCCTGGCCGGAAACCGCGCCATGGAACAGGCCGCCGCAGTCCTGATGCCCGATTTCGTGATCCTCGACGGCAACCAGGACTGGCTTTCCGTTCCGGCACAGCCGGACTTGTTTGGCGAGGCTGCGGCAGGCCCGCCCGCGCCGTGGCGCATCCAGACACGCATCAAGGCCGACATGACCTGCCTGTCCGTGGCGGCAGCCAGTGTCCTGGCCAAGGTGGAGCGCGACGGCATCATGTCCGGGCTTGCCGCCCAGTTCCCGGCGTTCGGCTGGGACGCCAACATGGGCTACGGCACCGTCGCCCACCGGGCCGCCATCGCCGAACTGGGTCCCACGGACCACCACCGCAAGAGCTGGCGCCTGATCTAGCACTGCCGCTGCGCCGTTTGGGCATCCCGGCCCTGCGTGGTGGATGATGGAGACATGAGCGCAGAGGACCTGGAAAACTACGAAACAGACATGGAGCTGCAGCTCTACCGCGAATACCGTGACGTGGTGAATTTGTTCAGCTACGTGGTGGAGACCGAGCGGCGTTTCTACCTGGCGAACCATGTTGACCTGCAGGCCCGTTCCGCGGACGGCGAGGTCTACTTCGACTTGACGCTGCAGGACGCCTGGGTGTGGGACGTGTACCGCACCGCCCGATTCGTCAAGAACGTCCGGGTCATCACCTTCAAGGACGTCAACGTCGAGGAACTCATCAAGACCGACGACCTGCAGATCCCCAAGGACGGCCAACTCGGCACCCTGGGCTGACGCCCACCCAGCCACACCAAGGCAGGGGTCGACGGCGGAACTTTTGTTCCGGCGTCGGCCCCTGCCTTTTGCTGTGGTTAGGAGCGCGCTTCCGCCGGCTCGTGGAGGGCGTCGTACCGCTCCCGGGACGCAATGACATTGGGCATGCTTGCCTTGGCCCATTCCACCAGGGCCTCCATGGGCACAGCTGCGGCGACGCCGGCCTCCGTGAGCTGGTAGTCCACGCGCGGCGGGATCGTGGCCTGGCTGGTGCGGGTCAGGAGACCGTCGCGCTCAAGGCCGCGCAGCGTCTGGGTCAGCATTTTCTGCGACACGCCATCAACGGCCGTGGCCAGCTCCTTGAAGCGCAGGGGACCTGCGGACAGGGCGCCGACCACCAGGACAGCCCAGCGGTCGCCCAGCCTGTCCAGGACTGCCCGGGAGGGGCAGTTGCGGTCGTAGGGGTTCCATTCGGGCTGGTTCATGTCCTCTTCCTAGCGTTGGATTTACCTGAAAGTTTAGCAATGTTACTTTCCATGGGCTTCTAACTCTCTATTGGTATGTTACTCTCTTTTAGTAACTCGAATCCACGTGTGGCGCGCAGCCACGAAAAAAGGGAGAACACCATGGCAACAATCAAGGTATTGGGCGGCACCGGGTACGCAGGCTCAAACATCGTCCGTGAAGCGGTCAAGCGCGGCCACCAGGTGACCTCCTACAGCCGCACGCTCCCGGAGGATGCCGTTTCAGGCGCCGACTACCAGGCCGGTTCCGTGCTGGACCCGGCCGTGTTGGCGGACGCCGTTGCCGGTGCCGACGTGGTGATCGCGTCGCTGTCCCCGCGCGGGGACATGGTGGGCAAGGTGGAGGGCGTCCTTGACGCTTTGGCTGAACTGGCCAAGGATTCCGGCGTCCGCCTGGGCGTGGTGGGCGGGGCCGCATCGCTGCTCGTGGCCCCCGGCGGCCCCGCGCTCATGGACGCCGGCGGATTCCCCGAGGAGATCCTGCCCGAGGCACGCACCGGCCAGGCCCTGCTTGAAGCCCTCAAGGCCAGTGATGAGGTCCTGGACTGGTTCTACGTCAGCCCGGCGGCCTCATTCGGCGCCTGGGTTCCCGGCGAGGCCACCGGCCAGTTCCGCGTGGGTGGCGACATTTTGTTGACGGACGACGAGGGCAACTCCAACATCTCCGGTGCGGACCTCGCCACGGCCATTGTGGACGAAATTGAGACGCCGGCACACCGCCGCCAGCGCTTCACCGTGGCCTACTGAGCCCCACAGCCACGAGAGGGTGCCCGTCCGGATAGTTCCGGGCGGGCACTTTTTGTTGACCGGCCCCGGGCTCCCTGGTTCCCGTGTTTCCTCCACAGGTGGTGCCATCGTGCTGGCTGTCCACATTTCCGGGTGCTCTGGCCCGGCGGCGGGCGGGCTGGTGGATGCTGGTGGTGGAGGCAGCCATGAGAGCTAAAGATGCATTGGGCCAGAGCGGTGAACGGGTTGCGGCGGACTTTTTGGAGGAGAAGGGCATCCGCGTCATTGACAGCAATTGGCGGTGCGCCAGTGGGGAGATTGACCTGGTGGCCCTGGACGGGGCGGAACTGGTCATTGTTGAGGTCAAGACGCGCCGTTCCCGCCGCTACGGGGATCCGCTGGAGGCGTTGACCCGGGCCAAGCTGCTGCGGCTGCGCACCCTGGCGGTGCTGTGGGCCAGGGAGCACCAACAGGTGATTGGTTCGCTGCGGATCGACGCGGTGGGCGTCATCATGGGCAGGTCGGAACCGCCGCACATCGACCATCTCAAGGGGGTGGCCTGATGGGCATGGGGCGGGCCCTGGCGGTGGCGCTTGTGGGGCTGAACGGGCATGTGGTGGAGGTCGAGGCCGACATTGGCCAGACGCTGCCCAACTTCATCCTGCTGGGCCTTCCCGACGCTTCCCTGTCCGAGGCTCGTGAGCGGATACGCTCCGCAGCCCAGAATTCGGGCATTCCGCTGAGCCGGCGCAAGATCACGGTGAACCTGGTGCCAGCCTCCCTGCCCAAGAAGGGCTCAGGCTTTGACCTGGCCATTGTCATGGCGGCGCTCAATGCCGCCGGAAATGTGCGCCGCACGCAGGGGACAGTCTTCATCGCCGAGCTCGGGCTCGATGGCCGGCTGCGGCCCGTGCGCGGAGTCCTCCCGGCGGTCATGGCGGCGGTCGCGGCCGGGCACACCGAATTCGTGGTCGCTGCCGGAAACCTCGCCGAGGCCCAGCTTGTCACCGGTGCCAAGGTGCGCGCCTACGACTGCCTGGCCCAGGTGGCCGTGGATTTCGACGCGGATCCCAAGGAGCTGGTGCACCCGGAGGGCGGGGGCGGGGCCGATCGAGTCGCGGGAAAGCGTGGGGAGGCCGCGGACACGGGCCAGCCGCCGGCGGACTTGTCCGAGGTGGCGGGCCAGCCGGTTGCTCGGCTGGCGCTTGAGATCGCCGCGGCCGGTGGACACCACCTCATGATGGTGGGGCCGCCCGGCTCGGGAAAGACGATGCTGGCCGAGCGGCTCCCGAGCCTGCTGCCCGACCTCAATGACGCCGAGGCCATGGAAGTCACGGCCATCCACTCGCTGGAGAACCGCCGCAACGGCCTGCTGGAGCTCATCCGGCGTCCGCCCTACGAGCGGCCACACCACTCGGCCAGCTCGGCAGCCATCATCGGCGGCGGAAGCGGCATCCCACGCCCCGGCGCGGCCACCCGGGCCCACCGCGGCGTCCTGTTCCTGGACGAGGCCCCGGAATTCGACAAGCGCGTCCTCGACGCGCTGCGGCAACCGCTGGAGAGCGGTGAACTTGTGCTGCACAGATCGGCCGGAACCGCGGCCTATCCGGCCCGGTTCCAGCTGGTCATGGCTGCCAATCCGTGCCCCTGCGGCAAGGCCACGGGGAAGGGCATCCACTGTGAATGCACTCCAATGGCCCGGCGCAGGTACTTCGGCCGGCTGTCCGGGCCGCTGCTGGACCGCGTGGACATCCAGCTGCAGGTCAACAAGGTGCAGCTGGCCCAATTGGCGGATGCCGTGCCGGGGGAATCCAGCGCGCAGGTGGCTGCCCGGGTGCAGGCGGCACGCAGCCTTGCCGGGGAACGCCTCAAGGACTGGGGGCTAAGGCACAACGCTGACTTGACGGGCCGCATCCTGCGCGGGCCGCTGAAACTCCCCGGGCACTGCACGGCGTTGCTTGACCGGGCCATGGGAACCGGCGTGCTCAGCGCGCGCGGCTACGACCGCGTCCTGCGCCTGGCCTGGACCGTGGCGGACCTTCAGGGACGGGAGCGCCCCGGCGCCGACGACGTGGGGCTGGCACTGACATTGCGACAGAGAGGGGAAGGCCTGTGAGCGGCATGGACAACCACGGACTGCAGGACCAGACGGCAAGCGACGGGGCAGTGCCGGCGGATGCGCTGCACATGGCACGGGCGGCACTGACACGGCTCATGGAGCCGGGTGACCTCCCCGGCATGGCTCTTGTCCGTGCACTGGGGCCAGAGGAAGCGCTGTCGTTGATCCGCAGCAGCGACGCCACCCATGCAGGCGTGGAGCGGCAGGTCACGGAAATCTTGAACACGGCCGGCACGGAACGGTGGCCGGGCCTGGCCGACGCCCTGGGCCGGTGGCGGCCGCGGCTCGCGGACGTCGCACCCCGGCGGGACCTGGATACGGCCAGAAGGCTCGGCGGGGGACTGCTGCTTCCGGAGGATCCCGCTTGGCCGGTGGCCCTGGATGACCTGCAACTGGCTGCCCCGTTGGCCCTGTGGTTCAGGGGCCGGTCATTGGCCGTGCCCGCGCAGGCGCAATGCGTTGCCGTGGTGGGATCACGGGACAGCACAAGCTACGGCGCCAACGTGGCAGCCGAGGCGGCGAGTTCCCTCGTGCAGCGCGGTTTCACCGTGGTCAGCGGAGGGGCCTATGGCATCGATGCCCACGCCCACCGCGGCGCCCTCGGCACCGCCACAGCCATGCAGGGCTTCACCGGGGCGGCAGGTCAGGCCGCGGACGGCGGGCCGCCGCCAACCATCGCGGTCATGGCCGGGGGAGTGGACAGGTTCTACCCGTCCGGGAACGAGGACCTGCTGCGCGCCGTTGCAGCCCGCGGGCTCATCCTGGCGGAGGTCCCGCCCGGCACCAACCCCACCCGCTACCGTTTCCTGCAGCGCAACAGGCTCATCGCCGCCCTGTGCTCGATCACCGTGGTGGTGGAAGCCCGCTGGCGCTCCGGCGCTCTCAACACGGCCCACCACGCCGAGCAGCTCAGCCGGCTGGTGGGGGCAGTGCCGGGGTCCGTGTATTCGGCCAACTCCGCCGGCTGCCACAGGCTGCTGAAGGAAGGCGCCGCGGTGTGCGTGACCGACGCAGCCGACATCGCGGAGCTGGCCGGTGGCATGGGCGAGCACCTCCACAGCGAGCCGGTGGCCGAAACCGCCCTGCACGACGGGCTCGGCACCTCGGACCTGTTGCTGCTGGATGCCCTGCCGCTGCGCACGGCAACCACCCTGGAAAAGTTGTGCGTGGTCGCCGGGCTCAGCGCCCCCACCGTGCTGTCTGGCCTGGGCCGGCTGGAGGCCCTGGGATTGGCAGAACGGCTGGCCGGCGGCTGGAAGCGGGGCGCCCCCTAGTAGCTCCCCGGGCCGGTTGCGGCGCTGGCTGTGGCCACAACCCGGTTAGGTTGCGGCCGGGGCGCTGACAGGGCCCGGCGGTGGTGGCAGTATGGGCCCATGAGCGGGCAACTGGACAATGCTGTCCCACGGCGGCGCAGGCCCAACGTGGCCAGGAACGTGCTGCTCGCTGCCTTGGGCTTGGTGGTTGTGGCCGCAATCTTCAGCGTCTTGTTTGTGGCCAGCCTGGCCCGCAGCTTTGACACCAAGACCCAGACCATCCCGAGTGCCTTTCCGCAGGAATCCGTTCGCCCACCCAAGCCCACCGAGGGGCCCGCGGCACAGGCTGTGAACATTCTGCTGCTGGGCAGCGACAGCAGGGGCGACCCCCTGGATACGGCCGAGCAGGGCGGCGCCTCGAACCAGCGCTCCGACACCATGATGTGGGTCCACATACCGGCGGACCGGAAGAATTTTTTCCTCATGTCCATCATGCGCGACACCTGGGTGGACATCCCGGGCTTCGGTGAGGCCAAGATCAATGCCGCCATGGCATTCGGCGGAGTTCCCCTGGTGGTGCAGACACTTGAGGGCATGTTCAACAGCAGGATCGACCACGTGGCAATCGTTGACTTTGAGGGTTTCAGGGCCATCACCGATGCCCTCGGCGGGGTGGTGGTTGACGTGCCCGTTCCCTTCACCAGCGTGCACGGCAACTACACCTTTGCCGCCGGACCGCAAGAACTCAACGGCGACCAGGCACTGGGCTTTGTCCGGGAGCGCTACGCCTTTGTGGATGGCGACTACCAGAGGGTCAAGAACCAGCAAATATTCCTCAAGGCGCTGCTGAACGGGATTCTCTCGCCGTCTACCATGGCGAATCCAGTCAAGGTCAGCAAGCTGGTGGGCGAGATGTCGCCGTATGTCAGCGTTGACGCCAGCCTTGACTCCGCCGCCGTCGGGTCGCTGGCGGTGGGGCTTGTCGGCATTGGCGGATCCGATGTCGTTTCCTTCACCCTGCCCACCCTGGGCACGGGCACAAGTGCGGACGGGCAGTCAATTGTGTTGCGCGACGACGCCGCCATTGCGGCGATCGGGGCGGCCCTGCGTGAAGACCAACTTGGCCCGTACCTGAATGCCGCCGGACTGTGGTGACCCCCATGCCCGGCCTGCGGCGGGGCAGCTTGCCCCGGGGCGGCCGCTGGCGCACAGTGGGTGTGTGGACCTAGAAGAACGCAATGCCCTGCCGCCGCAACTGGCCCATGCCGCCGACGCCTTTGAGCGGTACCTGCGCAACGAGCGTGGCCGCTCCGAACACACCATCCGCGCCTACCGGGGCGACATTGACGCCCTGCTGATCCACGCCGTCGCCGACGGCAACACCTCCCTGGCCGAGGTGGACCTGGCCTCCCTGCGCCGCTGGCTGGGGGAGCAGAGCGCGGCCGGGCTGGCCCGCTCAACGCTGGCACGCCGCGCGGCCACGGTGCGCAGCTTCACCTCATGGGCATTGCGCGAGGACATCATTGCCGTCGACCCCGCGCTGCGGTTGAAGGCCCCCCAGCGGGACAAGTCGCTCCCGGCCGTGCTGCAGCAACAGCAACTGGGCCGCCTGCTGGAGGACATGCAGGCCGCCGCAGCCACCATGGAGCCCCTGCCGCTGCGCGACCTGGCCATGGTGGAGATCCTCTACGGCACGGGCATCCGCGTGGGGGAGCTGGCCGGCCTGGACCTGGCCGATGTTAACCGTGAACGCCGCACCATCACCGTGTTGGGCAAGGGCAACAAGGAACGCACGGTGCCCTTCGGCGTTCCGGCAGAGAAGGCGCTGGGCGCGTGGCTGGCGAACGGCCGGGCCCTGCTGCACAAGCCGCACAGCGGCAACGCCCTGTTCCTGGGCCAGCGCGGCGGCCGGATCGACCCGCGCACGGCGCGCACCGTCGTCGACCGTGTCCTGGCCACGCTCGGCGACACCTCGGCGACGGGGCCACACACACTGCGGCACAGTGCCGCAACCCACCTCCTGGACGGCGGCGCCGACCTGCGCGCCGTGCAGGAAATCCTGGGCCACAGCTCCCTTGCCACCACCCAGCTGTACACCCACGTGTCGGTGGAGCGGCTGCGGGACAGCTACCGCACGGCCCACCCCAGGGCCTAGACAGGGGCTGAAACGAAGGGAAAAGTCATCACGGTGGCACAAAGTGCCCGGCTACGGCACAATAAAGGGGAACCAGTACATGAGAAACGTTTGAGCGAAGGGACCGGGCACTAAACCCGGACAACCAGGGCAGGTCCACACGGGCTCCGCGCAAGAAAAAAGTTCCACCCGTCAGCAGGTCGTTGGGGAAGACGCACCTACTGCAATGGAGGATGGAATGAAGGTAGCAACCACGCGCGGTGTTTTGTTTGTGCACTCAGCCCCGGCTGTCATGTGCCCACACATTGAATCGTCCATTGCCGCCGTAATGGACCAGCGCACGGACCTGCAGTGGACTGCACAGCCCGCGGCGCCCAATGTGCTGCGCACCGAACTTGGCTGGCGCGGCCCTGCAGGCACGGGCGCCCGGCTTGCCTCGGCACTGCGCGGCTGGGCCAATGTGCGCTACGAGGTCACCGAGGACCCCAGCGCCGGCGTGGACGGGTCCCGCTGGTCCCACACACCCGAACTGGGCATCTTTCATGCCGTGACGGACGTACACGGCAACATCATGGTCTCCGAGGACCGCATCCGTTACGCGTACGAGTCCGGCAAGGGCGACCCCTCCGCCGTCTACCAGGAGCTCTCGCTGGCCCTGGGCGAGGCCTGGGATGAGGAACTCGAGCCCTTCCGCCACGCGGCCGCCGGTGCGCCCGTGCGCTGGCTCCACCACGTGGGCTAGCCAAGGCCAGATTTCAAAAGCAAAGAACGACGGCGGCGCCCACCAAGGCGGATTCTGGGGGTCGTTGCAACACGACTGGTGGTTAGGCTGTCAATAGTATGTCGCGTAGGCGCTCGGCTGGTGTATTCCAGCCGAGCGTTTTACGTGGTCGGCCGTTGAGTTGTTGGGCGACG